>NZ_JBGSHG010000116.1:0-2200 GCF_041752335.1 Acetobacterium sp. | reverse complement strand
GGGTTCCAGCATTTCGCCCACTTCTTTGAACATTTCCCCGGACATCATCAGATCGGATACGAAATATTCGCCGGCACTGAACAATTCACCAACCTTGATCATCCCGGCTTCCCCTTCTTTAAGAATCTCTAAGGGATCGGTACCGTTATCGAGTTCTTGCTGTACTGCTTCCATCAGCTCGTCCATTTCCAATTTTGCCAGCAATTCACTAATTTTCGCCATTTATTTATCCTCCATTTGATTTGATTTTATTCTTTTGTAATCATTTTCTGGCAATTGCCCGATTTTATAAAATCCCGCAAACACCTATCGAACATTTTGCCATGGAGAATCATCATCAAAATTAACAGAATTTTTTTTTAATTAATGAAAATGACTTATCATTTTATCGGATTTATGTTAAAATTTTGATGAGATCTCCTTCAAAGTTTCGTTTCTACCGATCGATGGCCCCCAATGCCTAACGGTAGCAAACGTTGAGATCTCGTTTATTTTTTTTGCATTTATTATACCTCCATATTTTTTTATAATACCGACTAGCAATCGGTTATTATCATTCTTAATACTCTTGCGCTACCTCATGTATTGCAATAAGATTTTCGAATTTTGATTTTGTTGGAGCATCACAACCGGCAGCCAAAAATACGCCTTTTACACCAATGTCATCCAGCAGTCTGCGGACATAATCCTTGACTTCATCAGGAGTGGATACGACTAACATTTGAGACGGAACATCTCCCATAAATGCAACGTGATCACCTAAAACTTTCCGGGCTATTCTTAAGTCGGTCATGCCATCGGTATTAATAATACATTTTTTTGCCGGTAATTCTAAAAATCGTTCTAAATCTCGATTCCAATTCTGGTCTAAATGCAAGATTGGTGTGATTCCTCGATCAATTAGGGCTAATGCAATTTTATGCATATAAGGCCATACCAAGTTATCCCAAATTTTTGGGCTGACAAGACCTGACGCTCCACGCCAACCACCAATCCATTCACCGATGACATAATCACTAACTGGTCGTGAAGCGATCATTTTCAGCTGTTCTTCCAGCATGACATCTTGAGCTTCTTTAATTAAATCCGGTTTTCGATAGCAATCCATAAAGAATGCGCTCATTGAACGTCCGCCGCATAATGTTTCAAACGGAGGGCAGCTCACACCACTCGTTAAAACCGGATACCCTGCATCGGTATATTTTTGAAAAGTCATATCATCATCTTTTGCATGATATGCAAAGAATTGTTCAATCTTTTTCATGTCGATGACTTGAGGCAATATTCGATCCCTTACAGCTGCTGATCCTTCTTTAATAATAAGTTCATAATCGCCATCTTGAATCATTTTTTTCTCGTCAACCTGCCAGATTTCATTTTCATCTAATTCCTCACCTGGCATTTTAACGCTAGACCACCACATCATACTTAAAGATGCTCGAATCAAACCTGGATAACCAAAATTAATACAATCAACAGGAGCTATTGCATTCATACGATTAACAAAATCGATGAAACATTTTAAACCAGCATCTGTATCTGAAATATATTTAGCCAATGAGATATCGGAATAGGTTGGTGGTACACCTTGTCCCATATAGCAGCCAACAACATGTTCGTTTTCATGATTTATGCAAGCTTGAACTTTTTTTAATCGTTCATCATATATTGGGTTCGTTTTCATCATAACATCTCCTTACATAATCTTACGGCTGATTGGGCATCGTCGCCAACTGCATCCGCGCCGGTGTATCTGACCACTGATTCGTCGGTGGGTCCGCCACCGATGATAATTTTGACCTGATCTCTGAGACCGGCTTCCTCAACGGCTTTGACAGTGTTTGAGATGGAATCATAGGCGGTGGTCAATAAACAGGATAATGCCAAAATCGGTGCGCCTGATTCCTTCAGGGCATTGACGAACACTTCCGGTTTGGCATCAACCCCGACATCAATGACATCAAATCCGCCTGATTTGAGCATGACATAGACCAGATCTTTACCGATATCGTGGATATCCCCTTCAACGGTTCCCAGTACGACTTTTCCCAGAACTTCTCCGGTTTTTCCGGCCAGGTGGGGTTCCAGCATTTCGCCCACTTCTTTGAACATTTCCCCGGACATCATCAGATCGGATACGAAATATTCGCCGGCACTGAACAATTCACCAACCTTGATCATCCCGGCTTCCCCTTCTTTA
>NZ_JBGSHG010000115.1:0-49622 GCF_041752335.1 Acetobacterium sp. | reverse complement strand
CGTCGTCCGCATAAATACCAGCCAGTGTCCAGTCCGGATGGCCATTAATGTAGGATGTGTAGTGTTCAATTTGCGCTTCATAGCTGGTGGCTTGCTCATCACTGTCAGTGGAAACCCGGCAATAGGCTGCTACCCGTAACTCTGTGCTTATACCTGGGAGGAAATTGCCATCAAGATGGGCTTTAGCCTCCCGCACACCTACCGCATGCGGGACCGGGCTTTAAAGAAAATCGTGGTCAGGGCAAGTGGAGAGTAAAGGAGAGTTGATGTTAGTGGCCAATGTGCTATAATGGTAGTGTGAAAAAAGTAGGCGCAGGCCACCACGGGAGAAATCTCATGGTGGCTTTTTTGATGCCAAAATGAGGTCAACATCATGCCAGGTATCAGCCGGGAAAAAATTTAAAGCCTGGCGATGGAAAATCTCAGCACAAATAAAAAAAACAAATAAAAATCCATTTGGGAGGTCATTATGGAAAAACCCATTAAACCCTGTGAAATCTGTCAGGGCGACTGTCAATTGATAACGGTCTATGAACCTGGTAAAAAATACAAGGTGGTCTGCAAGGGCTGCGGTAATGAATCCGCAGTGAAAAGCACCCGGTCCGCCGCCATCAACGCCCACAACAAGTCCCGTTACCGGGTCCACAAAGTATTTTCTGTTTGAGCAACCGTCAGTTTTCTGACTTTGCTATAAAAAATTTTGAAAGGAGCAAGATATGGCAGAATTTAAATTAGCAATGGTTTTTAAAAATGCCGTGGATAAAAATGTATCCATGACGATCCCTGATGTTAAACCCACCGTCACCCAGGCGGAAGCCGTGGCCTTAATGGACACCATTCTAACAACGGGTATTTTACCCCTGATAATATCGCACTGGTGTCTAAGGTCGATTGTAAAATGGTGGAAACCACCACTTCTGACTTCTACAACGTCCCGTAAGGGTACGGTAGTTGTGTACCACAAAAGATAGCCCGTTACGGGCTTCTTTTTAATCCGTTTATGACTGAGTTTAAATTAACGGCGCTGACAGCGCTGGGTTTACTGGGAGGCTGCATCGCCGAATTGCTCGGCGGCTGGGATGCTGGCCTCCAGTCGTTGTTTTTGTTTATGTCCATCGATTATATCACCGGGTTAATCGTAGCCGGGGTCTTTAAGAAAAGCCGCAAATCACAGCAAGGGGCGCTGGAAAGCCTGGCGGCCTAGAAGGGCCTGTTCCGCAAGGGGGTAACCCTGGGGGTGGTGCTGATTGCCTGCCGGCTGGATCTGCTGCTGGGCGCCACCTTTATCCGGGATGCCACCATCATTGCCTATTGCGGCAATGAGCTTTTATCGATCACCGAGAATATCGGTCTGATGGGGGTGCCGCTGCCGGCCATCATTACCCAGGCACTGGAAGCCCTGCGGGAAAAAGAAGAAATAAAAGAAGAAGTAAAAGATGAAGTAAAAAAGGAGGAAGAAAAGTGAGTGACTATGTGAAGTGGATCCAGGAACATTTACAAGCCCTGGGCTATGATCCGGGCCCGGTCGATGGGGTGGTTGGCGACCGCACCGATGCTGCCATCCGGCTGTTTCAGAAAGAAAATGATTTGGTGGCCGATGGGCAAGTTGGTGAACTAACCCACAGTGCCCTGATCCAGGCCCGTAGTATGTTTGACTTGAAAGTGGATCAGGATGGTAAGCTGCTGCTGAAAGATTTTACCAATGATGAATTTACCTGCGAATGCGGCTGCGGTCTTGATATCTGCGACAAGCTCAAGGCTTTTGCCCAAAGGCTCCGGGATCAATTCGGCTGGCCCCTGGTGATTTCTTCCGGAGCCCGCTGTCCAACCGTCAATGAGGCGGTTGGCGGTGTGCCGGATTCCTGCCACCTCATCGGTCATGCCTTTGACGGTTATTTCCCCGGACATATGAATGAAGCGGTGATAAACCAGATGGCCGACTATGCCATCAGCCAGGAAATCGGCGTGATCCGCTATCCCAATCAATTGTTTTGTCATTTTCAAATTCCACCACGAAACCAGATTATTTATTGAAAGTTTCGTGTGAAAGTTCTTTCTTTGTTACCCCGGCCGTTGTGGCCGGGGGTTTTTTTATTTATTTACAAAATGAGTATTTATTGATAAAGTTAATCTACAAGAATATACTGAATGTATTTTGATTGAATAATCATAAGGAAAAGTGTCAAAGAGAGGTGTATGGATTGGCTAGTGAATTGCAACCATTGTCATTATTATTTCAGAATAAATTGTTTAGAATACCAGATTACCAGCGGGGATATGCATGGCAGCAATCACAACTTGTTGACTTCTGGGATGATTTAGCGAATTTACAGGATAACCGCTATCACTATACGGGTTTGCTATCATTAAAAAATCTTAAAAGTAGTGAAACAAAAACCTGGGGAAGTGATTTATGGATGGTGGATAAGGGATTTAAAGCGTGCCATATTGTTGATGGGCAACAACGGCTTACAACATTCATCATTCTAATAAACGAGATAGTCGAGTTTTCACGTTCTTTAGAAGAAAATACTGACAAATTAGATGAAGAAATAGTTCTCGGCTATGATACTCTTAAAGATATTCAGACAAAATATATCAGTCAGCACAGACCACCAAACAATCAGATTACTACATATCTGTTTGGCTATGAAGTCGATAACCCAAGTGCGGACTATCTTAGATACAGAGTGTTCAATGAACAGTATTCTGGTACGGTTAACGAAACTTATTATACAAAAAATTTGAAATATGCAAAATCTTTTTTTAGAGAAAATTTGTCAGCTCTTTATGCATCTGAAAAATTTGAAGGTATTAGTAATTTGTATCTAAAACTGACATTGAAGTTGATGTTTAATATTCATGAGATTGATGATGATTATGATGTTTTTGTGGCCTTTGAAACGATGAATAATCGCGGAAAAAAATTGACGAATTTGGAACTTCTAAAAAACAGATTAATATACCTGACTACACTTTATCCTGATGAAAAATTTGATGCAATAGATAAGGCAAACCTTAGAAAGCAAATAAATGATACATGGAAAGAGGTGTATTATCAACTTGGCAGAAATGAAAAGACACCTCTTTCGGATGATGAATTTTTAAGAGCCCATTGGATTAGTTATTTTGCTTATTCCCGTAAAAAAGGTGATGATTACATCCATTTTCTTTTAAACAAATTCTCTGCAAAGAACATTTTTGAAAAGAAAACCGTTGTTGTTGGAGAATCAATTCCAGTGATTTCAGATGATATTGAAGATGATGCTGAAATTGAAACTGAAGACAATTTTGAACCGGAAGTTGTGGAGATTTGCACATTAGAGCCAAGTGATATTTCTGACTATGTTAACAGCTTAAAAGAGATGGCAAAATACTGGTATGATACTTTCTTTCCCATGAACAGTGATAATTTGACTGAAAAAGAAAAAATATGGGTTGATCGTTTAAATCGTATTGGTATTGGTTATTTTAGACCTCTTGTTATGGTAATTATCAGCCGCAGGGACTTGAATGCAGATAAACGAATTGAAGCTTTTTCATCAATCGAAAGGTTCTTGTTCATTTGTTTTAGAATAGGGTATTTAAATGCAACATTTAGAAGTAGTGAATATAACCGTGCTGCGCGTGGTATCTATTTAAAAAAAATGGATATTGATGAATTAATTGACGATATTAACGAGACTACCAAGTCAAATATTGAATATGCAATACCTAACTTTGTTACAAAAATTGAAAAGCATTTCGCTGACATGGGTGGTTTCTATTTTTGGAATTCAGTAAAGTACTTTTTATATGAATATGAATTCCAATTAGCGAAGAAAAATAATATCGATAAGATAAGCTGGGAGATGTTCACAAAAACTGAAAAAGATAAAGTCTCTATCGAACACATTCTTCCACAGACCCCAACAAAATATTATTGGAAAAATCAATTTAGACAGTTTGATGTTGAGGAAATTCAGTTGTTGTCATGCGCTTTGGGAAATCTGCTGCCGCTGTCACAAAGCATTAATTCTGCTTTGCAGAATGACAGTTTCGAAGATAAAAAAACTTCTAAAACTAATGGTAGAAGAGGATACCAGAATGGATCCCATTCAGAAATTGAGGTAGCAAAAGAAACAGACTGGTCAGCTGAAGCTATTTATAATCGCAGTAAACAGCTCCTGCAATTTATGGAGAATCGATGGAAATTCAGCTTTACAGGGGAGCAGATAGATAAGTTGATTTATGTGTCGTTTGCAATGGATGGCAGAGAAATTCCAGAAGTATTGCCAAAAGAACAGAAAGACACTAAAGAAGACCCAAAAACAGAAAACTTGTTTGATACTGAGCAAAGAAAAGAAACAATACTTGAATCACATCAGATGAAGTTTTGGACAAGTTTTGTTAATTATTGCAAACAGAATGGTCGTGGAGAGGATATTGCAACGCGGAAACCTTATACTCAGAGTTGGTATCATATTCCAGTTTCAGATGCAGATTTTCACCTTGAATTCTCACTGACGAGAGGAAAATATCTCGCACTGATTATTTATGTTTATAGTGGCGAGACATTTTCACGATTGGAAAGTAAAAAAGCAGATATTGAAACAGTATTTGGGGATAAGTTGGACTGGTACTCCAGTAGAGAAAACAGTACAGCAAAGCGAATCATTTATAAGCGTGAATGTGAAATCTTCAATCCTCAAAAACAGGAAGATCTATTTGCATGGATGATCGAAAAATTTGATGAAATGTACATAGCATTGGTTAAGGTTGGAGAAATTGAGGATAAAAACGGTGGTAGATCACAGTGGCAGACATGAAACAAGTTTATGATTTCGCAGTAAAGTGGTGCGATAAATTTCGTGATGAAAAAGTCAATTACATAGAACTAGTAGACCACTATTTGGCAGATGATTGTGATGCACTTGGTTTTGAGATGGACTGTGGTAATTCTTTTGCAGAAGTTTATGGAGATGCCGAACATAATTATGAGGAGCTTAATAGGATAATCGATACTGTCACTGATATAAAATTGCTGGGTTCCGCTATATATTCACGGTGGCGATACTTTAATCATTGGGCATATAACGGTGAAGAAATTTTAGAATTTAAAAACCGCTCATGGTTTATTTTGGCACTTAGTAGACTGTCGCTACTTTCGGGTGAAAACCCTTTTATCTTTAAAGGAGTGCCCCAAAAGATACGAATTGTTTCCAACAGTATCGGTTTTGGACCTTGTCCGGAACCAAAGGATATAGTTGAACAACGGATAACAATCAATTCCAGTGGACGGGTATGGTTTTCTGCATACGCATTTGGAGATGGCTTTGGTAAGTATGAGAAGGCTCAAACTAGAAATTACAAAATTGAAAAAGCTGTAGCTGAAGATATCTTACAAGAGATCGCAACCTATTTTAGTGATGAATATGATGAAATATTTGCAACAGATATTGGTAATTGGGAAATGCAAATAACCAATACCGAAGGCAAGGTATATAAATTTAATGGATCATTGTGTGCCATTTTTGAGGTGGATGGGTTTTACCTCTCAGATCTCATTCGGGATGCATTAGAAATAGATGATTTATATGTTTTTGATGGCAGTTTTAAACCAGATAAGGTAAATCGAATTACTGTTGATTACCACAGAGTTACAAAAATCAAACCCAAGCTGCCTATTCGTGAAGAAGCCAGCTATCTAACTTGGGATTACACGGAGCAGCTGATAATTGATAGAAGATCAGAAAGCATTGAGCATATCCAAAATATTGGAACTGACTGTATCATTTCTCATAAATATCAGGTTCCAGATGGTGTGGTGGGGTTACTTGATGATTTAGATGCTGAGTATTTGTTTGAATATATCGAAGGCAATCCATCAGATGTAATTGATACACCAGACGAAACAAAAGAATATACCATAACCATTGATTTTAACAAAAATCCTCAGCGTGTTATAAAAGGTACTTATGATAAAAAAGGTTTGCCGGAGGACTTTGAAGAATTTGCTGAAACAGTATTTAGATTTATGAGCTTTTATGGTTTTGGGGAAATATTAGACCCATCAACCTATGGAAAAGTAAGACGTCAAAAAAATGATTATATCTTTTGCAGTATAACCTTTGATAAGGGGCAGAAAAGTTATTATTACATAACTGATGATGATAGCATTGAGGTCGGTGATTTTGTTTTAGTTCCTGCCGGAGGGGATAACCATATTGCTATGGTCGCAGTTGTAAATATTGAATACTTTTCTCAAGAGAATGTTCCAATGCCTGTAGATAAGACAAAACGAATTATTCGCAAATGCACTGAAGAGGATTTAGATTTGCCAGAAGAACAACATCATATTAAGAATAAGATATATTCATAATGGGGGTTAAAGACCATCAAAGTACCGGTGCCAGGCTCGACTTAACTTTGAAAAAAGCACCTCGGGTGAGATGCCTTGATCTAATAATTAGTGTGTACCTGTTTTTTTATTGGTATTACGGATATAGGCGGTGTTCTTACCAGCTCCAATTTTAATAATATAGCCTTCTTTTAATAAAGATGCCAACGCAACCTCAACGGTTGATGTGCTAATATCAGGACATTTTTCTAAAATCACTCGCTTTGACAGCTTTTGGAGGGTGTTGTCAAATAGTTTTCTGATCCGTTCTGGCTTGGTAAGGCTTCGATCCTGAAACAATTCAATACGGGTTGAAAACTCTTTATAAGCCCTCAAAATGACTTCAAGATAGTACTTAACAAAAGCAAAATAGTGGTTGTTTTCTTCCTGCCATCCCATCGAGCTGTCATATAACACCTCATAATAGGTTTCTTTTGTGTTTTCAATAATCATTTCGATACTCAAGTATTTCCCGACAATATATCCGGAGCGATATAAGATCAGTAAGGTCAACAATCGGCTTAATCTCGCGCATTTTCGATTCCTTTCTGCATAAACGAGTCTCTTTCTGCACAATACTATCAACTAATTGTGCAGAAGTCAATGATTCTAGGCAGAATAATCGAAACCACCTTGCAGGCATCCGGGGATAGCCGGGAATGGCAGTCCCTCCGGCAAATCCTGTCTACGCATCAGCGATTTGACTACCTCAACCGGCTATTTTTATTGTTAATCTAAAGATGATACTCTGCTATAATATCTTTAGATTAACAAAGGGGGACATTCAAATGCCTAATATCAAATCCAGTACGGATCTAAGAAATAATTACAACGAAATCTCTAAATTCTGTCACGAACACGAAGAACCCATCTTCATCACTAAGAATGGTCAGGGGGACCTGGCTGTCATGAGCATCGAAGCTTACGAAATGTTAAACGGGAAGCTTGAACTTTATCGCGCCCTTGATGAAGGTCGTGCCGCCATTAAGGCGGGGAAAAAACGTCCGCTGACTGATGTCATGAAGGACCTGCGACAAGAGATAACCGATGGCAACGGATAGTATTGAGATCTCAGAGCCAGCCCAAAATGACCTTCGTGATATGATCCGGTACATATCGTCACAGTTGTCCGCACCAATGACGGCCATGAATATGATGGATACGATTGAAGAAGCACTGCTGGGGTTATCCGAAATGCCCCAGAAATGTCCGGCTGTTCGTGATGACCGGCTGGCTTCAATGGGGTACCGAAAACTTTTGATTAAGAACGATGTCGCTTTCTTTACCATCGATGAACAATCCCACGTCGTCAACGTTGAACGAATCCTTTATGCCCGTCGTGATTGGCTTCGTATTTTGTAGTCTTTTAGGTACCGGTGCCAGGCTCAACTTATTGACTTAACTTATCAGTCTCAAAAACATGGTTATTAATTAGTGAAAAGCCCATTCGTGCGGCTTGTGGAGGCAAGGACCAAAGTATAATGTATGTTGTTTTTTTTGTTCATTTACAGAATGTGTGAATGTGAAATCTTTAATCCTCAAAAACAGGAAGATCTATTTGCATGGATGATCGAAAAATTTGATGAAATGTACATAGCATTGGTTAAGATTGGAGAAATTGGGGATAAAAAGGGTAAAGTGAAAAGCGAAAAGTTAAGATCATTCAAAGACGATTAGAATTATTTCGATAAAATCGAAGCTGTGTAAAACCTAAAGGCAACAATCAAATAAATGAGCGAAGAACGGCGGTGTATCACGGTGTGTCAATCCGGCCAGTCAGGGACATCACCCTACGCAAGCAGGCCGAAGAGGCTCTGCATGAATCGGAACACTTCATCAGATCCACGCTGGACGGACTGCCGTCCCACATCGTGGTAATCAACGAGGGTGTTATATTTAGGATAAAATGGTAGAGAATGAAATGAGGCGAGTAAACATGGACTTGCATAAATCAATCATAGAGAGATTTCCTGTTGGATATGCCTACCACAAAATAATACGGGATGAAAATAATAGACCTTGTGATTATGAGTTTATTGAAGTGAATAGTGCCTTCGAAAACTTAACTGGTCTGAAGCGTTCAGATATTTTAGGTAAAAATGTCTCTGAAGTTTTACCGGATATAAAAAAGAGTGCATTTAACTGGATAGAATTTTATGGGAACATTGCGATTAACGCTGGCGTTGAAGAATTTGAGCAGTTTTCTGAACCTTTAAGACGATGGTATCAAGTGAAAGTTTATTCTCCAGAAAAAGGGTATTTCATAACGATATTCTCTGATATATCAAATGAGCGCCGACAGATTAATGAACTTGAACTTCAAATCACCCAAAGGAAGCTGGCGGAGGACAAGCTGCGGGCTAACGAGGAGCTGCTAAATGCCAGTCAGCGCCTTAGCAAGGTTGGCGGCTGGGAGTGGAACGTTGAAACACAAGCCATGTATTGGACGGAAGAAACCTATCGGATCCATGATTTTTCCCCGGGTGAGATGGATCCGGGATCCGCAAAACATATCAAGCGGAGCGCGGAATGCTATGAACCAAAGGATCGCCCGGTAATCCTGGCTGTCTTTCAACGTTGCGTGGAGGAAGGGCAACCCTATGATTTGGAGCGCCCCTTCACGACTGCCAAAGGGCGCCGGCTTTGGATTCGCACGACCGCCATCCCGGTGGTTGAGAGTGGAAAAGTCATCAGGGTCATCGGCAACATCATGGACATCACCGATCGCAAGCAAGTAGAGCAAGCTTTGCGGGAGAGCGAAACGCGCTACAGAAAAGCGCAAGAACTGGGGAAGGTGGGCAATTGGGAATACAACCTGAAAACCACAGAATTCTGGGGTTCTGATGAAGCTAAAAAAATGTATGGATTTGACCCGACGAAAGACAATTTCAGCGTCGAAGAGGTGGAAAGCTGCATTATTGAGCGGGAAAGGGTCCACCAGTCGCTGGTGGATTTGATTGAGAATAGTAAGCCATACAATCTGGAATTTGATATCATCACAAAAGACACAGGCAAAATAAAAACATTTATTTCAATTGCCGAACTGGAAAAAGATAAAGCCGGAAAACCGCTGAAAGTTTCTGGTGTGGTCCAGGACATCACCGACCGGAAGAAAATGGAACAACTGCTTTTTAGAGAAAAAGATCAGTTCAAAACAACCTTGCTTTCTGTTGGCGACGGGATCATCTCAACAGATGTAAAAGGCAAGGTGTTGATTTTAAATCCAATTGCGGAACAATTAACTGGATGGCGTCAAGCAGAAGCAGTGGGCAGATCAAGTGATGAAGTGTTCCATATCATCGACGAATTCACCCGGGAAAGATGCGACAATCCAGCGCAAAAGGTGATTGAGACAGGTGAGATTATTGAACTCGCCAATCATACCCATCTGATATCAAAAGATGGGTTTGAAAGACCCATTGAAGATAGTGCTGCTCCCATCAAAGATGAGCAAGGAAACATTACCGGTGTGGTTTTGGTATTTAGAGATTTTACAGAAAAGAAAAAAATCCGGGACGAAATCACTTATCTCAGTTTTCACGATCATTTGACAGGTTTATATAACCGTGGGTTTTTTGAAGCAGAGATGGAACGTCTCGACACTGAAAGAAACCTACCGATCACCATTGTCATGGGAGATGTGAACGGGCTTAAATTGATCAATGATTCCTTCGGTCATGCTGCCGGAGATGAGTTATTGATAAGGATAGCGAAAATACTGAAAAAGAGTTTTAGAGCTGCTGATATTATCGCAAGAGTGGGTGGCGATGAATATGCTATTTTACTACCAAAAACGGATGGTTCCGAGGCTCAAAAACTAATTAATCGGACGCTGGAATTATTGCTGAAAGAGAAAGTAAGAGATTTAAATTTGTCTATTTCCTTTGGTTGGGCGACAAAAACTGATCTGTCGCAGACTACAGATCTGGTCACAAAAAAGGCCGAAGATGACATGTACAACAATAAGCTATTCGAAGGTCCAAGTGTTCGGGGAAGAGTGATTGACAGTATCGTTGCTACCATCAATGCGAAAAGCCCAAGGGAGCAAGCACATTCAGAAAGAGTTTCAGATTTGTGTATCGCCATTGGTGAAGCGTTGAAATTTGAAGAAGGCGAGATTAAGACCTTAAAAGTCTTTGGTTTACTTCATGATATTGGAAAAATTGCGATAGCCGACGACATACTCAATAAAGCAGACGGATTAACGGATAAAGAGTATAATGAAATAAAGCGACATTCTGAAATAGGCTTCCGAATTTTAAGCACTGCAAATGATATGTCTGAAATTGCCGATTATGTATTGTCTCATCATGAAAGATGGGATGGAAAAGGCTATCCCAAAGGTTTGGCAGGAGAATCCATTCCCTTACCTTCTCGCATCTGTGCCATAGCCGATGCTTACGACGCCATGACCAGCGACAGAAGTTATCGACCGGCACTGACACATGAATTTGCAGTGGCAGAATTGCTGAAAAACTCGGGGAAACAGTTCGATTCTGAACTAGTAGATATATTTGTAGAGAAGGTATTACCTACTTTGAGAAATCGATTTTGCTAAGCTAAAGGAAATTTGGGGAGATGTGAAGGTAAATACCGATCGAGATGTTCCCCATAACCGTAGGGGTTGAGAACACCGTTTAGATAGCTATCAATGCAACTCAAGCCTCGTTGAGACAGTCGTATTGATGTCAAGGGTGGAGAAATAAAACTAAAATAAATGTATAAAACTAGGGGTTCTACGCGTTTTGCTGATTTCCAAAACGTGCAGAACCCTTTATAAAATAGCACTTAGAAGAAACAACTCAAATGGTTTGAGCGAATCCAATAATAAGTCATTTTAATCTCAGGAGGTATTGAAAATGGAGAGAATTGCGGTCCTATATGCAACCAAAACAAAACACTCAAAAAAGCTTGCGGAAGTAATCGGCTCGGCTTTAAAGGTTAAAGCCAAAAACATAACGGAAAATCCGACCTTACATGATATCGACTTACTTTTCATCGTTGGTGGCATTTATGGCGGAGCCAGTATGCCGGAACTATTGACATTTATTAAGGAGATGGAAGCGCCCGCACTCACACACACAGTGCTGGTAACCAGCTGTGCCTCAGGAAAACAGCGGCAGGACGCAGTGCGAAGAATCCTCGAAGAAAAGGGGATTAGCGTACTGGACGAGTTTGTTTGTAAGGGAGCCATCTTATTTGTATCGTTAACTCACCCAAACGCTAAGGATTTACAAGCAGCAACCGACTTTGCTCTGGAAATTGTGAGACCGAACTCGTAATTTAACCAAAACTCGAGCAAGACTGATGGGGATCCAAATTAAAACATCAAAATAGCGGGGTGATCACATGGCTACAATCATCACAATTTATTCTCTACTGGTAGTAGGCTTGATTGCTTCGTTGATGAAAAACAAAGAAAAAACTAAAAAAGCATTCAAAATTGCTGGTAAAGCATTTCTCAAGTCCGCTCCCAGTTTGTTGACTGTGCTTGGCATCGTGGGCTTGACGCTAGGAATTTTGACACCCGAAACAATCACAAAAATTGTCGGTTCAGAAGCCGGATTTACAGCAACAATTTTTGCGTCCGTTATATGATTAAGATTAATAAGATTGGAAATGGGGTTATTATCCATGAGCAAAAATAGCAGTTTACTGTTTAATTTAATCGCACCCATCTATGGTTTGTTTTATGACATGCAAAAAAGCCGCTATGGTACAGTCATTGATAATGTTTCAGATGTGCTGGATCTGACTTTATATGATACTGTTCTCGATGTTGGTTGCGGAACAGGTGCCCTGTGTTCTGTCCTTAAAGAGAAAGGCTTAGCGGTTACAGGGATTGATCCAGCCGATAAAATGTTAAGGATTGCCAAAAGACAACCGGAAAACAAAGCAATCACATTCATTCAAGCGAATGTACTTGAGTCGCTGCCGTTTGAAAACAAAACATTTGATATATCGATCGCCTCCTATGTAGCCCATGGATTGCAAAATAATGAAAGAAAAAAGATGTATGCTGAAATGAGTCGGGTAAGCAAAAGCAAAGTAATAATCTATGACTACAATCAAAAACGAGGATTGCTGACTTCTATAATCGAATGGCTCGAACGTGGTGATTACTTCCACTTTATCAAGGTGGCTAAAGAAGAGATGGAGCAGTGCGTTTTTGAAATGAACGAGTGTTTTTCAGAGGTTAAGGTTGTTGACGTTGATGCCAAAGCTGCCTGGTATATATGCACTCCGATTTAAATTTTCGCTTTTAACACCTTCGATTTAGTTTCTTAATAAGCTTAATTTACTACATACAGCCCCTTTCTTTATATGATGGATATGTTTCCGGTGAGAAAGTAGCATGGGTTTAATTTATTAGAAGGGCGTTTTCCGGCTAATCCGTTTAAGTGGATTAACCGGAAAAACGCCCCTTTTTTGAGATTTGAATTAAAACTGATATTAGCGTACTAGCCAACGATGATTCAATATCATGATTTATGATTATATGAAACAAAAATACTGAATTGTACGAAATATTAACGACTAAATCATTTTTTTGTTTAAAATGAATAAATAAGTGTATAAAAAACAGGGAAAAGGCCCTTACTACGTTGACATGCAGGCTAGCGTTATCAGGTGAAGCTTCCGGTCTTTAAAATACTGAGCATATTTAATCAGAAAGGGCGTAAGAATTTATTTTACGGTAAACATAAAAATAGATTCAAAAATCCGATGGGCGTGAGGTGACGAATGTGACTAAAAATTTCGAAAACGAACCGATGATTGAAGTTTACATTTATGAAACAAATCAAAATCTGGAACAGCTGGAGCAGGTTATTATTTGCAGCGAAAAAAGCGGTGGCTTTAGCCCTGATGATATTAGTGAGATTTTCCGGTTTATGCATACGATCAAAGGGTCTTCGGCAATGATGCTGTTTGACAACATCGAAAAGGTGGCCCATGCGGTGGAGGATATTTTTTATTTTATCCGGGAGCAAAAACCCGAAGGTCTGGATTTTTCGGCGGTATCGGATCTGGTCTTGGAATGTGTGGATTTTATTAAAGCCGAAATCAATAAAATCACCAATGGAAATGATGCCGACGGTGACCCGGCTTTTCTGATGGACTCCTTAAAATATTTTCTCGATGAGTTGCGGCAGATCTTTGGCGATGAAGATAAGCAAAACCGCGTCCAGCAAAAAAAGCAGCAGTATTATATTCCCCAGGAAAAAAGACAAGACCTGTCAGCTGTTGATGCTCAGGACTGTCAAGAGCGCCGGTCTGAAGTGGCTGGTTCCTGCTATCAGGCGATTATTCGATATGAAGACGATTGCACGATGGAGAACATCCGGGCTTACACCCTGGTGTTTGGGTTGGCGGAGCTGGCGGAAGAGGTCTACTATCTGCCGGCGGATATTGCTGAAAATCCTGAAACCGCCGCTTATATCCGGGAAAACGGCTTTGAAATTTATTTTAGAACCGAGTTGGGCTATGAAGAAATCAAAGCTCATTTTGAAAACATTATCTATATCGAACAGCTGTTATTTCAGGAGGTTGAAGATGAACGACTGAATCCATTCCGCCGCGAACAGAATGTGGTTCAGCCAATCGAGACTTTCGCCCTGCCGGACCAGGAGCGCTGCACGCCAGTCACCCCCACCGCAGCCATAACTTTTTCTGATGAAACCCCCAAAAACAGCCCCACTGCGGCACAAAAAATGATCAGTGTCAACGTCGACAAGCTGGATAATCTGATGAACCTGGTGGGGGAACTGATGATTACCGAATCAATGGTCACCCAGTGCCCGGAAGTGGAAGCCATCCAGTCGGAAAACTTTCACAAGGCGTCCATCGAGCTCCATAAGATTACCGCCGAGCTCCAGGATATGGTGATGACCATCCGGATGGTCCCGCTATCTACCACCTTTGTCAAAATGAACCGGATTGTCCGGGATATGTGTAAAAAGCTGCACCGGGAAGTGGTGCTGGATCTTTATGGTGAAGAAACCGAAGTGGATAAGAATATCATTGAACATATCTCCGATCCGCTGATGCACATTATCCGCAATGCCATTGATCATGGTATTGAAAGTGAGGATGAACGGCTGGTCAAGGGTAAGGAAAAAGCCGGCCATATCGTTTTGGAGGCCAAAAATGTCGGCAGTGATGTGCTGATTGTCATCAAGGATGACGGCCGGGGACTCAACAAAGCCCGGATCCTCGAAAAAGCCCGAAAAAATGATCTGTTGACCAAACCAGAGGAAGAAATAAGCGATCGGGAAATTTTTAAATTGATCCTGCTGCCGGGGTTTTCCACCAAGGAAAGTATTACCGAATTTTCCGGCCGGGGGGTGGGTATGGATGTGGTTACCAAAAATCTGGAAGAAGTGGGTGGCACGGTGCTGGTTGACAGTGAAATAGACCGGGGTACCACCATTACTCTAAAAATACCGCTGACCCTGGCAATCGTGGAAGGGATGAATATCCGAGTGGGAAAATCCCGGTATACGATTCCGATCACCACCATTTCTGAATCTTTCCGACCAGCTCAAAAAGACTGCCTGATGGACCCGGACAATAACGAAATGGTAATGATCCGGGGACAATGTTTCCCGATCCTGAGACTCCACCAACACTACCACATCAAAAACGCCGAAACTGATCTGACCAAGGGCATTCTGATTATGGTGGAACAGGATGAAAAGGTGATTTGCGTTTTTGCCGACGAACTGCTGGGGCAACAGCAGGTGGTGGTCAAAGCCCTGCCCAATTATGTCAATGCGATGAAAAAAATCCTCGGACTGGCCGGCTGCACCCTCCTTCCCGATGGCAGCATCAGCCTGATCATGGATATCAGCGGCCTCACCGGCTTGCGGGTGCAGTAGCAGCATTATAACTAATTAATTGCATCGAAAGGAGTTGTACGATGATCAAAGAAGTGACCGAAGAAATTGATCAGGACGATGATCAGCAAGGGATGTATCTAACCTTTGAGCTGGCCAATGATTATTATGGCTTGTGGATCGGTTATGTCACCGAGATCATTGGCATCCTGCCCTTTACCGAAGTGCCCGAACTGCCGGCCTATGTCCGGGGAATCTTCAACCTTCGCGGTCGAATTATTCCGTTAATGGATATGCGGCTGCGGTTTCAAAAAAAATTTGTGGAGTATGATGAAAGGTCCTGTGTGATTGTCATCGATGTGGCCGAAAACACCGTGGGACTGATTGTGGACAGTGTTTCTGAGGTGATTACCTTTTCCGAAGCGGATATTATTGAACAGCCGATGCTCAGCTCCGGGGTCTCCAACCAGTTTATCAAAAGTATCGGTAAAGTGAATAATGAAATCAAACTGCTGCTCGACTGCGACAAGTTATTATCCAATCAGGAAATTCAGCTATTAATGAATGAGAAAGAAGAGAGGTAAAGGGATGAAATGGTTTTATAATTTAAAAATTGGAACAAAATTGATTCTCGGTTTTGTTGTAGTCGCCTTGATTGCCGGTGGAATTGGAGTGATGGGCGTCATCAATATCCAGGCGGTGGACCGGCAGGATACCTATCTCTATGAAAAAATGACCGTGCCCCTGGGCGAACTGATTTTTATCACCGACGCCTATAAGGAGATTACCAATGATCTGGATGCCATTATTTTATCCGGCAACGCCGATGAAATTTCTCGGCTGGAAGCCAATATTCAGGAACAGAATACAATCTTTGATACCAATATGCAAAGCTTTCAGACAACCCTGATCTCTGAAGAAGGGGTCACACTGGTGGCCAGCGCCATTGCCCAAAAAGACAAGATGAATCTGGCCGCAGCCGCGATTATTGCTCTGGTCAAACAGGGCAAACAGGTGGAGGCCATTGCCCTGATGAAAAACGGTGACTATTCCAGCGCCACCACCCAGATGGAAGGTGATATTGCCCGGATGATCGAAATCAAATTCCAGGTAGCCGAAGAAACCGCCGCCGGGAATACCGCCATTGCCAGTTCATCGACCTTTATGACGATTGTCTTAATTGTGATTGGGATGATCCTGTCGATTCTTTTAGGTGTCTTTATTGCGGCAACCATAAAAAAACCGGTGTACAAAATGGTGGACGCCTCCAAACGGATGGCTGACGGCGATCTTGATGTGGCTATCGATATCAGTACCCGGGATGAGATGGGCGAACTGGCCGGGGCCTTCAATCGCATGGCTGCCAATATCAACCAGGTGATGGTCAATATTAACGAAGCTACCGAACAGGTTGCCTCGGGTTCCCGACAGGTATCTGATTCCAGCATTTCCCTGTCCCAGGGCGCCACTGAACAAGCCAGTTCCATCGAAGAACTGACGGCCTCCATCGAAGAAATCGCCTCCCAGACCCGGCTTAATGCCGATAATGCCGATCAGGCCAATCAGCTGGCGGAAGATACCAAAGAGAATGCCAACCAGGGTAACAGCCGGATGCAGCAGATGCTGGGTTCGATGGAAGATATCAGCGAATCTTCTCATAACATCTCCAAGATCATCAAGGTGATTGATGAAATTGCCTTCCAAACCAATATCCTGGCTCTGAATGCCGCAGTTGAAGCGGCTAAAGCCGGTCAGAATGGCAAAGGTTTTGCCGTAGTTGCCGTGGAAGTCCGAAACCTGGCGGCCCGTTCCGCCAGCGCCGCCAAAGAAACCACTGCCTTGATCGAAGGCTCCATTAAAAAGGTCGAAGGCGGTACCAAAATTGCCAACGAAACTGCCGCAGCACTCGTCCGCATTGTCGATTCCATCGAAAAAGTTTATGGCCTGGTTACAAATATTTCAGTGGCCTCCAATGAACAGGCCATCGGGGTGGAACAGATCAACCAGGGCATTACTCAGATTGCCAATGTGGTCCAGGCCACCTCGGCCACCTCCGAGGAAACCGCCGCGGCCAGCGAACAACTGGCCAGCCAGGCAGAAATGCTGAAAGAACAGGTCTCCCGGTTTAAACTAAAACGGGGCGGCTTTATGGGCACCGAAAACTATGAAAATATGACCCCGGAAATGATGCGGATGTTTGAGAACATGAAGGAACAAAACCGTCAGGCCGTGAAGAAGCGAAGTGGTCAAAGCAGTCATGTGCCGGCCGCCAAAACCATCTTTCTCAGTGATGTGAGTATGGCAAGTATTAATTAGCTGATCAGTAATTTTTGAAATTACCTAAATTTATTTACCTGGAGAATTCTGATGGATGAAATGAGACAGCATATTGAAAATAAGGATAAAGCCTGGCTGGTGTCAACCCTGAATAGCGCCGGTGATGCGATCATGACCTGTGAGATCGATGATCGACTGGACTTTGCCAACGCCGAAGCCCTGAAGATTCTGGGTTTGAAATTATCTGACATTCTGGGTAAACCCTTTAGGGATGTCTTTAAACTATACCGGGACGGCCAGGAAGATCGGATCCAACTCTGGACCGATGGGAAAAAGGACGAACTTAAAAAAGGCGTGGGTTTGCCCCAACGATCCTACTACTTAAAACCAGATGGCAGTAAATGCTATCTTTCTGCCCATTTATCCCCGCTTTTATCAGAAAGCGGGGAATATATGGGCAAGGTGGTGGTTTTTAGGGATATTTCCAGAATCATTGAAGCAGAAAAAAACATCAAAAAAGAACGAAATAACTTAAAATTGATGTTTGATCTGCTGCCAACCAGTATGCTGGTTATTGATGACAGGCTGATCATCAATCGGGTTAACCGGGCTTTTCTCAAAACATTTAACCTCAAAGAAACCGGCGTTATCAGCAAGGTTTTTGGTGATGCCCTGGGATGTGTTTTTTGTGATAATGGGGGTTGCGGTTATTCTTTGGATTGTTCATTCTGCCAGTTTCGAAGAATTGTCACCGGCGTTCTGGAAAGCAAAAAAATGGTCCGGGACAGGTCCATCAAGGTATGTTTTAAAAATGGCCTCAGCGACGAAACCCGCTTTTTAAATCTCAGCGTTTTGCCGATCATCACCGCCAAACATTCCGAGTACATCATTACCATGGAAGATATCACTGAGCAGGTCTATTATGAAAAAGGCTTAAAAGAAGCCCGGGAATCCAGTCTTTTGATTTTAGACAGCTTACCGGTAATGATCTATCGCATCGACCGCGAACAGCAGTGTGATTTTATCAATCAGACTTTCAAAGCTTTTATGAATATCTCCCGGGAATCTTTTCTGGAAGACTTGCGCAGTCATATGAAAAAAGCAGATCACGATCGTTTTATTGAACTCCTGAACAGTTCCCTCAGTGAAAAATTCAACTTTAACATGGAATTGGAATTGTTGGCCCCGAACAATACCTACCGGATCTTCCGGGGGATGGGACGGCCTTACTATGGTAAAAATCAGGAATACGCCGGAATGATCGGTCTGTTTCTGGATATTCATGATGAGCGCTTTGCCGAAGAACTTTTTATCAAAAGCCAAAAAAAATATTTTTCCCTGTTCAAATATATGGACAGCAGTATTTCCTATTTCAAAGCTCTGTATGATGATAATTATAACCTGATTGATGCCGAATTGGTGGAAATGAATCGGGCCACCGAAAAATTATATGGGATTCAGCGGGATGAGGTGATTGGCCATAAATTATCAGAAATGGGCTTTCTCGAAACTGAAGAAAGCCAGGGGCTTTTCAATCGCTTCCAGGAAGTTCTCGCCCGGGGTGAAAACATTCATCTGGAGGAATATTATATGATCCGCTTGAAAAAATGGGTGGAAAGCTCCATTTACAGTCCGGAAACTGGTTATATTGCGGTACTGTCATCGGATATGGATATGAAGAAAAAAACCGAAATAAAGCTAAAAGAAGCCATTACCCGATCGGAAGAAGCCAATCGAGCTAAAAGTGAATTTCTGGCCAACATGAGCCATGAAATCCGCACCCCGCTAAACGGAATTGTCGGGATGATCGATCTGACTGCTCTGGAACCACTGTCTGAAGAACAGCAGGATAATCTGAGAACGGCCAAAGGCTGTGTCGCCTCGCTGATCGGGATCATCAATGATATTTTGGATTTTGCCAAAATTGAAGCCGGTAAACTGATGATTAATCCCATGAGTTTTAACCTTCTTGATCTTATCGAATCCACGATCAAAACCCATAAAAAACATGCTCTGGAAAAATACCTCGAGATGTCGGTTATTTATGAACCGCTGATTTCCAATTATGTCATTGGTGACAGCATGCGGCTTAAACAGATTATCAACAATCTGGTCAGTAATGCGATTAAATTTACCAATCAAGGCTCGGTTAAAATCACGATCAGTCAGGAATTACTGCCCGACAAAACCGATGAGGTGATCCAGAAGATTTCCATCACCGATACCGGGATTGGCATCGATGTAAAAAATCACTCGATGCTATTTAAAAGTTTTTCCCAGATTGATGGTTCTTATACCCGGGAATATGGAGGGACGGGCTTAGGTTTAGTGATTACCAAACAGCTTTTGGAAATGATGGGGGGCAGTGTGACCTTCACCAGTCAATTGGGGGTCGGGAGTACCTTTTCTATTTTTCTGCCCATGACGATCACGAAAAAACCCGGGGAAACGGCAGCAGATTCGAACGGAGAAGTCAATTTTTCCGGAAGTCAGGTGCTGCTGGTTGAAGATGACCGGGTCAATCAGATCGTCATCAGCAAAATGCTTGAAAGTTTTGGCGTCACGGTTGATATGGCCGGAAATGGCTTAGAAGGCGTTCAGGCAGCTTCAAAAAAAGTCTATGATATCATTCTCATGGATGTGCAGATGCCGGTGATGGATGGGATTAAAGCCACGCAGATGATCAAAGGAGTCGAGAGTCAAGAAGAGCCCGCTTTTAATCCTAAAGAACCGGAAATTTCGTTGAATCAGCTAACCCCGATAATCGCGTTGACAGCTTTTGCCCTCAAAGGCGATGAAGCCATTTTTAAGGCCAGCGGGATGGATGGTTATTTATCCAAGCCTCTGGATCGCCACCAGATGCAGATGTTTTTAAAAAAACATCTTGACCAGCGGGAAAAAAAAGAATCACAACTGTACCAGGAAATGATTCACATATTTTATGATCCTGATCAGAAAGCGAGCAAATCCGGATCGAGAGAAAATGCTGCGCTGGATGAAAAAGATAAATGCGAAGTCAATCAGAAAATTGACAGCCTGTACCGGCTTTTGGATCAGGAAAATCTCATTATGATGGAATTCATTGCCCATCAGCTGAAAGGGGTATTTGAAAAAATGAATGCCGAAGAATTAAAGAATCTGGTTTTCAAAATGGAACTGGAAATCAGAAAAGACCGGATCGAAAAGGTGCCTGAGTATTTAAAGCGCATCAAAGAAGTCTGGCTGCTGATGACTGCTGGTAATGATGGGGAGAATTGAGATGAAACGAATTTTAATTGTGGAAGACGATATGGTCAGCCGAAAATTTCTATCTAAATTCTTGAGCCGATACGGGGATTGCGATCTGGTGGTGGATGGTTTGGAAGCCATCGATGCCTATCTTCTGACACTCAAAGATGGGCTGCCCTATGATTTAATCTGTCTGGATGTAATGATGCCAAAAATCGACGGCATCCGGGTTTTAAAAACCGTCCGGGATCTGGAAAGGCAAAATGGTATCGCCGAAAATGAAGCATGTAAGATTATCATCACCACCGTTCTGGGAGAAACCCAGATTGTTCAGACGGCCTTTGACTATGGCTGTAATGCCTATGCATCAAAACCCATTGATATGACAAAACTGACGGCTGTGCTGGAAAAATTTGGTTTTATTGAAGCGATGGTTTAATCATAATGCGATAATTTTTAGAAAAAGAGCCGCGGAAAAAACCGCAATCTCAGTGGAGACTGCGGTTTAATTTTTTAGAGGGTTTTAGCATAGGTACCAATTTTTTTATCCATCGTTGAAATATGCTTGGTCAGCCAATCAACGATCATCTGATTGGCATTGATAATCAGGGTAATATTTCCGCCGGATTGTTGGTAGTCTGCTTTAAGTTTTGCCAGTTCTTCAATAAAATTTTTGTGTAATCGCTTTTGCTCGGCGATTTCGGGATAGTTAATTTTTGTCATATAAGCTTCTTCGTCTCTGAAATGTTGTTTGGTATAGTCGTCAAGAAAATCAAACATCTGAGCAATGACTTCCTTGGACTTTCCGCTTTTGCCGGCCTCAAAAAGTTGATCCGCTTTTTCAAACCAGATTTTATGTTGTGAATCAATGTTTTCAACACCGACTGATAAAGCTGGGGTCCATACAATTGCCATATTCATTCTCCATTCTAAATTAGATTTATTCTATTATAGACTTTTTTCAAGCCGCTGACAAGCAAATTATTGACTTAGCCCATAAAACCGGGCAATCCCCAGTAAAATTGAGTATTTACTTTAACCGCTGGCTGGGTTAAACTAATCTAAGAATTCACTTTTTTCTGCCATTTCAGGCGACGGGTGAAGTGTTGATAACTGGATTGAGGAAGTGGAAAAATGATTCAAATCACCGAAAAAGAATTTGCCATGTTGACGGAATATATCCACAGCGAATTTGGCATTGAATTAAAAAAAGAAAAGCAACTCCTGCTCATGGGCCGGCTGCATAAGCTGCTCGTGGAGCTGGGCTTTGATAGCTTTACCGACTATTATAAGTATCTGATTTCAGATAAAACCGGGGAAGCCAGTTCGGTGCTGATTGATAAGGTTTCAACTAACCATACATTTTTCATGCGCGAGCCGGAGCATTTTGAATTTTTCAAAAATACCGTCCTGCCCTATCTCAAGAAAAAAAAGGAAGCTGAGAACAATCGGGATATTCGACTATGGTGCGCGGCCAGCTCCACCGGAGAAGAACCTTATACCTTGGCAATGATTATGACGGAGTTTTTCGGATCGGACTCTCATCATTGGGACAAAAAGCTGTTGGCGACGGATATCTCGAATAAGGTTCTGGATACCGCCAAAAAAGGAATTTATGACAAGGACCGGATCCAGTCCCTGCCTCCCAACTGGAAACTGAGATATTTTCAGAATTACGACAGCAGCCAGGTGATGGTTGTGGATGAGATCAAAAAAGAAGTGATCTATCGGCGTTTTAATCTGATGACACCGACCTTTGTTTTCAAGAAAAAGTTTGATGTCATTTTCTGCCGAAATGTGATGATCTATTTTGATCAGGCGACTAAGGACCGGCTGGTGGAGAAGATGTATAATCATATGGTACCTGGCGGTTATCTGTTCATCGGTCATGCAGAATCCCTTAATTTAAAGCAGACCAAGTATAAATTTATTATGCCGGCTGTCTATCAAAAGCCATTTTAAGTTGCATACTCGTATGCATCGACACACATGCTGAAAGCGATACCAAGATAAGGAGGAATCGGTTATGGAACACAATAAAACAGCTACAGGGAATCAAACTAAAAAGAAGTATCGGATCGCCGATCGTTTTTTACCAACTTCAGGGGCGCTTGAGTGGCCGCTCTTTTTTACCATTGTCCGACGCGTCTTACCGAAGCCGAAGACCGTCAAAGAACTGACTGAAGAGGGGCTGTTAAGCGTTTATGCACCAGTCGGAGTGCTGGTTGATCAACTGGGAAATATTCGCTATGTTCATGGACATACCGGCTTGTTTCTTGAGCCGGCCCAGGGTTATACCGGGGTCAATAATGTCCTGAAAATGGCCCGCAAAAAATTGCGCCGCGATTTGAATACCACCCTGTATCATGCGGTGACCAGTCGATCCGCAGTGAATTCACCCATCGTCTCCATAAAACGTAACGGGGAAACCATGGGGCTTATGATTCGGGTGATTCCACTACTGAAACAAGCGTCCCTGGGACAGGTTGAAGATTTTTATCTGCTTATTTTTGAACCGCAACCGGGTCAGAAAGAAGCCCCGGCAATGGATGTCAACCGCAGTAAAACCCCTGAGCCGTTACCGGTCAGTCCTGAGCTGATAGCGCTCAATCAAGAAATTAATTCAAAAACTGCGGAACTCTCGAGTATCAATACCGAGCTGGAAAATACCCGAATGGAACTGGAGATTTCCAGAAATAAACTCCACGCGGTCAAAGCCACAATAAACGGATCCGAAACAGAATTACAAGTCCTGGTGGAAAAAATACAGGATTCAAAAGATGAACTGGAAATTATCGGCGAAGAATTGCTGGTCGCCAAAAATGAACTTGAAGCTAACCTGGCTGGATCGGAAACCATCACTCTGGATCGGCTGCCGATCCGTGAGGAACTGGACAACATTAAGAATGATTTGCTGATCGCTAATCAGGCCCTGGAAGAAAAAAGAGAAATGCTGGAAGAATTGGACTCGATTGATAAAACTCCTTCTTCGGAACGATCCATTTTTGATCAGAATGAAGTTTTAGAACTGGATACGGCAAAACCAATCGATGAAGAGACTACCTTTGAGATCAATGAAGCGGTAGCAGAGGAGCCAGAAAGCTGGGATTATCAACAAGAACAGGACCCCTTTAGTGCCGACCTTCCTGCTTCTGTAGTCAATGAAAACGAGATAGGGTATTTCTCAAAAACTGAACCAAAACCGTATGCCCCCCAAAGTCGGGTTCTCAGTTTTGGGAATGAACCCGATCCCGTTGATTTGATAGTGGATAAAACAGAATTGCTTTTTAAAGACGCCGCCGCATTTCAGGCCGCGGCAAGCCATGGATACCGTCATGACAATGAGATCAAAGCTGTTTATATCCCTGAGGGCGTCGAGGTCATCAAACGGAGTATGTTTTACAAATGCACCCAATTGGAGACCGCGACCTTTCCCAGCACCCTGAAAGCAATTGAAGATTTTGCCTTCTATGGCTGTGAAGCCTTGAAGACAATCGACCTGGATAAGTGCAAGGTGTTGGAAATCATTGGTACCTCCGCCTTTGAAGGCTGCAAATCAATGACTGGACTCGTTATTCCCGAAGCCGTGATCAACATCGAAGAAGCGGCATTTCTTGGCTGTCAGGAGCTCGAAGCGGTGGAATTTTATGGCAACAGTCAACTGGAAGTTTTAGGCAGCCATGTTTTTAAGGACTGCGTTCAGATAAAAAAAATCATTCTGCCGGATCAGCTAAAGCATATCGGGATCAGCTGTTTTTATGGCTGTCAAAACCTGATCGAGATTCACCTGCCCAAAGAATTAGAGACCGTGGGCGAATATGCCTTCTTTGGCTGTAATGCCCTGGAAGAAATCGGATTTTCTAATAAAAAAATACTCAAACAACCCGGTTTTTCAGTGGGGTTTCCTGAAGGCGTTAAACTCTAGTCTGCAAAAATCGATTTAAACGACGATCTTTTTTGACAAAGGTAAAAGATAACCGTAAATTATTAGACATTTTAATCGATAAGATATGATGTTTCAAAATTTACAGGTGAAAAAAGTAGAATCTTAACGATGGAAATGTTACAATGTATAAAGTGTTCCCAGAATATTTGGGAAAATTTTGATTGAATCTAAGATTAAAATAATTTTGGAGGTTGAGGCTTAGTGAGTAAAAATATGAGCGTCGTTAATATTGATACAATTAATGCAGATAATAGAAAAAAGCTTGAAGAACAGTCATTTGAAGAAGCCGTACTAGCTTTAACTGAAAAGCTGGAGTTGGCCAATAGTCTGCTGACGACCATTCTTGAGACAACCCATGAATTTCTGGTTTTTGGACTGGATCGGGAATACCGATACCTGAGCTTTAATAATCGCCATCAAGCCATGGCAAAAGAACATTGGGGCGCTAATATCGCCATCGGAACCCGAATCCTGGATATCATCGACAGCAATGAAGAACGTGAAAATTTAAAGGGTTTTTTTGACCGCGTCCTGGCCGGTGAGCAGTTTTCTTCCATCGAAGAGTATGAAAGTGAAAACGGAAATGTAGTGGTCGGAAAAAATCATTGGGCACCGATTCGGAAAAACGATGGTGAAATCATCGGCATCGTTTGTTTCATCCAGGATGTCACCGAAAATAAGAATTTTATCAAAGATATGCTTAAAGAAAAAAACAGCCTGGATCAGAACATGGAATCCTTATCTTTTTATGATCAACTGACCGGGGTATTTAATCGCCGATTCTATGAAAAAGAATTAGTCCGAATGGATGAAGAGCAGTATTATCCATTATCGATCATTTTCATGAATATTAATGGCATGTCCAAGATCAATAACGAGTATGGTCATGCGGTGGGTGATATTTTAATGCGAAAAGCCGTTCAGGTTATCAAATACGGGGTTCGGGGCGATGATGTGGTGGCCCGGTACGAAGGCGATGAATTTGTCGTTCTGATGCCAAGAACCGAAGGAGCCAAGGTTGAACGGGCCCTGGAACGATTTAAAAAGTGCATGGACGAGGTCAAGGTACAATCGATAAAACTATCGGTCTCTTTCGGTTTTTATACCAAGTATGACGAAACCGACAAAACAGAGGCTGTTATCAAAACAGCGCAAAGACAACTGGAGCGAAAAAAAGAAATAGATGATATTTAGACCGTTAAGCAATAGTCAGACGAAAATTTAACATCCCATTTAAAAAAGTAAACTCTTATACAACCGATTACTGTTCGTATTAATGCGTGCGTGGCCCTGGGCTATCGCACGCTTTTTTATTTCATAAGAACCGTGACTGTCAATTGATAAATACCAAAGTGAATTTCTAAGAATATTCTATGCAAAATAATATGCATTATAGTTGCTAGATATTGATTATTTTGCATCTTACTGTTAAAATAATAGCAACCAATTGAAAACGGCATGACAACCGGTCAGGATAACCATACAGGCTTGATAAAAAAATAGAGTCTGATCTCAGCAACAATGCGTAGCCGTAATATAAAGACGGAGGAAAAAATGAGCCAGGATATCGGTAATGTATTAAAAGACATGATCAAAGAAAAGAATATGACAAATTTTTCGCTCGCTAAAGAAGTTGGGGTGGACCGCTCAACTTTCCAGCATTTTTTGTCTGGCAAACGCCGGCTGAATCTGGAAGATCTGCAGAAAATTATGGTCGCTCTAAACCTGAGTAAAGATAAAAAAAAGCAGTTATACACCCTTTATGAAAATGAATATGATGACCGGGAAGTATTAAATAACAGTCAGGATATCTTTTCGCTTTATGGGGAAATCTGCAATCTTACAAGTCCAAAAAAAAATTGGGTCGAACCCGAAGAATATCTGGTAAAAAACCAACTAGTTTCGGAAAAAGCCCGGATTATCAAGGGTCAGGTAAAAATTGAGGGGATTATCCGCAGCTGTTTTATGGAAGAAATGGGCAGAAGTGAAAATGCTCACGTGATTATGTCGATCAATTTCAAGCATTATTTTCTCTATGAATTGATCATGCGGATCAATGACCAAAATCAGGGTGGAAAAATCCAAAATATCATTCCCTTAGTCAATAAGAAAAAACTGGGAAACAATCTGGATATTTTAAAAACAGTTCTAATTTTAAAAAGCTTGAATAATATTGATTACGAACCCTATTATTTTTATTCAGGTACCAAAATATATGACGATATCAGTATCATCGTTCCCAATTATTTCATCACTTCCAAACAGGTAATCACCATTGACAGGGATTTTGAGAGCGCTATTATTTATGAAGATCCGGAAATACTGGATTACTATCGCAACAAATCTCAATCCATTCTCAATAAATGCGCTCCATTTGTGGAAAAAGAACCGATGAAATGGGCAGATTACCCACTGCCGTCATTTGAAAAAATTAAAAAAAATAATATTGCTGAGAAATATATAGCCTTTGATCAGCTTGAAACTCTCCTCGACAGGACGACCGTTTCCGGTGAAAAAATTGGCACGTTAAGTGAGCTCCAGCTGCTGGAAAAAGGTAATGTTCGTATCGCCGATGTTTTTGTACTGAGAGATGGACTGATTATCGGAGCTAAAAATTTAAGTATCCGATATCTGGTCAATCAGGAACAAGTTGAATTTATCCTGGTTAATGAGATGAACCAGAGCATGCAGAAACTCACCATTAATGAAATAGGCATTGTGATCGTGTTCAGGGAGTTTTTTAATTACCTGCCGCGCAGTGTCCATGTTTGTTCACCTGAAGAAATAAAGAATAGCATGCGCAATATCCGCAGTGTTACCGACGGAATGGAAAATAATTAATTAGCGCTTGACAAAACAATATATTCAATATAAAATACTCAACGTAGAGTATTGGAGGTGTATGAATTGACACGAGTACTAGTTCTGGGACTACTTGATGTCCAACCCATGTCCGGCTATGATATCCAGCAGATGCTGCGAATATCTGATGCGGAACGATGGGGTGGAGTACTCATCGGTTCCATTTATCATGCATTAAAAAAAATGGAAAAAGAAGGTCTGGTCGTTATTGAAAGCATCGAACAAACCGGACACCGGCAAAAAGCGATTTATAAAATAACTGCGACGGGGAGAGAACATTTAACCCAATTAGTGGGGGATTCTCTGGAGAACTCATCGGTCAATTATCCCTCGACCCTGTACTCCGGCTTGTCTTTTATTGAAAAAGTATCCCCGGAAAAAGCTCTGGCGGCACTGAACAATCAACTCGTGGCACTGGATCAAGAATACGAAGCCCTCGAAAGCGGGTTTCGTCTTAAAGATATCGCCATGCATCAGAACATTCCGCCAATGACGAAGCTGATCTTTGACAATATGTACGCAATTGTCAATCAGCAAAGATCTTTTGTTGAAAATGCCATAAAATTGCTGGAAGCTCAGTAGTCAAACAATTATTTTTTTCTCCCTCATCCGTGAGGGAGAAAAAAATAATTGTATACTCAACAATGAATATACAAAGATAAACAAGGAGGCTAAAATGAATCTTATTGAAGGAAAAAAACTGGTCAAAAGTTTTAACAACAAAAAGGTGATTCAGGAGATTGATTTCGAAATTAAACAGGGTGAGATCCTGGCTCTTATTGGTCCCAATGGGGTGGGGAAATCCACCACTATCGCGATGCTACTTGGTATATTAGCGCCTGATGCCGGCTCCATTTCTTATTGGCGGGACGATTATAAAGCGCATATCGGCGCTCAGCTCCAGAGCACCCCTTTTTTTGAGGGGTATTCAGCCAAAGAAAACCTCAGATTATTCGGTGCCTTGTATCTCACCAATCTCAGCGATCAGGAAATTGATCAAAAGCTGGCCGATTGTCATTTGGAGTGCGCCGGAAAAACCCCGGCTTTTAAGCTGTCCATCGGTCAGCAAAAACGTCTGGCCATCGGAGTTACCACTGTTCATCACCCCGAATTGGTTGTTCTGGATGAACCAACCGCCGGATTGGATCCCCGTTCCCGACATGAAATCAAAGAAATGATTGGTAGCCTGGCTAAAAACAATCAGACCGTGCTGTTTTCTTCCCATGATATGGAGGAAGTGGAAAAACTGGCAGATCGGCTGATTTTCATGAACCATGGAAAAATAATGGATCAGGGACAACCGGGAGCACTGATAAAAAAATATCAGGTCGAAAATTTGGAAATGCTCTATTTAAAACTCACCGAAAAGAATTAAGGAGAAAAACAATGAATACAATCTTCAGCCTTTCACTCAAAGCTGCTGCCCGGGAACCGTTTTTGCTGTTCTGGTCCATTCTCATGCCGATGGGCGGAACTCTGATATTGGGGTCTCTGATTGGCAACCCTGATTATTCCATTAAAATTACAACCGGAATGATGGCCATGGGGATATTATTTTATGCCTTTACCACCACCGTTTTTTCGCTGCTGAGCCAAAGAAGGCGGGGTGTTTATCAATTATTAAAAGTAACACCGCTGTCGTTATCGCGTTATATCATCAGTGTATCTGGCGCCTGGACTCTGGTTTCGCTGATCTGTGCGATGTTGGTTCTGTCAGTTGGCTCGATCTTTTTCCATCTCGACCTGACCATTGCCAGCGTTGCGCGGATCGGAATTATCTGTGTTCTCGGTGCCATGGGATATGTTTTTTTAAGTTTCTTTATTTCCGGATTATGCAAAACTGAAGCGCAAACCAGTATTGCCACCAATCTGATTACCATGCCCTTATTGCTCGGCAGTGAGGCCTTCTATTCGCTGGATGCAGCGCCTTCGTGGGTTAAAACGATTGTTTTTGTAAATCCCTTTCAGTGGCTGCTTAATGGTCTGCGCAGTGGGATCAGCGGTAATATTCACAATTGGTCGATCAGTTTGGTGGCATTAGTCGTTTTTCTGGGCGCAACCTTAGTTCTGGCCATAGGCTCATTTAAATCAACTGATCAATAAAAATCTGCAAAAATCCAAAATAGTTCTTGACGTTATTAAATTGCGGTATATAATAATTGTATACAATCTAATAACGCAAAGGATATTATAAAATGAGTTTATATGATATTAACGTAAAAGATGCCAGCGGCCTGGATGTTTCCATGAAAGATTACCAAGACAAGGTGCTGCTGATTGTAAATACCGCCACCGGCTGCGGTCTAACCCCCCAATATGAAGGACTCCAGGATCTTTATGATAAATACCAGGATCAGGGGTTTGAAATCCTTGATTTCCCCAGTAATCAATTTGCCAACCAGGCCCCGGGAACCGATGGTGAAATAAAAAGCTTCTGCGAAACCCGTTTTGGCGTAACCTTTAAAATTTTTCATAAAATCGATGTCAATGGTGATAATGCTGATCCACTGTTTACCTACCTCAAGAAAGAAAAGGGTGGGATGCTGGGTTCCAACATCAAATGGAATTTCACTAAATTTTTAATTAACAATAAGGGGGATGTAATCAAACGATTTGCACCGACGGATGTTCCTGAAAAAATCGAAAATGCTATAAAAAAATTATTAAGCGAATAATCTTCCCAGTGAAAAAATTGCCTGCAATAAAATTGTGAGGTATAATGATTTATAAATTTTTTCAAAGGAGTGATTGACTTGAACAATGAACAACTAAAACTGGAAAACCAATTGTGTTTTCCCCTTTATGCCAGTGCCAAAGAGGTAGTTAAACGCTATAAACCCTATTTGGATGAAATCGGATTGACCTATACCCAATATATCGCCATGATGGTTTTGTGGGAACACAAAACCATCAACGTAAAAACATTGGGAGAATATCTGTATCTCGATTCTGGAACGCTGACCCCCTTATTGAAACGTCTGGAATCGGCTGGATTTATTGAACGAAATCGGGATTTAAATGATGAGCGCAATGTGATTATCAGACTGACTTCAGCAGGTGAGGCACTACAAGGTCCAGCTAGTCTGATACCTGACAAAATAAAGCAATGCCTGTCGATCACCCAAGAAGAAGCAATCACCCTGTATCGATTATTATATAAGATATTGGGTAAAAAGTAAGAGACACAGTGTTTAACTCCTGCTAATTTCATTCTTTGTGTCTGGTTTTATCCAATCATGTGGTTAAAGAAAGAGGTGGAAAAACGGAGTCCTTTTTACGGTATGATGCAATGGTAAGACAAATATTATGAATTGAGATGTCCAGTTAATCTAATTGGACATTTTTCTGTATTCACCTTTTGTACAAAATATGTTTGGCAAAACTAAAATAACGAAACTATTTCCTTGATTAATGAATTAGAATGTGGTAATGTGTACTTAACTAGCAATTAGAAACTAAATAGAGGAGGAAAATGCCTTGGCTCTTCAAGAGGTTAAGCGGTTTATGCAATATTTGAGTGAAAATCGCAAAGCGTTGGCTGACTATAATAAAAAACTGCAGGAAAGCAGTTGTTTTATATTCACAGAACCAACATTTGTATCAACGGGATACTATGTATCACCAATGATTCCGGAATCGATTGAGGATGAATTACTTCTTGAAATTATAGAATTAGACGAAAGATCCGCAAGAAAATTGGAACGGCTCCGTTCCGAGAAGGGAGAAGAATATAATCTCAAAGATTGTCTTGTTAGAAAGTTCAATACAATGACAACTGGTAAAAAAACTCAAAAAGAGCGGATCCTGACACATGAAGAAAACAAACGCCATCGGCTATTCCAGAAACTTGCTGCGTGGGCCCAGGAGGATGGGTTCGATATTTCACCGGATGATCTTCTTTATTTTATCGGGAAGGCGGTCTTAGCAGTGATCGCTGAACATCCGGATTATGATGAAAATCAAATCTTTGAGTCAATTGTCAATGACTTTTTTTAAGTTGTTTGAATTCAAGCAAGTCGGTGTCAGAATTATTAAGTGTATAAAAAACATCATATAAACAAAAGTTAAGTAAAAAATTACGCTTGACATATTAGAAAAGTCTAATATAATGATATGAGGCTGTTAATTTTATGTCAACACAAGGAGAATTTTTCATGGAAATGGATTTAAAAGATCATGAGGTTACGGCAGAAATTCTAAAAGCTCTTGGACATCCGGTTCGGCTTTGTATTACCAAAGGGCTGATCGCAAAAGGGCGATGTAATGTTTCCTATATGGAAGAGTGTCTTGAAGTTTCCCAGTCAGGCGTCTCTCAGCATTTATCCAAGCTAAAAAATGCGGGGATAGTTAAAGGCTTTCGGACAGGTAATGAAATTTATTATGAAGTGATCAGTAAACCGGCCAAAAATATTATTCAGGCATTGTACGGAGAGGATAATTTATGAAAAAGATATTAATTGTTGGCGGCGTCGCCGGTGGTGCGACAGCTGCGGCACGTTTGCGTCGTTTAAGTGAAGATGATGAGATCATCCTGTTTGAACGGGATGAGTACATTTCATTTGCCAATTGCGGATTGCCTTATTACATCGGTGATGTCATTAAGGATCGGCAAAAATTATTAGTACAGACAGTTGAGGGGATGTCCAAACGTTATAATCTGGATATTCGAAATTTCAGTGAAGTGATTGCCATTTATCCCGGTTCAAAAACGGTGGATGTCAAAAATCATCGAACTGGCGAAATCTATACCGAAACCTATGACAAGCTGATCTTATCACCCGGTGCAAAACCGATTACACCATCGATTCCCGGGTTATCAGAAGCAGATAATGTTCTGACATTACGAAATATTCCCGATACCGATAAAATCAAAGCGATTGTTGATAAGGGCAATGTCGGACGGGCAGTTGTTATTGGCGGTGGTTTTATTGGGATCGAAATGGCTGAGAATTTCCAGGAACTGGGAATTAATGTCACCCTGGTTGAAAAAATGAATCAGGTTTTAAAACCACTTGATTTCGAAATGGCGCAATTGGTTCATCAGGAAATTAATGCCAATTGTGTTAACCTGATTTTAGAAGATGGCGTTGATCATTTCCAGAAACAGGGCCGAGAAGTCGTTTTAGAAAGTGGCCTTGTTTTAGAAGCTGACCTGGTGATTCTTGCCATTGGCGTTGTACCAGAAAATGGTTTGGCGAAGAATGCCAAACTGAAATGTGGACCCCGGGGCCATATTATCACCACCGAGAATTATGAAGTCGTTTGCGCAGAAGAAGATGCAATCTGTCCCGATATCTTTGCCATTGGGGACGTGATTGAAGTCAAAGATTTTGTAACTGAAACCCCAACAGCAATTCCACTGGCATGGCCTGCCAATCGCCAAGGGGTGATTGTTGCTGATTATATCAATGGCGTCACAACCAAAAATTCTGGGATTCAGGGAACCGCAGTCGCTAAAGTTTTTAATAAAGTCATTGCTTCAACGGGCAATAATGCAGCGCAATTGGATATGAAAAAAATTGACTATCAAATTGTCGTTGCCCATCGTGCCAATCATGCGGGATATTATCCGAATTCAACCAATATCGCTTTAAAACTTCTTTATGATCCCAAAACGCTTAAAATTTTAGGCGCTCAGGCGGTTGGACAAGAAGGAACCGAAAAAAGAATTGATGTGATTTCCGCGGCAATGAAGATGGAAGCCACCGTTTTGGATCTGCGGGACTTTGAATTATGTTATGCGCCACCGTTTTCATCTGCCAAAGATCCGGTTAATATTTTAGGCTATATCGCCAATAACATTCAACAAGGGATTTATAGAACCGTTGAATGGTTTGAAATCGATGAAATTGTCGAAAAAGGCGGATTTTTACTGGATGTCCGAACACCCATGGAGTTCAGTGCCGGAGCCATTAAAGGTGCCGTTAATATTGAACTGGACACATTAAGAGATCATATTGATGATATTTCAATATCGAAGGATATGCCCATTTACGTAACCTGTCAAGTAGGACAGCGGGCTTACCTGGCCATCCGTATTTTGAAAGGTCACGGCTTTACAAATATTCACAATTTGTCTGGCGGTTACAGTACTTATAAATCATCCCAGTATCAGGTTTCTCAACCAGACTTTACAGTTGGTGTCTGCATTCCAGAAGTAAATGACACGAACTTTGATAACATTGACCAGGGTGGAGATTTAATTAATGCGATCCAAAAAGTAGTTGATGTGACGGGACTGCAATGTCCAGGCCCATTAATGGCAACATACAATGCGATCCAAGAGGCTAGTCCTGGAGATCTAGTCAAAATAATCGCTACTGACTTTGGTTTTGTCAGCGATATTAAAAACTGGTGTAAAACCAATGGCCATGTTTTAGTCTCTCAGGATAAAGAGGGTAATAGCTATATCAGCGTTATTCGAAAAGGAAAAACAGGCGAAACCTGCAGTCTGATGCCAGCTGTCTCGACTCAGAAAAATGCCACGCTGGTGGTCTTCAGCGGTGAACTGGACAAGGTATTGGCATCCATGATTATTGCCCAGGGCGCAGCTGCCCAGGGTAAAAACGTCACCCTGTTCTTCACTTTCTGGGGACTGAATGCGCTCAGAAAAAGGGACGGAAAAGGTCGCAACAAGACCTTTGTTGAAAAAATGTTTGGTGCGATGATGCCAAAAGGCGCTGAAAAACTGCCGCTATCGATGATGAATATGTTTGGCGCAGGCCCAGCAATGATTAAAGGCATTATGAAAAAGAAAAATGTCGATGATCTGGATACGATGATCAAAAAAGCACAAAAAGCCGGCGTTCATTTTATCGCCTGTACTATGAGTATGGAACTGATGGGAATTAAGGAAGAAGAACTGATCGACGGGGTCGAATTTGCCGGTGTAGGAAGCTATATTGCCAGCAATGAAAATGCCGGGACAACCCTATTTGTATAAAAAGGAATTGTATTAATCCAACCATTTTATAACTAAAAATAAGCAGGCTGTTGCAGAATTGTAGTTTCTGTCACAGCCTGTTTACATAGCTTAATCAAACCTTTATTTCATGACAATCATGACTGAGAAGCTTTGCTTTCATTTGTAAAAATCATGAATTTATGATAAAATACAGGTGGAAGGAAGTGAGTAAAATGCCAAGGTATTGTCCTAGATGTACTTACATTTTGAGTATTGACGATACAGAATGCAGATTTTGCGGCATGGTAATTGCAAAAGTAATCGATGTTGATAAGAAGACCGTCGATGATTTTCTTAAAGAAGAAGCCATGGAAAGCGGAAGCTTTTCGAGAGAATTCCTGGATGGCGGCAAAGAAATGATTCCTACCAAAGAAATAACAAGGTTTCAAAAAGATGATATATCTTTAACGGATGAACTAATCGCTGACGAAATTATTGGTGATAAATTATTCAGCCATGAAACTGAAAAAGGTTTTGAAATTGAAAGTTTATCAAAAGGTTTATTGGATCATGGTCGTGATATGACCCCTTCAACGGAAACCCGCATCTTAACCGATGATGATGAGTTTTTTGCAGAAGAAATGGTTGGCGATGAAATCATCGCAGATGGATTTTTGGCTCTCAAAAACAGACCCTACAATCTGCCCAAATCAATGCGGCTGTGATAAGTAAGAGATGACTAAATGATGAATAATCAAGAAAAACGTGATAAAAATGAGTCGAGTGTCCGATAGTGCACTTATCTGATTACAGGAGTTTTTTTAAGCAACTATGTAATTTTAAGATAATGGTATATCGGGCACTTTTTTTATTAGAAAAATCAAAAGAAGTTTGACAATATTGGATAATCGTACTATAATTGAAATACAAATTATTAGTTAGGAGTTATTCTTAATCATGAAAAGTAAAAAGATCCAACTTTATACCGACATGATCCGCGGTGCCGGATTAAAAGCTACGCCCCAACGGATCAGTGTTTTAAAAGTGTTGTCAGAAATGACATCTCATCCCAGCGCCGATATGCTGATGGAAGCCCTTGAAAATCAGGGATATGTGATGTCAGTGGGGACGATTTATAATATTCTGGAAACATTCTCTGAAAAAGGCCTGATTCTAAAACTGAAGGATAATCAGGAAGTGATGCGTTTTGACGCAAACACTCAGTTTCATGTGCATATTTACAACAAGGATAATAACGGCATCTGTGATTACTACGATCCTGAGCTGGAGGTTTTACTCTCCGATTATTTCAAGGATAAACTGCCTGAAGATGTTTCTTTGAATCGTATGGAAGTGTCTCTTTTTGCCTGATCGAAATTAAGAAAGCGGCTCTTGTATAACAGAATATTAATCTCTAAAAAGTCTGATGCTTTGGTATCAGGCTTTTATTATTTTGGGGATTGGTTAAAATGACAAATATTTACCAAGAATCATTCTTGACAAATATTTATTCCAGCTCTATAATTGAAACATGATTTTAATAGGAATGATTCTTTAAAAGAAACTAATAAATTTAAAATCAGTCGCGATTATTAAAGAATAAATTACTGGAGGGTTACATGAATTCAAATTTTAGTTGTAAAACCTGTGCAAGTGCGGATCAGAAACTGGAAACCTTTATTTCCAATCTCAGCGTCGATACATCCCATCACCGGATGGAAGGACAAAGTGTCAAATGTGGTTTCGGATTGCAGGGAATCTGCTGCCGGCTCTGTTCCAATGGGCCATGTCGGATCACCCCTGACGGACCCAAAGGGGTTTGCGGGGCCACTGCTGATACCATGGTGGCCAGGAACTTCCTGCGAGCCGTTTCAGCGGGGTCTGGATGTTATATCCATATTGTTGAAAACACTGCGCTGATGCTTAAGAAAACAGCAGCCAGCAAAGGAGTCTTAAAAGGCAAGGTAGCGCTGGCAAAACTGGCCGAAATCTTTGAAGTCAATGAAGCTGATGAACATGTCTGTGCTGAAAAAATTGCTGATATGGTTTTAGCTGATTTATATAAGCCCGACTATATTAAAATGGAACTGGTTGAAAAAATGGCCTATAAACCGCGTTTTGATCGTTGGAAAGAATTGGGGATTCTGCCAGGGGGAGCAAAATCTGAAGTTTTCGCAGGGGTTGTTAAAACATCCACCAATCTCAATTCTGATCCCGTTGATATGTATCTGAATTGTTTAAAACTGGGGATTTCCACCGGTCTTTATGGTTTAACACTAACCAATCTGTTAAACGACGTGATGTTGGGCGAACCATCGATCCGTCTGGCACCAGTGGGTTTACGGGTTATCGATACGGATTATATCAATATAATGATTACCGGCCATCAACATGCCATCTTTTCCTACTTACAGGATCGCCTGATTCAAGACGATGTTATCGAGAAAGCCAAAGCGGTCGGTGCCAAAGGATTTAAACTGGTCGGCTGTACCTGTGTCGGTCAGGACCTGCAGCTGCGCGGCGAACATTATAAAGAGGTATTCAACGGTCATGCCGGTAACAATTTTACCAGCGAAGCGATTCTGGCCACTGGCGCTATTGATGCAGTATTATCAGAGTTCAACTGTACCTTACCAGGGATCGAACCGATCTGTGATGAATTAAAAATCAAACAGATCTGTCTGGATGATGTTTCCAAAAAAGCCAATGCCGAAATGAAACCATTTGTATTTGAAGAAAGAGAAAGCCAGAGCGATGAAATTATCGAAGCGGTAATCGCAGCCTATCAGGCCCGACGGGGCGTTGTTGCGCTGAACATGGATGCTGATCACGGCAACGACGATACCTTAACCGGTGTCAGCGAGGGTTCGCTGAAATCATTTCTGGGAGGAACCTGGAAACCACTGATCGATCTCATTGTCAAAGGCGAAATCAAAGGGATTGCCGGCGTGGTCGGATGTTCCAGCTTAACAGCCGGCGGCCATGATGTGTTGACGGTTAATCTGGTCAAAGAATTGATTGCCAAAGATATTCTGGTTTTATCAGCCGGTTGTTCATCAGGCGGCCTCGAAAATGTCGGCCTGATGTCACCTTCAGCGGCAGCCCTGGCTGGACCAAAACTGCGGGCGGTTTGTGAAAGTCTGGGGATTCCACCGGTCTTAAACTTTGGCCCCTGTCTGGCGATTGGCCGGCTGGAGCTGGTAGCTACCGAACTGGCTGAAGCCCTCGGCGTCGATTTACCGCAGTTACCGCTGGTTTTATCGGCACCACAATGGCTGGAAGAACAAGCCCTGGCTGATGGGGCCTTTGGTTTAGCGCTGGGACTGCCGCTTCATTTAGGATTACCACCGTTTGTTACCGGAAGCCCCGTGGCTGTTCAGGTATTCACCCAGGATATGTTAAATCTAACCGGTGGACAACTGATCATTGATGACAATGCTAAATCAGCAGCCGCAACTTTGGATGCGATCATTGAAAAGAAACGCCAGGAATTAAACATCTAAGGAGGTGTAATCATGAAACGAATCATCATTGATCGTGAAAAATGCGATGGCTGTCTGAATTGCAACATCGCCTGTATCAGTGCCCATGAAGCCGGTAGTAATTTTTACACCGTCAATCTGCAGAGTCCTGCTGCGGAAACCCGCAACTTTATTAAATTTGATGCTCAAAAGGGCTATCTGCCGATTTTCTGCCGTCACTGTGACGAACCGGAATGCGTGCTGTCCTGTATGAGCGGCGCCCTGGAAAAAGACCCGTTAACCGGGCATGTGCAGTATGATGAAAGCAAATGTGCCGCCTGCTATATGTGCGTGATGAACTGCCCTTATGGGGTTTTAAAACCAGATAAACAAACCCGGACCAAGGTCATTAAATGTGATTTCTGCGATGATAAGCCGGATGGACCCAGCTGTGTCAAAGCCTGTCCCAAGAAAGCCATCGAAGTGAAAGAGGTAAGCTTATGAAAATCGTTATTATCGGCGCCAGCGCGGCCGGAATCAGTGCGGCCAAAACAATCAAAGCCTCAGAACCGGATACCGAAGTGGTGATTATTTCCAAAGAAAACAGCGTTCACTCCCGTTGTATGCTCCATAAGTTTTTGGGTCATCAGCGGGATGCCAAGGGGATTAGTTTTATTGCTGAGGACTTCTTTGAAACGAGTGGGATCACCTGGCTTAGTAACACCACCGTGATTAGCCTGGATGCTCAGAAAAAGACGGTAAAAACCCATGACAATCAGGATATCAGCTATGACAAGCTGTTGATTGCCAGCGGCGCTGCCTATTTCATCCCACCAATCCCGGGACTCCGGGAGTCAAAAAATGTTTACGGGTTCCGCGACTTAAAAGATGCCCAGTTGCTGGATAGTGAATGTAACACCGCTAAAAATGCTGTCGTTATCGGTGCTGGCCTAGTTGGTATGGACGCCGCGGTGGCGATGCTAGAGCGGGGATTAAAGGTAACCGTGATTGAAATGACCCCGGCGGTGATGAGTTTACAGCTGGATCAAAAATCAGCCCAAGCCTACCAGCAACGCTTTGAAGAGCATGGCGCGGAGTTTATTTTAAATGATAAGGTCGTTTCTGTTGACGTCGATGAAGTCGGGCGGGGAAAAACCATCCATCTGGCCAGTGGCAAAGCGATTCCGACTGATGTGATTGTCATAGCGGCCGGAGTTCGACCTGCCTTTAACTTTACTGAGGGATCCGGGATTGATACCAACCATGCTATTCTGGTCGGGGATGATCTTAAAACAAATGTTGACGATATCTATGCCGCTGGCGATGCTACCGGAATCGCCGGAATCTGGCCCAATGCCATGAAACAGGGACGGATTGCCGCGATTAACATGCTGGGCGAAAAACTCTTGTATGATGATCGTTATGCCCTTAAAAATACCGTTAATTTCTTTGGACTCACCACTTTGTCGCTGGGGAACATTAACCCGGAACCTGAAGAAAATTGCGATATCTTTATTCGCGAAGACCGCCAGAATTACCAGAAAGTTGTCCTGAAAAAGGGCGTCGTCCAGGGCGTCATATTCCAGGGCAATATCGGCGGCACCGGATTCTGGCAATACCTGATCAAGAATAAAATTGATGTTTCCGAAAAAAACAAGGATGTCTTCAATCTGAGCTATGCCGATTTTTATGATTTAAATCAGGACACTGGAGAATATAACTACGCTGTTTAAACGATAAAGTCTCAAAAATCTTAAGACTCTGGCGAACCTCTTTTCATTTCATTTCATTTGGTGTATACTACATTGAAGTAAAAATTATCAGAAAAATTTGGAGGAAATAATGTCAGAAACAACAAATCCAATTGTAAAAATTGAAATGGAAAATGGCCAGACAATAGAAGTGGAGTTATATCCGGAAGTTGCCCCGATCACCGTAGAAAACTTTTTAACCCTGGTTAATGATGGCTTCTATAACGGCTTAATCTTTCATCGGGTCATTCCCGGTTTTATGATTCAAGGCGGATGCCCCCAAGGTAGCGGAATGGGCGGCCCGGGACACACCATTAAAGGCGAATTCTCAGGCAACGGTGTGGTTAATGATCTGAAGCACGTTAAGGGTGTCATTTCCATGGCTCGTTCCGGGATGCCGGATTCTGCCGGTTCCCAGTTTTTTATCATGGTCGATGATGCGCCATTTTTAGATGGCCAATATGCGGCTTTTGGCAAGGTGATTTCAGGAATCGAAACAGCGGATGCAATTGTTGCCGTGGCTCGGGATCGATCAGACAAACCTCGCGAAGATCAGGTTATAAAAAAAATTGAAGCTGTATCCTGAATTATATTTTGAAATCATCATGTTTTTATGATAAAATAAAATAAAAAGGATGTGAGCGCAATGGCAAAGTATTGTCCCAAATGTTACGCCGGTATCGGTCCAGATGATGCGGTTTGTGGTAATTGTGGAAATGTGTTGAAGGAAAATGCCGGTGGGGTAGAAGATTTTACGGCAGGCGTTTTCGACAACGAAAATATCTCTCATGATGTTTCCGGTAAAGAGATTCCTGGTGAAATTCCAAATGAAGAAATTTTATCTCACGAAATTGTCGAGGATGAAATCATTGCAGATGGTATTGTTGAGGAGGAAATCCTTGTCTCCGAAGCCATCACAATAACCCCAGATCCTTATCAGACCTCTTCTCAATATCAGGCCCCAACCCAACGTCAGACTGCTGCAGAAAATGCCGAAGTCCCCATGACCCTGGGTGACTGGATGCTGACCCTGTTGCTGTTGTACTTACCGATAGTTAATATTGTGATGTTGATTATCTGGAGTGTTGATTCTAAAACCAGCACCACCAAAAAGCACTTTGCCTGGGCAACATTGATCTTTATGGGAATCGGCATTGTTCTTTCCATCATCTTCTCCAGCATTGTGATGGCCATTGTCGCATCAATGATGCAATCTATGTATTATTAAAAACTTCAGTTATAAATAAAAGAACCGTCTAACGACGGTTCTTTTTGTAAGTGTTAAGATAAATCAAAGATCAATAATCTAGCGGATCTTCCACGCAGCTGATAATGGCATTTTTAAAAGCTTCGCAGGCGGTTCGGCAATTGGATTGGGTACCGGTAAGGATGGCGCCGCTCAGATTTGAGTTGGTCGGGGGACCGAAGAATTTAACCACTTCCACATCGGCAACCGTTAAGGCTTCGTCGATCCCAACCACCCCTTCAAGAGCTGGGGCAAACAGGAAAGCGATCGATGAACCAATCGGCAGGCCATAGGTTTTTGAAAAATACTTGCCGATTTTAGGAACCAGCTGGGCATAAATCAGGTTGCTGTCATCATCATTGACACTGTAGATGCTCGATTTGTTTTCAGCATAGTCCCGGATATAACGGAGTCCGCTTTCAACGTCAGATACAGTCGGCCCAGTAATGACACCAAAAACCTGACCGTCGTTGAGCCCGGCACCGGCTCCATACAGGGTTTTAATGTAGACAACCTCGACATTTGAAGCTTTGGTGGCTTCATCGGCAGCACAATAACCCACACCATCGTATTGGGTGGTGAAAATGCCAATATCAATACAGCCCTCCGGCAAATCAAACTCTTCCAACATGATGTCTTCAACAGCGGTTAGCATTTTACTATAAACAAGTTCGCATTTAATTCTATCTCCAGTCATGGCATCATCTCCTTTTCTGAATTTTATCCAAATTTCTACTTATGTTTCATAATATCATTATTTCGGTCCCGGGACAATAAAAAAAAAGCAGCACTACGGGTAGTTATCTGCTTTTTTTCTGGTTTAGTCCGGCTAACATGAAAGTTATTCGGAAATGGTTTCGATCGCCCCGTATTTACGAAAGCGTTGGTAACGGTGTTCCGTCAATTGTTCATGATCCAGGGCCTGGTTTTTTTGAAAGCTTTTATAGAGACCGATTTTCAGTTCCCGATAGACGTTCTTAAAATCACGATGGTTTTCGGAAATAATCTTATCGACGACCTGGAGTTCCAATAAATCCTGGGCCGTCAGCTTGAGACAATTGGCGGCTTCTTTGGTTTTGGAGGCATCCTTCCAGAGAATACTGGCGCAGCCTTCGGGCGAGATCACCGAGTAAATGGCATTTTCCAGCATCCACACCTCATCGGCTACCCCCAGAGCCAGCGCGCCGCCGCTGCCGCCTTCGCCAATGACAATGGCCAGGATCGGCACCTTAAGGCTCATCATTTCCATCAGATTGTTGGCAATGGCATGACCCTGGCCCCGTTCTTCGGCCCCGATACCGCAAAATGCCCCGGAGGTATCAATCAGACAGACAATCGGACGATTGAATTTTTCGGCCAGTTTCATCTGCCGCAGGGCTTTTCGATAGCCTTCGGGATGGGCAGAGCCGAAGTTACGTTTGACCCGGGTCTTCGTATTTTTACCCCGTTCCTGGGCAATCACCGTTACTGGCATGTCCATTAACATGGCCAATCCGGTAATCATCGCCGGATCGTCACCAAAGCAACGGTCGCCATGGAGTTCGATAAAATCGGTAAACAGATTATCAATAAAATCCTGTCCCGTCGGGCGGGTCTTTTTACGAGCCAGGGCGACCCGTTTATATGCTTCCATCTTGATCACCGCCTTTGGGAATCTGGTGCAGGGTTAATAGCCGCTTGACCGTTTCTTTTTGGATACTGCGGGGCACAATCGCATCCACAAATCCTTTTTCCAGTAAAAATTCAGCCCGTTGAAAGCCCTTCGGCAATCGCTGCCGAATGGTTTGTTCAATCACCCGGGGACCGGCAAAGGCAATTAAAGCTTCGGGTTCGGCCAGAATAATATCGCCTTCCATGGCAAAACTGGCAGTGACACCGCCGGTAGTGGGGTCGGTCAGAATCGTCAGATAGAGCAAACCGGCATCACTGTGACGTTTGACGGCGCCACTGGTTTTGGCCATCTGCATCAGGGCCAGCATCCCTTCCTGCATCCGGGCGCCGCCGGAGACGGTGTAGCCGATCACCGGCAGCCGATGCTTAAGGGCATATTCAAAGATCAGGGTGATTTTTTCACCCACCACCTGACCCATACTGCCCATCATAAAGGTAGCCTCCATGACGAATAGCGCCACCTTGTGACTGTCAATTTTTCCAGTGCCAATGATGACCCCTTCGTTTTCGTGGCTGAACAGGGTGGCCTGCTCCAGCTTTTCATCGTAGCCGGGAAAGTCCAGGCGATTGGTTGAAGACAGCTCGTGATACTGCTCCACAAAGGTATCCTGATCAATAATCATATTCAGGCGTTGTCGGGCGTTAATGCGAAAATGGTGACCACATTTGGGACAGACATGGAAGTTATTTTCTAAATCTGAAGTGAAGCTCAATTGTTTGCAGGATGGACAGCTCCGGCACAGTTCCGAGGGAATGGCCGGATCCGTTTTACGTTTAATCCGATGCTGGGCTTCCAGTTCATTTTTTGGTTTTTTAAATAGACCTTTATTTAGCATTTAAAACCTCCATTTCTATTCAGACAAGGGTTTGCCGAATTCATTTTCCATAAAATCGGTATAATAATCTCCCGCAATAAATAAGGGATGACTGAGAATATCCAATTGCACCTGACTGGTGTGGTCGATGCCTTCAATTACCAGCTCGCACAAAGCCGCTTTCATTTTGCGGATCGTCAGCTCCCGGGTTTTAGAATGGACAATCAGCTTGCCGACCATCGAGTCGTAATAGGGGGGGATCGAATAACCCTGATAGAGCAGGGTATCAAAACGCACCCAGGGACCACCGGGAACATGCAAAAAACTGATGGTGCCGCAGTTGGGCCGAAAATCCAGCAGCGGGTTTTCGGCATTGATCCGGCATTCGATGGCGTGACCTTGAATATGGACATCTTCCTGACCAAAGGTCAGGGGCAGACCGGCGGCAATCCGGATCTGCCATTTGACAATATCCACCCCGGTGACCATTTCGGTAATCGGATGCTCAACCTGCAGCCGGGTGTTCATTTCCATAAAATAAAAATGACCCTGGGCATCCATTAAAAACTCTATCGTACCGGCATTTTCATAGCCAATGGTTAGCGCTGCCTGACGGGATACTGCCATCATGGCCTGACGGATTTCCGGGGTCAGGGATGGGGAAGGGCTTTCTTCCAGCAGCTTCTGATTTTTACGTTGAACTGAACACTCCCGTTCACCCAGCGCCACCACATGCTGATGCGAATCGCACAGCAGTTGAATTTCGATATGTTTGACCCGGGTTAAAAACTTTTCCAGATAAACGCCATCGTCATTGAAGGCATTTTGCGCTTCCTGACGGGCCAGGGCATATTCGTTGAGAAAATCCTCGGATCGTTCGACCAGCCGGATGCCCTTGCCACCACCGCCGGAGCGGGCTTTGACTAACAGCGGATAGCCGATTTCATCGGCTCTTTGATGAGCCATGGCCGGATCGTTTAAAATATCGGTGCCGGGAACAATCGGGACGCCGGCCGCCGCCATGGTGGCCCGGGCCTGGTCCTTATCGCCCATTTTCTGGATGATTTCCCAGCTCGGTCCAATAAAGGCGATGCCGCATTGGGCGCACAGCCGGGCGAACTTGGGGTTTTCCGAAAGCAGTCCGTAGCCGGGATGGATGGCTTCGGCTCCGGTTAATACCGCCGCCGATAAGATCGCCGAAATGTTCAGATAAGAGTCAGAGACAGCTGCCGGTCCAATACAAATACTTTCATCAGCCAGGCTGACATGGAGGCTGTTTTCGTCGGCGGTGGAGAAGACGGCAACGGTGGCCACGCCCATTTCTTTACAGGCACGGATAATCCGCAGGGCAATTTCGCCCCGGTTGGCGATTAGTATTTTAGAAAACACGGCCTTCCTCCTTACTCAATCAGGGCAAAAGAGAATTCTCCCACCACGGCAACCTTGCCATTGACCGAACCGGAGCCGCTGGCAAAATAAAAAGGCGCCTTGGACCGGGTAATGCTGCAGGTGATTTCAATGGTATCACCGGGGAAAACCTTTTCTTTAAATTTAACCTTATTTAGGCCGGTAAAATAGGGCGTCTTGTTGGCACCATCCAGATCGGCCATTAAGACGCAGCTGGTCTGAGCCATAATTTCACAAAGAATCACACCGGGCACGACCGGGTTACCGGGAAAATGTCCCTGTAAAAAAAACTCGTCGCCGGTTACGGTGTAGCGTCCGGTGGCGGTGGTATCATCTATTTTTTCAGCCTCGTCAATCAGGAGCATCGGCTCCCGGTGAGGCAGGATCTTCTTTAATTCATCACGTTTCATTCTGATTTCCTTCTGAATTTTATATAAAATTCCGTTTAGTAATTTTTCAGACCGTTAACAAGCTTTAGCCGTACCGATCAGGATCGGTACGGGGCTAGTAACGCTGTCTAAAATTTAGTCTTCAACGATGCGATAAAGCACCTGACCGAATTCGACGACCTGGCCGTTGCCGACGCAGACTTCCATAATGGTTCCGGGAGTCTCGGCGGTAATTTCGTTCATCAGCTTCATCGCCTCGATGATACACAGGGTGTCGCCTTCGGAAAAGTGCTGCCCCTTGGTGACATAGGCGGGATTGCCGGGCTGACTGCTTTGATAGAAAACACCCACCATCGGCGATTTTATTTCTTTCCAGTGGGCAGTTTCAGTGATCTCAATGGCTTCCGCTGCCACCGGCTGGGTATGATGGGGAAGGGGTGCAGTTGCCGCCATCGGGGGTTCCTGATAAGTAATTCCGCCGGGATGCGTCGATCCGCTTTCCCGTTTCATTTCGATCTTCAGATTACCCTGATCAAGGGCCAGACTGGTGAGTTTTTCTTCAGACATGATCTTGGCCAGGGCCTGGATGGTTTCGGTATTTAATTCCATAGTATCTTCTCCTCTATCTAACAAATGCCAGACAAGCGTTGTGACCACCAAATCCAAGCGAAATGGACAGGGCAACGTCACTTTGGACGGCCCGTTTCTGATTGGGGACATAATCCAGATCACAGTCCGGATCAGCTTCCTGATAACCAATGGTGGGGGGGACAATGCCGTCTTTTAAGGCCAACACTGAGGCGATTGCTTCGATGGCGCCGGCGGCTCCCAACATATGACCTGTCATTGATTTGGTGGAGCTGACCAGGGTGCGGCTGATATGTTCACCCAGGGCATTTTTAATGGCAATGGTTTCTGATTTATCGTTAAGGGGGGTGCTGGTGCCGTGGGCGTTGACATAAATCTGAGCTTCCTCAAATTTGACCCCCGCACTGACGGCTTCGGCCATGGCCAGGCTGATGGCCCGGGTTCCGCCGATGGCATCAGGATGGGGGGCGGTGATATGGTAGGCATCACAGGTATTGCCGTAGCCGACAACTTCGCCATAGATTTTAGCGCCGCGGTTCAGGGCCGATTCCCGTTCTTCCAGGACCAGAGCGCCGGCGCCTTCACCCATCACAAAACCGCTGCGGTTTTTGTCAAAGGGGATGGAGGCCCGGGCCGGATCATTCACGGTGGTCAGGGCCGTTAGATTAGTAAAGCCGGCCACCGACAGCGGTGAAATACTGGCCTCGGTGCCGCCGGCAATAATGGCATCGGCATAACCGTGCTTAATACTCCGGAAGGCTTCCCCAATTGAATGGGTACCAGTGGCGCAAGCCGTGACAATCGGCAGACAGGGACCCTGGGCATTATAACGAATGGCAATGGTGCCGGCGGCGATATTTGAAATCATCATCGGGATGAAAAAAGGCGAAATCCGGCCGGGGCCTTTGGTATCCATTTTATGGCATTCATCAATAAAGGTATGAATGCCGCCAATGCCGGAACCCATAAAAACACCCAGTCGGGTGGGGTCCACATGGGCTTGCACACCGCTGTCTTCCATCGCCTGGACAGCTGCGCCGATCCCGTATTGGGTAAACATATCAGTTTTTCGGATTTCATTTTTTTTAATATAGTCAAGGGGTTCAAAATCATGAACCTCACCTGCAATTTTCACTTTTAAGTCGGTGGTATCAAATTTCTTAATAAAGTCGATGCCGCATTTTCCATTTTTGAGATTTTCCCAAAAACGTTCTACCGTGCTACCCACTGGAGAAACGGTGCCACATCCTGTTATAACAACTCGTCGATTCATTGATTACTCCTAAATATAGAGACCGCCATCAATTTTAATGACTTCTCCTGTAATATAGCCTGATAAATCGCTACTTAAATAAACGCAGAGATTGGCGATGTCGTCGGCCTGTCCTAAACGTTTTAAGGGAATTTGTTTGAGAATTTCAGCTTTAATTTCGGGTTTTAGTTCTTTGGTCATATCGGTATCAATAAAACCTGGGGCAATGGCATTACAGGTGACTCCCCGCAGGGCCATTTCTTTGGCCGCTGACTTGGTCAGACCGATCAGTCCTGCTTTAGCAGCAGCATAGTTACATTGGCCGATGTTGCCCATCAGGCCGGAAACCGAGGAAATATTGATAATTCGGCCTTTACGCTGCTTAAGCAGGTAGGCACCGACGTGTTTGGTCATGTTGAAGGCGCCCTTTAAATTGGTGTTAATGACGCTGTCAAAATCTTCTTCCTTCATGGCGATTAACAATTTGTCATTGGTAATCCCGGCATTATTCACCAGGATATCCAAGCCGTCAAAATCTTTGATAACCTGGGCCACCAGTTCTTTGGTGGCGTTAAAGTCAGCGACATCACATTGATAACTTTTGGCCTGGACACCCAGCGCCAGCAGTTCTTCGATGGTTTGTTCAGCATTTTTCTGGCTGCCGCGGTAGATAATGGCCACATTTCCATGGGCCTGGGCAATTTTAAGAGCGATCGCCCGGCCAATTCCTTTGGCGCCGCCGGTGATCAGTGCGGTTTTTCCTGTTAACATACAAAAGACCATTCCTTTCCTGCATTTTTTGCTTCAAGATAATCAGTTAACACGGTTTCAACATGATAACAGGTGACTGATTTATCGATTTTTTTAATAAAGCCGCTCAGGGTTTTACCGGGGCCGCATTCAATAAAGGTGGTAAATCCGTCGGCAATCATATTGCGGATGGTTTGTTCCCATAGCACCGGATGATTGATCTGATGCAGAATGTAATCACGGATATCCACCGGAGCTTCGGGGTAGGGTTTTGCATAAGCATTGGAATAGAGGGGGATGGATCCCGCCGCAAATGTCAGTTCATAAATTTTCTGCTCCAGCAGCTTGGTTGCATAAGTCATAAACGGTGAATGGAAGCCGCCGGACAATGTCAGGGGAATACCCCGTCCGCCCTGCTCTTTGACCCGCGTCAAAAATGCTTCCTGATCGTCCTTCAGCAACGCCACAACCAGCTGCCCGGGACAATTATAATTGACCGGATAGCATTGATTGAATTCTTTGCAGAGTGCTTCCACCGTGGCGTTGTCCAGTTTTAAAACCGCCACCATGGCTGCCGGCGTCATCTGCGACGCTTCTTCCATGGCGCGACCACGTTTTTTAACAAATTTTAGGCCGTCGTCCATCGAAAGGATGCCGGATGCCACCAGACCGGTTACCTCTCCCAGCGAGAAGCCGGCGATCCCCTGAGCTTCGACGCCAACGCATTTTAAGGCTGCCAGCGCCGCCAGCTCCACGGCAAAAATGCAGGGTTGGGTATTCTGGGTTTGGTTGAGTGCTTCAGCCGGCCCCTCAAAACAGAGGGTTGAGGTGCCGGGATGAACGGCATCAACCTGGTCGAAAATTTCCCGGGAGCATTGACTAAGTTCGTAAAGGGGTTTGCCCATCCCCACATACTGTGAGCCCTGACCGGGGAAAAGCAGTGCTATTTTACCCATTGTGTTCCTCCTTTTAAAACTGTTTCGGTTTCTTCAGCCAGTGTTAAAATGATTTCCTTCACGCTTTGTTTTTCTTTAATCATGCCGGCAATCTGACCAGCCATGAAGCAACCTTTTTGAGAATCACCTTCCTGAGCGGCAATGCGAAGCGCACCCCGACCGTATTCTTCCAGGACTTCTGGCGGTGTAGTAGGGTCATTTTCTGCTTTAATAAAGTCTTTGGAAAAGGTTGTTTTTAAGGAACGAACCGGATGACCCAGTGACCGGCCGCTGAGGGTGGTATCAATATCTTTGGCTTTGATAATTTTATCTTTATAATTTTCATGGATGTTGGTTTCGTGGGCAACTAAAAAGCGGGTGCCCAGTTGAACGCCCACCGCGCCCAGCATTAGAGCGGCGGCAATGCCCCGGCCATCGCCAATTCCGCCGGCAGCAATGACCGGAATCGAAACCGCGTCACAGACCTGGGGAATTAACGGCAGGGTGGATATTTCACCAACGTGTCCGCCGGATTCGCCGCCTTCGGCAATCACTGCTGTGGCGCCGGCCCGTTCCGAAAACCGCGCCAATCCGGTCGAAGGGACCACGGGAATAACCTTGATACCGGCTTCAATCCACAGCTTCATGAATTTACCAGGATTACCGGCACCGGTTGTGACAACCGGGACCTTTTCATCAATCAGCACCTGAGCAATTTTATCCACATGGGGATTCATCAGCATCACGTTGACTCCAAAGGGTTTGTCGGTCAGGCTCTTGGCTTTATGAATTTCATTGCGCAGCCAATTTTCATCGGCGTTCATTGACGAAATAATCCCTAAACCACCTGCATTTGACACGGCAGCTGCAAGCTGAGCATCGGATATCCACGCCATTCCTCCTTGAAGAATGGGAAATTCAATG
>NZ_JBGSHG010000114.1:0-4411 GCF_041752335.1 Acetobacterium sp. | reverse complement strand
CGGGAGCCGGTGTTTCCGATATACATTCCCGGTCTTTTTTGAACAGCCTCTAATCCTTCGAGGACCTGTATCTGATCAGCTGTATAATTATCTGATTTGTTTTCTGGCATGTTTTCCTCCTGATTTTCATGGTTTATTAATGATTATTTGTTAATGATTACCTGGGTCTTGCCCTGAACGATCTCAATGACATGTCGATGCTCTTGGGTAACCTCGCCATCGTTTAAGATATCTTCGGTACAGGTTATAAAGGCCTGGGTTTTATTTAAAAGCGAGAGAATGCTTTTGCGGCGATGTTCATCCAATTCAGAAAAGATATCGTCCAACAGGACCACTGGGTATTCTCCGGTGTTATCATAATATATCTCTATTTGGGACAATTTAAGGGAAATGGCGGCGGAACGTTGCTGACCCTGGGATCCATAGCGTCTGGCATCTTTTCCGTTAATTTGAATGATCATGTCATCCACGTGGGGTCCATAAATCGTGGCTCCCCGTGAAATTTCTTCCTCCCGGCTGGATTCTAAACGTTTCTTATATAAATTTTTTATTTCTGATAGTTCTTCCAAAGAATCGATAATGTTGTTCAGATAGGATAATGAAAGAGTTTCTTTTCCAAGACTGAGTATTTGATGCAGATTATTGGCTTCCCGGTTAAGTCGATGGAGATAGCGAATCCGATGATTCATTAACCGAACTCCGGTTTGAATAAGCTGTTCATCCCAAACATCCAGGGTCGTGATCAGACTGGGTTCATAATGAATACTTTTTAACAGAGAATTTCTCTGATTCAATATTTTTTCATAATCTCTTAAAATATAATGGTATTCCGGCCGAAAACCGGATATTTCCTGATTAAGAAAGCGCCGTCTTTTATCAGGCCCTTCTTTGACAATTTTTAAATCATCCGGTTCAAAAAGGATGGTATTGAAAATCCCATTGATCTTATCTCTTTTTTTTACCTTTCCATCCAGTAAAAACTGGCGTTTTCCCTGATAACTTTTGGCCGAGAGGGTATGTTTAACCCCTTCGCTGACAACCCGGGCATTGATAAAAAAATCATCATGATCCCATTGGGCAAGTTCTGCCACATTTGAAGCACGATGACTGTAACCTCGGGATAAAAAAAACATAGCTTCAATAAGATTTGTTTTTCCCTGGGCATTTTCACCCATGATAATATTGAGTCCTCTTTGCGGTGTAATACATTCATTTTCATAATTGCGATAATGAATGAGTTTTAATTCTTCGATAAACATGGTTTCCCGATCCCTTTGACTTGCAGGGTATCATAATCTTTTATTTCCACCAGATCACCATCTCTTATTTTTTTATTTCGCTGGGTACACAACTCCCCATTCACTCGAATTAAACCATCTAAAATCATCAATTTGACATCGCTGCCATTGCCGACAATGCCGGCATATTTTATCAGCTGATCAATTTTTATGAACTCTGTGTTAATTTCAATTATTTGCATATTTTTCCCCGCGCATTATATTTTTGACAAAAATGAAAGAGCATTACACGAATCCCCTTTATTTATGCCAAAATTGATTAAATTTTTATATGTTTGTCTTCTAACCAAACTATTATAACATAAAAATGAAAAAATAGTCTAAAATTTCAACGAATCATTTGCATAATTCTGATCTCTTAAACTATTTTTATTTTATTTTTTAATCACTGTTTTATTCACTATTTTAAACTGAGTATTTAATTTTCTTCAGCAATCCGAACCGGCAGGATTAAATAGATAAAATCATTACCTTCGATGGGAAGTAAAACCCCCGGTCCCACCGAGGTTGTCATATCAATCATCAACTCTTCCCCTTCGATGACCCGTAAGGCTTCGATCAGAAATTTGGAGTTAAAGGCTATTTTTAAAGACTCGCCATGATTCTCAATCGGAATCACTTCAAAAACATCACCGATTTCGGCATTGGAGGTTAAAATTAGCTGATCCTGGTTAAAATCCATTTTAATTAAATTATTTTTGCCTTCCCGGGCCAGTAGTGCTGCCCGTTCGCTGCTTTCTAACAGCAGCCGGCGGTTGACCTTAACCTGGGTGGCTTTTTCTCCGGGAATGATCTGTTTGTAATTAATAAAGTCCCCTTCTAGTAAGCGGGAGGTGAACTGGGTATTATCCATTTCAAAAAAGATCTGATTTTTTGAAAACTTGACCACCACATCACCATTATAATTGGCCAGAACCTTATTGATTTCAGATAAGGATTTTGACGGAATAATGACACTGAGGTCTTCCGCTACCAGATTTTTAATTTTACCGGATCTGAGTGCCAACCGGTACCCGTCAAGGGCAATCAAATTGATATTATCATCATGAAGCTCTATTTTTACCCCGGTCAAAACCGGAATATTTTCATTGGTAGCCACAGAAAACAAGGTGCCTTTAATCAGTTCTTTTAAAACAGCCGCATCAATGGTAAAAATATGATCGTCGATGACTTCCGGAAATTCCGGGAATTCTTCATCTGATAATCCTTTTAAGGTAAAATTAGATAACAGACATTCTATTTTTATCTGATGATGTTCATCACTTTCGAAGAAAATATCAGAACCGGACATTTTACGAATCAGCTCACTGATGATGGAGGCAGTTAATACGATCTCTCCGCTGCTTTCTACTTCAGCGGGAATAGTGACTTCTACACCAATTTCAAGGTCAGTACTTCTTAATAATAATTTATTATCAGAAACACTAAAAAGAATACCTTCCAATATTTTCATAGTTGTTTTTGATGAAACTGCTTTTTGAGCAACAGACAATGCCGCTATTAAACTTTCTTTTGAACAATTGAATTTCATAAGTAATCGCTCCTTTTTAAATTTGAAAACCCCTTTTATATATAAATATATAGATTAAATTAATAGTAATAGTAGTAGGGGGTGTGGATACTGTTAATAACTCTGCGAAAGAGTTGATAGCACAAAAAAACCAAAAAAAGTCGGGGGATAAATTGTGGATAACCTCTTCATTGATCCGACAGAGAATGTGGGTTGTTAATGACCGTTAATTTCTCGTTCAATTCGCAGAATGAGATTTTTAAAATCGGTATTGGTACTCATTTCTTCAGCTATTTTCTGACAGGCATGGATTACGGTCGAATGGTCCCGACCGCCAAACTCTTCGCCAATCCGGGGTAGCGACAGATCTGTGATTTCCCGGGTAATATACATGGCCACCTGACGGGGTAGGGAAATGGAGCGGGTTCTTTTTTTGGAATTCATATCTTCAACAGTGATATTGAAGTATTTAGCGGTTACTTCTTTAATATATTCGCTGGTAATGACAATGTCTTCTTTTTTTCTAAAGATATCTTTCAGGGCATTTTTGGCCGATTCCAGATTAATGGGAACCTTATGTAGTTTTGAATAAGCAAATACAGTGGTTAAAGCGCCTTCAAGTTCCCGGATATTGGAATGGATGCTGTCGGCGATAAAACTCAGGACCTCGTTGGGGATCTCATCACTGAAGGATTCGGCTTTTTTTCGGATAATAGCGATCCGGGTTTCAAAATTAGGCGCATAAATATCGGTGATTAGACCACTTTCAAAACGGGAACGGAGCCGTTCTTCAAGGGTTGGTATTTCTTTGGGCGGACGGTCACTGCTGATCACGATCTGTTTATTTTCCTGGTGCAGGGTATTGAAGGTATGGAAAAATTCTTCCTGAGTCCCTTCTTTTTTAGCTAAAAACTGGATATCATCAATTAACAGGATATCGGCGCTGCGGTATTTGTTTCGAAAAGAAATGTTGGTCTTATTCTGAATCGCATCGATAAAGTCATTGGTAAACTTTTCGCAGGAAACATAAACCACTTTCTTATGCGGTGCATAGGATAAAATGTAATGACCGATGGCCTGCATCAGGTGGGTTTTTCCCAAACCAACGCCGCCATAAATAAAGAGGGGATTATAACGTTCAGAAGGCGCTTCAGAAACAGCGACACAGGCAGCGTGGGCGAAACGGTTGTTTTCGCCAATAACAAAACTGTCAAAGGTATACTTGGGATTCATCGAGTTATTCTGATAATTTGATATTTTATCATCTACATTGGTAATGGATATCTGTGGCGAAGCGTCATTTTGGGGGATCATGGCATCATCTTCTTTTAAAACGATTTTCACCTGACCAGTTTTTCCCGTAACCTCGGCCAGGGCATTGGTGATTAAAGGAATATGCCGACTTTCCAGGATTCCTTTTTCGAATTCATTTTCTGATAAAAAGTAATAGGTGTTGTTAACATAGTTTATGGGCTTTATTTTTAAGAACCAGGTGTTAAAACTGGTTGGACTAATATCCGGTTTGATAATTTCAAGTGCGGCATCCCATATTTTTTTAAAGGAAGTGTCCATTAAATGAACCTCCAATTTCTAATAAATTTAA
>NZ_JBGSHG010000113.1:0-8733 GCF_041752335.1 Acetobacterium sp. | reverse complement strand
CTTCTACTTCAAACTTGTCTTTTTTTTCTACAAAAATTCGTTTTATCACAATTTTTCCACCTTTTTTAATGATAAACTTATTTTACTATTTCCGAACAATAATATCAATAGAATTTAAAACGTTCGGATTATTTTTTTATTAACCCAAAATATTCTTGTTTTTTTGTATGTATTTAAGTTTTTCAGGAATATGGTATAATGTGAAGTATAATTTGAATATATTTGGGTAATATAGTTCTATCCAACCATACCGGTAAAAAAACGATCCACGAGAGGTAACATATGAAAATTTTCCATTTACATCATAGCGGCTTTTTAATTCAGTTAGAGGATAAAACTCTGATTTTTGATTGCTTTACCCATATCCCAACCAGTCTCCTGCGCAAGGGGATTCCGCATTTTTTCTTTGTGTCTCATGGTCACAGCGATCACTACACGGCTGATATTTTTTCAACCGACCGGGCTTATCACCCCACTTATATCTTAAGTGACGATATTCACAAGACGTCCACCCACAAGACCCACGCCATCGGTCCCTACCAGCACATGTCACTGGGCGGAATGGATATTAAGACCTTTGGTTCCACCGATCAAGGACTCTCATTTTATATTGCCACCAATTCCCACCGAATTTTTCATGCCGGTGATCTGAATTGGTGGGATTGGGATACCAACGAAAAACCAAACATCGATCCGGTGAAGGAAGAAAAAGACTTTAAGGCTGAACTGGAAAGAATGAAGAACCTGCCCATGGAATTTGCCTTTGTACCAGTGGATCCCCGGCTAGGCGATTCTTTCTACAAGGCCGGCGAATACTTTATCGAAACCTTCCATCCCAAGGTTATGATTCCCATGCATTTCAAGGATGACTTTGCCATCATCAAACGTTTTAAAGACAAAATCGGAAATACTCAAACCATTATTCCTGAATTTAAAGAACGGAATGTCAAAATTAAAAATACCTGGTCGCTAGGGGTCTGAACTTCACATTTCTTGTTTATATCAGAACACCCTCCCTTTCAAACCAGAGCGGAGGGTACTTCTCAATTTTTCTGGACAAGTTCCTCAATAAAGCGAACCCCCTGTTCAACACCATTTTCGGCTTTAATAACAGCCATGATTGCCTCTGCTCTTTGGATGACTTCAGCATCAGCCATTTTTTCAAAAGCTGCGACCAGATCAGACACTTTCAGTTTCTTCTGATTCAGAGGAGCCAGAGCGTATCCCTGGTCATACAGCCGCTGGGCCCAGAATGGCTGATCAACCGAAAATGGCATAATCAACTGGGGGACTCCGGAAAGCAAGCCTTCGGCCGCAGTCCCCATCCCGCCATGGTGAACAATGCCCATGGCTTCCTTGAAAATCAATCGGTGAGGCGCCTTATCAATGGAATAAATCGTTTTATCCTCATCAAAGGTCATCCCGCTGACTCCTGTAAGCACTACTCCCCGGTTATTTGTTTTCCTTAATGCCTGTATCAATTTATCCTTAAAAGCATCGGGATCTTTTAGAGGCATACTGCTAAATGAAATGACAATGGGTTTTGTGCCAGCTGCCAGGAAATCCCGCAGTCCGTGATCTAACTCTACTTCCTTGATGTCCAGGTAAAAGAATCCTGGCAAATACACATGACCGTTCCAGCTTTTCACATTCTGAAACAGATAGGGACTAATGGGATAAACAATGGGTATTTCCTTTCCCTTGCTGTAATAGGTCAGATCGCCGGCTTTTCGTTTACCAAAACCCAGTGACTTTTCCCGAAACGCATTAATGCCTTTAATATAGGGTTTTTCAGCCAGGCGAATGGGCTGGTAAGTCAGTTTATTAAGTGTTGCTCCCAGATTTTTTTTGGGGAACATGGCCAGATTGGGAAATTCTGTCACCGGATAGGTGATCGGAACCGGTGGCATGCTCACACAGGGAATATTATGATACGCTGCAATATCCACTGCCCCAAGCGCTTTGGGGTGGTAAATAATTACATCTGCTCCTTTCGAAGCGATAAAAAAATCATCCATTGTTTTTCGATATGCGGGTGTCACCACTTCTTTAGAATATTTCAACATTTTAAAAAAATTGAAGCCTCCTCCAGCAAACACGGCCCGTCCTTCTTCACTTTCCAGAATGGCCATTAAATCAGCAGTGGCCGGGTAAAAAGCAATTCCATTTTCTTCAATAAATCCTCTAAATGTTTCGCCAGTACAAATAACCACCTGATGCCCTTTACTTATCAAGCCTCTGGCCAGAGCCACATAGGGTTGGACATCTCCTCTGGTACCCAATGTAAAAAAAACTGCTTTCAATCGAAAATCCCCCAATCTTTGTATTCTTATGCTTTTATATTTTAATCTGTTCGCTTATCTATTTTAATAGATAATTAAATTTCTTTATGATAACATTTATGTAAATATCTGCGTATTCACCAAACGATAAGATTATTCAGGATTCGAAAGGAATACAACCATGAACGATCACTTTTCACTCAATGAACTAAACCGTCAGCACCTGAACGGATTTTTTGCCAGCAGCATGGAATTTCTTTGTATAACCGATGAACGAGGAACAATTATGAAGTCAAACCGGGTTTGGGAAACCAAACTGGGCTACCTGACTCCAGCGCTTATCGATAAAAATCTCACTGACCTTGTCCACCCTAATGATGTAGCAAACCTGATTCTTGTCATAAAAAATCTTTCTGCAGAAAATGAAAGTTTGCCCCTTAGCTGCCGTTTGCGTTCAAATAACGGCACCTATCGATTTGTGACCTGGCAGTTTCAATGGATTGACAAGTTAATTTACGGTTGTGCCAAAGATCTGACCGAACTCTATCATGCCAAAAAAGATGCTGAGTCCGCCGAATTTTCAAAAAATCAACTGATTTCCGTTTTATCCAATGAAATTCAGGAGCCACTGGAAAGTTTGTCCCTGTTCCTGCAATTAATTGGCAAAACCCCTTCCATCTCAAACCAGAATATCTGTCTGGAAAACATCCGACTTTCCTCAGAGTTTCTGGAGAACTTAATCAACGGAATCCTGGTAATTGACATAAATAATCAGACCGGTCATGATGTGACTTCATTTGATTTTCACAACACTGTCGAAGATGCGATTATCCCTCTTATCGTCAGCGCTAAACGTCATAACATCACCATCGATTTAGCGATTCATCCAAAAATCCCATCGAGTGTTGTGGGGGATTCTCAACGGCTTAAACAGATTATTTCCTTTTTAGTCCTCAATGCCATTAAATGTCTGGAGCGAGGCAAAATCACTATTGAAGCTACCCCTGAAAACACCGGCAAAACCGTTTTTAAAATTTACTTTAATGTCAAAACTTCTGGGATTGCCCGCTTAAAAAGTGGCTCTGATAATCCTTTTTCCATCAATGCTGCCAATGAAAGCAACCTTAACTTTGGTCTGGAACTAGTAAAAACACTTGTTAAAAAAATGAATGGCAAGTTATCTGCCACTCGGGACAGTGAGAGCGGTTATGAATTTTCGTTTCATGTGCTATTACTCAGGGATGATGCTCAGGATACTAACAATGACCGTGGTGCGTCTGGGCGGGTATTGCCGATGTATAATAAGAACATTCGGCTTAAAGCAGAAGAACTGCTTGCTATTGAGCAAATCAAAAACGATCAGGCCAAATCTCATAACAAAGCCATTACTGAAAAAAGACAGCGAATCTTAGTCGTTGATGACGCCCCTGAGAATACCCAATTACTTGCTCAGGCTTTGGTCGAAAATTATGAAATTATTGTTGCCAACAACGGAAAAGATGCTTTAAATATTGTTCAACAAGATCCAGTGCCAGACATGATCCTGCTGGACCTGAGCATGCCGGACATGAGCGGTTATGAGGTCTGTAAACAAATCCAACTGGAAGAAAGCACCATGGCTATTCCAATTATTTTTCTCACAACCCTAAGCGACACGGAAAATGAAACCTATAGTTTACAATCGGGTGCCGTGGATTTTATTTCCAAGCCTTTTGATCTCCCCAGCGTGGAGGAAAAAATCAAGAATCATCTGGCTCTTAAGCATTATCGGGAAATCCTCAGCATTACTGCCGATATCGATGCCTTAACTCAAATCCCCAACCGTCGCCGATTCGATGAAATGCTGGCCATTGAAATTCGCAAAGCCAGACGCAATAACACTCCGCTGTCGGTGATTAAAATCGATATTGACTATTTTAAATCTTATAACGAGATCTATGGACATTTAGAAGGTGATGATTGCCTCCGGGAAATTGCCGTCGCACTTAAAAAAACATTGAAACGTGCCGGTGATCTGGTTGCCCGTTGGGAGGGCGAGGAATTTTCCTGTCTGCTCCCGGATACTAATTTGAAGGGAGCCACTCATGTGGCTGAAAATATCAGAAAAGCGGTGTTGAATCTGAGAATTCCCCACCAGTCGTCACCCGAAGCAAAATTTGTCACCCTATCACTAGGCGTCGCCACCGGTATCAGAACGCATGAAAATTCTGGCGAAGATTCCTTTGCAACTCTCCTGGACCATGCCCAGGCCGCCCTGATAAAAGCAAAGGAAGCCGGTCGAAACCAGGTATTTGTATACCGAAAATAGAAAAATATTGAACCCCTTTTTCCTTACTCAGATTAAGGGGTTTTTAACGTTGGCCTAAGCCATCAATTGGTTTTCCATTTATACAAGCCAACCATATTTTCCCTTCATTTCAACAAAACACACCAGATTCAAACACTATAAATTACCGTCCTTCTTTATACTTCAAAACAATTACTTTCAATGAGATAAGCTCTCACGCCACGAAGTGAAGCATGCCCAGTTGCTTGGCTGATTCTGGGATAAACGGTCAGGTGATCCATTCGGTTTTCCACCTTACTCAGATTATATCCTTCTGGCAGTACCATAAATTTCCCAACTCCCGGTTCGATAGCCTTCTGGGGACAGCCATAAATGCAACGCAAACAAATGACACAATCATTTCCAAAGATATGCTTGCCATCAATAATTCTGATATTATCCCGGGGACACAGCTTTTCGCACCAGCCACAATTTACACATTTATCATTGACTTTTAGATGACGACCAAAAAACCTGCCGCCAAACACTTCAAAATAAGCCAACTTTGAAGCAATCCGATCAATCCCATAAGGCTCTGTCCGATGCCGTTCCCCTTCCATCATTTCCACCACCACCTTTTCCACAATCACCGGGGTGGCATGGAGTACCATGGCGCAGAGACTTTCATCGAAACCAATCATAAAATTAGAGGGCATCACCACCATTTTTTCGTAAATCACATCGTACCCTTTTTTCTCAAGATGACGAATCGTAGCCGAACGACAGGCCGTGTTGGGCGATATTTCTCCACCACCAGACACTGAAACTACCACTGCTGGACGTCCATTAACTGGTTGTATTTTTTTCAGCCACTCTTCAATCGGTTTTGGAGCATTAAAAGCATACACCGGAAAAAGCAAAACCAGGAGATCTCCAAAAACCATTGAATCTGCCACCCCTTTTATCTCTGTCCGTAGTACGCTTACCGATCTTTTCATAAATGAACGTTCAAATGCATCAGCAACCCGCGCAGTCCCTCCTGTGCCCGTAAAATATACAAGATTTGCACTTTTAAAATCCATTTTTTCCCTCGCTATCTATGATCTAATTCATCTTTAATTTTTACCAATATTGGTTTCATAATTCTTTGGCGATTTTGTCTAAAGATATCAACTTTTTTTGTTTAGCTTCTCACGAATATAATCGTTAATCCACCGCTCTTCAATCAAATAATATTTACCCGTCTTCATCCCGTTCAAACAAAAGCTTTACGGATAGACTTATGATTAAAAAGCTTTACATCCAACCCTCATCAAGTATAGAATATATACAAACGTTAACACGCTTTCGACAAACCGGAAAGGAATCCTGAACATGAATAAATTTTGCGATCCAAACAGCGAAGATGACATTTCAGATAAAAGCAACAATCACCTCGATACCCTCACCCAGATTGCCAACCGCCGAAGATTTGATGTGATGTTCACCGAGGCCATCAAGAAATCCAAAAAAACGGTGTGCTATTTGTCGATCCTGATGATTGGCATCGATGCTACTAAAAATCTTAATAACGTCGATGGCCGATTTTCCAATGATGATTGTCTGCGCCATATTGCCTTAACCCTGAAAGACGCCTTGAAGCGATCTGGAGATTTGGCTGCTCGTTGGGATGATGAAAAATTTGCTTGTATTCTCTCAGACACTGATCCTGCTGGTGCCGCAAAAATGGCAGAAAAAATAAGAAAAAAAGTGATGAACTTAGCAATTGCCAATTCAGCATCCACTGTGACTGAAGTTGTTACCGTCTCGATTGGTGTGGTAACGTCCATTCTCACCGATGAAACTTCCTATTATACGCTTTTAAAAAAAGTTGACCAGGCTTTGTCAATTGCCAGAGAAATGGGCGGAAATCGAATCTTCATCAGTAAAGGTTAATAGCGAGATTTTACCTGACTTTTTTATTTAGTTATTACACAGTTTCGGCCCCTTTTTTTTGCTTCATAAAGGGCTTGATCAACCCGTTCGATTAAGGTCTCGATGGATTCTCCCCCACTATAAGCGGTAACTCCGAAACTACAGGTTTGGCTAAGTCCTTTCCTAAACTGGGTCTGTTCCACAACGCTACGGATCCGTTCGGCTATTATCTTAGCCCCATCTTTGTCAGTCATTGGCATAACAATCAGAAATTCTTCTCCGCCCCATCGGCTCAGCATATCAGTCGTTCGAATTTCCAGCGCTATCAATTTGACCAGATGAATGAGAATTTCATCACCCAGATTATGTCCGTACGTGTCATTCACCTTTTTAAAATAATCCATATCCAGCATGATGATGGAAAATTCAAGACCGTACCGTTCGCATCTTTTTATTTCATTTATCATAAATTCATGAGCTTTCATTCGATTATAAGCCTGAGTCAGATAATCACGTTCTGCCAAACGTCTGGCTTCGGTGTTGGCATCCTCCAGTTCTTCAGTCACCACTCTGATAAAATTAACCAATCGGGAAATAATCCGGGCATGCTGACTGGTGAAGGGATCTAATGATTTTGGCTTATCAATCCGTTTATCCGTTCCATCCTCATGTTTCTCGCTATCTCGCTCTTTCATGCTGACTGCCACCATGGTGGCGTTGAGCAGCATCACATATTTACCCTGCGAATAAATTTCACCATAGGTATAAAACCCTGATGTGGGAGCAATGGTTTCAAAGGGTCTGGTTTCCAGATCTACCTCACTCTGCAGTAAAAAACGCCGGCAAATACAGGAGTAAAGAAAAATAGCCTCAGGATTAAAAGTCTGGATAAGGTTTTGGATATCATTAGCTTTCTCAATCATGACCGACGGATTACCATAGCCAATGCAGACGGTCTCACCTTCTTTTAGATCGGCTATAAATTTAATAGCATTTTCTCCGTTAACCTCCATCGGAGCCTTGGCATACTGAATTCCATTACGTTTAAGTAACAAGGGAAACTCCAGAACATTCAGGAAAAAATCCTTGTCATTCTGAATATCCAGGTAGCGATGAAAGACATCAAATGCGGGTTCATTATCGATTTTCTTCACCCAGAGACCATCGGTTTCGGTGATGATCATTTCTTTGCTTAGTGGTTGCCAACCAAGATAGGTATGCATATCAATCTGGATGTTATTTCCCATAAAAACAACAGCTAGTACCCCCTTTGATGTATAATTTCCATTTAAGGCGATCAACGGCTCCTGTACCGCTTCATAATCGCCAGCACCTCCTCCGAATACAGGATAGCTTCCGCTTCTTCCCGTCGAAAAACCCAATAAAAAGTCGGAAGCATTCATCGTAAAAGGAGTCGCCAAAAGCATAATCCCAGCGATGTCCTGACAGATCATTTCTATTTTTTTTGAAAAATCATTTCCCAGATCTCTTTCGTTTCCATTATCACATTTGATTAAAAAACCCTGAATTTGGGTTTTTTCAAAATATGCAAAAGAAATCACCGTGGTATTAATACGCAGGCGGCCCGCTGCAATTTCTCCCATCGTCGTGACTCCCACAATCACTCCCCTGGGCATCGTCACCCGAAGAGCCGCTTCAATCTCCATCATCCAATCGGGATTCCGGTCTGAAGAAAATATTTGGACAACTACTGAAACAGAGTTATTCAAATGATTCTTGAATTCATCGGTCTGCAAGTACTGCTTTAAGATATCAATTGACTTAATTGTAATTATATTGCAGATCACTAAATCATCCCCTATTCACTGGATTCTATATCAGTTCTCTTTCTTTTCCCAGCTAATTCCTGTGCGCATCAGGTGACAACTCTTTCGCGCAAGTCGCAAACATATAGCATGGATATTATTCTCAGTGTGATTTATATTGTATCAAGATCAGGTTGATTTAACCAGCGTTTTCATCTTAAATTGAAATAGACAACAAAATATTCAACATTTATATTTTTTATTTCAACAAATTATCAAATTGAGTAAAATACGGTAAATTTTAGTTATTAAACAGTAGATATTTGCAATCAAAAGCGCTATAATAATACAACATGCATCTACTTTTGTGTTTGTCAATCAAAAAGTTTAGCGTTTGGTCTCGAAAAGTTGTGCACTTGCCAACACAATTTTGTTCATTAGCAGATGGTCGTCCAATCTCTTTTTAACAGAGTACCATCTGCGCAACTTTTGAATACTTTTTGCC
>NZ_JBGSHG010000112.1:0-33109 GCF_041752335.1 Acetobacterium sp. | reverse complement strand
AGCGGGTGAAGGGAATCGGACCCTCGCGACTGGCTTGGAAGGCCAGGGCTCTACCACTGAGCTACACCCGCATTGCCTCTCTTAGAGACAAGTGTTAGTATACTTGAAATAGAAAGAGTTGTCAACTCTTTTTTATTTTTTATTTGTTTTCCCATTTTAACGGACTTTCGAGCCTGAGTCATCAGCAAATGAAATAAAACTTAAACCGTTTTAATTCCCACGCCTTTTTTGAAGATGTATGCAGCAATCAAAAATGAACTGATGACCAGGGCAATTGTCAATAGCACATGAATGACAATATTGCCCTCACATACCCCGATATAGGCGTAACGGGACACATTAACCAGCGGATAGATGGGATTTACGTATTTGATGGCTGATAATAAACCCGGCAACTTCGAAATCTCAAAAAATACCCCGCCCAGATAGGTAAGTGGGGTGATAACGATCGCCAGCGCAAAATTCATCTTCTCAAAATTATCCAGCGCCAGGCCGGCAATCAGACCCAGGGATGCAAAAACAAACGATGTCGCAGTCAATGCCAGGACGAAAAAAATGGGATATTTGACTTCATAACCGACAAAGAAAATCGTTGCCGCGTAAGTCAAGATACCGACCAGAACCCCGCGAAACATCCCGCCAAAGACGAAGGCCAGAATTTTTTCGGCAAGCGAGATGGGGTAGCTGTTTAAATCCTGAATGGTATTCTGAAATTTCTGTGAGATGATCGAAAAAGACGGATTTTGAAAGGCCGCAAAAATCGCCCCCATTGTCGCTAAACCCGGCACCAGAAAATTAAGATAACTAATCCCTTCAATCCCGACCTCTCTGGTTTGAAGCATCCCTCCGAAAATTGCCATATAAAGAATATTTGAAATCAGCGGTGCCAGAACCGTCTGGACCGGCACCTTCATAAACCGATGGATCTCCTTGTTCAAGAGGGTTAAAAATCCGACTCTATTATAAAATATTCTGTTTTTCATATACCCTCCTAATGTTTGATGATATTTAAATAAATATCTTCCAGTTTTGGTCGTTCCACCACCAGATTGGTGAATTCCATGTTTTTCTCTGATAGTTGTCTAAAGACTTTGGACAAGTCCTTTTTTGAAGCTTTCAGCTGCAGCCTGGTTTTGTCTTCGATACGCGGGTGATAGTCGCTTAAAAAATCAAAATCAGCGAGCTTCAGCTCTTCATCAAAGTGAACCTCAATGATGGATTCCCGGGAAAACGCATCCATCAGCTCTTCTTTGGGCTCATCAGCGATGATCTTCCCGCCATCAATAATTACAATCCGTTTACACAATTTCTCCGCTTCTTCAATATAGTGAGTGGTCAGGATAATGGTGGTTCCCCCTTCATGCAGCTTAACCAGAAAATCATACAAGGTATGCCGCATTTCGATATCAACGCCCGCCGTGGGCTCATCCAAAATCAGGATTTTGGGTTTATGAACCAATGCCTTGGCAATTAAAAATCGTCTGCGCATCCCCCCGGACAGATCCCGGATTCTGGCGCTTCTTTTTTCGGTCAAGTATAAGGCATCCAGAATTTCGTCGATATATTCCTTGTTATCCTTAATCCCAAAGTAACCCGATTGTTTTTTCAGCGCTTCATCAACGGTAAAGATAAAATCGTACCCGGTATCCTGGGGCACAATCCCGATGATTTTTTTTGTATCAAGCTCCTTCTTATCAATATCGTATCCTCCGATATTGACCGCTCCCCGGGTTTTTTTCACATTTCCGGCCAGGATATTGATCAGGGTGCTCTTCCCCGCTCCATTTTGCCCCAGCAAGGCGGTAAATTCGCCTTCCTCAATTTCTAAATTGATGTTTTTTAAGGCCTCTTTTTTTCCTTTTTGATAAGTCATTGATACATCTTTAATACTCAGCATCGAGTGCCTCCTTTTTGCATATTTCTGTCAGTCATTCCAAAGCGGAATAATTTTTGCGTCAATTTCGCCATTTTCGATGGTAATCAACCCGTAACTTTCGGGATCACCCATTCTGGGCGCCCCCACTGAGCCAGGATTCATCATCAAAATTCGGCCATCCTCTTCTATATAAGCATTATGAGTATGTCCATAGAGAACCACCTGGGCATTTTTTTCCAACCCGGCATAGTAAAGGCGGTGCAAATCATTCTTAACGCCGTACTTATGGCCATGGCAGGCAAAAAATTTAAAGCCGCCTAAGGTGGTCTCCAGTGACATACTGCCATCATCAGCAAAAGAATCCAAATTTCCCTTCAGGATGTGGACGGGGGTATTTGTGATTGTTCGCAGATAGAGGGCATCTTCCACATAATCTCCTAAATGGATGATCACATCCACCTGAACCATTTCCTCGACGGCCTGTTTCACCGCTTTCAGATTGCCATGGCTGTCACTCATTACGCCAATTTTCATTTTATCCCCCATTCCTTATTCTTTCTGTGTTAATAAAAGCATACCAATTATCGTGTTTTTTACAGCGCCTGATTCAGCAGTTCCCGGGCCTTTTCAACAGCGACGGCCCGATGACTGAGGCGGTTTTTTTCTACTTTGGTCATCTCTCCGTAACAGCGACCTGATGCCTCGTGGATAAACAACGTGTCATAACCAAATCCGCCGGCGCCGCAATAATCAACGGCAATTTTTCCCCGCACCAGCCCTTCGCAGCATAGCTCCCGGCCATCGGGTAAAATCATCGCAATGGCGGTGATAAAAGCCGCGCCCCGATTCCCTTCCGGCACAGCTGCCATTTCCTTAAGGAGTTTTTTATTATTGTCAGTATAACTGACATTGTCACCGGCGTAACGAGCCGAATAGATGCCCGGACCGCCATTGAGACAATCCACCGACAAGCCGGAGTCATCGCCCATAATGATTAATTCTTTTCCCATGACATAGGGCTGTAACGCCCGCACCTTTATCAGGGCATTTTCTTCATAGGTCAGGCCGTCTTCGATGATTTCAATGTCAATGCCAAAATCCTTCATCGTCCGGACTTCAAAGTCCTCGCCCAACATCGCCTTCAGTTCTTTGGCCTTATCCTGATTTGCGGTGGCTAAAAGTATTGTTCTCATTATAACTTACCCGTTAATCCTGTAATGTATCTTTTTGGAAGGCGATGATTTTTTTGATACTTGCTTCTCCCAGTTCCAACATTTTTTGAAGTTCTTCCTTTTTAAAGGGCCGTTCTTCACCAGTTCCCTGAATTTCGATGATTTCGCCACTTTCGGTCATGACCATATTCATGTCAACCTCAGCGTTTGAATCTTCTTCATAACACAGGTCAACGATGGCTTCGCCCTGATAAATCCCGACACTGGTGGCGGCGACAAAATTGGTGATCGGCATGGCTTTGATTTTTCCCGCTTCGATCAGCGCTGACAAGGCATCATGGAGGGCCAGAAATGAACCAGTAATCGCTGCCGTCCGGGTTCCACCGTCGGCCTGGATCACATCACAGTCAATCCAGATGGTTCGCTCCCCCAGCATTGTCTGATCGATGACAGATCTCAGACTTCTGCCGATCAAACGCTGGATTTCCATGGTTCGGCCATCGATTTTGCCGCGGTTACGATCGCGACTTTTGCGGGTGTTGGTTGATGCCGGAAGCATTTCATACTCGGCCGTGACCCAGCCTTTTTTCTGGCCTTTTAAAAACGGCGGCACCTTATCTTCCACCATGGCGGTACAAATGACCTTGGTATTTCCCACTTCGATGAGCACTGATCCCTGGGCATGTCTAATAAAGTGGCGGGTGACCTTTATTGGTCTTAATTCATGATTTTCCCGGCCATCAATCCGTTGCTTGCTTGTATCTATAGCTATTTCTGTTTCTTTTATTGCTTCACTGTTTTCCATGTTTTTCCTTTATTATTCTATTATTTTTTAAGGGATTACTGCAAGTCTTGCGGTAATCCCTTAGGGTGTCAAATTATTGTTTTTTTTATACTAAATGTTTGGCTACGACAGTCCGAATAATTTCGTTGGCGACCTGGGCATTAGCTTTTCCCTTAGTGGCCTTCATTACCTGTCCAGTTAAAAAGCCATAGGCTTTGTCATTGCCGGCACCAATATCTTCAACCGATTTGGGATTATCCGAAACGATTTTTTCAATGATGGCTTCCAGTTCCCCGGTATCACTCATTTGCGCCAGACCCTTTTCTTTGACAATATCATCCGGGTTTTTGCCGGTAGAAAACATTTCTTTTAAAACTTCTTTACCGGTGTTGCCACTGATTTCATTGTTTTTGACCAGTTTCAGCAATTCCACCAATTGCGCGGGAGTAATGGAAATATTTTCCATACTCAGTTCGTTTTCTTTTAATAGCGGCGGAATTTCAACCATCATCCAGTTAGAAATCTGTTTGGGTTCGTTATACAGTACCACCGCTTCTTCAAAGAAGCGGGCCGTGACGCCCGTGGTGGTCAACACCCCGGCATCGTATTCTGGCAATTTATATTCATCAATATAGCGTTGCTTTTTAGCTTCCGGCAATTCCGGCAGCTCGCTCTTAATTTTCTCGATATAGGCCGGTTCCAACACAATCGGAACCAGATCCGGTTCCGGGAAATAACGGTAATCGTGGGCTTCTTCCTTGCTTCGCAGCGAAGATGAGGTGCCTTTGGTGTCATCCCACTTCCGGGTTTCCTGGATAATCGTGTGCCCCTTTTTAATCTCAATGATCTGTCGTTTACTTTCATATTGGACAGCCCGGATCAATGCCCGGAAAGAGTTGAGGTTTTTCATTTCGGTTCGGGTTCCCAATACTTCGCATCCTTTTTCCCGAATCGACAGATTTACGTCAAAACGCATCGAGCCCTGTTCCATCTTACAGTCGGAGACGCCGGTATATTCGAGAATATTTCTGACCTTTTCAGCAAAGGCGCGGGCTTCCTCGGCACTGCGCAGATCCGGCTCGGTGACGATCTCAATCAGCGGCACGCCACAACGGTTAACGTCCAGAAGCGTCCCGTCAGCGGATTCATGAAGCAGCTTGCCAGCATCTTCTTCGATATGGATACGGGTAATACCGATGTCTTTTTTTACCCCATCGACTTCAATGCCGACTACTCCACCGGTACAGATGGGCAAATCAAACTGAGAGGTTTGATAGGCTTTGGGCAAATCCGGATAGAAATAGTTTTTTCGATCCATTTTGCTAAAGTGCGCAATTTCACAATTTAGCGCCAAACCGGCCCGAGTCGCGTATTCAACCACTTTTTCATTTAATACTGGCAACACCCCGGGCATTCCCAGACAAACCGGACAGGTATGGGTGTTCTCATCCTGGCCGAACTCGGTCGGACACGAACAGAATATCTTTGTTTTTGTCCCTAATTCAATATGGATTTCCATTCCAATGACAATTTCATATTCCATGATTTAGACCTCCGTTCCCAATGGTGCTTTTAAATTTGTCAGGCCTGATTCATGCTCAAACACCCAGGCGGTTTTTAACAAGGTCTCTTCACTTAAGATCGGCCCCAGCAGCTGCATCCCGATCGGCATCCCGTTGTTGTCCAAGCCACAGGGAATTGAAACTCCAGGAATCCCGGCAATGTTAACCGGTACGGTATAAATATCGGTGAGATACATCTCCAGCGGATTGCTGGTTTTTTCACCGATACCAAAGGCCGTGGTCGGTGCCGTTGGCGTCAGCAGCACATCGCAACCACCAAACACCTGATCAAAGTCAGCTTTGATGATCGTTCGCACCTGCATTGCTTTTTTATAATAGGCGTCATAATAACCGGAACTCAGGGCATAGGTGCCCAGCATGATCCGTCGTTTTACCTCGTCGCCAAAGCCCTGACTTCTGGTTTTCTTATAAAGATCAATCAGGTCATTGTATTCTTCGGCTCTGAAACCATAACGGATGCCGTCGTAACGGGCCAGATTGGAGCTGGCTTCAGCCGACGAAATCATATAATAGGCGGACAGGGCATAATCCAGATGCTGGAAAGATACATCGACTATTTCAGCACCCAGGTTTTTATAGATGGCAATGGCATCTTCCAGGCTTTTGCGGACTTCCAGTTGCAGCCCTTCGCCGAAAAATTCTTTGGCCACGCCAATTTTTAACCCCTTGACCCCTTGTTTAAGGTTTTGGGTATAATCAATTTTTTCCAGCTTGAGGGAGGTGGAATCCTTGGCATCATGGCCAACAATGGCATTTAGTACCAGCGCACAGTCTTCAACGTCCTTAGTGAACGGGCCAATCTGATCCAGCGACGAAGCAAAGGCCACCAGACCATAGCGGGAGACCAGACCATAGGTTGGTTTCATCCCCACCACCCCACAAAAGGAGGCTGGCTGCCGGATTGATCCGCCGGTGTCTGATCCCAAGGTGTAAAAGGCCGTATCGGCTGCCACAGCAACAGCTGATCCGCCGCTGGACCCGCCGGGTACCTTGTTTAAATCCCATGGATTCCGGGTCTTTTTATAGGCTGAATTTTCGGTCGAAGAGCCCATCGCAAACTCGTCCATATTGGTTTTACCCAGCAAAATGCCACCCTCTTCGCTAAGCCGGTCATAAACCTCGGCATTATAAGGGGGATTGAAGTTATACAGCATTTTTGATGCACAGGTAGTTAATATCCCCTTGGTGCACATGTTGTCTTTAAGTCCGTAGGGAATCCCTTCCAGCGGAGTTTTTTTAGCTCGCCCGGACAGCTCGGCATCCAGTGCCTGAGCAGCTTCCAAAGCTGCTTCGGTCTGGAGACTGAGATAGGCATCGGTGGCTTTTTCGACTGTGTTAATGCGGTTAACCACCGCTTGAGTTACCTCAGTAACGGTCACTTCTTTTTTATCCAGAAGATCATTTATTTGATGGATGGTTTTTTGACTTAATTCCATTATTGCCTCCTATTCCATAACCCGGGGAACCTTAAAGCACCCGGCTTCGCTTTCCGGCGCATTGGCCAAAGCTTCTTCATTGGTCAGACAGGGCTTGATTTCGTCCTCCCGAAAGACATTCTGAACCGCCAGCACATGTTCGGTGGCTTTAATTTTAGATGTATCCAATCCGCTGAGGGTTTCCGCATAATCCAGCACTGCCCCCAGTTGATCGGCAAGGGCGGTTACTTCATCCTCGGAAAATTCCAAACGGGCAAGATTGGCCACGTAGGTAACATCTTCTCGTGTTAAACTCATATTCGTTATCCTTTCTTTGCTGTTGACTTTCTATGATATTCTATTTTAACAGCCGGAGCTGTCAGTCTGATTCTAAAAATCACCCTTCATTATAGATCAAATCCACCACTGGTGACAAGGGCTAAAAACGCTTCTTCATCAATTATTGCAATTCCCAGCGACTGGGCTTTTTCATATTTGGTGCCGGATTTTTCTCCAGATAAGAGAAAATCGGTTTTTTTACTGACGCTGCCAGCTACCTTGCCGCCATTGGCTTCGATCAGGGCTTTGGCTTCCCGTCGGTCAAGAGTTGGCAGGGTGCCGGTGAGCACAAAGGTCTTCCCAGCCAGGGTCTGAGAATCCACGCGGGTTTCCTGAACCATATTCAGCCCCGCGGCTTCCAGACCTCTGATGATTTCAATATTGGTGGGGGTCTGGAAAAAATCGACAATTTCGGTGGCCATTTTTTCACCAATTTCAAAAATTCCTTTGAGATCATCCACTTGGGCGAGGATCAGATTGTTCATTTTATGATAATGCTCGGCCAGAATTTTCGCCCCTCTGGCGCCCACCAGCGGAATTCCCAAACCAAAAATTAGCCGCGACAGGTCCCGTGTTTTAGAGGCTTCAATCCCAGCTAAAAGATTGTCCACTGATTTTTCTCCCAGTTTTTCAAGGGTGACCAGTTGTTCTCTTTTTTGCTCCAGATGATAGATATCCACCGGGTTGATTACCAGTTTATCGTCCATCAACAGCCGCAGCACGCCTGGACCCAGCCCCTCTATATTCATCGCATCCCGGGACGTAAAATGCACCAATTTGCGGAACACCTGGGCCGGACAGGCCATGTTCAGACATTTGGTCACGGCTTCTCCGGCAATCCGAAAGGTCGGTTCATCACAAACCGGACAGCGCTTTGGCATTTGAAAAACAACCTCGTTTCCCGATCGCTTTTCAAACACCACATGATCCACTTCCGGAATCACATCACCAGCCTTCTGGATCACTACATGGTCGCCGATGCGGATATCTTTAGTGCGGATATTGTCTTCGTTATGGAGGGTTGCCCGAGCGATCACCGATCCCACTAGTGATACCGGCGCAAGTTCGGCCACTGGAGTCAGAGCACCGGTTCGGCCGACCTGGACGGTAATGGCAGTAACAGTGGTAATGGCCTGATCCGGGGCAAATTTATAGGCTATCGCCCAACGGGGGCTTTTTGAGGTATTACCCAGCAACTCCCGACAGGATAATTCATCCACCTTGATGACCAGACCATCGATATCAAAAGGCAGATTTCGTCTTTCCACTTCCATCAGGCTACAATAATCAATGATTGCTTCGATATCGCTAAAGGATTTGACCGCGCTGGTTTTAAAACCCAGCTTTTTTAAATAACCCAGGGTCTCCGTGTGGGTTTTGGGTTCAAAACCTGCCGCTGCTTCCAGATTGAAGACAAAAATATCCAATGGTCGGGAGGCCGTTAGCCTGGGGTCCAATTGCCGCAAGGAACCCGCCGCTGCATTTCTGGGGTTGGCAAAAGGGCTTTCCTCGTCCGCCAGACGACGCTGATTCAATTTTTCGAAATCGGCTTTACCCATAAACACCTCGCCCCGAACTTCCAGGGTTACCGGTTCCGGCAAACCCAGCGGGATGGTTCGGATCGTTTTAAGGTTGGTGGTAACATTCTCCCCCACTTCCCCATCACCCCGGGTGGCGCCCTGAACAAACAAACCATTTTCGTAATTGAGCACCACCGTTAAGCCGTCAAATTTGTGTTCCACCACATAGGTGGCCTCGGGACAGGACTGTCGCACCCGGCGGTCAAAATCCCGGAGATCGCCGGCATCAAAGGCATTGCTGAGACTCAGCTTGGGACGACTGTAGACCACCTTGTCAAAGCCCTCTGAAGGGCTGCCACCAACCCGCTGGGTCGGCGAATCTGGGGTGATCATCTCCGGGTTTTCAGTTTCCAGCGCAATCAGTTCCTGCATCAGCTGATCATAGTCATAATCTGAAACCAGGGGGCCATCATCGAGATAATAGGCTTTATTATAGGCTGCTATTTTTTTTCTTAACGCTTCAATTCGGGTTTTGCTCATGCTCATTTCCAATCCTTAACCGCTGTTTTAAATTATTTTAACTAAGCCTTTTCCACAAAAGTCGGATCCATTTTTTTGATCCCTACCCCCGGAAACGCCACCGAAATCATGTTGTTTTTTACTTCAACCACGGTACCAATGCCAAATTTCTTATGTTTGACCTTGTCGGTCAACGCAAATTCATTTTCTGATGAACCACTATGAAGGTTAACGGCATTGGCATTATTTCTGCGAATGGCCACCTTCGACTGGGTCACCCGTTCCGAAAAAGTCTTATTCTTTTTGGTTTCAATGTCAATTTCCGGCTTACGCTCGTAACGCTGTTTATTTTCCACACAAACCTCATCCGGCATTTCTTTGAGAAACCGGGAAGGGGTTTGTAATTGACGGCGGCCATAGAGGGTTCGTTCCGCTGCCCAGGAAATATAAAGGCGTTTCATCGCCCGGGTAATGCCCACATAACAGATGCGCCGTTCCTCTTCGATATCTTCTGGTGAATCCATGGCTCGGCCATGGGGGAAGATTCCTTCTTCCATCCCGGGGATAAAGACAATCGGGAATTCCAGCCCTTTGGCGTTATGAAGGGTCATCAAGAGAACCTTCCCCTGGTCGCCATCATACTTATCGGTTTCTGATGATAAGGCCACGGTTTCCAGATAGGCGCTGAGGCTTTGGTCATCACTATTCTTTTCAAAATCGGTGGCTGAAGATACCAGTTCCTGAAGGTTTTCCAGCCGGCTTTCGCCCTTATCCATTTTTCCGGTTTCCAGCATTTCCAGATAGCCGGTTTTTTCAATAACGGCGGAGATCAGCTCACTTAAGCTGGCCGTCGCCTGGATTGCTTCCAATTTCTTCATCAGTTCGCTGAATGCCCGAACCTTGTTTTTTACACTGGGACTCAGTTCCGGAATTTCTTCAACATGGTGGAAGGCCTGCATCAGGCTGAAGCTTTTAAAATTGGCGTACTCGGCAATTTTCTCAATCGTTGCTGAACCGATCCCCCGCTTGGGCACATTGACAATCCGCATAAAGCCCATGTTGTCTTTGGGATTGCTCAACACATTTAAATAGGCAATGACATCTTTAATTTCAACCCGGGAGTAAAATCCGGTTCCGCCAATTAACTGGAACGGCAAACCGGCCCGCATCAGCGCTTCTTCAAACAGCCGGGACTGGGCGTTGGTTCGATACAGAATCGCAAAATCGCCGAAGATGCCATGGCCCTTGGTAATATTGTCATTAATCTCATCAACAATAAACCGGGCTTCATCATAACCCTGGTTAAAGGAGGCGATCATTATTTTTTCATCACCATCATTGTTGGTCCATAGCGCCTTTTCCTTACGGCCGGTGTTTCTGGCGATGACGCCGTTGGCACAGTCTAAAATGGTCTGGGTTGAGCGGTAATTTTCTTCCAGTTTGACCACTTTGGCGTTGGTATAATCTTTCTCAAAGTCCAGGATATTGTTGATATCCGCTCCCCGCCAGCCATAGATACTCTGGTCATCGTCCCCGCAGACACAAATATTTTTGTTTTTAGCGGCCAGCATATTAACCAGTTCATATTGGCTATGATTGGTATCCTGGTATTCATCAACCATAATGTATTTAAAGCGATTTTGATATTGTTCCAGAATTTCCGGAAAACCCTTAAACAATACCAGGGTATTGTAGATCAGATCATCAAAATCCATGGCATTATTTGCTTTTAAGCTTTCCTGGTAGCGTTTATAATAAACACCGACCTGTTCTTTTCTGAAATCGCCGGAATTTGCTTTGATATAGGCTTCCGGACTGACAAAATTATTTTTGGCGGTGGAGACTTCGCCGCTTAAAAACTGATTGGTAAAATATTTGTCATTAAGCCCCAGTTCTTTGATCAGACTTTTATATAAACGCTTCTGATCGTCCATATCATAAATGACAAAGTTGTCGTCATAACCCAACCATTGCGCATGGGTTCGCATGATCCGAGCACACATGGCGTGAAAGGTCGACATCCAAATCCGCTTGCTGTCCTCGATATTCATTTTGGCAATTCGCTCCCGCATTTCTCCAGCGGCTTTATTGGTAAAGGTGATGGCCAGAATCTGCGAGGGCCATGCCTGTCCTGTTTCAATAATATGGGCAATGCGATGGATAATGGTTCGTGTTTTTCCTGATCCGGCCCCTGCCAGTATTAATAGTGGCCCATCGATGGTTTCTGCTGCTTCTCGCTGTCGAGTATTTAACCCGTCTAATAAACTCATGTATTCTCCTAAATATTTATTTCATAGTTAATTGCAAAATTCTGAGCGCTTCATGTTCATTTTTACAACGCACTAATTTTTTTTCTTTATTAAAATTTCTTTTCGCCATAATAAATGCTCATTAAGACCTTATCCATTTCAGATGCGTCCATTTTTACGGGATTTCTCTGGGTGGAGCCCATCAGTGAATTTTTCAGCAACTCATTGTAGTGGGCTTTGAATTGTTCTGCCGGGATCCCCGCGGCCTGAAAGGAGCTGGGAATACCGAAGGTTTGATTCAGATCTTTAATTTCAGCGATGATATTTTTCCCAATTAACCGGGATAGCTGTTCCAGGTCTTCGGCCACCTGGGGATCCTGCTGATTGTATTCCAGTACATAAGGCAAGGCAATGGCATTGAGGAGTCCATGACTGGTGCCAAAACGGCCCCCAAAGGCATGGGCAATGCCATGATCCATTCCCAGTCCGGCATTCTGAAAGGCGAACCCGGCCAAACAAGAAAAATTGTGGACATGCTGGCGACTTTCGATATCCCCGCTTTCAAAGGACTGACGCAGGTGTGTAAGCAGCCCTTCCACTGCCCCCTTAGCGATGGTTTTGGTAAAGTCGTTGGCATTTTTATTAATATATGCTTCCAGACCATGGGTCAGGGCATCCAGGCCCGATTCCACCATCACATTGGGCGGCATCGACAAAGCCAGCTCCCCATCCAGAATGGCCACATCGGGAATAAAGGCCTTGGTTTTCAGGCCAATTTTGATATTTTCTTCCGGGAAGGTAATCACGGCTGCCCGGGTGACCTCGGATGCTGTCCCGGAGGTTGAGGGGATCGCTATGAGTTTAATCCGCTCCCGTTTTTCCGGCGCCTGGCCGGTTTTGATTGCTTCGATGGTTAACCCATCATACTCGCACATCAGCGTCATAACCTTGGCCGCATCCAGAACCGAACCACCGCCGATGGCAATCACCACATCCGGATTGAAGGCTTTCATCTTGATCAGACCCGCTTCGACATCACAAACGCTGGGGTTTGCTCCAATGCCGCCAAGAATATCATAATCCTTACTGCTTTCTTTTAAAAAAGCCTCTGCCCGTTTGATGGTCCCATTTCGAAATAAGGCGCTCTTTCCGGTTACAATAAAGAAACGTTGTCCCGCTATCTTTTTGATGGCATTCAGGGTACCGGGACCGGTAATAATCTCGTCTCCACAAAATTTTAAACTGCTCACTTTTTTTCTACCCCCTTGTCAAAATTCAATGTAATTTTGGTTCCCTTTTTTTCTTCGCTTTCGATGATCATGCCGGCATGGTGCTCGTCCACAATCCAATTGGCAATGGATAAGCCCAGACCGGTTCCGCCTTCGGTTCGGGAGCGGGCCTTATCCACCCGATAAAACCGTTGGGTTACCTTGTTAATCTCATCTTGGGGAATCCCGATGCCCTGGTCGATGACTTCCACTGATACTCCCTGAAGGCTCTTCTTCCCAATGACTCGAATAATCGTGTTTTCACTGCTGTATTTAATGGCATTATCCAAAAGAATAACCAGTAACTGAGTAATCTGTTTTTCATCGCCGGTAATGACCAGCTCTTCCTCCAGCTTATTAATAAAAGCGATACCCTTTTTCCCGGCAAGCGGCGCCATTTTTTCGCAGACCACCTTGATTAAATAGGTTAAATCAACAGGTTCCTGTTGTACCATCATATCCCCGGAATCCGCCCGGGCTAAAAACATCAGATCTTCCACAATATGCTGCATCCATTGGATCTCATCATAAGCATTGTTGATCCAGGTCAGCTGACTTTCGACACTTTCATCGGTACTGGCCTTGACCACTTCCAGATTTGTCTGGATCACAGCAATCGGTGTCCGCAGCTCATGGGATGCATCGGCCAGAAATTCCTGCTGTCGCTCGACGCTTTTTTTTATCGGAATCAGGGACCGACCGGACAAAAAATAACCGCCCAAAAAGGATAATGAAGCGCCGATCAGGATCGTAAAGCCCACCATTTCCTGGGCATTTCCCAACAGCGATCGTTCCGAAGCCATATTTTTCATGGCCTGAACAATTTTTAATTCGCCATTTTTATTGACCACCGTATAGGTGCAAATTTTATAATCCTTGTCGCCCTGCTTATAATTGCTGATCAGATATTTTTCTTTATTATCTTCAAAATAGTGTTTCGATATTTCCACCAACTTTGCTTCTTCAAGTGGCAGAGAGTAGGACTGATCCAGGATTCTGAACTGTTGATCGAAAATAACATAGGAGATATTATTCTGCACGAGACTTCGGGTATATTCAAAATAACCCTGTTTTTCTTCTTCGGCAACCTCTTGTCCCGCTTCCTGCCGCTCCAGATATTCAATCTCGTTGGCCAGCTGAGAACAATATATTTTAAGATTATTATTCACATTTGTCTCCACATCCATACTCAGAACCACGTACAGAAAAATGGAAATAAATAATAGGAGTCCGATCAGGACTCCTGTATTCATCAGGGTGAGATTGATCCGAAGCTTGTTAAGGCTTAACATGCTCCTGCTCCTTTAAAACATACCCCAATCCACGAATGGTTTTTATATAGGCCTTTGAGGTGTCCAGCTTTTTTCGCAAATAATGGACATAGATTTCGACACTATTCTCCATCGCCATGCTCTCAATCCCCCAGATCCGGTCTAAAATCTGCTCTTTTGAGATTGTCATGCCGGGATTCCGGATAAACATTTCCAGCAATTGAGCTTCTTTGGCGGTGAGTCGGTTTAGGACATCATCCACAAACAATTCTCCAGAATTGATATTCAGGGAAATGTTTGAAAAATGGATCACATTATCCTGATATACCTCCCAGGGTCGTCGCCCCAGCGCCCTTACCCGGGCAATTAACTCTTCGGTCACAAACGGTTTGACCAGATAATCATCGGCGCCCATATTCAGTCCGTTGACCTTGTCTTTGGTGTCGTCTTTGGCGGTTAACAAAAGAATCGGCACATTTTTTCCCGCTTCCCGGATCGATCGCAGAATTTCCAAACCAGTCATTCCCGGGAGCATAATATCCAGGATGATTACATCATATACATCATTCTCGCTGAGCAGTTTGCCTTCAATACCATCATTGACAACGTCAATCAATATTTTGTTTTTTTCAAAAATCTTCCCCAAAGCCGCAGCCAGGGGCTTTTCATCCTCAACTAAAAGAACACGCATGGATTTTCTCCTTTATAGGTTACTCTCTTCTTTCTTTTTCACCGGAAACACCTCTTCCAGCAATTCGTCCATGGGAAGAATGGTTCCTTCAAACTTGGGTTCTTCAATAACTCGACGGCATTCCAGGAAAATCCGCACGGCTCCCTCATAGTTTTCCAGAAAATTATCTGCTTGCAGGATTTCCCGATCCATCAAATGGTAAATAAATAGTCCCATAAAATATACCTTATCCGGTTCAATATTTTTGAGATTAACGTATTTGAAAAATGCTGACAGCGCATTATCTTCCTTATCCAGAATTTCACCGGCAATCCGCACCCATTCCTGTGAAAGGGTTTCAGTGACGGCCTCTTTAAAGGCCACCCATAAAATCGCCCTGGCCACCGAATCTTCAACGATATTGAGTGAATTCTGAACGGCTTCGGCTCCCTGGTTGAAGGCTTCGATGATTTTCGGAGCGTAGGTGATTTGGCCCAGGGTATAGTTTTTTCTCAGACCGGCATCGGTATCAATCAGCTTATTCAGCAGGATATCATCCTTTTTCAGTTCGGTTTGAATCACATACCACTCATCATAGATACAATAGGGCAGAAATCCGAAATCATTGAAAATATGATTGATAATCCGCTGTACCTGCAGGTATTTCTCCCGTTTTCGCTGAACTTCTTTCTGTTTTTTAAGAAAGGTCTCCATCTGATAATAAAGATTATGCCGTTCAAAAAAACGCTCCATCTGAGCAATGGTTTCTGGTTCGTCACTGTAAAAAATCAATTCATCCAGTTCCCGCTGCTCTTCTCCCATACTTCGACTGTTGCTCATAATCAGCTGCAAATATTGTTTGTCCTCATAGGTGACCCGGTTACAGGGATGATACAGGGGATTGGGGAAGGTTTCAGTATAGATAAAAAACACCTGTCGACTTCGTCGGAAATAAATAATATAGCCCTTGGTGGTAAAAAAGCCCCAGCCTTTATCACTTGGTTTATTCCCATGTTTGATATTAAAACCTTCGGTATAGAGACAATTTTTTAAAAGATAGGTGACGATCTTTTCGTTATTGTCAATACCCATATTTCTCAGGTTCTGTCGATAATAGGCCCAAAGCAGCTCAATGGCGGTGCCTTTGGGATCAAATAAGGCTTCCATGGAAAACATTTTCTGGCTTTTTAAATTTTTAACAATACACAAAAGCAAACAATCCAAATGGATTGCCTCAATAAATTCGCCGGGTTTTATTTTTTCCAGATCTTCGACAACCCGATCATTAAAATATTCCAGGCTATCTTTTTTCAGCTTGTCCTGAAGCTTGCTGGTCTTCTGATTAAATCGATCGATGGCATTAGCCACTGAAAACAGCGCACTTTCTGAAACAAGGGTCAAAACCACCTTTTTTTTCTTATCCCAGGGATAAGAAACATTTTTCAGAATCACTTCATTGATAATTTCCGAGGATTCCACCTGATAGTCAACCAGCACATCGCTGGGGATCGAAATATAGATTAGTTTGGGATTATTAAGGGTATCAATGATCAGGCCGCGACGGCTCAAAAATACATTGGCCTTGACGAGTTCATCATCAACCCCACAATTAACTTCCACTTCTTCCAGAAACTGTTCGTTTTGGATCATATAGGCGATAAAATTTCGGGTGGTGTCCAATCCCTGGTCTTTTAAATTGGTTTCAAACCCGTAAAGCAGCAGAATGTGCACAATCCGCACAATATCCCGTTGCCGGTCGACGCCGCGGCTTTCTTTGGCCCGGATAAAGGTCTGATTAAGGGGGGAATCCAAATGGTAATAGTCTGACGCAACCGAAAAAAGAGCCTCAACGGCCAGCAGAATCAGCAGATCCGCCTCAACTGAAACCATTCCATTTTTTTGAACATCCTTGTTTTTTTTAAGGTTATTCATCATCCATTGATACATATCATCTAATTTCTCAATGCCCTTTTTTAAAACATTATTACAGTCTCCACAAAGGACATCATGTTTTATGTTTAATTTTTCGTTATCTATTTTATAATTTCTGTCAAAAAAACCGATTGTTTTTCCACATTTATTACACGGCGTTTTCATTATTTACAATCCTTCCCTATCATCCTGCTTACTTTTCTCTATATTCACGAATTCTCACTTGCTTTTTCACAGGCTTCACCCATTGTATTGGTGTCACTGTGTATAGTTTACCATAAAACTGCGCTTTTTACTCAAAATAAATAAAAGAGCAAGCTAAATTAAGGTTGCTCTTTTATCGATAAAATCAAGTTTATTAAATCATTTCGACGGAATCAATGGTTCCACCGCCAAGACAGATATTATCCTGATATAAAACCATGACCTGTCCCGGGGTTACCGCTTTTTGTGGTTTATCAAATTCAACGCAAATCCGATCCGGGGTCACCCGCACCGATACGCCCTGATCGGATTGACGATAGCGGAATTTAGCGGTGCACTTAAACTGTTTGGCCGGCGGATAACCGCCCACCCAATTCATTTCGATGGCTTCCAGGGATTTTGAGTAAAGCGCCGGATGACTTTCACCCTGGACTACCACTAATTCGTTCTTATCCAGGTCTTTGCTGACCACAAACCACGGTTCTCCAGTGCCTTCACCACCAATCCCCAGGCCTTTTCGCTGCCCCAGGGTATAGTACATCAGACCCTGATGGGTTCCCTTAACCTGACCAGCCAGATCGACAATCTGGCCCGGCTGGGCCGGTAAGTACTGACTGAGAAACTTTGTAAAATTCCGTTCGCCGATAAAACAAATTCCCGTTGAATCCTTTTTCTTGGCGGTCGCCAGATTGTTTTTGACGGCAATGTGGCGCACCTCATCTTTGGACAGATGTCCAATCGGGAACATCACATCGGCCAGCTCTTTTTGTCCCAATTGGCAGAGAAAATAGGTTTGATCCTTGTTGTGATCAAAAGCCCGTTTTAACCGGTACTGTTCATTGACAAAATCGATTTGAGAATAATGACCGGTAGCCAGATAATCGCCGCCAACCACCTTTAGCGCATAATCCAAAAAACGTTTGAATTTTATTTCTCGGTTACAGAGAACGTCCGGATTGGGAGTTCTCCCTTTTTTATATTCTTCCAGAAAATAAGAAAAAACAGAGTCGTAATATTCTTTGGCAAAATTCACTGTATAGTAGGGAATATCAATAGTGTCACACACCCGCCGCACATCATCATAGTCTTCTGTGGCTGTACATACCCCCGATTCATCCTGTTCTTCCCAATTTTTCATGAAGACCCCGATGACCTCGTAGCCACGCTCCTTTAACAATAATGCTGCAACCGATGAATCAACCCCTCCTGACATGCCCACAACGATTTTCATTTATGTTTTCCCCCTCTGTTTTTTCTACCAAATCCTCGTTATTTTTATTAAACCATTTCTTTGGCCATTTTTTGGGCCAGTTCATTTAATGCAATGACATCCTGTTCATCTGGCGTTCCCTTAATCATCAGAATTTCATCAATGGTATCGACCTTTGCCTCGTTGATAAAATAATTAAAGTTTTTATCGGCTCCGCCACTCCAGCTGTAATCGGCAAAAAATCCAACCTTATGATTATCAACTTTGATTTCTCCCAATTTATAAAGCAGATTGGCCATTTTGGGGAAAATCTGGCCGTAATAGGATGGTGCGCCCAAAAACAGACCCTTGTATTTCCAGATATCAGAAATAATAAAAGAAATATCGGTTTTAGCCACATCGTAAAGCTTCACGTCTTTGACGCCCTCGTTCTTTAAGGCGATCGCTAAAATTTCCGCCGCCTTTTGGGTACAGCCATACATGGAACCATAGGCAATGACAACCCCGGGATCGGTTTCTTTAGCGCTCATTTTTACATACATATCCAAAATATATTTAGGATTGTCCCGCCAGATCAAACCATGTGACGGACAAATCGTTCCGATTTCAATTCCGCCCAGCTTATTTAAGGCTTTCAACGCCTGACCAGCTACCTTGCCCACAATACAGGCATAGTAACGGCGGGTTGGTTCTTCAAAGGCCGCCAGATCATTTTCGTCGTCAAAAATACTTCCCACCGGTGCTTTAAAGCTGCCAAAGACATCCATGGAAAAGAGCACCTTGTCGTTGGTATCATAGGTAACCATAGATTCTGGCCAATGTACCATCGGTGTCATAAAAAACTGAAGGGTATGTTTCCCCAGACAAAGAGTGTCGCCTTCGCCAACCTCGTGAAGATTTTCGGTAATTTTATAAAAATTGTTCATAATCGGGAAGGTTTTTTTATTCCCCACGATTTTCATATCCGGATACTCGGCCAGCAGATCAGTAATGCCACTGGAATGATCCGGCTCCATATGATTGACAATTAGATAATCTACCTTTTTGTCTCCGATAATCGATTTTATTTTTTCTATATATTCATCGGCTTTGATGGTTTTTACGGTATCAATAATGGCTACTTTTTCATCATTGATCACATAGGCGTTATAGGAAACACCTTCCTGATCAATTGGCCATAACCCTTCAAACAGTATCGTCTGATAATCATTCACACCGACCCAAAATATATCGTCTTTAATTTTTACTGCATTCATATTTATTCCCCACTTTCCTGATGTTCTCTTGCACTTAAATATAACCTTAAAAAGAAAATATTTCAAGAGAAAAAAACAGATAGTCTAGAATGACTCTAGAGAATAAGAAAAAACAGCGTGCTTTCATAGCTTAAAAAAAGCCGGCAAAAAATAAAAAAGAGATGCGTACACACCTCTTTTTTAAGAAAATTAAGAAAGGAAATTAAAACGTTTTCACACCATGGACTTATTATAACCGATTACATTTGAAAAATCCAGTGCTTTTTTTAATTTTTTATGCATTATTTTAATTTTTTTTCCATTCACTGCCTTTGTTACTTAACAAAAGCTTAGTAGAATTTTTATCCGCCATTCCGTTTACAGTTTTTTTGAAGCTATGCTATAATGACGTTGATCAAAAATTTATCTGAAATGAAGGGAGCTGGTAAAATGATTGAAACAAAAGATTTCGTTTCTTCAACTGATTCACAATGGACTGAAAAAGAAATCAAAGAAGAATTGCGTCGATTATTCCTGGGCGGAGATGACTGGAATAAGGAAGCCTGCATGGGATACTTTCTAAAAACCTGCCAACGCACAGATCTTGATATCAAAACGACCCAAACTCTGGCAATCAACCTCTATCATCTTTTCGATGAGCTTACCGTGAGCGATGCAAAAAAATTCTACTACAACGAATGTCACGCCATTTTATCTGGGCGCAATCATATTTAGTTGCTGAACTATTTAAAGGACTTTCTCAACGACTGTTGAGAAAGTCCTTTTCTTTTTCATTAATGCCCCACATGAACCATATTCGGATAGACCTTATCCATGAAATCGTCCGGATAAACCTTATCTAAAAATTCCTCAAAGCCGCCGCTTGTTGAAATTCCCTGGGTTCGCTCATTCCATCGATTTACCGCCAAAGCCGAAATGGTCATATTAAAAATCATAAAAATGACCAGCACCCAGGTGAGCGGCACCCCAAATCGTCGGGGTATTTTTTCAATCAGTTTTGACATCAACGGATAGATCTCCTTCACCCAGAGCAGACTTAAAGCGCCCCAGTAAAAAGAATAACGCAAACTGGTTCGTCCACCCAGGTTAAAAGGCATCTGGTGATACTGCCAGGACACGGTGCCAGTAGTGAACTGCTGAACATAGCTGCTCACAAATTCAAAGCCACCGCCCAGAACCATCCCTAACGCAAAAATAATATACCATTTTCGATGGGAAATCGGGTGCAGCACAAGGGTCATCAACACCGCTCCGAATCCGTAAACAGGATTAAACGGCCCATAAATAACCCCTTGTCGACTTTCAATGTAACCATGGGTCACCAGACAAAACAGCGTTTCCACCACCACGCCCAAAAAGCACCCGATCATAAATACCCAAAACAACTTGTAAAAATCAATTCCTGATGCAAAGCTTTTTCCTGCTTTTTTAGTCATATTCATCTCCTCAAACTCATTTTAAAAACCTATTATTTAACTACATACTAGAGTACGCCGAATATATGTCAAATACCGGCAGCATAATCGCGGCCAGAATGAAAAGCACCAGTCCTCCGAAAACAAGCAGAATAAGCGGCTCCAGCGACGTATTCAGCAATTGGATTCGCGTGCGGACCTCATCTGCGTAGACAAGATTCAATGTTTCCAGCACTTTCGGCAGGGATCCGGAGACTTCTCCAATGGCGACCAGTTGACAAAAAAGACTGGGAAATGCATCACTTTCCGTCATTCCCTGGCTCAGACTTTTTCCGGTGGCAACCTTTTCCCTGAGCTGAATCAACTCGTTTTTGATATAGCGATTATCGGTAACTCCCTCCAAACGATTTAGTGCCATCAGCAGATCAACACCACTTTCCATAAGCATTCCCAAGGTTGTAGCCAATCTAGCCAGACAGCTTTTGTGATTCAACGTTCCGATTAACGGGAGTTTTATTTTCATCCGGTCCTTCAAGTTTGCTACCGAGTCGATTCCCTTCAAAAAAGAAACCCCTGCTGCCAGCCCGGTCAGGGTCAATAGGATAATCGGCCACTCGGCCCTCAACTCTTGACTTAGTTTCATCAAAAACCGGGTTGGCCCTGGTAGTTCTGCATCCATTACCGCAAACATATCAACAAAGCTCGGTAGCACCGTGGTGATTAAAAAGATCAATACCAGGACAAAAACAATGCTCAGGATCATCGGATAGAAAAGGGTCTGCTGGAACTGACGTCGATTTTTAACTTCTGTTTCATAATGCATTGCCATTTTTAAAAGAATCTCATTGAGATTTCCACTCATTTCTGCGGCTTCCACCATAAAAACAAATAATGACGGAAATGATTTAGGATAAACCATCATCGCCTGGGAGAGGCTCTCCCCGGATTGGATGCGGCGGCCGACCCCAAATATATCTTGAGCAAATCCGCTATTTTCTGTTTCATCACTGATGAGCTCCAAACATTTTAAAATCGGAATTCCAGCATTTAACATGATATGGAACTGTCGGCAGAAGCGGCTGAAGGCCTCACCAGTTACCGAACGGATCCGAACCTTGAACTCTTTTTTTAAAAATTCTGCAGACTTCTTTTTTTCACTGATTTCCAGCACAATTAGATTTTGGGTCTGCAGAACCTGGGCTGCTTCGCGCCGGGTTTGACCAATTACCGTTCCCGTGATGGTCTCCCCACGCTGGTCTTTGGCTTTATAACTAAACTGTTTATCCATCATCCCACCCTAACGATGCCATTCATTTTCGAAGGCTAAAATCTCCAATCCCTGGGAAATCGATGTATTCCCTAACAGGAGATGCCGTTTGAGCGATTCTTCAATGGGCTTTAGGCCCTCTTCAATGGCTACTTTTCGAATCGCATCATAGTCCTCACCTTTACCGATGGCCTCCCGAATCCTTCTGGTAATTTTAAGCACTTCCTGTACCGCAATTCGCCCTTGATAGCCGGTACCATGGCAGAGGGAACAGCCTACCGGGTAGCAAAGCTCGATGTCCTGATCGGTAATGCCCAGCAGCCTTTTTTCGGCTTCGCTTGCCAGCGCTTTTTTCCGGCAGTTTGGACATAAACGTTTGATCAACTTTTGAGAAATCACTCCTCTGAGGGCTGCCGATAGCAGGTATAAGGGGATCTTCATATCCATCAGACGATTGATCGACGCAATGGCATTATTGGTATGAATGGTGGATAACACCAAATGACCGGTGATGGCGGCTCTGGTAGCAATTTCAGCCGTATCTTCATCCCGGATTTCGCCAACCATAATTACATTGGGGTCCTGTCTCAAAATGGCCCGAAGACCATTGGCAAAATTAAGACCAGTTTTTTCATTCACCTGAATCTGGTTGATATCTTCCATTTGAAACTCTACCGGATCTTCGATGGTGATAATATTCTGGCTTCGAGGATCCATCCCATTAAGCAGGCTGTACAAGGTGGTCGATTTACCACTTCCGGTGGGGCCACAGACCAGCAGCATTCCATGGGGTGCCTCCAACATTTCCTTCAATAAATATTTCTGTTCATCCGAAAAACCCAGATCATCAACAGAAATAAGGAATTTTTTTTCATCCAGCAAGCGCAGGACAATCTTTTCTCCGTGAATAGTCGGAATAATGGATAAGCGCACGTCGATTTGCCGATGCTCATGGGATGTCGTGAAAGCGCCATCCTGGGGATGACGCTGTTCAGCAATATCGCAGCCCGCAAGTATTTTCAGCCGGGTAATCACACCCTTCCAAGCTTCTTTATTTAGCAGCCCGACGGGTTTTAAAACACCATCAATCCGAAATCGCACCTGAATTTTTTGGGGAAAGGCTTCCACATGAATATCACTGGCACCCTGGGAAACACCTTCTTCAATCAGTTCATCAACAAGGGTGATGATGGTCGACTCCGGGGTAGTTTCTTTGCTTTCCCCCGATTTATTTAAGTCTGTGCTTTCGTGATTGGCATATTTTTGATGATAGTGTTTACCAATCAAGTCCTGAATACAGTCCTTTTCAGCGACTAATATTTTCAGCCGTTTATCAGCGATTCGCTTTACACTTCGCAGGGTTTCTTCATGGGTGGGGTCTGCCATAAGCACCGTCAACTGATCTTCATCCTCCTGGTTCAAGGGAAAAACCAGATGCTTTTTGGCCTGTTCTTTGGAAAACAAAGGTAAAACCCGGGGGTCCAGCACATCCTTGCGGGGGTTATAAAGTTCAAACCCCCGTTCATTATTAATAACCCGCACTAAATCTCCCTGGGTAACAATCCGATCCTTTAACAATAAATCTAAAATCGATTTTCCTGATCGATCTGCTTCATCAATCCTTTCCGCTATGTTCTGTCGGGTAATCATCTTGTTTTTGAGAAGCATTTCCAAAACCAACACATTTTCCTTCATCTCGCCTCCTATTGACAGGGCTTATTCGTTTGTTCCAATAATTGCAGTATATCTGATTTGCTCATAAATATCCATACAAATCCCCAGACTTCTCAATTATTCCAAGCACTGACGATTAAATTAACGAGGAGCTCCTGTGGTATCTTGATTTTGTTGCCGTTGGTTTACCCTAATCTGACCAAATTTTTCCTTGCCCGATCATGAACAGGGGTTGTCTGAAATTATTCCTGATTCTGGTACTGTTTTAGTCCCAGAATCAGGCAACGGGGGTAGTGCGTTAAATTTTCTAATAAAAAATCCCTGAAACCGTTTATAGCGTTTCAGGGATTTTTTATTAAATACACGATATCAAATTTGCTGATTGAAATTTCTTTCTAATCTCAGATATTCTCACTTCAAAATTTTTACATAATATTGCACATAAATCATTATTGAGCAGGTGCTCCATTTTCAAACACCCCTTCGTACAGCAACTCACCGGCTTCGTCGTAATATTTTCCTTCTCCATTCCATACACTGCAACTATATTCACCTTCATACTTCACATTGCCATTTTCATAGTATTCTTTTCCAAAACCGGCAAATTCCATATAACCTTTTAAATTTCCTTTGAATCGAATCTCACCATTTTTATGATAATATTTACCCTGCCCGGACAGCAGACCATTAAAAAAAACACCCTCGGCGATAACTTTTTCATCCTCGAACTTTTTCCCTTTAATCCAACCATCTTTCAGCCGAAAACCTTCAACATAGTCGCCAAATGAACAAAGTTCTCTGATCAACAATTTCTTACCTTTAATTTTCATGTTTATAAACATTCCTTCGTTTCACTCAAGGCACAAAACTTACTGTAACGTCTTATCTTAAGCGTTATTTTTTGTTTTGCAGCTACACGGATGACCGTTAGCTACACCAGACGCAAATTTTGCTTGTCTAACACACTACTTGTTGCAAATTTATTTTTTATTATATCTTACTTTCACATTATCCTCTTCATTCCTTAAAATAAACAATATAACTCAAAAATCTCCAACTTTTTAATTTTGATATTAACAAACCGACGCCTCTAAACGGCCTATTTACTCGATCAATAATGATTTATGTTTAAAGAGCACTATAACGGGTAAACATTATATAAATACAATGTTGCAAAAATTTAAATTCATTTTTCAGCTATACAAACTGTTTAATAAACGGTGATTGAATAATACAATTACGAATCGTAGCTCTAAGAATAAATACTGATGTAGCTTTGTACCAAATAAAGTTTTAGAAAGCAGGTTTCATGATGACAAATACAAAAGGTAAAGTTGAATCAACCAAAGACAAGCTCGTCGGTGGTGTCAAGGAAACGGTTGGAAAAGTAACGAGTAACGAAGAATTGGAATTAAAGGGCAAAATTCAGTCTAAAAAGGGCGACCTGGAAGGAAAGGCAACAGAAGCCGGTGATAAAGCCAATGACCTGAAAGAAGACATCGCTGGAAATATAAATGACACGATCGATCATAACAAACAAAATAAATAAAATAGCTAATGGCTAAAACGCAATTACCAAAAATTAAAAGCTCTGGAACCGTTGATTACCAACGATTCCAGAGCTTTTGCTTTTTACATATCAAATTTTTTATGAATGTGGACCATTGCTTCTTTGCCACGTTCCTTGTCAATCAGACAGGAAATCTTGATTTCCGAGGTGCTGATGGTCTGGATGTTGATGCCCAGTTCAAACAGCGCTTCAAAGAACTTGGAGGCAATTTCGGCATTGGCCACGATCCCGGTACCGATCACGGAAAGTTTGGCAACTCCCTGATCATATTCGACTTTTTGGGCATTAACCTCAAAGGCAAATTTCTGGGCCACGGATACCGCTTCCTGCAGTTCATCCACATCAATGGTGAACGAAATATCATTAACTGATGTCCGGTTGACATTCTGGACAATCATATCCACATGAATGTTGGATTTTGCCAGAGCACTGAACAATCGAAAGGCAATCCCCGGTTGATCCGGCACTTCAAAGATTGATATTTTTGCGATATTTTCATCAAGAGATACCCCTCGAACTAATACTTTTTCCATAATAACGTCCTCCTTAATAATGGTTCCTTCATTGTAATTATAGCTTGATCGTACCACCAGTGGCACCTTGAATTTTTCGGCCATTTCCACTGACCGGGGATGCAATACCTTGGCCCCGGTGCTGGCCATTTCCAAAACCTCTTCGTAGGAGATTTCCTCGATTTTTGAAGCCGCTTCGACAATCCGGGGATCGGCGGTGTACACCCCATCAACATCGGTATAGATTTCACACAGCTCAGCCTTTAATGCCGCCGCCACAGCCACCGCTGAAGTGTCAGAACCGCCGCGGCCAAGGGTGGTAATATCCTTATTCTCATTGATGCCCTGAAAACCGGCGACGATGACAATCTTTCCGGCAGCCAGTTCCTTTTCAATCCGGTGGGTATGAATATCATTAATCCGGGCCCGTTTATGAACGTTGGATGTAACAATTCCGCACTGGGCACCAGTTAAACTCACCACATCATGGCCCAGCGACTGAATCGCCATGGCCAGCAACGATATCGAAACCTGCTCGCCGGTGGCCAGCAGCATATCCATTTCGCGATGGGGTGGGTGTTCATTAATCTTTTGCGCTAGATCAATTAGATCATCAGTGGTATCGCCCATGGCCGATACCACCACCACGACCTTTTTTCCTTTTTCCTTGGTCTCAATAATCCGACCAGCAACCCGCTTAATTCTTTCAACATTGGCGACACTGGAGCCGCCATATTTCTGTACGATTAGATCTTGCATTTACCTCAGTCACTCTTTCCTTATTCGTAGATACGGGCATAAAAACATTCAGGCACCGTTTCCTTCAATTTTTCTGTCATCTTGTTAAAATTATCAGCCGCAATGGCATTTGTCACCACATACACCTGATTAGCATTAACAATAACGGTTTTTCGGGCGGCCACCGTTTCCACTGCCGTCAACACCTGATCGAGCATTTCTTTATTATTAAGATTTGCTCTTAAATAATATTTGCCTTTGAATACTTCAGTGCCCATTTTATTGAGCTGACGGTTAAGCCGCAGCGGCTTGGGCAAAGTCTGTTCGCCGACAATATTGAGGATATAAAGCACATCGCCGACGACGGCATTGGCGGTGGCGTCTTTTCCAGCGCCTTTTCCATAAAACTGCAGCTCGCCGATGATATCCCCGGTGATGGAGATAATATTGAACTCGCTGTTGACATTACTCATAATCGAGGCTTCTTTAAACAACACCGGTTCCACCGTGGTATAGACATTTTTTTCTTGAAGAATGGAATGTCCGAGATATTTGACCACGTAACCCATCGATCCGATCATCTCAATATCGGCAGCGCGAATATCGGTGATTCCCCGTTTATAAACATCTTCATCGCGGATAATGCTTTCATAAGCCATCGATGAGAGAATCGAGAGCTTGCGGGATACATCGTAACCTTCAACGTCCGCGGTGGGATCAGCTTCAGCAAAACCGATGGATTGAGCCAGCGCCAGAGTATCGCCGAAATCTGCCCCTTCTTCCGTCATTTTCGACAGGATGAAGTTGGTGGTTCCGTTAAGAATCCCCTTAATTTCAGTAACCCGATTGATTTTCATTTCTTCTTTCAAACTGCCGATGATCGGAATCCCGCCCCCGACAGAAGCCTCGTAACGCAACACCACGCCATTTTCTTCGGCCAGTGTCAGCAATTCCTGAAAGTACTCGGAGATGACGGCCTTATTGGCGGTAACGACATGTTTTCCCGCCCGAAGACATTCTTTGATCATTTCATATTCAAAGTCCATGCCACCCATCAGGGCAATCACCAGACCAATACTTTCGTCTTCCAGTATCTCACTGGGGTGGGTCACAATTTTTCCGACAGTATCGCCCAGATCCTTGGACGCATCCCGTTCCAGCACTTTGGTTATGACCGGGCTTGATTTTCGGGACTCCACATCGGTAAAATTACCAGCAAACTTACCTTTATTTAAATTGATGAGTTCATAGACCCCAGAACCAATCGTTCCAAAGCCTAAAAGTGCGATATTCAATAAAATTCACCTCGTATATGTATTTATTCTAAAAACACTTGTTTTTTCAGTGAAAACATTCTATCATATAGCTAGGGGTTATTCAATACCCTCCCGAGAAGAATTTTTGAAGATTTTTCCCGGCACACCATAATTTTTTGGAGGATTTACATGAAAAAAGGCTATAACAGCACGCGATCCAAAGACATCAACGTTACCGCATCCCAGGGCATCCTGCAAGGATTGGCCCCGGATGGTGGACTCTTTGTCCCCAACTTTATTGATAATATAAATTTAGACCCAACGCAATTCATCGGAAAAAACTACGGTGAGATGGCCAATGCTATCTTTTCGGCTTTTCTCGATGATTTCAGTGCCAAACAAATTGATGATTCGATCCAGGGCGCCTATTACTCCGGTAAATTTGAAGAACAAGAACCGGTCGCTCTAAAAAAGGTCAAAGACCGATATTTTCTGGAACTCTTTCATGGGCCAACCTGCGCCTTTAAAGATATGGCTCTAACTATTTTACCATATCTGATGGTAGAGTCCATGAAAAACGTCAATAACCAGCAGAAAATTATGATCTTAACCGCCACCTCCGGGGATACCGGCAAGGCGGCCCTGGAAGGTTTTGCCAATGTTCCGGACATCAGCATTATTGTCTTTTATCCCAAGGATGGCGTCAGCACCGTTCAGGAAAAACAGATGCTGACGCAGACCGGTAAGAACACCTGTGTGGTGGGAATCGATGGCAATTTTGATGATACCCAGAATGGCGTTAAAGTGATCCTCAACGATCCTCAATTGGCGGCCGAACTGGCTAAAGCCAACGTGATCTTTTCCTCGGCCAATTCCATTAATATCGGTCGACTGCTGCCTCAGGTTGTTTATTATTTTTATAGTTACTATGAACTGCTTAAGCGGGGCGAAATCCAACCCGATGAAAAAATAAATTTTGTCGTCCCGACCGGAAATTTCGGCAACATCCTGGCCGGTTACTACGCCTCACTGTTGGGATTACCAATTAATAAGCTAATCTGTGCATCCAACGCCAACAAAGTTTTGACCGACTTTTTTACGACCGGCCACTATGATCGCAACCGGAACTTTTATAAGACTTCTTCCCCTTCGATGGACATTCTGATTTCCAGCAACCTGGAACGGCTGCTTTACGATGTCTCCGGCGCCGATCCCGATGCCGTCAGTGATCTGATGGCGCAGCTTAAAAATCAGGGTGCTTATCAGGCCTCTAAAACCCTGATGGAAAAAACCGGTCTTTTCTATGCCGGTACTGCCGACGAAGCCGAAACCGCTCAAGCCATTAAAGCCATTTTTGATGACAGCCATTATCTGATGGATCCCCACACGGCCGTTGCCAACAAGGTTTACGAAGACTATCTAAGCGAAACCGGCGATGCCACCAAAACCGTGATTGTCTCCACCGCCAGCCCTTATAAGTTTGGCCGTTCGGTTTATGAAAGCATTTTCGGGGACTGTAAGTGTAACGATTATGAGCTTTTAACGGTTCTGGCTGAAAAAACCGGCACTACCATTCCCCTGCCATTAAAAGATCTGGACAAAAAAGCCAATCAGCATCAGGGTCAATGTGATAAAACCGAAATGTCCCAGGCCGTTCTTGCTTTTTTAAAAGATCAGGTGGAACAAAATGATTAAGGTTCGGGTGCCGGGAACCAGTGCCAACATCGGCCCGGGGTTTGATGCCTTTGGCCTGGCACTGTCGATTTATAATACCTTCAGCTTTGAAGAAAAAAATGACGGCAAGCTGACGATCCGGGGGGTTGAGCGGAAGTATCAAAGCGATACCAATCTGGTTTACCGTTCGATGCAGAAGGTTTTTAAAAAAGTTGGCTACCACCCCAAGGGGCTTTATATTCACACCGATGTGGATATCCCCATCAGCCGGGGTCTTGGCAGTTCGGCCACCTGTATCGTCGGGGGGCTTTTTGGTGCCAATGCCCTGATTGGTTCGCCCTTGTCAACGGAGGAACTGTTTGACATTGCCGTGGAACTGGAAGGCCATCCGGACAACGTCGCCCCGGCCATTTTCGGCGGTCTGGTGGTGTCGATGAACGAACACGGCAAAAACGTCCATATCAAAAGCCAGGTCCACCCCAATTATGAGTTTTATGCCCTGGTACCGGACTTTCCCTTATCAACATCCGATGCCCGCCAGGTTTTGCCTAAAAAAATCAGCTTTGGCGATGCCACCCATAATCTGCCCCGGGCGACCATGACCTACCTGGCCCTGGCCAACGGTTCTGAGGACATTTTAAAGCTTTGCATGAAGGACCGTCTGCACCAGCCCTATCGTAAAAAACTGATTGCTCACTACGATGTCATTACCAAAAAAGCCCGGGAAATGGGGTGCCTCAACACCTGCATCAGCGGTGCCGGCCCCACGATCCTGGCTATTAATTCAGTGACTAACGACAGTTTTCTGCCGGACATGCTTGTCTATTTAGCGGAAAAAGCCCCGGGCTGGCAGATTATTCCTCTGGTTCCCGATAATACCGGTGTCCAGATTTTAGGAGGTTAGTCCGATGATTAAAGATTATCTGATTGTTAATAAAAAAATTCTGCCCGATTATTATTCCAAGGTGGTGGAAGCCAGGATCTTAATGGAGTCCTCCCAGTGCAAATCGGTGAGTGATGCGGTCAAAAAGGTCGGTATCAGCCGCAGCACCTATTATAAATATAAGGACTACATCTTTACCCCTTCGGAAAACTATGGTCGGAAGTTCACCCTTTCGTTTAAACTGGATGACCAGCCCGGAATTCTTTCCAATATTTTGAATATTCTCCGGGATCACCAGACCAGCATTATCACCATTCATCAGGATATCCCCATTAACCAGGCCGCCATTGTAATTGTGACCCTGGACGGCAAAGATCTGGTCTTAACCATTGATGAATTGATGGCGATGCTGGAAGCGTTAGACGGCGTTCATGGCGTTCATCTGATTGCGATGGAATAACAGAATCCCCATTCTGATCTTTCAGAATGGGGATTCTTGGCATTCAACTTCTTATTTTTATTCTAATATAGCTCAATCGTATTCGACAAACTATCCTCACTGGAGAACCAGTAGTAGGAACCTAAAATATCATCCATCAGATCTTCGGCGACGCTGATGTTCTCGGCATCAGTTATGGCATAATGAAAATATTTTTCGCCCGAATTCAGCGCTGCTTCCAGATCTCCGACAAAGCGATTCGCCTCACTTTGTTTGTTCAGATCATAGAGCTTATTTTCTTTGACGAAATAATTGGCCGCCGTGGCAGTAAATTCCGGATATTCAATCAAGCTTTGATCCGGTTGATGTGATTTTAAAAGTTCTGCTGTGGTAACACAGAAATAGTCATAGAAGATGCTCTTTTCCGGCTCGCTGTTATCTTCGATGTTAAATTCCCCCCAGGTGGCATCCAGATAATAATATTCCCCGTCAACCCGGACAATATTCCAGGCATGGGCGCCCTGGCCGATGGCCTCACCCGCCACATAAGAACACTCAATCCCAGTTCGTTTTAACAGATATTGTATGGCTTTGGAATATCCGGCACAGACCGAGCCTTTTTTCCCGAAAACACTGTAAATGTTCTGATCATCCTGGAGATCTTCCTGATAGACTGTGTTTTTTATCACATATTCGTAGGCATATCTGACTTTTTCATAGTCGCTCATGCCAATTTTTATGCCCCTATTGTATTCCTGAAAGGCCGCCTCAATTTCGGCCTGCCGGCGATCTTTCTCGACTTCGTCGTACGGATACTCGACCATCACCTTGCTGACTTTCTGGTCGCCTTCGTCAAAATAATAAGAAAATTCGCCGGCCCAGAATATTTCCGGATAGTCGTAATCAATGGCTGCCAGGACTCGCTCGATTTCTTCAGTGTTGACCCCACTGACCTTTACTGCAGTATCAAAATCCGTCAGCATTCCAACCACTCGGGCATAGGCCTGCTTTTCATTTTCCTCAAGAAAGGCATAGCCATCAAAGGCCTGCTGCTGACTTGCAGCGATTTCTTCATTTTGCTGAGCTTCAGTATTATTGAAAAATGACTGGATATCCATGCTTCCAACCAGATCTTCCAGTGCCAGATATGCCCCGGCTGTTATCAGCAGAATAATGAGCATCGATATAATAATGACAGCGCCTACTTTTCTTCCGTTATGATTGCTCATGTCTGTTGCCCCCTTGTGTGGTCTTTTTTATTTATTACCCTTTATTTTAAACATCTGTATTTTTATCCAGAGATTCAATGCCAAACAGTAAATAATTTTACCACAAATTCTTGTGGACACCCTAAACTTTTATGACATATACTTAATAATGATAAAGAAATCATAAGGAGGCCGATATGCCTGAGTATCACCCGATCACCTGTACGACCGCCCTGCATGAGTTGAAGCGAAAAATCCCCTATGGCTGGGATTTAAATATTTATCGGGGCTGCAGCCATGCTTGTCGTTACTGCTATGCGATGGGAACCCATGGTTTTACCGGTCTTTCTGATTTTGCGACCAATATTTCGGTCAAGACAAATATTGTCGAAGTTCTGGAAAAGCAGCTCTCCTCACCGAACTGGAAACGGGAAATTGTCAATATTGGCGGTGTCACGGACAGCTATCAGCCGGCGGAAGCCCAGTATCAGCTGATGCCGGAAGTGTTAAAGCTGCTGATCAAATACAAGACACCGGCGATTATCTCCACCAAGTCGGATCTGGTGCTCCGGGATTATGACCTGATTGACGAATTGTCCCGAATTACCTATATCAATGTGGCGGCCACGGTGACGACTTTAGATGAAGCGATACGAAAAAAAATCGAGCCCAGCGCAGTATCTGGTCAGGATCGCTTTGCGATGCTTAAGCAGTTCAGAAAAACCAATGCCTCCATCGGTCACCATCTGATGCCGATTATTCCCACCCTGACTGATGATTCCGAAACCCTGACCGCCTTGTTTGCCGCCGGCCAGGATGCCGGTATCGATTATGTGCTGCCTGGCGCTCTATATCTGCGCGGAGCCACCAAACCAGCATTTTTTGACTTTATTAAAACCAACTATCCCGAAAAGTATGACACCCTGTGGAACCTGTACAAAAAAGGCGGTGCTCCCAAAGAATATAAGGACGAGCTCTACGGCAGACTCAATCCCCTGCGCCAGTCCTTTGGCCTGTCCAACAGCTACAGCAAGCCGATTAAGGAAAAGCTGAAGGTCTACGAGCCGTCAGAAGAACAGGTTTCGTTTATAAATCCTTCATTAAACCCTTAAACTACGTTTTGGGATTGAATTCTTTTTAAAAAAATGTTAGACTGTAATCAAAATACGAAAAGGAGTAAAGAGGATGCGTAATTTATCTTGCTA
>NZ_JBGSHG010000111.1:0-12959 GCF_041752335.1 Acetobacterium sp. | reverse complement strand
GTTTTACAGGTTTTATGGTACTATTCTCTTTTCTATGACCGCCGCTTCTCATTGTTTTGCCGGCAGTTTCCTACCGAAGAAGCTTTTCTATTATATCGTTGTTTCTTCATGATGTCAAGCTGTTTTTTGAAATTCTTTTATCTTGACGAATGCAAGTTCATTTCAATGTTTCAGCTGTGTGTGCGCCGCCTCTGTTACGAGACAACTTCATTAGTATACGCTCTTTCAGCCCGACTGTCAACACCTTTTTGAAAGTTTTTTCATTTCTTTTTTGATATTAACCAAAAACTCTGCCATCCGCTAATTAGCTGGTTTTAAGAGCAGTCAATTAACTATTTTTCCGACAGGTTTTATTTTTTTACCCACATGATTATTGTTTAAACACATAAATAAAATGTTTTATTATTTTATTTTCCAATCCCAATCTTTTCCTTATTATATAAAGGAGCTCAAAATCCTATGATTCTGAGCTCCTCGTTCATTGAGTCATCAGTTTTAGTCGATGGGTTTCATTGTCGGGAAAAGAATAACGTCTCTGATACTATGCTGATTGGTAAATAACATCACCAATCGATCAATTCCGATTCCTAAACCACCGGTTGGTGGCAGACCCACTTCCAGGGCATTGATAAAGTCAGCATCGTAAGGATGGGCTTCGTCATCACCATCTGTTTTCTTTTGTACCTGAGACATAAACCGTTCTTTCTGATCGATGGGATCATTGAGTTCGGAAAAGGCGTTAGCACATTCGGCGCCGTTTATATAGAGTTCAAATCGCTCCGTGTATCGCGGATCTTTGGGATCTTTCTTAGCCAGTGGTGAAATTTCGACTGGGTGCATGGTCACAAAGGTTGGCTGGATGAGTTTATCTTCAACGAATTCGTCAAAGACTTCGGCCATAATTTCACCGACACTATTTTTTCCATCCACATCCACATGCAGTTCTTTGGCTGCGGCTCGGGCCACTTCAACATCGGTCATGACGTCAAAATCAACATTAGTATGTTCTTTGACTAAATCGACCATTCGTGCCCGTTTGAATGGAGCGGCCAGACTGATTTCCTTTTCGCCATAAATAACGGTTTCGGATTTGTTGACTTCTTTGGCCAGAAAACTATAGAGTTCTTCAATCATTGTCATCAGGGCATCATAGTTCGCATATGCCTCATAAGACTCCAGTAAGGTGAATTCAGGGTTGTGGGTGGCATCCATTCCTTCGTTTCTAAAAACCCGGCTCATTTCATAAACCTTGTCAAAACCGCCCACGATCAATCGCTTGAGCGGCAGTTCCAGCGCGATTCGGCAGTACAAAGTGATATCCAGGGCATTATGATGGGTCACGAATGGTCTGGCATTGGCACCGCCAGCCAAATTGGAAAGCACCGGTGTTTCGACCTCGATAAAATCTCGGGCGTCATAAAATTCCCGTATTTTCCGCATGATCAGTGATCGTTTCTGGAAAACATCCTTTACTTCCGGATTTACAATCAGATCCACATAACGCTGTCGGTAACGAAGCTCCATATCTTTTAGACCATGATATTTTTCCGGCAGAATCTGCAAGGATTTGCTCAGTAGTATCAGTTCTGAAACTCTGACCGAGATCTGACCCATTTTTGTTTTGAATATTTCCCCTTTAACCCCAACGATGTCGCCGATGTCATAGGTTTTTATTTCGTCATATATATCTGGCAGGGCATCTTTTTTCAAGAATAACTGAATTCTTCCGGTGGAGTCCTGGAGATCATAAAAGGATACTTTTCCCTGGCCCCGTTTAGACATGATCCGGCCTGCCATGGTTACTTCTTTTTCTTCATAGTCATCATAAGACGCTTCAACTTTTTGGGCATGGGCACTTACATTGAAACTGGTTTGTTCAAAGGGATTCTTCCCGGCATCTTGTAAATTCTTTAATTTTTCTCTTCTTATTTCTAGAAGTTCGCTAAGATTTTCTGTTGTCAATGTCTACTCCCCTATCTACGTATTTCTAAAATTTGATATGCCGCTTCACCGTCAGGAATTTGTACCTTCACGGTATCACCTACCTTTGCGCCCAGCAAAGCGGACCCAATCGGAGACTCATTTGAAATACGGTTGTTTTTCGGATCAGATTCCGCCGATCCGACAATTTTATATTCCGCGACAAAATCTAATAATGGATTCTTAATTTTAACGATGCTGCCAACGCCCACATCGTCTGTATGAATATCTTTTTCCACAATAACAACTGCTATTTTAAGCTTGTGTTCCAGCTCCGAAATTCGGCCCTCAACAAACCCCTGTTCATTTTTGGCTTCATCATATTCGGCGTTTTCACTTAAATCTCCGAACTCCCGGGCTGTTTTAATCCGGTCGGCGACCTCGTGGCGCTTAACTGTTTTTAAATATTCCAGTTCTTTTTTTATGTTATTAAAACCATCCTCGGTTATAACTAATTCTTTTCCGTTCATGTTCATTATATTCCTCCATCTGACACGATTCTTATTCTCAATCACGAGTGTCAATTTTTCTTTCTATTTTTTGTTTTATGCCTTATTTTCGTTTGACCTTATTTAGTTGGCTTACTTACCGATAACGGTTTTTCCCCACATATAGTGCACCAGTTTTTCCGGAACGATAACTGATCCATCAGCTTGCTGGTAATTTTCTAAAATTGCGGCAAAGGTTCTGCCTACTGCCAGTCCCGATCCATTGAGGGTATGCAGAAAGCGGGTTTTCTTGGTTTCGCCATCTCTGAAGCGAATATTTGCCCGTCTGGCCTGGTAGTCTTCAAAATTCGAACAGGAGCTGATCTCGACATAGCGGTTGTAACTTGGCATCCACACTTCAATATCGTAGGTTTTGGCCGAACTAAAGCCCAGATCTCCAGTACATAATTCAACCACCCGGTAAGGGATCCCCAATAATTGTAATATCCGTTCCGCATTATTCGTTAAGGATTCCAGTTCTTCGTAGGATCGATCGGGATGAACAAATTTAACCATTTCCACCTTGTCGAACTGATGATTACGGATCAACCCCCGCGTATCACGGCCGGCTGAACCGGCTTCCTGTCTAAAACAGGGAGTATAGGCGGTAAAATATTTGGGCAATTCTTCTTCGCCCAATATTTCATCGCGATAGATATTGGTTACCGGCACCTCTGCGGTTGGCACCAGAAAGAAGTCCTTGCTTGGTAAATGAAAGGCATCGTCTTCAAATTTTGGCAACTGTCCAGTACCGGTCATACTTTCCCGATTCACCATAAATGGTGGGGAGATTTCGGTATAATGATGTTCTTCGCAATGGGTATAGAGCATGAAGTTAATCAGCGCCCGTTGCAATCGGGCCCCCTCACCTTTAAACATGCTAAATCGGGCGCCAGTGATTTTAACTGCCCGTTCAAAATCCAGGATGTCCAGATCAACGCCAATATCCCAATGGGCCTTGATTTCGAAATCAAATTTTCGGGGTTCGCCCCATTTTCTGATTTCCAGATTATCGGTGTCGTCTTTTCCAACCTTGACTTGGGGGTTGGGAATATTCGGGAAATTCAATAGCTGAGTTTTGATCTCATCATCGATTGTTTTGACTTCTGCATCGAGATCTTTAATCGTATTAGACAGTTCCTTCATTTCGGCAAAAATTTCGGTGCAATCCTTATTTTCTTTCTTTAAAACCGGAATTTGTTTGGACACGACATTTTGTCGGCTCTTCATTTCTTCAACCTGGCCTAATGTTTCCCTGCGTTTTTCATCTAATGCGGTTATCACGCTTAAATCATATTGACCGCGTTTGTCCAAACCGGCCTGAACTTCTTCTTTATTTTCTCTGATGCGCTTTATATCGAGCATTTTTTCCTCCTGCTTTTAAAACTTATGATCCTATCCTACTGAGTTACCCCAGAAAGTTGCTGTAGCTGAGCCAGAACCTGTTCCAACTCACTTATTTTTTGTCCATACCCTGCCCAGTTACCAGCTTTTTGCGCTTCTTGTGCTTCTTTGAACAGAGCATTTGCTTTAACCACTAATTCTGCATTGGTTGAAGTACTGCCGGTGCTTTGAGCTGGCGGGTTGTCACTTAGTAATTCCTGAATGTCAAAAACCTGTGCCAGTGCCAACTCCAGGGAGTCAGCCATAACTATTTCATTCTGGTAACACACCACCACTTTTTTTAATTCCGGCAGATTATTTTCTCCACCAACGGCTTGAATATAAATTGGTTCGACATAGATAATCGCATTTTCAATCGGTATCGACATCAGATTTCCCCGCAGAACCCGGGAGCCCTGCTGACCTAAAAGGGTCAACTGCGGTGAGATGATCGTATCCTGATCGATCCGCTGTTCAATCTGCATCGGTCCATAAATCAACTGCTGTTTGGGGAACTCGTAGAGGATCAACTGCCCATAACCGGCACCATCCGATACTCCTGCCAACCAGGCAATCATATTATCCTTATCTTTTGGTGTAAAGGGTACGGTCAGCATGAATTCTGCTTGCCGATCTGGCAGTTCCATAATGGTATAAGCCGATTCGACTGGTACCTCAGCTTTTTCAGATTCATAAAACTGAGTTGCTGTCTCCCACTGATCTTCCTTATTATAGAAGACTCTGGCGTTTGACATATGATAGGTTTTATAAATATCCGATTGAATGTCAAACATCGTTTTTGAATAGCGTAAATGTTGTTTGATTCCTTCCGGCATTTCTGAAAGATCTTTCAAAAATCCGGGGAATATTTTACTGTAGGTTTCCAGAACCGGTTCATCATCAACCTTATAGAAGGTCACATCGCCATTGTAGGCATCAACAACCACCTTCACCGAGTTACGCACATAATTATCGCCGGCTTCATCATAGGGCTGTGAGTAAGGGTAGCGATCACTAGTGGTGAAGGCATCAACAATCCAATACAAACGGCCTTCTGAGATCACCATGTAGGGATCACTGTCATAGCTTAAAAATGGAGCAATGGTTGAGACGCGTTCTGAAATATTGCGATGGATCAGCATTTTGCTGTCATCCGTAATTTCATTTGCCAAAAGCAGTTCCGATGATCCATGATAGAGCGCAAAGGCCAGTTTGTTGATAAAGGACATTTGGATCCCCGCTGTCCCCGTGTAGGTTACCTCCTGGTTATCATCACCCTGAGGATAATCAAACTCGGCGGTGGTACAGTTGGTGACAACGTAGCCGTAGTCATTTTCGCCGAAATAAATCCGGGGTTCGTCAATGACCAGTTCACTCACGTCGGTAACCGGAGGAATATCTTTGACGATCAGATCCGGCTGTCCGACATTGTTTGTTTTGTTGACCGGTGACACTGCTGTTCCAAAGCCATGGGTATACTTCAAGTGCTGATTGACCCAGGTCTTCGCTTCATTTGGCAGCAAGGTATTGTTCATTTCCCGGGCGCCCAAGAACACCTGGGTATAGACACCATTGACAAAATAGCGATCCACATCAACATCATAAAATTGATAGTAGTTCCTGATCCCCTGTAATGAATTATACATTTCCTGGGTTGGTATCTGATCGTTAATGGGGATATTATCGATGGTTATTTGATTTTCTTCAATTTCTTTTGCCGTTATTTCCTGAGTTCCTGAAAACTCTCTTGTTTCAACATTGGCTAAATCATAAGCCTGTTGCGTATATTCAATATTATTGGCAATATACTGTTCTTCTTTGGTAAATTGGTTAGGGATCACAATCAGCGATTCATAGATTCCCTGGGCTGCTCCGCCTAAAATTACCACTACAATTAGCAAGACCGGACCGGCCCCCATGAACAGATATTTTTTCTTGTAGCCGGCAAATACCGACGTAACCGCCAGAACCAGACATAGAGCGCCTTTAATAATGATGACCTTCAATCCGACATCAATATCTGCGGCACCAGCTCCATAGACGATCCCGGAACTGGAGTACAGCAACTGAAAAGCTTCTAAAAAGCTACCAATCGAGAGGATTAAAAAAAGCACTCCTAAAAAAATGCCGATCTGCCGGGATGCAATCTCAAGATAGGATTTGAAGATCCCCTTGGCATTGTCTTTAATGGATTCAAGGTCTTGCTCCCGGTTGAATTCGATTTTTTTGCCCTGATAGAGGATATAGGCCGTATACAAAAAAGTTAATACGACAATGACCGCAAAAAAACCGATAAAAATGGAAAAGACTTCCTGGTATAATGGCAATCCAAAAAAATAAAGGGCCAGATCCTGATTAAAGATAGGATCTGTCAAATTAAATTGAGTCTGATTGACGAATTCCAGTATTTGGTACCAAAGCCGGTCTGAGATCATAATGGTCAGGAAAAAAGCGACCACACCACTCACACCAATTGCAAGGATATTTTGCTTTTTCGTTGCCTTCTGGACACTCCCGATGTACCTTGCGGAAATGCGATTAAGCAATTTTAAATAAAAAAACAAAATCAGTATCAATCCAATAAAGATTGGAATACCTATTTGTGTTTTTGTCACGAGTTCCTTAAAGAAAATTTCAGTATAGCCCATTTCCACAAACCAAAGATAATCAATATAAAATTGATTCAGCGATAATAGAATGGCGAAAATCACGAACAACACACCTAATCCAATTAAGAGTGTTTTGTTTCTTTTTCTCATTTTTTCACTTCTTTCCTGATAGTATCGTATTTTTCTCTAATTTTATCATTATATCACATTTTCGTGATAATTCATTAATAAAATGTATTATTTCCGATTAAAAGAGGATCATTCATAAATTCAACTTTTTTCATTTGCCGGTAAACTTAATAAAACAATCCGATCAGCCTTGAATCGGAAAGTCAAAATAAGTTTCGGGATATGGCTCTTCGGTCAGGGTAAAGTGCCACCATTCTTGCTGCAGTGGTTCAAACCCCTCTGAACGCATCAGATAGCGAAGCTGAACCCGGTTTTTGCTTTGTTCCAAGGTAAGATGGTCATAGTCGCTATAGGAAATCTCAGAAAAATAATCAAAAATCCCGCCCATATCGATTTCGATCCCTGTTTCGATTTTTACCACCGTCAGATCCACGGTACTGCCGCGGGTATGAGAAGATTCCGGGGCGATAAAACCGCCATCGAAAACTTCCTGTCGGGTCTTCTCCGGATAATAAACGCTTTTGGTTTTGTGATCTTCTTCCATCTTTCCCCATCGAACAAAATGATCGACTGCCCGTTTAGGACGATATCCGTCAAAAACCTTTAATCCAAAACCTTCTTCCAGAAGTTGTTTTTGAACTCTCCCTAGTGCAATCGTCGCTTTTTCAGTCAATAAAATGATGGGGGCGTTATAACCGTCAATTCTTTCACCCACAAAGTTATCTCCCGTATAGTATTTTACATCTGTAATGATTCCCGGAATTTCCATGGCAATATCCAGAAAATCATTGGGACGTACAATCATAATTTTTTTCATTGATTTTCCCCTAGTTTCACGCTTTAAAATGTCTATTTCCCTATTTTATACGATGATTGACATGATTACCAGTAATAATTATCAAAATCTATGAAAGCATTAAATAATCTACCCTATTATTGTAACGCTGAATTATATAGTAGATCATTTAATGCTGAATGCTTTTATTATTTTACAATGTCCAGCGAAATTCGGCCATCTAGAATTTCGACAATACGGTCTGCTTTTTCAGCAACCCGCCGATCGTGGGTAATGATGATAAAAGTGGTTCCCAGTCCTTGGTTGATCTTCCGGAAGAGTTGATAAATGCTGTCGGTGGTCTGCGAATCTAAATTGCCAGTGGGTTCGTCGGCGAGAATAATTTTAGGTTGATTCATCAGCGCCCTGGCAATGGCTGTTCGCTGCTGTTGTCCCCCTGACATGTTGGTCGCCAAATTGTTTTCCACCTTTTCAAGTCCCACTAGATTCAGTATTTCCTTGGCCCTGGCCTGACTTTTTTTATCCGCCTTGCCATTAGCGATCCGATATGGCATCAACACATTTTCCAGAGCGGTAAACTCCGGCAACAGGTAATGAAACTGAAATACAAAGCCCAATGTTTCGTTTCGCAAATCAGCCAACCGTCCTTTTGACATATTTTGGGTGGAGACGCCGTTGATAATCACTTCCCCTTTAGTTGGTCGATCAAGAGTTCCGATGATATTAAGAAGGGTGCTTTTGCCGCTGCCGGACTCGCCGATAATGGCGTTAAAAGAGCCGGTTTTAAAGCCCAGATTCAGTTCATGAAGAGCGACCGTTTTAATCGTCTTGCCATAGACCTTTGATACGCCTTTGACTTCAACCACAAAATTATCCATTTTTAATTACCTCCATAGGATCCAGCTGGGACACGCGAATGGCTGGAATTAAGGCAGCCAGAGTTGAAGCTGTGATGGCAATTCCCGCTGAAATGCCAATAAAATACCAATCAATATAAAAAGGTACCAGCGAAGAACCATCAGGGTTCGTAACAAAGGTGGCAAACGACCAGCTTAGTCCGATTCCCAAACCGATACCGACAAAAGCCCCCAGAATCCCAAGCAGAAATCCCTGAAACAAAAAAACCAGACTGGCTTTGGGATTATGCATTCCCATGGCCTTTAAAATTCCGATCTGTCTGGACTTCTGGACGACACTGATGGCCAATACACTGGCGATGCCCAATACCACTGATATCATCACAAAAACCTGGATCATTAGGCTTGAGGCGGTTTGACCTGACAGCCCGGATAATAACGCGGCATTTTCTTCTTTCCAGTTTGTCACAACTAAGCTATCATCATTTAAGCGCTTCTCCACAGCCATTGCCACTTCCTCTGCGACGAAGACATCGTTTAGCTGCATTTCGATCTGTGATACGCCTTCACCAGTTTCCAGAAATGTCTGAGCAGTGGCTTCATTTGCCAGAATCCATGATTCATTTAAAGATTTCACCTGCAAATCAAAAAAACCGGTCACCAGAAATTCTCCTGTCTTTCCGACGGGGGTGATCATTTCAATCGTATCACCGATTTTTATATTTAAATTTTCAGAAAGATCTTTTCCAATAATGACTTCATTTTCATTTGTCCCCAACTCTCCTTTGACCACCCGCTCTGTTATTTTATAGATTCCCTGGGCAGCATCCCAATTAAAACCTCTCAAAATAATGGTAGTCGACTGATCAGATGTTTTTAAAATGGCCGGTCCCTGGGTAACTGCGACGAGGTTTATTATTTCTTCGGGATTGGCCGCTTTGATTGTTTTAATTTCAGCCTGGGGATCTAAAATAAAATCACCGTCTTCTTTTGGGGAAACGGTAATCTGGGGTGCGCTTCCCACTGTTTTATCGACCAGACTTTTTTGGAGACCGGTGATCAGCGATCCGATAAATATCTGAACCGATACCCCAATGGCAATTCCCAAGACAATCAGCGCAGTTTGTCCCTTACTGGATTTTAAAAACCGTAGGGCGATATCAAATGCCAGTTTCATTATTTTCCCACCCTTCTGAAATTCTCGCCACCGTGTCATAGCTATTCACATAATAATCGCCGCCGATTTCTTTTACTACCGTCAAATTATCTTTAAATGCTGCTCCACCTAGAACGATGCTGATATCCTTGCCCAAAATTTTTCGCACATCCTCAATGGTTCTCCTGGCGGCAACCAGATTAAAATAATTACTGACTCCCATGGCAATGACTTCTGGCCGCAAATGGACCATTGCCTGCAAAAGGGCTTCCGGCGGTGTATTACTGCCTAAAAAATAGACCTGATGACCGCATAAGGTAAAAAAATCGGAAATCATCCGAGCGCCGACATCATGGTATTCCTCAGCGGGACAAAAAACCAAAATTTTTTTCTTTCCCTTTCTTAAACTGTTACGCAATCCTTCATTCACTACCCGGGGATAGCAGTATTCAATCACAGTTCGAACCACCGATGTTCTAAAATGTTCTTTCCAGATCGCCACTGATTCTCTTCTCTCTTCCAGTTCCATTTTATTCTGGGCAGGAATTAACAAATCGGTGTATAATTCCACAATGCCAATCTTCCCCGTTTCCAGGGCATCCAGCGCAATTCGCACGGCATTGGGCTTATCATCCTTTTCCAGACACTCCACAAATTTTTCATATAACATATGCACACCATCCAATTTATAGATTATTCGTAATTTATACCCATGGGTTTTAAAAACAAACACCTCACAAGATTTAATTTACATCAATTCAAAAGAAAGAATCCCTGCAAATAACATTTGCAGGGATTCTTTTATGCTAATCTACTTTTAGAGGTCGATAACCCATTTTCCAATGCTTTCCAATTTTTCTGCTGTCAATCCACAGTCGAGCAAATAACCAAGCTCATCTAACGTGCCTTGTCCCAGGGGCACTAACGTCGCTCCTGAGTCACTTCCCAATGCAATGTTCACACCCATTGCATCTGCTTTTTTTACCATCAACTGATGTTGTCTGAAATAAGCTTCCGATACTTTTTGATATTTTTTCATTGGACTCGCATCATCACACCTGGCTATATTGGCAAAAGGTGCCAAGGTCGGCACCCAAACAACACCACGCTCACGCATCGCGTAAAGACAGTCATCATTTATTCCATAGCCGTGTTCAATGGTATCTGCGCCTGATGTCAAAGCCATCATAATACCCTCTGGCGTGTTGGCGTGAACCATGACTGATAAGCCCTTTTGATGGGCATGATCAATCATTTCCGAACATTCACTTTTAGAAAACCCGACCGGTCCTGAGGTACCCAATGCGGTAAAACTCATGATGCCGGTTAAAATAATTTTTATAAAATCTGGCTTTTGCTTAATGAGTTGATTCATCTTTTCAATGCCATCTTTTCCATTTTCTACTGAGTCCCCTAAAAAATCACCGTAATGGCCTTTTTTATAAAAAGCGCGAATGGGCGTCTTGACAATAAGACCGGAATCTTTTGAAATATCTCTGAGAATTATTCCAATTCCTGAACTATCCCCACCATCACGGATTGCCTGTACCCCTTTATTTTGATAGATTTGAACGAGGTCTTTCATCGATTCAATCGCTAGATCACCAGCGATATCAGACCGTCTCAATCCTCCGAATTGACCTAAACCACAATGAATATGACAATCGATCAGCATGTTTTTTTGTTTACGCAATCGTTATACATCTCATCCACTGCTTCAGATCCATTCGGGCTTGTTCCAATAATTGTTATTTTCACGTAATCACCAACCTATAAACCTGCGATGTCAAGAATCTTGATATTTTTTTCAAAATAAAAACTCCTCCATATAAGATGAACAGTTTAATCTCATAAACTGTCCTCCTTAAAATGAACAGCTTAATGATCTAAACTGTCCACCTTAAGAGGAGCATTTTAAAATTTCCGGCTCGGCCGGCATTCAGTTTTGTTACTGATTATTAAACTACTGGAGTTATTGGAGCAATTCCAGCCATATCAAGAATTTCGGGAATTCTGTTTTCCCAGCCTAATGACATGATGTGAACGCCTTGAGCGTAATCTTTACATTCTTTGATCAGACGTGCACAGATTTCCACGCCAGTATCGCCGGCTTTTGTTTTTTCTTTATCTGCCTGTAATTCTTTAATCATTTCATCTGGTACATGGACACCAGCTACATTGGCATTCATATATCGGCACATTCCCACATTTTTGGGGATAATCAGACCCAATTGAACTGGAACACCAAATTGTTTTGCTTGTTCCATGAATTTGATGAATTTTTCTGGTTCATAAACGCCCTGGGTTTGGAAATATTCACATCCAGCTTTCACTTTTGCTTCCATTTTTGCCAATTGGACATCAACAGAGTCACTACATGGTGACACAACAGCGCCCTTAGCAAACTTAGGAGGAGCGCCATCAATAGCATTGCCAGCAATGTCGAAACCTTCTTCCATTCGTTTTACGGCGTGAATCAATGACACGGAATCCAGATCGAAAACCGGTTTTGCTTGTGGATGATCTCCCAATGTGGTGTAATCCCCCGTTAACAGCAATAAATTTTCAATGCCTAATAATGCTGCACTTAAAACATCAGACTGTAAGGCAATACGATTTCGGTCACGGCAGGTAATTTGAAAGATTGGAAGTAGTCCCTCATCTTTTAATACCTTACATGTTGCCAATGAACCCGTACGCATAACCGAGGATTGGTTATCCGTTACATTCAAGGCATGAACCCGGGTTTTCAAATACTCATGGGCATCTTTAATCAGGTGGTCAAGTTCAACCCCTTTTGGAGGTCCCACTTCTGCAGTTAATACAAACTCGCCACGTTGAAACAACTCAGTTATTCTCATTTATAATTACTCCTAATCTTCTTAAATTATTGGTTCTTCTGCGTTTGGATTGTGATAGTTCCGCACTTTTGGTGCATCATATTTCATGTTATCCAGTTTATTCAGTTTTTCCAATTTTCGGTAAATTCGTTCCCATCCGCATTCCATTTCCTTATCTACTTCACACATGCCTTCTTTGGCACCGCCACATTGGCCGTTGAGCAGACTTTTTGAACATGCGGTAATTGGACAGATTCCGCCGGTACCATTGAGATAGCATTCGCCACACTGTCCACAATCGACATTTAGTGGTGTAACACCCTGGAATCCCGGTAATGGATAGGTATCGCAACAGGAATAGACTTTTTTGCTTTCAAATTGAGCAGCAACAGTCTGAACCCCAACGCCACAGGAAAATACCAGGATGGTATCAGCGGCATCAATGACATCGGTATGTTTCTGCAATTGCAGTTTCAGATTATCGGGATTACAGATATAATCCGTTGTAATGATCTGAGTCACACCGTTAAGGTCTTTTTGCAGTTCATCTGCTTCGTGTTCAGCGAAATAGACTTCTTTACAGCCGTGACAGTTTATGATCACAGTTTTTCCTTGAGCCAGTGCTTCGATTGTTTCTTTTGATTTTAGTTGGGTAATCAGCATATTATTTACCCTCCCTTATGGCAGTTTTTCCGATTTTAATTCGTTCAACAATTGGAAT
>NZ_JBGSHG010000110.1:0-12569 GCF_041752335.1 Acetobacterium sp. | reverse complement strand
GGCATCTCCATAGGATACCATTTCAGACCCAGCTTTTTCCAGGACTTCTAGTGGTAAACAAGATGGTCCAGCTGAAAAATTATAAACTCTTTTCACTTTTAATTTCCTCCTTAAAATAGTGTTTTTGGTGTGAATGTAATTTTCTGAAAAAATTACTTCCTGCTATTATATGTTAAATAATTGTCAAATGCAAGATTTTGTATTAAATTTTGTGTAAATTTTATTGTTTAATCAAATTTTTTATTCAATTATTACTGTTGTTTTTGCCGGAGTGATTGATTTGATCAAAGACTGGGATAAATTAGTCTGAATCGGTAATTCATACTCACCCGGTCCCAAATTGGCGCAATCAACAAAGGCCTCAATCTGAGACGCATTTAAATTGTTTAAAATGCTGCTGGCGCCTTCCAGTTTAACCACCACCCGGGAGTCTTTGACTTTAGCAGCCACCAGACCGGCGCCCAAATTCCTGGTACTTACCTTATCTATGGTAAAGCTCTTTTCCACCGGACTTTCAATAGAAACCGTTACTTTAACTTTTCCACCGCCATCAAGGAAATAACATCCCGTCGGTGGGGTAAGATTAATGTCTCTGGTAAACGTTTTGGACTGTCCCGAAACATCAATGGGATCCATGGGTATCGTCTCAATGGTATTGAGCAACTCTTCTTTGGCACCAATAAGAACCTTAGAAGGTTCAACCTGCATCCCGGTGACAATATAGCCACTAGCGGGATTCCCGGTTGTGGAAGGAATAATCCCGATGGCCTTGGTTTTCCCAAGGGCGATCTCCGTTTCAACAACATTTGGTAAGATTTCCAAGTCCGTGATGGGGTTGCCGGTGGCATCATAAGCGGCGACCTCCAGGTGGCGGGTCGTATCGGACTCAAGACCATTCACATTAGCTGTTGCCGTTATTTTATCAATCCGGGCGATGGAAGCTTCCGGTCCTTCCACTTCTACCTGTTCCAGAGATTCGGCGGAAATCACTGATAAATCCCTGGCCGGTTTTCCCTCCAGCAGGATTACCACATCCAGCGCTTCTTTAATAATATTGTCCACTTCAATCGGGAGACTGGTAGGATTCATACTGCTGATAATAACTGAATTGGCCAGCCCCTTGACTTCTACTTCCAGGTCATATGATCCCTTCTCTTCGATATCACTAAGATCAACTTCGGCTGTTACTTCTTTCATATTAACATTTCTCAGATTTTTATCAGTACCCTTAACTTGCAAATTTAGATAATAGTTTTTATCATCAGTCAGCACCAGGTTTTTTTCTGTCAGGGATTCGACATTCGTTAAGGTAATCGGGATACTGTTAAAATCCTGGGTGATCAGCATATCAGCATTTCCATTGACCATAAACCAAAGGGTGATCGCAATGCCAACCGATGCAAGAACTCGAATTAACCGTTCATGCAGAGATATCTTTTTTTTATTTGCTGCCATCTATTCTCCCCCAAAGTTTGCTAATCCACCCGCTGTCAATTGTGCCTTCCTCGCTGACGGTATAGTTTTCCATAATAATCTGTTTAAGTACCTCGATGATTATGTCCTGAAATAAGGTGCCTTTAGACGCATAGGATATGTGACCGGTTTCTTCGGACACAATAATCACCAGGGCATCAGATTTTTCAGTCATTCCCAATCCAGCCCGGTGCCGGGTTCCCAATTCACTGCTTAAATCGCGATTATCCGAAAGTGGCAGCAGACATCCTGCCGCACGAATTTGTCCGGACCACAGCTTGATAATCACGGCTCCATCATGGAGGGGACGATTGGGGGTGAAAATATTTTCCAGCAATTCACTGCTGATGTCTGAATCCAGCTCGGTTCCGGTTTTGACAATATTGTTAAGTCCGGTATCTTTTTCCAGCACAATCAGTGCGCCGGTTCGTTCGCAGGACAGTTTACCCACGGCTTTGATGATTTTGTCGACATCGTCTTCCAGAAAATCCATCGATGGCTTCTTCATCATCTCTTTAAAAATCCGGTTGTTCCCTAATTGTTCCAAAGCTGACCGGAATTCCGGCTGAAATACCACTACAATGAAAATAAACGCCCAGGTAAAGGCGCTGGTGATAATCAGATTCAGGGTGGTAAAACCCAGCCAGGCACTGACAGGTGACAAAAAAAGCAATAGGATCAAGCCTTTAAAAACCTGTTCGGCCTGGGTTCCCCGAATCCACATCAATAGCCGGTAAACAATAAAAGAAATAATGACTACCTCGATGATACTGGCGACTGTAATTCTTGATTGAATATATAGCAAAAACTCTTCCATTTTAGTTCCCTCATTCATTATTACTGTTAATTATACACTAACAAAGCCATTTCGTGAAATGGAAATTGGGTTTTTTGATATTATTATTGTCCTCATTAAGAAAATTCTTAAGGGAGACTTGTGAAATTCATGTTAAAATTAATTTCAAATTGAAACCTTCCCAATCTTTTATAAAGAAAAAGGAGCTCTCTGTATGAAAAACCATCTGTTTTATTTATTACCCAAAAGCGAAACCGTCTTTTTAACCAATACTGATTCATTTAATCAAGCCTATAATATGTTTGTCATCACCAATTATACAGCCCTGCCAGTGATTAATAAAAAAGGACAGTACGTGGGAACCATCTGTGAGGGAGATCTTCTCCGCGTTTTATCACTGAGTCTCACCCATCCGGAAATTGATTTAGCGTCTTTTGAAATCAAAGATATTGATTTTAAAATCAATTTGGAAGTAGCCAGAATCAATGAAAGCTATGAACATCTGGTCGAGCTGGCCGTTAAGCAGAACTTTATTCCCCTTGTGGATGACCAGGGTATTTTTATCGGCATTCTTCGCCGCCAGGAACTGATTAAAGAACTGATCAATTTTTTATCGGATAAGGTTGCTGAACAAGAAGCTGGATGAGTATCCATAAAACAATAATCAAAGCCAATTAACTGGTCTTATTGCCCACCATCTCCCAGTCAGTCAATAACTGATATGGAAATGCTGCCATAAGGCCGGATTAATTGGCTTTTTAGTTTGCTCTCACTTCAGATAGTTAGTTTTTATATGTTTTAAAAGCGCCTGTCCGCTTCTGGAACAGGGAATCGCTTCCGCTTTGAGCAAGATTTCATAGCTACTGATAAACCGCTCCAATGGCTGATTAAGGTATTTTTCCCGCTGACCTTCATCAAGCCCAAAGCATGCCAATGCCTGATAGACCTCGGTGCCTGCATTTTGATCACCGGCCAGAGCCGGAAGAATGCGTTGCAGAATAGCCAGATCGATGACCTCCTGTTCATTAAACAATCCCTCGGCACCGCTGTTGATCCCAAAAGCCAGTATTTCATTTTTCCCCCGATAACCCATTGGACAATCATATCTGCTTAACAGCTGTTGCAACCCATTGAGCAATTGCATGAGTTTTTCCAGAATTTCCGGCAAGCCTTTTGGCTGACTGTGGATTTTAAACACTCTGTTTTCCCAGTCACTTTCGCCGGCAGAACTGCCATAATCCGGAAAGACGCCAATTTCAACTATTGGCATCCGGATCTGATTACCGCTATCAATAACCCGGGGATCGATCGGAAAACTCCCCAGGCCTTCATTGATAGTTGCGATAATATAAAGGTTATCCGGAAAATTTAAGCTCCCGTATTCCCGGAAAGCCGCGACGTCAGCACCAAAATCTTCCCGGTTTAAAAAAGGATCCTTGTTACCATTGATCCCTTCCAGCAGGCGCTGCAAATAATCTGTTACCGGTGACTGATCCAGTTCATCCAACAGAAAAAAATGAGGTTTATCCGGATATTCTTTGGCTGTCTTTAACATCAGCATCAATGCTCCAGGGATAAAGTGCCCCCGACTATCCAGGTGACCCATCAGATGGGTGTCATTGTCCCAGTTTTTTCCCACCAGTAGCCGTTTGAATCGTCCATTTTCCTGACTGGCACCAATCGCCTCGGCAAAAAGACGGGGAAAACTTGTTTTACCGCTACCCACCCGGCCTTTAATCATCACAAATGGTTTTGATTTAATCGACAGATAATAGGCTTTAATTAACTCCGCTGGGTAGTAATAGCCTTTGTTCCCCATTTTTGCCTGAACCAATTGGAGATAGGATGTGAGATAATCATTTTTTATCGAATAGTGGTTAAATGCTTGGGCTATAACCCCTTTCGCTTCCACCTCGGATACCTCGGATTGAACGCAGTCCACTTCAGCATAAGATGGGTCTGCTTCTTCCTTTTCCGACCTTGTTTCTCCGATCATTTTCAACTCTTCTCGCTTCGGACTTTCAGCAAATATTTGTTCATGATTCAGCTCCGCCGATTCTTCCTGACCGGAGTGGGTGTCCATCAGGTTCTGGTTTTTTTCACCATCCCCAGTTCCCGTTGTTACTGCTGTACCATCGCTTTTCGAATTTATGATAGCATGGTATTCCTCGTCACCATTTTTTATGCTAATTGGACTTTTTTCCATCAGCTTTTCTTCAATTGGACTCTTTTCAATTAGACTTTCTTCACTCAATTTCTCTTCAACAATATTTTCTTTGGTTGGTTCGCCACAGGCCGTTGCCTCATCAGTTGCCTGATCATGAGTCAAACATAATTTATACATTTTTATAAAATCTTCAAATTCTGCTGCCAGCACAGCATCTTCAGGCATATCCGTTTCGGTATACTCCCGATAGCAGACAATCCCTGATACCAGGCTGGCATTGGCCAGCAAAATATCTTGATGATTGGTCTGATAGTTTCCCGTCGCGATTTTTTTTCGGTACTCGGAAGCTTTTTCCGAAAGGGTTCTGACCCCAACGCCTTCTTCCCCATAAACGATGGCCAGGTAAAGCTTACGGCTGTCCATCGCCAGAATATAAGCCAGATAAAGGTCTTCCTTATCAATGCTCTGAATTTGTTTATCCAGCACTTTAACCCAGGGAATCTCAGCCCATTGGGTATCTCCGGCAAATCCCAGTACCTGATAATAATCGGATCGAATGGCCTCAAAGCTTTCAATTACTTTTGGGATCTCTTCATTGATCACATCTTTAAAGGAAAAACGAAAATCTCTGGGATAATAGTTGGGATAACCGACAATCCATTTTACCAGCAACTCCTGAAGTCCCGATGTTGTTGGAATGGGACTCATCACTGTATCGCTTTTTTTTTCATCGTCAATACCGCTCTCTCCATTTTCCGATATGAGCCGAAGACTAAAAACATCATTGGCTTTTTTCATTTCCAGCCTTGGGGTGTTGGACGCATCCTGAGCGCCTCTAAACCACAATTCATAGTCCGGAAAGGCTTCACCCAGTTTGCGAATCAGCACCTTGCTCCATTTAATTTTTGCATTACCACCTTCTGTCTCCAGATAGGAAGGGTATTCCCGATTCTGATAAATAATTGCCAGCCGTTCTCCGGCGCTGCCAAAAAAACTGATCAGTTCTTTTGGAATAATCATCTCCGTGTTAACAAAGTCCGATAATTCTGTCGTTTTGATAATTTTATCCGATCCTAATAATTCCCAACCCATTGCTACTGCCTTTCTCATTTTTTATGCTTCTGTTTTTCTATTTCTCCCGATCCGGTTCATTGGTAGTTTTTTCCTTGTTTTCAGTTTCCAATTTCAGACAATTCTCTTCTCGCAGGCGCCACTCATTTCGCATTTCTTCCTGAATTCGTTGCTGTTCCTCTTCATAGGCCTGGCGCTTATCAAAAATCAATGCCAGTTCTTCTGGCATCGATGCTTCCTCGTTGTCAGCCAGGGTTGTCCCTGAGATGCTGACAAAATACTGACGTTCGCCAGGCCCCTGAAACTCGACAAAATAAATACTCTGAGTTTTGTCCAGCATCAAAGTTCCATCATGAACCATCACCTGGAGAGTTGGCCCAATAATCGTTGCCTTCACACAGGCGGTTGTCCAACCGGTAAACTTCATGCCATCATACTTGGGCATTAGATGATTCAGTTTATCAAAAAACTCTCGTTGCAACCGCCAGTCATCATTAATTGAAATCATCACTGATGCAGTTCTTTCCGGAATATGAATCTGCACGAAGCCATCTTTTAAACGGGTCTGGTCAACATAGTCCCGGACACTTTTGGTAATATCAATGAGTTGTTCACTGCTTGTTATTTCAATCTTGTTGGCTTTCATTTACGCTCCTAGTTTAGTATTGAATTTCGTTGCTTTGTCTTAACCTGGGGTATATCATTCATTATAAACCATCCAATTTGAAAAAACAAAAACATATCCATCAATGATGGATAAATATTTGCAATGTAAAACTATTTTCAAAAATTATTTTATAAACGATTTAACTTTGAGACCGTAAACTGATATGTTAAAATGATTGAAAGTTATTAATTTGAAAGGAATCATTTATGTATTATAATCTGAGTCTGCTCTTTATTTATTTTTTTCTTTATGCCATCATCGGTTGGATGTGTGAAGTGGTGTACTGTTCGATCCCTGAAAAGAAATTTATTAACCGGGGATTTTTAAATGGTCCCTATTGCCCAATTTATGGGGTCGGTGCGCTGATCATTATTATGTTCTTAATGCCTTATGTCAGTGACCCGATCCTGGTTTTTTTCATCGGCATTATTCTCACCAGCACCCTGGAATATATCACCAGTTGGGGCATGGAAAAACTCTTTCATGCCAAATGGTGGGACTACTCGGATCATAAATTTAACATTAACGGTCGGGTCTGTTTGCTGAACTCTTTTCTCTTTGGCCTGTTGTGTGTGGTGCTGATATATGTGGTTCATCCCATTGTTTATGATCTGGTTAACAGCTTTTCATCTTTCTGGATCACGGTCATTGCTACGGTTGCTGCGGTCTTCTTTCTCAGCGATCTGATCGAATCAACCCGTGAGACGGTTTCCTTTAACAAAAAGCTCAGCAGTGTTTATGAAGCAACCACCGAGTTCACGGATCATTTAAAAGAAAAGGGCATTACTACCGCCCACGATATTACTGCCAGAGTCCGGGATCTTAAAGCTGGAACACTTTCCGAAGCAAAAGATTCGGCCCACAATCTGATTGTTTCGCTAACCACTCGAATCAACGAAACCAAGTTCATTAACCGTTATTCCCATCGCCGTATTATGAGTGCTTTTCCCAAGATGGCACATCAAGATCACCAGAGTGCTCTGGAAATCTATAAGGCCTACATGGAAAAAAACAAATCACAGAACACTGGAAGTGATGTAAAATAATTTTGCCTGAAAAACCTAAGTGTTTTTGATTTGGTCCAAACAAATTTCTTACCAAAGGAGGTAGCAGTTATGTTGTATCACAGCGAACTCAATCTAATCAGCCAGCTTGCCGCCCTGGATCTCCCGGTTGAATCTACCTTGCTACCAGACTACACAGTGGCAGAAATGGTGGCCGCCCTGTTACAAAATGTTAAAGATCTTCAGGGTGATTGTGCCATGTCTGCCTCAGAGTGGAATAAATCCCTGCATCTGATAATGGAAAACCCCAATCTGACAGACCTGAAGATTCTGGCCTACACAAACCAGCCTGAGAATGGCCTGGTGGGCTATTGTTTTTCTGATCTGGATCCGGACTCTGGAATCATTGCTTTTCGGGGAACCACTGGCATCGGTTGGGTCGACAATATCAAAGGCGGATTTTTAACGGATACGCCCCAGCAATTAAAAGCCCTTGAATTTTTCCATACCGTTGATGCAGCCTATGGTTTTAAGCAGTATACCTTAACCGGACATTCTAAAGGAGGCAACAATGGCCAATATATTACTATTGTTGATGGTAATAAGATCAAGCACTGTGTCACCTTTAACAGCCAGGGCTTTTCTGCTGAATTCATTCGAAAATACGCCAAAGCAATCAGTGAAAATCAAGACAAAATAATTGCCTACGAATCTGCCTGGGATGTGGTCAACATTCTTTTAAACAGTATTGCCGGAAAACGGATTGTGGTTGGCGGTGAATCAAAACTACCTCATCATAACCATCCGCCCAACCGCTTGCTGGATCCCAGTGGTGAAATCCGCAAACAGGATATGCGGCACCCCTTATATTCCGGCTTTCAGAATTTTACAGTCAGTTTAACATTAATGGCTTCCAAAGCGAAACAACAGCTGGAAAAGACCAGAACAACAAAAAAATAAACTAGAAAAGCGTCCTTTAAATCGATTGAACCGGTTGGTCAATTCTCTAAAGGACGCTTTTTTTCAGAACCAGCCTTTAGTTTAGGCCGGTTTTTCCTGCTCCACTGTCATTTTTTCGATCCGTTCATTGGTGATTTTTCTGAAGACGGCGTAGAATACTGCGAACGAAGGAATCCCCAAAATAATTCCCAGGAAACCAAATAGACTACCGCCAATAATCATGCCGACCAATACCCATAAACCGGATAAGCCTATCGATCCTCCCACCACCCGCGGATAAATCACATTACTTTCAACCTGCTGCAGGGCAATAATATAAACTACAAAGATCAGACAGTAAATGGGGTTCACCACCAGTAAAATAAAGCCACTGGGAACAGCACCTAGAAAGGCTCCGAAAACCGGAATCACACTAGTCATACCTACCATAACGCCAATTAGCAATGCATAGGGAATCTGCAAGATAGCCAGACCAACAGTACATAAGGTCCCCAGAATAAATGCTTCAGTAATCTGTCCAGCAATAAATCCGTGAAATACCTGGTTGGCAGTGGTGCTGACATCCTGAATGAAATCGGCTCGATCTTTTCTGACATAGGCGTAGATCAGTTTATCCTTAAGGGTTAAGAGTTTTTCTTTATCCGCCAGCAAATAAATTGAAATGACAACTCCCATGATAGCATTAAAGAAACCAACGGTAATGTTTTTTGTGGCATTAAATATCTCCGGAACCGAACTCAGTAATAGACTACCAAATTGTTCCATCAGGGCATCCCATTCAATGGTGATATCCGACCACATCGTTGCTGGCAAATTGAAAAATGCCAGGGCGTCATCAACCAATGTATTAAATGAATCAATATATCCAGGCAGCTTTACCATCAGGGTATCAATGCTTGTACTCACCTGAGGAATAACAAAGGTGATCAATCCGGCTAAAACACCAATGACCAACAAAAATGTCAAGGTAATCGCAATCATTCGTTTGCCCTTATTTATATCGCGATTTTTTTTCTTTCTAAATCGATTTTCTTTGCTTTTAAACCGATTATCTTTGTTTTCAAACCGATTCATAAAGCCCAGAAAATGCATCTCAATAAACGACATCGGGATATTTAAGATAAAGGCAATTCCCAAACCAATCAGCACCGGTGTTATAATATTCATAAACAAGCCTAGGTAACCGACCAGGTATTTAATATTCAGAAGCGCCACCAGTAAACAGATTCCAAAGGTAATCAGAAAAAAATAATTTCTGAAGGTTTTATCAGTCATTTCCTTGTTTTTGTTTTTCCATTCATTGTTGTTTTCCACAGCTTCACCGCCTTTTTTAGTATTTATTATACCACGAGGGATTAGGATTCTTATTATTTTTTTGCAAGTAAAAAGCATCGCCAAGTTAAGCAATGCTTTTTATGTATCTATGATAATGTATGAAGAACGACTTAATAGGATTTTAACAGGGTGATTCCACCAATAAAAGGTAGTGGCTTCGCTTCAAGCTGAACAACATTAATGATCCCATAAATGGCAAAACCAACAAATGCCAGCGGCGCTGCACTAAAAAGAATGGTGGATATAATCCAGCCGATAATCGGCACCAGTCCGATAATACCACCAACAAAGGTCAAAATCAGCCAAGCCAGGAATAGCACCAAACCCTGATTAGTATGATATCGGGCAAATTGATTGTCACTTGCAGCCAATAAAGGAATCAGAAAAATAATATAGGCAAAAACAGCCATAATTTTACCTTCTTCGGCTTCTTGTTTGTCAATATCAATCATTTCGTTTAACCTCCTGTTTAAGATAGGACTTGCAACTGAAAAACAGCTGTCGGATTTGGCAACAGTTTGGCAATCACATTTAACAACTATATGATATCACACTAAAAGTTAGGCGGTCAATTATTATTTTGAGTAACGATCTTGGTATTGCTATTTTATCCATCCCACAAAAAAAGGAACGCTATTTAAGCGTTCCAGGATTTTTAGCGAGAGCTGCGTTTTCGTTCCAGCTCGCCCAGGACTTTCTTGCGAATCCGGATATCGGTGGGAGTCAATTCCACCAATTCATCGTCAGTAATAAATTCTATCGCTTGCTCTAATGTCATAATTCTCGGCTCGACCAATTTTAATGCCTCATCTGTTCCGGACGAACGAACATTGGTCATTTTTTTATTCTTAGTCGGATTAACGGTCATGTCATCACTGCGGTTATTGATTCCAATAATCATGCCTTCATAGACTTTTGTTCCGGCTCTAACAAGCATTTCGCCACGATCACTTAAATTAAACAATGAATACGCCATTGTTTCACCAGCAAACTGGGAAATAAGCACCCCATTAAGACGTTGCGGAATATCACCTTTATGCTCTTCAAAAGCGGAGAAACGACGAACCATGGTGCCTTCGCCGTGAGTATCATTGATAAATTCACTCTGATAGCCCAACAATCCCCGTGTCGGTACAAAAAATTCCATTCTTGTCCAGGATTCGTCAGTATACATGCTTTCCATGCGACCTTTTCGGATGTTCAGTTTAGAAATAACTGCACCAGAGTATTTCTCCGGTACCGATACAATCACCAGTTCCACCGGTTCCAGCAGTTTATTATTCTCATCACGGTGCATAATCACTTCCGGTTTAGAAACTGCTACTTCATAACCTTCTCGACGCATGTTTTCCAGCAGAATCGATAAATGAAGCTCGCCACGTCCAGAAACCTTAAAACCATCGGTGGTATCTTCCAGTTCTTCAACCAAAAGACCAACGTTGACTTCGAGCTCTTTTTCCAGCCGGGCCCGAATGTGTCGGGTGGTGACAAATTTACCGGAGTCACCAGCAAAAGGTGATTTGTTGACCAGGAAGTTCATTGACAGGGTCGGCTGTTCAATTTCAATCAGTTCCATTGGTTGAACCTGATTGATTTCACCAATGGTTTCCCCAATCGATATATCAGGAATACCAGAGATAACGACAATATCCCCAGCTTTTGCTTCTTTGACTTCGACCCGGGCTAAACCGCGGTAGACGAATACCTGGTTGACTTTTTCCTTTTTAAAAGATCCGTCAGTTTTACAGATTTCGATTTGTTCACCAGCATGAATGGTTCCAGAATAGACCTTACCAATCCCCAGACGGCCAATATAATCGTCATAAGCCAGCGAAGAAACCTGCATTTGCAATGGCTCCAGGCTCAGATCATCCTGAAGGCCGACATGTTCGACAATGGTTTCGAAAAGCGGCGCCAGATCCACTCCTTCATCTGCCATATCACGAATAGCGATGCCTTCTTTAGCAACCCCATAAAGAACCGGGAAATCCAACTGTTTGTCATTAGCTTTCAGTTCCACAAATAAATCGAATACCATATCAACCACTTCTTCAGCACGCTGATCTTTTTTATCGATTTTATTAATGAAAAGAATCGGGTTTAACCCTTTTTCCAGCGACTTATTAAGGACAAAACGGGTTTGTGGCATCGGACCTTCACTGGAGTCGACCAGCAAAACAACCGTATCAACTGTTTTCAGGATTCGTTCAACCTCTGAAGAAAAGTCGGCATGGCCAGGAGTATCGACAATATTAATTTTAATGTCTTTGTACATAATGGAACAGTTTTTTGAGTATATGGTGATTCCGCGTTCTCGTTCAAGGTCATTGCTGTCCATTACGCAGTCCACGACCTCCTGATTTTCTCTAAAAACATTGCTTTGTCCTAAAAGGGCATCTACCAGGGTAGATTTTCCGGCATCGACATGGGCGATGACTGCAATGTTAATAATGGGTTGTTTGTTATTCATAAATTCCTGCTTTCTTAATTTTGTATTGCGTAACACTGAAAAGTCCTGCAACATTGAATGTCGCAGGACCTTGTAAAAAGTCTGATATTAACGTTTTGAAAACTGCGGTGCACGACGAGCTTTTTTGAGACCGTATTTTTTTCTTTCAACCATACGTGAATCTCGAGTTAAGTAACCGGCACGTTTCAATGCTGGTCTCAGGTTAATGTCTGCTTCAAGCAGGGCCCGGGAAATCCCGTGTCGGATTGCTCCAGCCTGTCCGGTGAAACCGCCACCGTGGACATTGACAATCACGTCAAAGGTGTTTAGTGTATCGGTTAATGTTAATGGTTGTCTTGCGATAACCTTTAAGGTTTCCATTCCGAAAAATTCATCAATATCACGTCCGTTAATGGTGAATTTTCCACTCCCTGGTAATAATCGAACTCGGGCAACCGAGGTTTTTCTACGTCCAGTTCCTAAATATTGTACTTTAGCCATTCTCTTATTTCCTCCTTCTCAGCATTAAAATTCGTAAACTTCAGGCAATTGTGCAGCGTGTGGATGTTCGTTGCCAGCATAAACTTTAAGTTTAGTCGCAATTTTATCCCCTAATTTGTTATGTGGGATCATACCCTTCACTGCTT
>NZ_JBGSHG010000109.1:0-8417 GCF_041752335.1 Acetobacterium sp. | reverse complement strand
TATTGTTAACTAACTTTGTTACAACAATATCTCCGTAAATAGGATCAGGTAAAACTTCTCTTTTTGGAACAGGTCCTTTTCTAGGCACTTTACTTCCCTCCTTAACATTTTTATGTTCATCGGTACTCGACATCCAACGTTACGTTGTTGTGCGTATAGCGTCTCTAACATATATTTGGTCTCGATCTATTTTATACGAGCGCTTGAATATGCAGCACTATGCACTACTACTTTTTAGGCTTTTTAGCCCCGTATTTGGATCGAGCTTGTCTACGAGCGTCAACACCAGCGGTATCAAGCGCACCACGGATAATTTTGTAACGAACCCCTGGTAAATCCTTGACACGTCCACCTTTAATAAGAACAATACTATGTTCCTGTAAATTGTGGCCAACACCGGGAATATAAGCTGTTACTTCCATTCCGTTAACGAGACGAACTCTGGCGATTTTTCTTAGCGCCGAGTTTGGTTTCTTTGGTGTGGATGTTCTAACTGCTGTACATACGCCTCTTTTTTGAGGGTTTGCTTTCAACGCTGGAGTTTTTGTTTTTTCTACCATGCGTTTTCTTCCTTTTTTTACAAGCTGATTAATTGTAGGCATTTAGTCCTGCACCTCCTTTTAATATTAATATATCAATAACCGAAACGATTATTAATGACTTGTGATGGAACCAGGGCTGCCTCATAGACAACCCCGATTCGGATTATTTTATAATGGCAATGACGGCTGCAGCCCGATCTATCCCGCCGGCTTTTCCGAGTCCCACCTTGGTTTCAACCCGTTCAACCGTGATCTGATGGTTATCACAGCATTCGACAATGCTTTTTTTGATACTTTCATCGGTATCTTCTGCCAATATGACTTTGATTGCTTTGCCTTCTTTCACAGCCTTAAGAGTTTGTTTCATTCCAATCACTTTTGAAAAATCAACAAATTGATTCATGGGTTCCTCCTTCTTGCTGTTCATGTATTTCTCTAAACACACCTAATAACTATACATGTTTGAGTCAAAAATGTCAAGAATTATTCTTTGGTTAAGAAATCTAGGTCGAAGATATCCAGATCGGTAATAATAGCATCTTCTGTTTCTTCCTGTTCTTCTTCAACATAGGCGTTTAAAATATCATCATCAAAAACAATGTCCAGAGATTCGATAACAGAGTCTTCTTCGATCATATCTTCGTAAACATCTTCCTCTTCCCGTTCATAAACCAGATCAATGTCACCGTACATCTTCACACCGGTACCAGCTGGCACCAATTGTCCGATAATAACATTTTCTTTAAGTCCAATCAGTGGGTCGACCTTGCCTTTAATGGCGGCGTCGGTCAGGACCCGGGTGGTTTCCTGGAAGGATGCTGCTGATAAGAATGAGTCAGTTGCTAAAGAAGCTTTGGTGATTCCCAAAAGTTCCCGACTGGCGGTGGCTTCTTCTGCGCCTGCTTCCCGGGCCGCTTTGTTTTCATCTTCAAAATTAAAGATATCCACTAAGCTGCCGGCCAGTAAGGCCGTGTCACCAGGGTTTTCAATCTTAACTTTTCTAAGCATTTGGCGGATAATAACTTCCAAATGCTTGTCGCCAATGTGTACCCCCTGCATCCGGTAAACTTTCTGTACTTCCTGAAGTAAATATTGTTGAACATGGTCAATTCCCTGAATCCTTAAAATATCACTGGGGTTAATCGAACCTTCGGTAATTTCATCCCCGGCAATAACCTGATCACCAGTGTGAACCCGCAGTCGCGAGCCGTAGGGAATGAGGTAGACCTTCATATCTCCATCAGCTCCGGTAACAACGGCTTCGGTTTTCTTTTGGGTATCCTGTATTTCCACGCGACCGTCAATTTCTGAAATAATCGCCTGACCTTTTGGTTTCCGGGCTTCAAAAAGCTCTTCAATACGGGGCAAACCCTGGGTGATATCATCAGCTGAGGCAACCCCGCCAGTATGGAAGGTACGCATGGTCAGCTGGGTACCCGGTTCACCGATGGACTGGGCGGCGATAATACCAACCGCTTCGCCGATTTCAACCGGTCGCCAGGTGGTTAAATCCACCCCATAGCAAGTCTTACAGACCCCATATTTGGACTGACAATTAAACGCCGCCCGGATTAATACTTTTTCAATGCCGGCTTTATCAATGTTCTGAGCCATTTCAGTGGAGATGATCTCATTGGCCGGAGCCAATATTTCTCCTGTTTTGGGATCAGTAATATCTTCAAAAGCATAGCGGCCCACCAATCGTTCCTGGAGGGTTTCAATAATTTCGCCGTGATCATTAATGGTTGATACTTCGTAGCCCCGGGTGGTGCCGCAATCATCCTCACGGACAATTACATCCTGGCTGACGTCAACCAGACGTCGGGTCAGGTAACCGGAATCGGCGGTTCGCAGAGCGGTATCCGCCAGACCTTTTCGGGCCCCATGGGTAGAGGAGAAAAACTCCAATACATTTAGCCCTTCACGGAAGTTGGAGCGAATTGGCAGTTCGATGATGCGACCACTTGGGTTGGCCATCAGACCACGCATCCCGGCCAGCTGCCGGATCTGGTTCTTACTACCTCGGGCCCCGGAATCCGCCATCATGTTAATTGGATTCAGATCTTCAAGGTGATCTAACAGCGCCTCGGTGACCTCGTCGGTGGCTTTGTTCCAGATCTCGACAACGTTGTTGTAACGTTCATCATCACTGATAAAACCTTGACGATAGAGGTTCATATTTTCAGTGATCTTGTCATCGGCGCGAGCCAGGATTTCCTCTTTGTTTTTAGGAACTTCCATATCACTAACCCCAACGGTAATCGCACCTCTGGTTGAGAATTTAAAACCTAAGCGTTTAATTTCATCCAATACTTCGGATGTTTTGGTGGGTCCATATGTTTTATAGCAGCGTTCAACAATTTCCGACAATACTTTTTTATTAACCTGTCGGTCAACTTCTAAGGCAAATTTTTCTTCGATGGTGTCACGTTTAACAAAACCCAGTTCCTGAGGAATAATGGTATTAAAAATAAACCGGCCCACGGTCCCATCGACTAAACGGGTCATTTCTTCGCCATCAATTTCTTTGGTAATTCGCACCTTAACCTGGGAATGAAGCTCGACCTCTTTATTGAAGTAAGCCATTTCCATTTCGTCCAGATCACGGAAGACACTATTTGTGCCTTTGCCATCTTTCTTATAGATGGTCATGTAATAGGTACCTAAGATCATATCCTGGGTTGGAGCAACAACCGCCGTTCCATCTTGCGGTTTAAGAATATTATTGGACGCCAGCATCAGGAAGCGGGCTTCTGCCTGAGCTTCTACTGATAAGGGTACATGGACAGCCATCTGATCGCCATCAAAATCGGCATTGTAGGCGGTACATACCAGCGGATGGAGTTTGATCGCCTTACCTTCAACCAGAATCGGTTCAAAGGCCTGAATACCCAGACGATGAAGGGTCGGTGCCCGGTTTAACAGCACCGGATGTTCCTGAATAACATCTTCCAGTACATCCCAGACCATCGGATCCAGTTTTTCGACCATTTTTTTGGCACTTTTAATGTTTTGCGACAGGTTGCGACCAACCAGTTCCCGCATTACAAATGGTTTGAATAATTCAATTGCCATCTCTTTCGGGAGTCCACATTGGAACATTTTCAGATCCGGTCCGACAACGATAACCGAACGGCCGGAGTAGTCAACCCGTTTCCCCAAAAGGTTCTGCCGAAAACGACCCTGTTTACCCTTAAGCATATCACTAAGCGATTTAAAGGGACGGTTACCCGGGCCGGTGACGGCGCGGCCGCGGCGACCATTGTCAATCAGTGCATCGACGGCTTCCTGGAGCATCCGTTTTTCATTTTGAACGATGATATCCGGAGCATCCAGTTCCAGCAGTTTTAACAAGCGGTTGTTTCGGTTAATTACCCGTCGATACAGATCATTCAGATCCGAGGTGGCAAAACGACCCCCGTCTAATTGGACCATCGGCCGCAATTCCGGCGGAATAACCGGGATGGTTTCCAGAATCATCCATTCCGGACGGTTACTGGAATTTCTGAAGGCTTCGACGGCTTCCAGACGTCGGGCCACCCGAATTTTTTTCTGACCTGAACTGCCTTTGAGTTCTTCCTTCAGTACGGCTGATTCCTGATCCAGGTCAACCAGTTTCAATAATTCCTGAATCGCTTCGGCACCGATGCTGGCAGTAAACTTATTGCCAAACTGACTTTTCGCTTCTTTATATTCTGCTTCGGTGAGGATCTGTTTGAAATCAAAATTACTTTCGCCCGGATCGGTAACCACATAGGCGGCAAAATAAATAATTTTTTCCAGATTTCTGGGAGACATTTCCAGGATCAGTCCCATTCGACTGGGAATTCCTTTGAAATACCAGATATGCGAAACCGGAGAGGCCAGTTCAATATGCCCCATCCGCTCCCGTCTGACCTTAGCCTTTGTTACTTCAACCCCACAGTTTTCACAGACAATGCCTTTATGACGAATACGCTTGTATTTACCACAGTTACATTCCCAGTCTTTCTGCGGTCCAAAAATTTTCTCACAGAACAACCCCTCTTTTTCTGGTTTCAGGGTTCTATAATTAATGGTTTCCGGTTTTTTTACTTCTCCACGTGACCACTCTCTGATTTTTTCAGATGAGGCCAATCCGATTTGTAAGGATTTGAAGGTGAATTCCTCGTTTAACAAATGGCTTCGCTCCCTTCTTTAATAAATTTATTCTTATAATAATATGTCGTCTTCGTCATCATCAATGCTCTTAATCTGGAAGCTGTCTTCCAATTTCACGTCATCGCCAGCTTCGGAAATTTCAGTACTGCCAATTTCAATCGCCAGTTCTTCCAAAGGATCCCGTTCATCCATCTCATCATCAAGCAATTTAATCATTTCCTGATCATTGAGAATGTTCACATCCAGACCTAAACTCTGGAATTCTTTCATCAGTACCTTGAATGACTCTGGTATCCCTGGTTTAGGAATATTTTCGCCTTTGACAATGGCTTCGTAGGCTTTAACCCGGCCGACCACGTCATCTGACTTGATCGTCAAGATTTCCTGCAGGGTATGGGCGGCGCCATAGGCTTCCAGGGCCCAAACTTCCATTTCTCCAAAACGCTGGCCGCCAAATTGAGCTTTACCACCCAAAGGCTGCTGAGTAACTAAGGAGTAGGGTCCAGTTGAACGGGCATGCATTTTATCATCAACCAAATGGTGAAGTTTTAAAATATACATATAACCGACAGTTACCTTATTATCAAAAGGCTCGCCACTGCGGCCATCGTAAAGTTGGATCTTACCGTCTTCCGGCAGATTGGCCTGGACTAACAGATCCATAATATCCTGTTCATTAGCGGGATCAAAAACCGGGGTGGCAATATGCCAGCCGATGGTTCGCATCGCCAGTCCCAGATGGACTTCCAATACCTGACCAATGTTCATTCGCGAAGGAACCCCCAGCGGATTAAGAACAATCTCCAGCGCGGTTCCGTCTGGCATAAACGGCATATCTTCTTCCGGCAAAATTCGGGAAATTACCCCTTTGTTACCATGACGACCAGCCATTTTATCACCGACAGAAATTTTACGTTTAACCGCGATCAGAACGCGTACCAGGGTATTAACCCCCGGTTTTAAATCTTCATCTTTATTTTCTCTTGAGAAGACCTTAACATCCAGGACAATCCCGGATTCTCCATGCGGAACTTTTAGTGAGGTATCCCGGATTTCCCGGGCTTTTTCGCCAAAGATGGCGCGGAGCAGTTTTTCTTCAGCAGACAGGTCGGTTTCACCCTTTGGTGTGACCTTTCCAACCAGAATGTCATCCGATTTAACCTCGGCACCGACAAAGATAATTCCCCGTTCATCCAGGTTCTTCAATGCATCTTCGCTGACATTGGGGATATCCCGGGTGATTTCTTCCGGTCCCAGTTTGGTTTCCCGGGCTTCGGCTTCGAATTCTTCAATATGGATCGATGTAAAGACATCTTCTTTTAACAGTTTTTCATTGATCAGGATCGCATCCTCGTAGTTGTAACCTTCCCAGGTCATAAAGCCCATGAGAATATTTCGGCCCAGTGCCAGTTCACCCATTTCGGTGGAAGGACCATCAGCGATGATTTCTCCAGCCTGGACATATTGTCCTTTATTGACCAACGGTTTATGGTTCATACAGGTACCCTGGTTGGAGCGTTTAAACTTAAGTAAGGTGTACTTATCAAGCTCGCCGTTATCGGTGCGGATGTGAATGGCTGATGCCTCCACCCGTTCGATGGTTCCAGCATTTCTGGCAATCACACAGACACCGGAATCCTTGGCGGCCTTGTGTTCCATCCCAGTACCGATAACCGGGGCTTTCGGAATCAGCAGTGGCACGGCCTGACGTTGCATGTTGGCACCCATCAGGGCCCGGTTGGCATCATCATTTTCAAGGAACGGAATCAGCGATGTCGCGACCGAAACGATCTGTTTTGGCGAAATATCCATGTAATCCACCCGATCTGGGGCAATCAAAACAAAATCCCGTTTGCTGCCGGCCCGGCCGGTTACCTGTTTACGGGCAAAGCGATTGTCATCATCCAGCGGTTCATTGGCCTGAGCAATGGTGTATCGACCTTCTTCATCAGCGGCCAGATAATGAATTTCATCAGTGACGACGCCATCATAGACCTTCCGATAAGGGGCTTCAATGAAGCCATATTCATTGACCCGGGCGTAGGTACTAAGCGATCCGATCAGTCCGATGTTCGGACCTTCAGGGGTTTCAATCGGACACATCCGGCCATAATGGCTATGGTGCACATCGCGAACCTCAAACCCGGCCCGCTCACGGCTTAACCCGCCTGGTCCCAATGCCGATAAACGTCGCTTATGCGTCAGTTCCGCCAAGGGGTTGGTCTGATCCATAAACTGCGACAGCTGGGAGCTACCGAAGAATTCTTTTAAAGCGGCGTTGACCGGACGGGTATTGATTAACCCTTGCGGCGTTAAAATTTCATCGTCCTGGACTGACATTCGTTCCCGGACCACCCGTTCCATCCGGGATAACCCGATCCGGAACTGATTTTGCAGAAGCTCGCCCACTGAACGCAGACGACGATTGCCTAAATGGTCAATATCATCGATGGCGCCGATGTCATAGTCAAGACCAATAATATAAGAGATCGAGGCGTGCAGGTCAGAGATCAGCACATGCTTGGGTACCAGCTCATCCATTCGCTTTTTAATCGATTTTTTCTTTTCTTCATCGGTCATGTCTGATTCTAAAATCTCTTTTAACACTTCAAAACAGACATTTTCGGTGATGTCCAGATCACTGATATCAAAGGGTAGATCCTGGGCATTGATGTCAACAAAACCGTTTCCGATGACCCGGACGACTTTATCTTCGACCTTGACATCAACGACATTAATCCCGGTATTCTGAATATCGGTGGCTATCTCGATGGAGATGATTTCGTTCTCTTCAACGTAGACTTCACCGGTTTCTGGATTAACCACGGTATTGGCAGCCCGTTGGCCAGCGATCCGGGTGGCCAGCGATAATTTCTTGTTGTATTTATGACGGCCGACCTTGGCCAGGTCATAGCGACGATCGTCAAAGAACATCGAATTAAGCAGAGATTGGGCGCTTTCCACGGTTGGTGGCTCGCCGGGTCTTAAGCGTTTATAAATCTCGATCAAACCATCCCGGGTTGATTTCATATTGTTGTTTTCATCTTTTTTGATCGTTTCGATGAGTCGGTAGTCGTCGCCGTAAAAATCAAGAATTTCCTGATTGGTTCCCATCCCCAGGGCGCGAATCAGCGCGGTGATGGGTAATTTACGGGTTCGGTCAATTTTAACGTACATGATGTCATTGGAATCTGTTTCATATTCCAACCAGGCACCACGGTTAGGAATAACCTGGGCTGAGAACAATTTCTTACCCAGTTTATCGCGGCTCAAGGAAAAATATGCCCCTGGTGATCGCACCAGCTGGCTGACGATAACCCGTTCCGCTCCATTGACAATGAAGGTTCCGGTATCGGTCATTTTATGCAAATCGGCCATATAAACCTTTTGCTCTTTAACTTCGTTCTTTTCCTTATTTATTAAACGAACTGTTACTTTTAGCGGTATAAAGTAGGTTTGATCCCTCTCTTTACACTCCTCCACTGAATACTTCGGTTTTCCCTCTATGGAATAATCCACAAATTCTAAAACCAGATTTCCAGTGTAGTCTTCGATTTTATCAATATCATCAAAAACCTCTTGGAGTCCTTTTTGAATAAACCAGTTGTATGAATCTTTCTGAACCTCAATCAGGTTCGGCATTTCAATAACTTCTTTGATTTTAGAAAAGCTTTGGCGTGTTCTTAAACCATCTTTTTCAGGATGCAACATTACCATCCAATATCACCCCTCGCA
>NZ_JBGSHG010000108.1:0-13756 GCF_041752335.1 Acetobacterium sp. | reverse complement strand
CACTGTGGTAGATACCTTGAAAAATGGAGACAAGGTGTCATTGGTAGGTTTTGGAACCTTTGAGGTTAGAGAACGTGCAGCACGTACAGGTCTTAACCCACGAACAAAAGAGCCCATCGAAATAGCAGCCTCTAAAGCCCCTGGCTTTAAAGCAGGCAAAGGCTTTAAGGATGAAGTAAATAAGTAAGCAAAGTTACAGAAGCCGGGGCAATGCTCTGGCTTTTTGTTTTATTAAGGGTTTTGTTTTAAGCTTTTTGATTTAGAATAGCGAGGAATGCATGAGAATTGATAAATTTTTAAAGAATGCCAGAATTATCAAACGTCGGACGGTGGGAAAAGACGCCTGTGATGGCGGTCGTATTTCTATTAATGACCAAGTCGCCAAACCGGGAGATCAGGTGAAACCTGGGGATATTATTACTATCCGTTATGGTGATGGAGAACAAAAGGTGGAGGTTCTTGAATTACTGGAGCATGCTCCGAAGGATAAAGCGGGAGACATGTACCGGGAATTATAAAACGGCTCCACCGGAAATGAAGAAAAGAAGATGAATGAAAAAACGAAAAGCCTTATCAGGCGTCGAATGATCATTGCCTTGGCAATTGTAGTGACGGTGCTGTTTACCGCCTACATCTATTTGGCCAATGCCATAAAAATTTACGAACTGGATCAGCAGAAGATCCAGATTGCGCAAGAAATAGAGAATGAAAAAATAAGAAGTAACCAATTAGATGAACAGGTCAAACAAATGGGCAGCAAGAATTATGTGGAAAATTTTGCACGTAAATATCTTGGTTTATATTATCCGGATGAAACAATAGTCATTGTGGAAAACCAGGAAAATGCTGCAGAAAGTAATGGGCAAACAATTGAACAATAAATGTGATAGTAGTTTAAATGGCGTTGAACTTGACCAGATTGTCATAAAAGAGAAAGAAAAAAAGCGACATCTGGCCGTGATTGACATTGGCACCAATTCCACTCGAATGCTGATTTTTAGAAACGATCAGGGGAAATTGGTTCGGGTCAACAAATCTGTTCGCTATACCCGAATGGGCCAGGGCGTCAATCAAACCGGGCGACTTCATCCGGATGCGGAAAAACGAAATATGGAAGCGCTGGAAGAGTATAAAAATATCGCCGCTGATTACGAGGTGGAAGAATTTTATTTGTTTGGAACCAGTGCCATGCGGGATGCCGATAATACAGCGGCCTATCTTGATGCTGTCAAAGAAAAACTGGGATTAGAAATTGAGGTTATTACCGGCGAAGCAGAAGCAGAGCTGGGTTTTGTTGGGGTATCTCAGTGTTTTGAAGAAAAGATCCTTATTTTTGATATCGGCGGTGGCAGCACTGAATTTATTTATGGGGAAGACAACGAAATAAAACGAATGATGAGCATTAATCTGGGCTGTGTTCGCTGCACCGAAGAATATCTTTTTTCTGATCCGCCAACATTTCAGGAACTGGAACGGATGAATGAGAAAATTTATGCCGAGTTTGAAAAACGAACCAGCGGTTTTTTGCCGACTAAGCCTTATAAACTCATTGGTATTGGCGGAACCGCCACCAGTCTTTCCACCATCAAACAGGGACTGAAGACCTATTGTAGCGAGATGGTTCATGAGAGCACGATTACCCGAGACGAGTTGGAACGCATGATTGACAGTTTAGCCAGTCAAACCATCAAAGAACGGCAAAATATGGTAGGTCTGGAAGCAAAGCGGGCCGACATTATTCTAGCTGGGGCTTTTTTACTTTTAAATATTTTTAAAATTACCGGCGAAACTATTTTTACGGTCTGTGATTATGATAACCTTGAAGGCGCAGCGTACCGCCGTTTTGTCATGGAAAAATAAATAAAAAAAATTATTTCTAAAAAGCTTGACATTGGGTTTGAATGGGCGTATAATAACACTTGTCCCTTGAGCAAGGGGACAGACGAAAAAGTGCCGGGGTGGCGGAACTGGCAGACGCACAGGACTTAAAATCCTGCGGTCCTAACGACCGTACCGGTTCGATTCCGGTCCTCGGCACCACTTTTAAATATTGCCACTTTTAAAATTATCACTTTTTTAAATTGACACATTTTACTTGCTCACTAATTACATCGCGGGATGGAGCAGCTTGGTAGCTCGTCGGGCTCATAACCCGGAGGTCGTAGGTTCAAATCCTGCTCCCGCAACCAATTATACAAATCCTTTTTTTCATGGCGGCGTAGCTCAGTTGGCTAGAGCATACGGTTCATACCCGTAGTGTCAGCGGTTCGACTCCGTTCGCCGCTACCATAAAAAAATATACAATCTGTGGCCCCTTGGTCAAGCGGTTAAGACACCGCCCTTTCACGGCGGTAACAGGGGTTCGAGTCCCCTAGGGGTCACCACTTAAATTGTATAATTACAAGAGAATATTTTATCCAGTTTTTTTCGTGGTCGCATAGCTCAGCTGGGAGAGCACCTGCCTTACAAGCAGGGGGTCACAGGTTCGAGCCCTGTTGCGACCACCATTTTTTTTTATTTACCGAGTTTTATTAAAAGCGTTAGAATAGAGAATTTTATTGAAGTGGTGATACCATGGAGAAAAAAGTAATTCAATATATTGAAGAACAGAGAATTTTAGAGGCTGGCGATCATGTTCTCATCGGCGTATCCGGTGGGGCAGATTCGCTGGCTTTATTGTATTTTTTGGATAAATTTGCCGGTATGTTCCATATTGCCATCGGCGTGGCTCATCTTCACCATGGCCTCCGGGGTCAGGCAGCCGATGCGGATGAAACGTTTGTGAAAAACTTCTGTCAGGATCGCAACATTCCTTTTTTCTCAAGACAGCGTAATATCCAGGAGATTTCCCGAACGGAAAAGATTTCAATTGAAGAGGCGGGCCGAAAAGAGCGTTACGGTTTTTTTATGACTATTGCCCAGAATCATGGGTATAATCGGATTGCCATGGGGCATCATATCAACGATCAGGCTGAAACGATGTTGATGCGGCTGATTCGGGGTACTGGGGTTAAGGGTGTCTCCGGCATTAAATCCAGCCGGGACAACTTATACATCCGACCCTTTCTCTGTCTGGAGAAGAAAGAGATCCTGAATTATTGTGAAAAAAATAAGCTGGAGTTTCGCACCGATGCTACCAACTTTCAAAAAGATTATACCCGCAATAAAATCCGTTTAGACATTATGCCCATGGTTTTAGAGATCAATCCCAGGGCCGAAGTCCATTTTAATGAATTTACAAAAATTGCCAATGAATACGAAGCATTTTTTGAGAAGTATGTGGATCAGATTGAAGAGCATATCCTTGTTTCAAAAGAGAATATGGTAGTTATTGACCGAGATTTATGGTTAAAAGAAGAACCGGTGGTTCAGAAAGAAATTTTACGCCGGTCTATTTTTAAATTTAAGGGTAGTTTAAAGGAAATTGAGTACAATCATATCACTGCTTTCTATAGTTTACTAAATAGCGACAAAACTATATGGGAAATCCACTTTCCTCATGACATCCAAATATCTCGCCGTTATGATCGGGTTATGGTGACAGAAAAACAAGAAGCTGAAGGTGCCATAATACTGCCCAAGCCAATTCTTCCCAATAAAACCTATCTTTTTTCTAAAGAGCGTTTGATCGTGGAGACAAAATTTGTTACCCAGGATGAATTTAGAAAAAAAAGGTGTTTTTTTTCTAAAGAAATGGAAAATCATAGTGAAAAATATTTTGATTATGATAGAATAAAGGGTATATTGGTTTTACGTAGCCGACGATCTGGAGATTATTTTTATCCCACGGGGGTGGCGGGGAAAAAATCCATTAAAAAGTATTATATCGATAAGAAGATCGACCGAAATCGAAGAAATGAAATTCCGCTGCTGGTAACGGATGCCGAAGTGTTGTGGATTTTGGGTTATGCCATTAATCAACGATTTCTGGCAGATGATGATACAAAAAATATAATTAGGGTAACATACCTTATGTTAGGAGAAAAGTGTGATAGCCGATATTCAAGAAATTTTGGTTGATGAAAAGGCATTGGAAAAACGTGTTTCAGAACTTGGAGAAAAGATTACCGCAGACTACCGGGGGAAATATCCCATCTTGATTGGTATATTAAAAGGATCGTCAGTTTTTATGGCCGATCTGATCAGAAAGATTCCGATTCCAGTGGAGATTGATTTTTTAAAGGCATCCAGCTATGGTGCCGAAGCTCGCAGCTCCGGAGTTGTTGAGCTGGAGGCCGATTTGTCCATGGATGTTAAAGGTCGGAGTATTTTGCTGGTTGAAGATATTGTCGACACCGGAAACACGCTGAAATATTTACTAAACCGTTTCGAAAGCCTGGGAGCAGAAGATGTTAAAGTCTGTTCGCTGCTGGATAAACCGGAGCGTCGGGAACAGCGGGTTATTGCCGATTATATTGGCTTTGAAATACCCAACGAATTCGTGGTTGGGTACGGTTTGGATTATGCCCAAAAGTATCGAAACCTCCCCTTTATCGGGATTTTAAAACGGGAAATATATGAATAAGCATAGCAGTGATAAGAAAAATTGGAACTTGAGAGGAGTGATGTTTTTTGAATAAATACCTTAAGATGATTGGGTTTTATTTAGTAATTCTATTAATCATTATTGTCGCGGTAACCTTTTTAAACCCCATGAAGGAAGAGGTTAAAACCATTGTTTATAGCGAGTTGCTCACCGAATTGAATAACAATCAGGTCGCTGAGATTGAAATAAACAACTCAAATGTCACCGGCGTTTTACGAAGCGGCGAAACATTTGAGGCAGTCGTCCCACAATATGTAATAGATGAACAGGTAACACCGTATATTTTAGAAAATAATGTGAAGGTAACCATTACCAAACAACAGGATTCCTGGTGGATTTCATTAATTCCGTCGGTGGTGTTAATTGTTTTGATGGTGGTGTTTTTTCTGGTCTTCAGCCAACAGGCTGGTGGTGGCGGCGGTAAGGTGATGTCCTTTGGGAAGAGTCGGGCAAAACTTCACGTTGAGGGAGAAACCAAGGTGACCTTTAAAAATGTCGCCGGTGCGGATGAAGAAAAAGAAGAACTTGAAGAGGTTGTAGACTTCTTAAAAGCGCCGGATCGTTACCGAAAACTGGGCGCCCGGATACCAAAAGGGATTTTATTAGTCGGCCCTCCGGGAACCGGGAAAACCCTCCTCGCCAGAGCGGTGGCGGGGGAAGCGGCAGTGCCGTTTTTCACCATCAGTGGTTCCGATTTCGTCGAGATGTTTGTTGGGGTCGGTGCTTCCCGAGTTCGAGACCTTTTTGAAAATGCCAAGAAAAATGCCCCTTGTATTATTTTTATTGATGAAATTGATGCGGTCGGTCGTCATCGTGGTGCTGGCCTTGGCGGTGGCCATGATGAACGGGAACAAACCCTGAATCAGCTGCTGGTTGAAATGGATGGTTTCGGTGTCAACGAAGGTATTATCATTATCGCCGCAACCAACCGTCCGGATATTTTGGATCCGGCTTTACTGAGACCGGGACGTTTTGACCGACAGGTTACAGTTGGTGTACCTGATGTAAAAGGACGGGAAGAAATTCTCAATGTTCATAAAAAAGACAAACCCCTGGCTCCAGAAGTTGAGTTGGGCACCATTGCCAAAGGAACGCCGGGATTCACCGGAGCAGATCTGGAAAACCTGATGAACGAAGCGGCACTGTTGACAGCCAGACATAACGGTAAGCTAATCACCATGGTTGAGCTGGAAGAAGCGATCAAACGGGTAATTGCCGGTCCGGAAAAGAAAAGTAAGGTTATCAATCAGGATGATTTACATATTACCGCCTATCACGAAGCCGGACATGCTATTGTTATGCATCTTTTGCCCAACTGTGACTCGGTTCATGAGATTTCGATTATTCCCCGGGGAATGGCTGCAGGGTACACCCTGTCGCTGCCCGATGATGACCGTCAGCATATGAGCAAAAGCAAATTGCTGGAAAATATCTGCGGTCTGCTGGGTGGACGGGCAGCTGAAAAAATTGCCCTCGATGATATCTGTACTGGCGCCAGTAACGACATTGAACGGGCTACCCACATTGCCAGAAGCATGGTAACCGAATGGGGAATGAGTGAACATTTGGGACCAATGACCTTTGGACATCCCGATAGCGGCGAAGTATTTCTGGGCCGGGATTTAGGAAGATCGCGTAACTACAGTGAAGAAGTTGCCGCCGTTATCGATAAGGAAATCCGCACGATCGTCGAAAATGCCTATGATCGGGCGTGTTCTATTCTTGAAACCCATCAGGAAAAACTGGAAGAAATTGCGACCCGTTTACTTAGAGATAAAACCGTAACTGGTGAAGAATTTAGAGCTTTGTTTGAAGAACAGCCGAACGCAGAACAGTTGGAAGACGAAAAAATGGTTGAAATTGAGATCGAAGCTGAAATTGAATAATTAGCATTAAAAAAAGCCGTTAAGATAACGGCTTTTTTTAAGATATTAAATAAAGAAATAGGATAAAATCGAGTTAGAAAGAGTTGGAGGATGAAATGGAAGAATTCAGAATTGGAACTTGCTATGAAAAGAAGTTTTTTATTAATAAAGAGGATACGGCATTGGCGTTGGGCAGTGGTGGTGAAGAAGTACTGGCGACACCTCGGCTGGTAGCCTGGATGGAGAATACTGCGTTTGAAGGTTTAAGTATCATCTTACCGGAAGAAAACACAACGGTGGGTACCCACATTGATTTAAAACATATTGCAGCCTCTCCTGTTGGTATGGAAATCAACGTACGTGCCACACTGGTAACTCATGAAAAAAGAGCTCTGAATTTTGAAATTGAAGCATGGGATCAGACCGAAAAAATAGGCGAAGCTATACATCAACGATTTATTGTCGATAAAGGCAGATTTCTAAAAAAGGTCTTAAAAAAATCAGAAATGAACAACTAAAGTTAAAAAACGAATAATTTAAAATGGAGGTGCTTCGAATGAAAATCGTATTGGTTGGACAGGCTCTCTTTGGAAAAGATTGCCTGGAAGTTTTGCTGAAACAGGATGAGCAGGTTGTGGGGGTGATTACCATCCCGGATGATTTAAGAGGAAAACCTAATCCTCTCAAAGATTTTGCAGAGGAAAAAAATATACCGGTATTTCAGCCCCCGGGAAAAAGTCCACATCGGCTTAAAGATCCCCAGGTAATGGACATTGCCAAAGACTTAAAACCGGATCTTTTTGTGTTGGCTTTTGTCAGTGATATTCTCCCTTATGCCGTTATTAAATTGGCTACTTTAGGGGGAATAAATTATCACCCGTCATTATTGCCTAAATATCGGGGTGGTTCAGCGATTAACTGGGCATTGATCAATGGGGAAAACGAAACTGGGATAACGGTTCATTATGTTGATGAAGGGATTGACACGGGCGATATTATTTTGCAGGAAAAGGTCGAAATTTCTCGCGAGGATACAGTGGGATCTCTTTACTATGATAAGCTATATCCGTTGGGAGTAAAACTGATTGCTCAAGCGGTAGAACATATTCGAAAAGGAACCGCACCCCGAATCCCCCAGAACTCAGACAAAGCCACCTATCAGCCGATGATTACAGAAGAAGATGTAAAAATTGATTGGAAAAACGGAGCAACAGAGATTTATAATGTTGTTCGCGGTTCAAACCCTTCACCCGGGGCTCAGACGCTATTTAGAGGAGAAAAAATAAAAATTTGGGATGCTCAAATCATCCCATCCAGTTTAGTTTCGGAACCTGGAGAAGTAGGCGAAATAATCGAAGGCCGGGGTTTTACCATTGGAACCGGCAGTGAGACGATGCTCATTAAAAAAGTGCAGCAGTCAGGAAAAGCCAAGATGGCTGCAGATCAGTTTTCTAAACAGGTTGATTTAAGACCTGGGGAAAGAATGGTCGGATCAAGGGAGCAATAAATTTAGAGGGAAGAAATCGATCGGATTTTAAGTGGGTCGATGAGAATAGACGGAAAAGGTGTAGGAGGAAACATGATTTTAGGTATTGATGTTGGAAATACAAATACAGAACTGGCGGTGCTGATCGGTGACGAAATCCCATATTCCTGGCGATTTGTCACCAAAACACAGCGAACCTCAGATGAGTATGGGGTGTTGATTAAATCCTTTTTTAGAAATTCGGGAATATCAGTGGAGGGCGTCACTAGTGTGATCATTGCTTCGGTGGTGCCCAACATCATGTACTCACTGACCAATGGCATTAAAAAATATATTGGCGTCGAACCGATGGTAGTGGGGCCGGGAATCAAAACAGGGATGCCGATTAATACCTCGGATCCATCCGAAGTGGGGGCAGACCGGATTGTCGATGCCGTGGCGGCTTACAGCATTTACGGCGGCCCGGTGATCGTGACCGACTTTGGGACCGCAACCACCTTTGATTATGTCACCAAGGATGGTGCCTTTGCCGCGGCGGTGACGACCCCGGGGATTCAGATCGCCATCGATGCGCTGTGGAAGAATGCCGCTAAGCTGCCCAATATTGAAATCAAAAAACCGCCCTCAATACTGGCCCGAGACACCGTTACCAGCATGCAGGCCGGTTTGGTATATGGTTATATCGGTCAGGTGGAATATATCATCGAACAGATCAAAAAAGAGACCGGGGTCAGGGATATGAAGGTGGTGGCCACCGGTGGTTATGGCCGTCTTTTCTACCAGGAAACAAAATCCATCAACGTTTATGATCCACAATTGTCACTTAAAGGGCTGAAGATTATCCATGACAAAAATTTCAAGTAAACAGGACATATGATGAACATAAAAGCAGAAATAAAACAAAAAAATAAAGCGCTGAAAATTGGGGATGTTTCAATTGAAACCCCTCTTTTTTTAGGACCGATGGCAGGTTATACCAATCTGCCGTTTCGGATGATCGCCAAAGAATTTGGGGCGGGAGTAGTCTTTTCAGAAATGATCAGTGGCAAGGGTCTGTATTATAAAGACCATAAGACAGCTGATTTAATGCTGACCGGTGAAGCAGAAGCGCCGGCAGGGATCCAACTGTTCGGATCCGACCCGGATATTCTGGCTCAAGTTGTGAGTGATTATATCAATGCCACCGATTACGCCTTTCTGGACTTTAATGCCGGCTGTCCGGCCCCGAAGATTACCAAAAATGGTGAAGGCTCGGCCTTGTTGAAAACGCCGGAGTTGTTTTTTAAGGTGGTCAGAACATTGGCGGAAGCATCCCAAAAGCCGCTGATTGTTAAAACCAGAATTGGCTGGGATGATCAGAGCATTAATATCCGGGCCATCGCCGAAGGGGTCGAGGAAGCCGGGGCAGCAGCCCTGACCATCCATGGCCGCACCCGGGAAGCTTATTATTCGGGTCAGGCCGACTGGGGAATTATTGCTGAGGTTAAGAAAAATGCCGGGATTCCGATTATCTTAAATGGCGATGTCAACAGCGGTGAAGCGGCGCAAAAGGCCTTCGAATCTACCGGGGTGGATGGCCTGATGGTCGGCCGGGCGGCTATTGGAAATCCCTTTATTTTTCGCGAAATCAACCATTATTTGAAGACTGGTGAAGTCCTCAAGAAACCGACACCGGAAGAACGGGTCCAGGTTGCCATTAAACATATCGACTTGCTGGCGCTGCTGAAAAATGAAGACGCCGGGCTTAGGGAAATGCGTAAGCATCTGTCCGCCTATACCAAGGGTCTTCATCATGCCACGGTGATTCGGAATGAGCTCTTTCACGCGCCGGACAAAGAAGCGGTGATCCGACTGTTGACCAGTGCGCTGAAACAATAAAACAAAAGTGACCTCATAAAAAATTGTAGGGGCGATCCGTGGTCGCCAGTAAACGTGGCGGGTAATGCCAAACGTAACTGGCGATGCGGAACGCCCCTTTAATTAGTCAAGGGTCACAATTTACATTAAAATTGAATTTTTCTTACAGCAAATGTTTACGGATCAGGGTTCGGGCTTCGCCGATCATGTACAGCGAGCCCACAAAAACATTAACTTCATCTTTTTGGGATAAGTCAATGCTGTTAATGGCGACCTCCATGGTATCGTAGAAGTCAACGCTTTTTCCGTAGCTATTGTGGATCAATGCGGCCATTTTTTCTGCTGGCATCGCCCGATCGCTGTTGGGGGTCAGGGTGTGAATGGTGCTGGCGATGGGCACCAGATAAGATAAAGATTCTTCGATGTCCTTATCCTCCAGCATCCCAAAAAACAAGTTGATGGTACGGTTGGGAAAGTATTGCTTCATATTGTTAACAAAGGCCTGAATCCCGTTGCTGTTGTGGGCTCCGTCAATGAGGACCACCGGATTTTCCAGAAAGATTTCAAAACGCCCGGGAAAAACAACGGCGGCCAATGCTTTTTTAATCTGTCCGGAGCTGACCGGATAACCCTTGCGATTAAGCAGGGCAATCACTTCCAGGGCCGTCAGGCAATTCAGGGATTGGTGGTCGCCCAGCAGTTTTAATTCAAAGCCATCAAGATAGAGATGATCACCCAGGTATTTCAGGGTTTGATTGTGGGTGGTATGACTTAAAACTGAAATATCATCCGGGTTAACCAAAACCAGATTGGCATTTTTAGCGGCGCCAAAATCAAGAATAACCTTTAAGGCTTCGGGATCCTGGGGATAAACAACCACATCGGAGCCGTCCTTGATAATCGATGCTTTTTCAAAGGCAATTTCAGCCAGGGTGTTGCCCAGATAATCGGTGTGGTCATTGCTGATGCCCATGATCACAACCGCCAGTGGATCTTTGATGATATTGGTGGCGTCAAGTCGTCCGCCCAAACCAACTTCCAGGACCACAAAGTCCACTTGTTTTTGATAAAAATACTGGAGCCCGACAGCGGTAACCATTTCAAATTCAGTGGGATGGGGTTCGCCCTGTTCCATCAGCACTTCAATCCGTTCCTTGACAAAAATGGTGGCAGCGACCAGGCTGTCATCGTCAATGGGTTCATTGTTTAACTGAATTCGTTCGTTGAAGGCTTCCAGAAAGGGGGAGGTAAATAAGCCGGTTTTGTATCCGGCGGTAGTTAAGATGGTGGCGATCATGGAGGAGGTGGACCCTTTTCCATTGGTGCCGGCAATGTGAATAAACTTGAGTTTATCCTGAGGGTTATCCATGGCGTTCAGTAATAGGCTCATGCTTTCGAGACCTAATCGGGTGCCAAACTTATGGGTTGCTTCAATGTAGCTGATGGCTTCTGTAACGTTCATGTTAAATTAGGCCTCCTGGATGGGACAACAATTGACACATTTTTCGGTCACCATGAACTGAACACTTTTGTCATGTTCTTCCATGGGAATTTTTTCGAAAATAAAGTCTTCCCGGATCAGTGCAACGGTGATGCAGTCGTCACTGATGGTTTCCAGAAAGCGGTCATAATAGCCGCCGCCAAAACCCATTCGGTGTCCGGAGGGTGAGAAAGCACAGCCGGGAACCATAACCAGATCAAGTTTTTTTGGATCGACAATCCGCAGGCAATCGTCGCGAACTTCAAGGATTCCGTAATGGCCTTCTTCCAGATCATCGGGGAAATTGATCAGTTCTGACAAGGTAACCGTATGGTCTTCGATGTTACAGATGGGAACGACAATATGTTTGCCATCGGCTAAGGCGCGTTTGATAAAATCATGGGTATAGATTTCGGTACCAAAGCTCACATAGGCCATAATCCAGTCGGCGTTTTTATAAAGATCACTATCGAGGAATTGCTCGATAATTTTAGCGTCGGTGTCAGCACAGTAGATTTTTTTACGACGTGCCAGAATTTCTTTTCGGAACTTACTTTTATCCATTTTTTTCTCCTAATATTAAGATTATTTGACGATGATATTATAACATAAAGTCGCTTATCGACGAAAAATTATCGAGGGGAAATTTTATCTGAATTTTTTCTTGAAAACAAAGGATTCTTGGTTATACTGGGTATAGTGCAGAAAAATAGTACATAAATAATACTCTTGGCAGAGTAAACAGAAAAAAGGTGTAAAAAATAAATGAAAAGATTATTAATCGCCTGTGAAACCATCCGGGACGAGGTTGAAATGGCATTGCAAAGAACAGATATAGAATTGGAAACCGTCTGGATGTCCAATCTGCTTCATGACTCCCCGGAACGATTGAAAAATGCTCTCCAGGAAGAAATTGACAAAGCCGAAGCTGGCTATGACGAGCTTTTGTTTGCCTATGGCAACTGCGGAAACGGACTATTGGGTTTGAAAAGCGAAAAGGCGACTCTGATTATTCCCCGCTATGGGGATTGCATTGATATTCTGCTTTCAGAAAAGGAAAACTTGGAACGGATCCGGACATCCACCTATTTCTTAACCCAGGGATGGCTGAAGGGGGAAAAGTCGCTTGATAAGGAGTTCCAGCACAATCTCGAAAAATACGGCGAAAGCCGCGCCCGGCGGGTTATGGAGATCATGTTCAAAAATTATAAAAATTTAATGCTCATCGATACCGGAGCCTACCCGGTGGTTGATCACCTGCCGCGGGTCAATGATATCGGTGAACTCATCGGTCTTGAGGTGGTGGTCGATCAGGGCAGCATTTCGCCACTGGAAAAACTGGTTGCCGGGGAATGGCATGAAGGCTTTTGTATTATTCCCCCTGGTCAGGTTACCACCCATAATGATTTTGATGGGGTGGCGGTTCGCAAAGTGTAAGGCAATTAAACTCATCTAGAAAGCAAGCACCCGGTTCAGTCAGTAAGTGACTTTCCGGGTGTTTTTGGCGCAAAGGAGCGAAACGGAATGATAGTTGCATCAACTAAGAAAAGTGTGGTATAGTGAAAGAAAAGAACTATCCAGTAACAGAAAGGACAAAATATGAATCAGTTTAGAGAGCCAATGAATGCCTTAACCCATTTAATTGGTGCAATTTTATCCGTGTTTGGTGTCGTTGCGATGCTTGTTTTAATTATTGCAGAAGATAATGTGACCCCGTTGACCCTGGTTTCCGTGTTGGCCTTTGGAGTTGGGTTGATCTGTCTCTATGGCACCAGCTTTACCTATCATGCCTCCCAGGGAGACCAGAAAAAAATTCTCCATCTGAAAAAATTGGATCATGCGATGATCTTTATTTTAATTGCCGGAACCTATACGCCGTTTTGTCTGCTATGCCTGACCGGAACCATGCGGGTGGCGATGATGGTGGCGATATGGGGCGTGGCTCTGATCGGGATTATTCTTAAAGTGGCCTGGATCAATATGCCCCGATGGCTGGGAACCGGACTGTATATCTTTCAGGGCTGGTTTGCGCTGTTTGTGTTAGGACCCCTATATCAGGCGCTGCCATTGCCGGGCTTTATGCTGTTGGTTGGCGGTGGCGTGATGTATACCATTGGTGGTATCATCTATGCCATCAAAAAACCAAACTTTGGTGAAAATTTTGGTTTTCACGAATTGTTTCATATTTTTGTAATCTTAGGTTCTCTTTGTCATTTTATTTGTGTTTTTTTCTTTATTCTTTAAGAAAAAAATGGTATTATTAAAAAGTTGTTATTCAAAACAAAATTATTATTGTGTTTTTAAGAAAAAATGTTAAACTAATAGTATTGTTAATTGCATCACTGCAAAAAAAAAACTCATTTTTTGTAGTGATTTTTTTATTGGAATAATACGAAAATGTAAAAGAAAAAGGAGCCTGTAAATTAATGCAAACAAAGTATATTTTTGTCACTGGTGGTGTGGTATCTTCTTTAGGAAAGGGCATTACAAGTGCTTCATTGGGGCGATTGCTTAAGTCCAGA
>NZ_JBGSHG010000107.1:0-8315 GCF_041752335.1 Acetobacterium sp. | reverse complement strand
GAAATTAATTCTAAATACGACAAATAGTTCACAGAAACAAGAAGATTTAGCGGTCATGATGGCCGCTATTCTTTTTAAATTTACTGCAATGGCTGCCAGTTTCGATTGTTTAGACATCGAAACAAGGCCATAGCCTTTTGCCCGGCCCAGCCCATGGGATCGTTTGAGCTCCGCATTTTTTCCTTCAATGCTGGCTCTTTTTTTGTACTTCTCTTTAAATTCATCGGTTTTCTGATTTTGGGAGATTTCATAAAATTCCAGGGTGTTGATCCCAATATTCAGAATTTTTCGGGCCGACTTTTTTGCACATTCATCATGTTTCGGACAGCTTTTGCAAATTTTCACGTCGAAGTAATAATTATGTCCTTCCTGAAAACCACTTTTGCAGTCTTTGCGTTTCCGTTTATAGTATCTTCGGCTGACCGTCTGATTTCCCTGGCTACAGAACCATTGATCAGAATCTTTGTTATAGGAGAATTCACTTTCATCAATGCGATAAGCAGAACCACTGACGGGTATATAGGCTTCTGCCTCCATTGCTTCAATCTTTTCGAGAATGGATTTTCTGAAATAGGCCTTATCACCATAAAATTCACATACCTTCAAACCGCTTGATTGAGTATCTTTGAGTAATCCTTCAATCTGGCTGCCATCCACATAGGCACCGTTTCCAGTTCGAACTGCCGTGATCAACCGCTGGTCAGTGGTCATGATAAACTCAACTTTATAACCAAAAAAATTTGAAGTTTTGCTTTTGCGTCCAACTCGGGCGTCTTCATCGATCAACGATCGAATCCCGGTTTGATTAATAAATTTGGGATCGTCCAGAATTTCCCTTGCCTGTGAAACCATCGCCTCTGTTTCAGTCATTTCAGATGGTTTGGTGGACGTATGCATTTCCACTTTTTCGATGACGTTTTCGAGGTAATCCTTCATCACCTGCTTGGCCTTTTTATGATCGCTGATTTCTTTGTAGGCCGGTTCTTCCGGCAGGTTATCGACTTTTTTTTCGGTTTCTTTCTCGCACGCGGTAATGATATTCCGAGCCAGGTGCTTCATCAGGCGTTCCGGTGTTTTTTTGATGGTGTTGGCTTCCACGTGAGTGGAATCAATGCTGACCCCTTCATCTTTGACGATCCCTTTTTCGACACATTGTCTCACAATTTCAATGATGATTTCATCCAGGGTTTGTTCGCCCAGCCGTTGGGTTCTGAATTTTGACAGGAGACTTTTTTCCGGCAACACGTCTTCCGGGTTGAGTCCCAGAAAATAGAGATGCGCCAGATTGAACGAGGCTTCTTCGATCAACTTTTCATCGGACAGATGATAGATTGATTGTAGAAACAGCAGTTTACACATCAGTTCGGGTTCTTTGGCTGGTCGGCCAAAGTTTTTACAATAAGTATCTTCCAACAGGTCATTGATGAAATTAAAATCCACAACATTTTTGACTTGTTTCAGGATATGATTTTCCGGAATTTTACTATATAATAGACAATGGAATGATGATTGTTTTGATTCAATTCGAAGCATGATTTTCCCCCTGTTTGGTTGGTTTTGTTGGTACTTAATTATACCATACAGGGTTATTTTTTTGCTCATTTTGAATCATAAAAGTTCTGTTTTTGAATTTCAGGTGGCATGAATTTTGTAATTTTGAATTTCGAGTCCTTAGTCTTTTATGCTGTAGTCAAACTGGTTTTTTCGACTTTTTCACTGCTCCCTCTCCGTCCCCTTGTGTTCCCCGGATTAATATAATTTTTCCAAATTGGTCATTTCATCCACAGAAATTGTGAACTTTAAATATTTCTCTTTAAACAAATGAAAATGAAAATAATATTTCGAATCTTTAGTAAGCGCAAGCGCTGTCCTTATAAACGAATACCAGCATAGAGAACTAACGTTAGCATATTTTTGCTTCTTTGAAAAACCAACCGTTTTTTGTATTTCCTGCACGTGCGAATTATTTAAATAAGAAAACAGAAATACAACGTAATCACTATCATTCACGATGTATGATACGTTACGCCAAATCTGATAATTCTTATAGAAGTCTTCTTTACTAATCCCTTTCAAATACAAGCTCTTATTAGTTTGTTGATCATAATGTTTTTCCCATTTATCATCATATTTATTTGGATTATTCTTATCCTTATGTATTGATCCGAAGCCACTTTCTGTATATTTTATTTCAAATAGTATTCTTTCACCAGTGGACAATTCCATATAGAAATCAAAGTTTGTGCCTTCTTTTTCATCCGGTTCATATTCAAAACAAGCTTTTACTATGGTTGCTTCATCAGTAAATTTGATTAGTGTTTCTTTTTTAATAATTTCTTTCAATATACTCAATCCTTCAGCATCCCTTAATAATGGTGCAAAAAAATTTATACACATGATCTGTGATGAATTCAGATGATGTGCACCACTATGAAAGCTTATATTGGGTGCCGTATGAACCGCTTCAATTGGACTTGTCATAGGTAGAAAATTTAATTCCTTTAAATTTTCTGGTAAAATGTGCGAATACTGGAAGCGATTGTTTTTCCACATCCCATTATTACTAATACCTAACACTTCATTTTTATAAGTAGAAAGATGTTCTAGAACCATTTGTTTGAATGCCGTAGATTTCATTGAGTTCTCCCTTTGAACTTATTTTTTTAATATCATGGGGTCCTTGCTTGTCATATAAGAGGGTGTCTCTAGTATGGCTAACCGCGTCAATCTCCATGAAAAGTACATTCAGACAATGGAAACGTCCCCACATCTCTGTATTCATTTGCAGTTAGTCGAAAATTTCGAATAACTGACGTTTAAGCTAACGCATTAACGATAAGAATTCTTTATCTGTTTAATCGCATCGTTCTATTTTCATGTTCTTGGACGCGATGGTATTTACACGTTTTATCTTGATTTGCTTTTTAACTGACATTAAGAAAAAATGTAACAAGCAGAAATCGACTCAGAGACACAAAACCTCCGACCCCTTGTGTTGTCCCATAAAACTGGCGGCAGTGATGGACTCCGGGATGAAGGGCTACTGGATTCTGCTCTTGATCATGTCTGACTTATTCCGAATAAGTTTATAAGTTGGTTTCGGGCACAGTCCCCGTAGTTTTTCGGAGGTTTCACAGGTACCGTCGATATATATGGTGATGTCGGGAACGACTACCCTTATGCCTTAAAACCGGGGGCATTTATTAGAAATCATTTTAAAAGCTCGAGCGCACGCTCAACACAATTCTCTATAAATGCATTGAAATGATTTTCATCAAACAATTTATAATACGCCTCATTATGTGCATTAAAATTCGGACTCTCATTTTCTAATAACAATTCTTCAATATAGATCCACCAATAGTCAATTTTTAATCTATTACTGTCAATATTGACTAAATTTTTCCTTATCTCATCCATTGTTAGTTGCACACCGTCACATGTATTGTTAATTGGTGTACAAAATCCGATAAAAAAATCATACTCGATTTCAAACCTGAGAATAATATCGACATATGGTTTAACTCCCTTTTTATAAAGATAGCTTAACGCAGGGTATGTAGTACCTTTTATATTATAATATTTTTCAACCTTCCCATTTGAATAATCATATACATCAATTTTCTTCAAACCATGCAATTCTAGCTTATTTTCTAATGTTGAAAACAATTTATACATCATGTCGATTTTACATTGCTTCAGACTTTGTTCGATAGCCACTGCACTTTTTATTGATTCACTATTTTTTGAAATTAGTTCTTTTACTTCCACTTCTTTTTCATCCCCCATTTGATTTGCCAGCGTTTTAATTATCATTCTAAATTGCAGCAACACTTCACGAATCGGTGCAATGGTAATGGTTTCACGCAATTGCAAACATCTATCAATCCAATTTACAATATCTTTTTCAAAGGTAATGTTTGTTATCCTATCCGTGTTCATATTACCGATGCTTTTTTTGTCAGGCTCTCGTTCGAATAATGACAGGTAAAAAACATTGGCGCCTCTGGCCATTTCAAAATAATCTTTCAATTGATTAACTTGATCATCTGCATAAATTTTAACTTCAATCGGAATTGTGATTGTACTGTTTTCAATAACCAAATCAATCCGTCTATTTTCACTGGTCAAGTACTCTCTAAATACACGAACCCCATTATAATTAAAATTATCTATTTTTAAAACATGCTCAACAAACAACTTTAGATAACTGGTCCCCTGATAATGAGAGCCATACGGATTCAATAAATCACAAATCAATTGACAAATTTTTACTTCGTTTGTTGAAACATCCATAATTCTAAAAATATTAAACCAGCCTCCTGTTTTCTGATTTATCAGATCATACTTTTCTGAAACAGCTGTAATATTTTTCAACATTTCCTCAATATTCATCTTTTACCTTCCCTGATACTTAAAAAGTAATTTCAGATACAGATGCTAACACACGATACTAGAATTTTTAAATAATTCTAAAACCGCCTCTCAACAACCCCTTTATCTTTCACTTCGTCTAATATTCTCAATAAAATCTGACCCATACTAATTCCGCTTTTCTCGAGGAAATTTTGCCGGAACCACCAAGATAATCTGATATGGCAATCAGAAATTCATCTTCTGACTGATATAAAACCCAATCACGATAACCGTTAGACTGATATCGATACATATTAACCATAAGTTCATTATATAAGGGTGCTGATAATCTTGCTTCTTTACTTTGCCAGATCCTGCTTTGTTCAATGAGCTTCTTCCGACTCCAGGCAACAGCCAAAGCTTCTTCCAAATGATGGTCATACTGACTGCCAAACAAATGACGCGCAACATCGGCAAAATGATGAAACTGTTCATGCGTGAAAGTTTTAAGAACAACCATGTGTGCCATTTTTTCAAGATCTGATTCTTCCATGAAATAATTGTTTCTGCTTATTTGTCCGACAAGACCCCAGTAAAATGATGAAAGACGTTCCTCAAATAATATAATCTGACCAGGACTTCTCATCGGTTGATACTGACCTAAAACATCTTCCTCAGATGATAAAATACGTTCAACCACACCTTCATATTCAAAGATTGCCGGACAGATTTGTATTCCCCGTATTTCCTCCAAATCCGGTTCCAGACTTACAAATTCTAGACGCTTATTTAGTATCCCTCTTACAACATCGTTTACAATTGACATCTTATACCTCCATAATTTCATTAACTGCGTCATTCGCTGGTAGAATCACGTCATAAGTTGGTAGTCAGGTACAGTCTTCTTTTTCTCCTGTTTGGCAATTTATGACGGGGCACAAAATCTTCGACCCTTGTGTTGTCTGATTACGACTTCGCTCTGTGCAATAAGTTAAGACAATAAGTTGTACCTGACACCGCAGTTTCGAACACATCCCGATTCAATTTGGTTCGGCTTTGTTTGAACTCCACGGTCAGGCCTTCGCCGCCACTGATGATATCGCTAATTTTTTCTGGTCTCATTGGGTTTTCTCCTTTGTTGTTGGAAATGGTCATTGGGGAAATTGTTGATCAGCGACTGCTTGACCAGATTATAGATCATGCCTGATTTAATCATAAGTTTATAAGCTGGTGTCAGGTACAGTCTTTTTGGTACAGTCTTTTTCAGTCTTTCTACAGTCTTTCTACAGTCTTTCTAGTGTCAGGTACAGTCTTTCTATCTTCGGTGACCACCCGATCCGTTTCAATGATCAGCTTGGCCGGAAAGGGATTGGCAAATTCCCGGTGAATCAGCAGGTTGGAAACCACTTCGCGAAACAGCTTGTCCCGCAGGCTGATCCGTCGATCCCCTTCCAGATAAAAGGGGTCGTTTAAGTGTTTGTTGATAAACTGCATCAGCCGTTCATAACTCTCCAGCAGATTCACCCGGATATCATCCCGGTCGTCGTAACGATCCAGATTGATTTTGCGCAGCAGGGCATCGGTGCGGTGATGGGGCAAGGCCGCCAGAATCAGCTCCGGTTTTCCAAAGATCAGAATCCCGGCCAAGGTAATCCCCTCTTTGTCGCTCTGGGGGTCTTTTAAATATAGGCCGGCGCTTTTTAGCAGCTCCAGATCGTTCATCGTTTTCCAGGGATGATCGGCCCGTTCATTGGCGGCCATTTTTCTGGCCCGGATCAGCAAATCGGGGTTAAGCTCGGACAGCTTGGCGTAAGGAAAGATGCGATTTTCAGTATAAGACCCCTGTTTGCGGTTATACAAGCCGGCCACCAGGTTGGTGTTGTCGGTGATATCCAGATCGCCATCCTCTTTGCGGTCAAAAATCCGGCCATTGCAGCGATGCACCTAGGAGCTTTCGGGCACCAGAATATGGAAGATGGTTTTGCCTTCCAGTTCGACAGCTTCAATGGTCAGATAAAAGGTTGGAGCGATTTTCAGGGGATTATTCATGGCGGTGACAAAATCCATTTTCAGCTTTTCAATGGCAGCGGATTCGATCCCGACAATTCCGCCCTGATCATCAACCCCCAGAAACAGATGACCGCCGCCCCGGTTTAAAAAAGCACAGACGGTTTCGAACACATCCCGATTCAATTTGGTTCGGCTTTGTTTGAATTCGACGGTCAGACCTTCGCCGCTAGTGATGATTTCGGTGAGTTTTTCTGGTTTCATGGGGTTTCTCCTTTGTGGTGAGAATTGTTGTATGACTTATTGAGAGTAAGTTTATAAGTTGGTGTCGGGGAAACCTCCGAAAAACGACCATAAAATCGGCATTTTTTTAGCAGCTTGAATAATCATTCAAGATATTAAAGAGAAGTTTTCTAATTACGCGTTATTTTTCTCGTGAAAAGTTTTAAAGACGGCGAGATTAAACATATACACAGCTGATATCCTCGCCTTCTTTCGTTTAAGTCGTTACCTTTTTTGTTGGCGGGCATAATAAATTAACCATCCTTATAATATTGCAGGCCATGTTGGCCATGGTAATATGGATCTTTGCCCCTTTAAGTCTGAGGTAACGGCATCTTCTCAGTCCATGGTTTCTGACCATGGTGGCAAATCGCCTTTCGACCTTATACCTTTTATGATATGCGATGGTAAATTCTTCAGTTGCCGCTCTGGCCCGGTCCTGTAACACAGCATCATAGCGTAAAAAGATGTCAATCTTTCTGCCTTTGTTTTGGAATTTACCATTTGGCAGAGTAGGGATACATTGTCTGATTAATGGACACGTGCCACAAAGTTTGGGATCAAATCGAAACGTTTTCATATCTCTGTTCGTGGTTTTGTTATAGCTGATTTTGCATGTTTCCGTGCTGTTGCCATTAGGACAGGTAACCCTGTTCAAATCTTCTGAAAAGACAAAATCAGATAGCTTCAATACATGCTGGTTTTTCCGGCTGGTTTCTTTATAAAAAGCAATGTTGGTGATGATGTGTGCATCTTTGAGATAGGCCCGGTTTTCGGTTTCACCGTAAGCTTTGTCGGCTGATAGTTCCTTTGGTTTTAACCCAACCTGTGTTTCTGTCTTTTCAAGAAGTTCGATTAATTTTTTGCCATCACCTGTGTTAAAAGGGGTTTGAACCGATGCCAGAATAATTTCACTGTCTTCATCAATGATGATATGATCTTTGTATCCCGTCTTTGACTTGGTAGGTGTTTTGTGGGCAACCCTTGCATCCGGATCAACGATGCTGATAATCTTATCTTTCGTGTTATTGACATATTGGAATAACAGATCATAGCACAATCCGAAGGCTTCCCGATATTTTTCATTGTCCTGTAATTCATCATAGGACCGGATATATAAAAGGTCTAAATATTTTTGAGTGATCTCAAAATGTTTTCGCCAACTGACCTTGGCAGATTTTTCATAGGCTGCATCGAGGTCTGCTTCGATTGCAGCAGACAACTCTGTGGCTAATGGTTCGTTAAACCTGGAAACTTCTTTCATTACCTTTTTGAAAGCACTTCTGGCTAAATTCTTTTCTGACGGGTAATTGACATTGGCGGCCACATCCGTGGAATCAATGATGAAACGATTGGTCTTGATGAGGTCTTTCTCGATGCATTTCTTGACGATCTCAGTGAAGAAGGCTTCAAAATGGTCTTCCGTCAGGCGCTTGACTCGGAAGTAACTGAGGGTGGTATCATCGGGTCCCTGATCATCAATTCCTAAATTTAAAAACCATCGGAACACAATATCGGTCTGAATTCGCTTAACGACTTGCACGTCGGAAAGACGATACAGGAATTCCAGAAGAAAAATTTTAACCATCATGGCCGGGTCTTTTGATCCCCGCCCGATTGGGCTGTATTGATCCTTTACCAGTTCATAAACAAAGGAAAAATCGATGATG
>NZ_JBGSHG010000106.1:0-1648 GCF_041752335.1 Acetobacterium sp. | reverse complement strand
ACAGATGGCCGATCTTTATCATCAGATCAATGAAAATGATAAAGAGATTGAGCTTCTAGAAAAACAAATTGAGACCACAAAAGACAAGGAAAAGTTAAAGAAGTTGTATGATGCTTTAATTCCGGCCTATATTGATGGAGGCAAAAGTGATACCGAAATAAAGGCGTTAATCGAACAGGCGAAAAGCAGCATCGGTGAATACACCAATTCATATTATCAATACTACGCTTCTTATGCCCCGATCTTAGATGAATACAGGAAAGCGGAGGCAAGCCGGTTTGATAAGAATGTCATAAAAAATTTGCCCGATGTTACTGACACCTTTTCTCCTTATGAATTTAAACAACCACTTTATTTCATGATGCAGGATATATCGGGAGATGCAATTCCCGAACTGGTAATTTCTGGATACGATCCAAATAATATTAGGAATGCTTATGACGAAGTTCAGACAGAATATAAAATTATTGACACTTATCGATTGGTTGATGGGAAACCAAAACGGATTTTCGGTGGAGTACCGATGGGCGTTCGGGCGACTTACACCATTTGTGAGAATCAAATATTAAAATGCAGCGGTAGTGGCGGAGCGGTTAATCAACACTACAATTTTTATAAACTAGAAGGTAATTCAGAGTCGGTTTATCAAAATGTTGAGTTCGATGGCTTTGATGGCATACCAAAATATTTCCTGACTGATGCAACTCACAAAAACACGCAAATTTCAAAAGAAGAAGCATGGAGTATCATTAGTGGTTATGTGCCTAAAAAGGATATTCGTTGGATTGCTTTATAGTGTTATCTTTTTATGATTGATTCAATCCGAAAGATAAAATAAAAAGCAATAACGAAACAAAAGGTTTTTAAAACTGATAAAGACTTGTGGTAATAAGTCAAACTAATGTTACAAAATGAATATCACTTATCAGGAGTCTTATCTTCTGCTGATTGAGTTGATGTTGAGTATTTGGCAGGATATTCTTCACCACAGTGATGAAAAAATCGACAGTCTGCTCGATCAGTTCAGTCAGAATTTGCCGACAATAATAAAGAGTAGTCTGAAACCTTGTGCCTGAATGAATATTTTTCATGAAAAGTCTTTCGTAGCGACGCTTTCGGGTATTTTTAATGTGCGAAGTTTGGGTTTAGAACAATAATCAGGGAGAGGAGGACATGAATGAATAGTAATGAGAATGAAAATCAAAACAGTGAGAATGGTTTTGATCCTGTTGGCGATCGGACTGAAGAGTTATTGACGAAAAAACAGCCTGAAAATCAGAGCCATAGGAAAAAAATGTTTTTTATCATTGGCTTGATTGGGGGAGTTTGTATTCTAGTTGTCAGCGGATTTTTAATCATGAATCAAATGAATATTTCACAAATTGAGAAAAATCTTGAATTGGGGGAGAAATACCTGGAAGAAGGCAAGTACGAAGAGGCAATCCTTGCTTATGACGACGTCATCAAAATCGATCAAAAAAATGTATTAGCTTATGAAGGTAAGGGAGCAACCTATCTGGGCATGGCGAATTACTCCGAGGCGGAGAGCCAGTTGGAAACGGCTAAATCAATTGACTTTACAGATAATGGCAAGGTGCTGATGTCAGAAGTGTATATCAATACGGATCGTAAAGACCAGGGGATGGCA
>NZ_JBGSHG010000105.1:0-38156 GCF_041752335.1 Acetobacterium sp. | reverse complement strand
GCCAGATAAAAATGTTCCCGGCCCCACTGTTTCAGGGCTTCCCCAATCATTTCTTCACTATTGGTGTAAGCTCTGGCAGTGTCAATGAAATTAACTCCTTCTTCAATAAGATTTTCAACAATTTCGTCGACTTCCCATTGGCTACAGCGTTGAATTGGAATACCACCAAACCCAATAAGGGACACTTCTAATCCGGTTTTTCCCAGTATTCGCGTTTCCATTTTACACCTCTTCTTTTCTCAATTTTGCTTATTTTAACATATCAAATAAAAAAAGTCACCTCTTATGAGGGGATTGGTTAGAAGATTCGCGGAATTTCAACTTTCTTTCAGGTTGATTGGCCTACATCAATTGACACCCCAATCATTGATGTAGTAAAATGAGAACACATTTCAATCGTATTAAGAAAGAAGGTAATTATTATGAGTATTCGTTTTGATCTCTCTTATGCCAATATAGACCCCAGTGAATTTGATAGTCGGGTTGATCAGCTGGCTCATGCCAATGATGAATTGATGAATAAAACCGGGGTCGGCAACGATTTTCTTGGTTGGGTTGATTATCCGGTTAAATATGATCAGGAAGAGTTTACCCGGATCAAGGAGGCAGCACAAAAAATCCAGGATCGCTGTGATGCCCTGGTGGTGATTGGGATTGGCGGATCTTATCTGGGATCTAAAGCGGTGATCTCGGCTTTGACCAGCCCCTTTTATAATGAAGAACCCCGATCAGTGCGAAAGGCACCCAAAATATATTTTGCCGGTCAGAATATCAGCGGGAAATATCTGGAGAATTTGCTGGCGCTGCTAAAGGATCAAGAGGTTTGTGTCAATGTTATTTCAAAATCCGGTACCACCACGGAACCGGCGATGGCTTTTCGCTTTTTTAAAAAATTTCTGGAAGAAAAATATGGCAAGGGCGGCGCCAAGGAGCGGATCTTTGTCACAACTGATACAGCCAAAGGGGCGCTAAAGTTTATGGCTGATGAAGAAGGCTACGAAACCTTTGTGATTCCCGATGATATTGGCGGACGCTACTCGGTTTATACGGCGGTGGGTTTGCTGCCCATCGCGGCGGCAGGAATTGATATTGATGCCCTGATGGCTGGGGGAAAATCCGGCTACGAGGATTATAATGAACCGAAATTTGAAAAAAATCCCTGTTTTCAATATGTCCTGTACCGGAATGTACTTTATAATCGCGGCAAAAAGATTGAGATTTTAGTGGATTACGATCCTTCGCTGGAGTATCTGGCTGAGTGGTGGAAACAATTATTTGGTGAAAGTGACGGCAAAGACGGCAAGGGGCTCTTTCCGGCTTCGGTTCACTTCTCCACTGATCTCCATTCGCTGGGGCAGATGATCCAGGATGGTCCTAAAAATCATTTTGAAACGGTGATTGTCATCGAGGACGATCAATCGGCGATTAAGGTGTTCCGGGATGAAAAAAATCTGGAAGGACTGAACTACCTGACCGGCTGGGAAATCGATGCGGTCAATGAAAAAGCCTTTATGGGTACCCTGCTGGCACATGTCGATGGCGGGGTCCCCAATGGCATTATTAAACTCAAAAAATTGGATGCCTTCCATATTGGCAAACTGATTTATTTTTTCGAAAAAGCCTGCGCACTAAACGGCTATTTGTTGGGGGTCAATCCCTTTGATCAGCCGGGTGTGGAAGCCTATAAAAAGAATATGTTTGCCCTGCTCCATAAACCGGGCTTTGAAGAATTGACGGCCGAGCTGGAAGAACGATTATAGAGAAGGGCTTGAGCGTCAAAATAAATTAAAATTTAACAATTAACACAAGACAAATTGTTACACTTATGATACAATGTTAAAAAATACAATACAAGTCGCCGATGAATGTTCTAGACTCAGGTAATGACAGCTTAACGCGTGTATTAAAAAAGAATAGAGAATGTTAGGGCAAAACTGTTGTGAAACAGTGACGCAAAGCTAAAGGGACTTTTATAAGTTAGCCAGTTACTCAAATAGATTGACGTTTAGGAGGTAATGGTGAAGAATTATGACGAAAAAAAGTTTATAACCCTCAGCTTTGCGTTGTTTTTTTTGGTCATGATGACGGCGCTATTTAACTTTATTTCTTTTACCCTGCCTTCTCAAGGGGAAGCTTTTCGGATGGTATTTTATGGTCTGGGATTTACTGGAATCTTTATTATCAGCCTGATCAGTAATTTTACTGTCGGTGACCTGAAAAAAGAAAACAACCAATTGAGACGGCTCCAGGATTTTGATTTTTTGACTGGCTGTCCTAATTGGATTAAGTTTAAAAGAGACTGCGAAAAAATATTTGTCACCAATCAGACCCAGCATTATGCGATGATTATTTTTGATATTGATAAGTTTAAGGCCATCAATGATTTGTACGGGCATCAGGTGGGTAACGAAATACTCACGGCGATTGCCGAAATTTTAGAAAAGCAACTTAAAGAAGACGAGTTGTTTGCCAGAATGGCCACCGATAATTTCAGTATTTTAATGAAATACGAGGGCTATGGCGAATTTTCCCAACGGGTGGAAAATTTGATTCGCGAAATCAATGGCTATTCCCAGAAATTCATCGTAAACATCTCCGTGGGCATTTATCTGATCGGACCAGACGAGGTGGATATTAATACCCTCAGCGATCGGGCGAATATGGCTAAACGATCGATTAAAGATAACTCCCAGGTGAGTTATGCCTTTTATGATGAGTCCATGCGTCAAGTGATGATTCTTGAGAATGAGATTGAAAATAGAATGGAAATGGCCCTGCGCAATGATGAGTTTGAAGTCTATCTCCAGCCTAAATATTTATTTTCAGATGAACAAATCATTGGCGCCGAAGCTCTGGTACGGTGGAATGATCCGGAACGGGGGATGCTGCCCCCCAATGATTTTATTCCCTTATTTGAAAAAAATGGCTTTGTCAAAAAAATAGACACCTATATGTTTGAAGAGGTGTGCAAGCTGCTGGAAAAATGGCAAAAGGAAATGGATCAATTTACCAATATGATTATTTCGGTCAATTTTTCCCGGCTTCATCTGGAGAATATGCTGTTGCCGGAGGAATTGCTGGCAATCACCAGCCGCTATCATATTGATCCCAAAATGATTGAAATTGAACTCACCGAAGGAACTATTTTTGATAATGATGTTCAGATGGTTGATATCATGAATCATTTGAAGGATTTTGGGTTTCATATTTCCATCGATGATTTTGGCCGGGCTTATTCATCACTTAATACCCTGAAAAATCTGCCGGCGGATATCTTAAAACTGGATAAGGCCTTTTTCAGCGAATCGACGGATAATGTTCGGGGAAGAAAGATTATCACGAGCATGTTGAATATGGCCAAGGATCTGGATCTGATTACTGTAGCCGAAGGGGTTGAGACCCAGGAACAGGTGGATTTTCTCAAAGAAAAGGGCTGTGACATTGCCCAGGGTTTCTTTTATGCCAAGCCCATGAATGTTGTTGAATTTGAAGAGTTTGTCAATAAAAAACTGAAATCAACCTAGGTCGATTTCAGTTTTTTTTACTTGGCTTGGGTTCGCACTGATTTTATTCAGATAGACTTTATGGTGCGAATTTTATTCATGAGGATTTCATTTAGAGGCATTTTCAAAATTCAAACCGCCACAGGTGATGTCAGCAAAAACGGAAAGAGCCACTGAATTATCCGGATCCACGCAAACGGTATGGTCGGCAATACCGCCAAATTTGCAGGTATCGTCGATTTTTAGTTTAAAGTTGTCAGGAACGATGATGTTTAAGCCGCCATTGATAATGCTGATATCCATGCGATAATCATCTTTTTCGGTGACAACATTAGAAAAATCTAGCTGCATGCCCCCGAAGAAAGCCCCGATTTTATTATCCCGCATGGTCTGATCCCGGTAGTCTTTCATTTTTCCGCCGTATAGAACCGATTCATCCATGGAACCGGGACTTTTATCGAAGCTGGCTTCAAAATCTTTTCCTTTTTTGATCACACAAGCATGATAAAAGGCCATGCCAGTTGCCAAAACAACACCGGTTCCGAGGAGTATTTTCTTAATTTTCATGATTTTTCCTTTCCTGATCTTTTTTATTTAGTTTACCATGATTTTAAGAATAACCGAATCTTTTTTTGTTTTTTTTCAGAACATCTTTCATAATTTTAACTAAAAATAAAGATATTATGCTATAATATTCAAATAATCTGTTTAGTAAGGCTGACTAGATAACACAAAATTACAATCAAAGAAAGGTCTCAATGGAAACAAAAAAGTATTACAGTGAGTTTGAAACCATTGTTGGCGATATTATTACACACAGTGAATTCCTAAAATTAAGAGAAATTGATCATCACGGCAATGGTTTGTTTGAACACTCAGTTGCAGTTGGTTATTATTCCTATCGCGTAGCCAGATTTTTAGGCATGGACTATGCTTCCATTGCGCGAGGCGCAACGCTCCATGATTTTTTTCTGGAATCATGGCAGGGTAAGGTTAAAACCGGCAAAGGGTTGAATCGGATCAAGGAAATGCATGGCTTTTCCCATCCTAAAACAGCACTTGAAAATGCCGAAAAATATTTTAATATCGACGAGCGTCAGGCTGATATGATCGTGAAGCACATGTTTCCGCTGACTCCGATTCCGCCGGCACATTTAGGCAGCTGGGTCGTCACCGCAGTGGATAAATTTGTGGCTACTAATGAACTGGTTTTTAAAAATACCCGGCCCATCAAACGGCTTAAGAGTATGATGTCCAGAGCTTAATCGGCAGTTTATTTGTCTTAAGCGCTTTTATGACACTATTAAATAAATTTGACGGAGGTACTATGATCGAAGAACAAATTGAACGAGCCAAGGCTCATTTTGGAGAGCTGATTAAAGAACAATTGACCCGCATCGAAAAGATGAAGGTACAAAATGATTTTACCGATTTCACAATCAAAGATAAAATTATTGTCGGCATTGTTGGCGGCGATGGCATTGGGCCATTCATCACCGCAGAAGCCCAACGGGTTCTAGAATTTCTGCTGGCCGACGATGTTAAAAGCGAAAAGATTGTTTTTAAAATTATTGACGGTTTAACCATTGAAAATCGCGCTGCATGCGGAAAAGCTATTCCCGATGAGGTCCTCACAGAACTAAAAACCTGTGATGTGATCTTAAAAGGACCCACCACAACCCCCCGAGAAGGGGATCCTTGGCCTAATATTGAAAGTGCCAATGTGGCCATGCGTCGCGAATTGGACTTGTTCGCCAATGTTCGTCCGGTTTCGGTACCGGAAAAGAATATCGACTGGACTTTCTATCGGGAAAACACCGAAGGTGCTTATGCTGTTGGCAGCAAGGGCATCCATGTCAATGATGATTTAGCCATTGATTTTACCGTCACTACCCAGGACGGATCAGAGCGAATCATTAAGGCAGCTTTTGATTTTGCCGAAAAATCCGGAAAGAATAAGGTCACAGTTGTTACCAAAGCCAACGTTATCAAAACCACCGATGGTAAATTTTTAGATACCGCCAAAGCCATTGCCAAAGATTATCCCACCGTGGAAATGGATGACTGGTATATTGATATTATGACCGCTAAGCTGGTTGATGAAAAACGACGCAGTCAGTTTAAGGTGATGGTCTTACCGAATCTCTATGGTGATATCTTAACCGATGAAGCGGCCGAGTTCCAGGGTGGTGTCGGCACTGCCGGTTCAGCCAATATTGGCAAACAATATGCGATGTTTGAAGCCATTCATGGATCCGCTCCACGAATGGTCAAAGAGGGTCGTGGCCAATACGCCGATCCCTGCAGTATTATTCGTGCCGCCGGGATGTTATTAGTGCATATCGGTTATAATGATAAAGCTGAACAACTACAAAAAGCTTTGGATGTGTGTGGATTATACGAGAAAAAGTTAGTGCTCACAGGCCGTGAAACCGGTGCAACCGGTTCTGAATATGCCGATTACGTGATGGAAACCTTGTCCAACCCTAATTTGGACGCGATTTATGCAAGATTTATATAGTTAATGAAAGGGCGTCTTTTAAGGCGCCCTTTTTTTGTATTTGAACAACAATCTAAAATCATCTTTATTAGGAGGCTGTCATGCTGGAAAAAATTGATTTAGGTGTAAAAATTGACAAAGAAACCTATCGTCTGGAAAAAGAGCGGCTTACTGTTCGTTTAGGGGAATTGCAACGCACCCTGCACGATATGGGGATACCGGTTCTAATTCTGTTTGAAGGCTGGGATGCGGCCGGGAAGGGAACATTGATTAATGAACTGCTGATGCCGATGGATCCGCGGTCTTTTCGGGTTCATAACTTTAAAAAGCAGGAAAATGAGGATGAGAAATTCCGCCCGTTCCTCTGGCGCTATTGGACCAAGACTCCCGAGAAAGGGCAAATTGCCATTTTTAATCGCAGTTACTATAGTGACCTGGTCTATCGTAAATCCATCGATACACTGAACATGCAGGGGCTGATGAAACAGGCCAATGAATTTGAACAGACGCTATCCGAAGATGGGATGATTATTTTTAAGTTCTATATTCACATCAGTAAAAAAGAACAAAAAAGACGGTTTAACAAATTGTTGGGAAATGATGCCACTGCCTGGCGGGTTACTCCCCGGGATGAAAAAGAAAACAAGCATTATGATAAACTCTATGAAAAAGTCAACCGGGGATTGGAACTGACTGACAATGATTGTGCTCCTTGGGTTATCATTGAGGGTGAACAAAAAGACTACGCCCTGATCAAGGTCTTGAGTGTCCTGGAAAAACGTCTGGGAAAAGCCATTGAAACAGCGAAAATGGGCCCTGTGGTTGAGCTTAAACCGCTGATTCAGGTTGGGGACAAGCCTTTCCAGTCTAAAATACTGGATGGGATTGTGCTGGACCAGGTTATCAGTGAGGAAGAATATCAGATCCAGATAAAAGAATGCCAGAAAAAAATCCGGTTGCTTCAATTTGAGTTGTATCGTCGTCGAATTCCCTTGATCGCTGGTTTTGAAGGCTGGGACGCGGCTGGCAAAGGTGGTTGTATTAAACGGCTGACCCGCAATCTCGATCCCCGCGGTTACACCGTTTACCCTACGGCCAGTCCCAGTGATATTGAAAGAAAGCACCATTATCTCTGGCGTTTTTGGCGGGACATCCCTAAAAATGGACATTTGGGGGTTTGGGATCGAACCTGGTATGGCCGTGTGATGGTGGAACCGATTGAAGGCTTTTGTACCCAGGAAGAGTTTGACCGGAGTTATCGGGAAATCAATGAATTCGAAAAACAACTCACGGATTGGGGTGCCATTGTGATCAAATTCTGGCTGCAAATTGATCAGGACGAACAATTAAGGCGGTTTACCGGACGTGCGGAAAATCCCGATAAGGGCTGGAAAATCACTGACGAAGACTGGCGAAACCGGGAGAAATGGGAGCTTTATAAGATCGCTGTGGATGAAATGCTGCTGAAAACATCAACCGTCAATGCCCCCTGGATTATCGTCGAAGCCCAGAATAAATATTATGCCAGAATCAAGGTTCTTAACGAAACCATTGCTGCCATCGAAAAACGTTTAAACGATTAGCTTAAACCAGTCTAAAAAAAACGACGACTGATCAAAATGGATGATACGCAAATAATCACGCCGGTCTGTCTTAATTGATGTCCTGGCGTGAAATAAATGATAGATTAATGATTGAGATCATTAATTATGCGACTTATTGAATAATAATGATTAAATACTTTCGATTAAGGGTATATCTTTTAAAGCTTATCAAGATTTAACCTTGATTTTTCAATGGAAAGTAAAATTAAGAAAAAATAATTAAGCGTGGGATCAAAAACAAACCACAAATGATTAAACATTTAAAGTAACTTGTTCTTTTTACAAAAAGATCTATTGTTATTCATTGAAAACGTTTAATTTATTTGATAAGTCGGGTATAATGAAATCAATAGTTTTAATAGAAAGGAGTTGTACATGGATTCAATTGATATTGAAATCCTAAAGCTGCTGCAAAAAAATGCCAGAGTCACGGCTTCCGAAATTGCCAGTGAAGTCAGCTTATCAGTTCCGGCAATCAGCGAACGAATACGAAAATTAGATTCTTCCGGCATCATTCAAAAATATACTGTTATTTTATCGACGCAGAAAATGAATAAAAATTTGGTTGCCTATATGTTTATTTCACTTAAGCATCCCAGTTTTATTGATGGCTTTGTCGCCCTGGTAGAAAATGAGAGTGAGATCATTGAATGTGATTATCTGGCTGGAGATTATGATTATTTAATTAAAATTATTACCAAAGATACCCAAAGTCTGGAAGCGGTTCTAAATTGCATTAAAACAGTTCCCGGGGTGCAAAAGACGAAAACGATTGTAACCCTGTCAACCGTCAAGAATACATATTCCATTCTTCCGTAGAAGATGACAATATGTAAAGGTTTTTTAAATCACAATTTTCCAAAATTTTTATATTAAATAAACAGGAGGTTTTTAACATGATTGTAGGTATTCCAAAAGAAATCAAGAATAATGAGTCCCGTGTATCCGTAACACCAGCAGGTGTTCATGCCCTGGTGGCGAGTGGCCACAAGGTTCTTGTCGAAACAAAGGCTGGCTTTGAAAGCGGAATCGAAGACAGTGAATATGCAGCAGAAGGTGCCGTAATCCTTCAACAGGCCAAAGAAGTATTTGAACAATCCGATATCATTGTAAAAGTAAAAGAACCCATCGAGTCAGAATATGAACTGATGAAAGAAGGACAGACCTTATTTACCTATCTACATCTTGCTCCAAACCTTCCTTTAACCGATCTGTTACTTAAGAAAAAAATTACCGGGATTGCCTATGAAACCGTTCAATTAGCTGATCGATCCCTTCCTTTACTGATTCCAATGAGCGAAGTAGCCGGCAGAATGTCAGTTCAAGTTGGTGCTACCATGCTGCAGCGCTATCATGGCGGCGTTGGGATGTTATTAGGGGGTGTTACCGGCGTTTGCCCAGCAGAAGTCATGATCATCGGAGCGGGTACGGTTGGTATGAATGCTGCGAAAATGGCAGTGGGCCTGGGTGCTCATGTTACTGTTATTGATATCAGCAAACCAAGATTAACCTATGTGGATGACGTCTTTAATGGTCGGGTTTCCACATTAATCAGTAATCCCTATAACATGGCTGAGCTGACTAAGAAATCAGATCTGCTGATCAGTGGCGTATTGGTAGCTGGCGAAAAAGCACCAAAACTGGTTTCTGAACAGATGGTTAAAAACATGAAAAAAGGATCTGTTATTGTTGATGTTGCCATTGACCAGGGCGGATCAGTAGCAACCATAGATCATAGCACCACCCATGATGATCCTTGCTTTGAAAAACATGGCGTTATTCATTATTCAGTTGCTAACATGCCGGGTGCTGTTCCCAGAACATCCACCTATGCTTTGACTGGCTCCACCCTGCCTTATTTACTTGATATCGTCAACAAAGGACCTGAAGCCGCTATGAAGGAAGATCCCGCATTATTATTAGGATTAAATACTTACAAGGGACATGTTACTTGTAAAGGCGTAGCTGAAGGCTTGAAAAAAGAATACGTACCAGCAGAAGAATTGCTGTAGGTTTCGAATAAATTTTAATCAACCTGGAAACTAAAATTTAAATAATCAGCATCAAGAAATAAAGAAAACGAAAAAAGCAAGACATTTAATTTAGCTCTAAATAACTGATAATAAGGGTGACACCGTTGCGAATAATGGTGAAACCCTTATTTAAGAAAATTTAAACAAAAATGTAATCGATAACAAAGCTTATAAATTTTAAGGGGGCAATATGAATTTTTCGGATATCATTTCAGCTGTAAATAATTTTGTTTGGGGACCCGTTATGCTGGCACTGCTAATGGGTACAGGTATGTTCTTAACCGTGCGTTTAAAATTCAAGCCATGGCTTAACCTGGGCTATGCGTTAAAATCGGTTTTTGCCAAACAGGATAAAACCAAAAAAGATGATTCCAGCGGTGATATTTCACCATTCCAATCGCTGATGACAGCATTGGCGGCGACCATCGGAACCGGGAATATCGTCGGTGTTGCAACGGCGATGGTACTGGGTGGCCCGGGAGCGCTGGTGTGGATGTGGATTTCAGCTTTGTTTGGACTCTCCACCAAGTATGCCGAAAGTGTTCTCGCGGTTAAATACCGGGAAACCAATGCCAAAGGTGAAATGGCCGGTGGTCCGATGTATGCTATGAAAAATGGCTTTAAGAATAAAAAACTCGGTTTGATTCTGGCCTTTCTGTTTTCATTATTCGCCACCGTGGCATCCTTCGGGATTGGCAATATGACCCAGGCTAATTCGATTGCCGGGGCCGTAAATGGTACCTTTGGCGTGCCCACCTGGATAACGGGCCTGATTCTGACGGTTTTGGCTTTTCTGGTTATTCTTGGCGGTATCAAGAGTATCGGTAAGGTAGCCGGCGTCATCGTACCGTTTATGGCCGTGTTCTATGTTTTAGCAGCACTTGTTGTTATTATCATCAATTATCAAAACGTACCAGCCGGAATTGCCGAAATCTTTACCATGGCCTTTTCGCCTAAAGCAATGGCTGGCGGAGTGGGCGGAACCATTATCGCAACCATGCTGACAGCCATGCGTTGGGGCGTAGCCCGGGGTGTCTTCTCCAATGAAGCCGGCTTAGGTTCGGCGCCAATTGCCGCCGCTGCTGCAAAAACCGATCATCCTTCACGACAAGGCTATATCAATATGACCGGTACCTTCTTTGATACCATTGTTGTCTGTACGATCACTGGTCTGGTTATTGCCTCTTCAGGGGCTTTAGGAACATTGGATGCCAGCGGTGAAATTTTAATGGGTGCAAATCTTACCATTGCCGCCTTCCAATCGGCACTGGGACCAGCGGGTGGTTATATTGTAACCCTGGGGATTGCCCTCTTTGCCTTTTCAACCATATTAGGTTGGGAATACTACGGCGAAAAGTCACTGGAATATTTAATCAAAGCACCAATCGCTGTTACCATCTACCGGATCCTTTATTGTCTGGTTGTTTTTGTTGGCGCTACCACCGCTTTGGAAATCGTCTGGAATTTATCAGATGCGATGAATGGGCTGATGGCCATTCCAAACCTGATCAGTCTGCTCGTCTTAAGCAGTGTGGTTGCCAAAGAATGTTTCGAATTCCAGTCAGATTTTTTAATACCAGAGAAATTGGCTTTTAAAGAAGCTAAAAAGAAATAATGATTTAAAAGCAATAAAACTATTAAAAAAAGTTATCACTTCACAAAAATTACTGTTGATGAACTGTTAAAGAATATTTTAACAGTTCATCCGCAGTGAATTATTGTGAAAAATTAATTTGCAAGGATAAAAGTTCTCTGAAGAACAATTTTACCCACATAAAAAAGATTTAAACTATAAAAAGGTTAACATTAATCGTTTTCGGATCAATAAGTAGAAAATTGCCAAAAAATAACAGCAAAAAATTACCCGTATTAAAGTGTATACACCTAAAAACTAATATGATATAATTTCATAGATAAAATTTTGCTATTTTAACCATCAACAAAATATTTTGTTTTAATTTCAAGGAGGAAAATCATGCCTAAAAAAATGATGACAATGGATGGAAATAACGCGGCTGCACACGTTGCTTATGCGTTCACCGAGGTTGCTGCTATTTTTCCAATTACCCCTTCATCCACAATGGCCGAATATGCGGATGTTTGGGCTTCCCAGGGACGAAAAAATATCTTTGGTGAAACCGTAAAGGTTTCCGAAATGCAATCTGAAGGTGGCGCCGCCGGCGCGGTTCACGGTTCATTGGCAGCTGGAGCTTTAACCACCACATTTACTGCTTCTCAGGGACTATTACTGATGATCCCGAATATGTATAAAATTGCTGGCGAATTGTTGCCAGGCGTTTTTCATGTCACAGCCCGTACCTTAGCGGCTCAGGCACTTTCTATTTTTGGTGACCATAGTGATGTGATGGCCTGCCGTCAAACAGGTTTTGCTTTATTGGCTTCCGGTGGCGTACAGGAAGTAATGGATCTGGCCGCAATTGCTCATTTAGCCGCCATTAAAAGTCGGGTACCATTTGTGCACTTCTTTGATGGTTTCAGAACTTCACATGAAATTCAAAAAATCGAAGTCATTGATTATGATGTCTTTAAAAAACTGGCTGATTTTGATGCCATCCAGGCATTCCGGGATCACGCCTTGAATCCAGAACATCCGGTAACCCGCGGAACCGCCCAGAATCCCGATATTTACTTCCAGGCCAGAGAAGCCTGCAATCCTTTCTACGATAAAGTACCGGAAATTGTGGCTGACTATATGGAAAAAATTTCAGCAGAAACTGGCCGTGAATATCATTTATTTGATTATTATGGTGCTGATGATGCCGAAAACATCATCGTGGCCATGGGTTCTGTTACCGATACCATCGAAGAAACGATTGATTATTTATTGGCCCAGGGCGAAAAAATCGGACTGATCAAGGTTCGCTTATTCAGACCTTTTGCACCCGAATATTTAATGAAAGTATTGCCAAAAACCGTTAAAAAAATTGCGGTTCTGGATCGTACCAAAGAACCTGGCTCACTGGGCGAACCTTTATACCAGGATATCTGTACCGTGTTCTATGGCAAAGAATTCCAGCCGTTGATTGTTGGCGGTCGCTATGGACTTAGTTCAAAAGACACAACCCCTGCTCAAATTAAAGCAGTTTACGATAATTTAAAACTGGCTGAACCTAAAGGTAAATTCACCATCGGGATTGTCGATGATGTTACTCATACAAACTTGGAACTGGGTGAAAACCTGAATACTGTTCCTGCCGGAACTAAGGGATGTAAATTCTGGGGGCTGGGATCTGATGGAACCGTGGGTGCCAACAAATCAGCAATCAAGATCATTGGTGATCATACCGATTTATATGCTCAGGGTTATTTCTCCTATGACAGTAAAAAATCTGGTGGGGTTACCGTTTCCCACTTGCGCTTTGGTAAAAAACCAATTAAATCGACTTACCTGATTGTCAATTCAGACTTCGTTTCCTGCTCAACCCAAGCCTATGTTAACCAATATGACCTGTTAAAAGGTTTGAAAAAAGGCGGAACATTCCTCCTTAACACTGTTTGGGAAGTAGCCGAACTGGATGAAAAATTACCAGCATCTTTAAAGAAATATATTGCTGACAACGACATTAATTTCTATATCATCAATGCCACAAAAATTGCTGAAGAAATCGGTCTGGGTCGTCGAACCAACATGATTATGCAATCGGCATTCTTTAAACTGGCCGACATTATTCCAATTGAAGATGCGGTTACCTTCTCTAAAGCTGGGATTCAAAAATCCTACGGCAAAAAAGGTCAGAAAATTGTTGATATGAACAACGCTGCTGTTGATCAGGGGATTAATGCTCTGGTTAAAGTGGATGTTCCGGCAGCATGGAAAGAGCTTAAAGCTGACGGCGCAACGGAAGAAAATGTACCAGAATTTATTACTAAGATTCTGCGTCCGATCAACCGATTGGCGGGGGATGATATTCCTGTGTCAGCATTCACCGGTGTCGAAGACGGAACCTTTATGTCTGGTTCTTCAGCCTACGAAAAACGGGGCATTGCCGTTAATGTACCAAAATGGATTCCTGAAAATTGTATCCAGTGTAACCAGTGTTCATTTGTCTGCCCACATGCTGCCATCCGTCCTGTTTTAGTGGATGCTGGTGAAAAAGCTGCGGCGCCAGAAGGATTTACAACGATCAAAGCCACCGGTAAACAATTTGATGGTTTAGAGTACCGTATCCAGGTCAGCACCCTTGACTGTACCGGTTGCGGCAACTGTCAGGATGCCTGCCCGGCTAAAACCAAAGCCCTGGAAATGGAACCAATTGATACCCAGGCTGAACAAATCCCAATGTGGAACTATGCCACTACCGTAAAAATTAAAGATAACCTGATGAATAAAGCAACTGTTAAAGGCAGCCAGTTCTGTCAGCCATTGCTTGAGTTCTCGGGTGCTTGTGCCGGCTGTGGCGAAACACCCTACATTAAAACCATTACCCAATTGTTTGGCGATCGCATGATGGTAGCAAATGCCACCGGTTGTTCATCTATCTGGGGAGCATCCTCACCATCTACGCCTTACTGTGTCAATGCCGAAGGAAAAGGACCTGCCTGGGCCAACTCTTTATTTGAAGATAATGCCGAGTATGGCTTTGGGATGATGCTGGCGACCGAAAAAATGGCCGATACCATTGAAAATTACCTCAAAGAAATCATCGCTGGTGATGCCTCTGAAGCCGTTAAAACAGCGGGACAAGCCTGGATTGACAGCAGAAAAGATGCTGAAGCTTCAAAAATTGCCTCGGCTAAACTGGTTGAAGCGCTGAAAGCCTATACCCCAAGTGAAGCGTTGGCAACCTATGCCAAGTTTATTCTTGATAATCAGGCTTACCTGATTAAGAAATCTCAATGGATTTTTGGTGGCGACGGCTGGGCTTACGATATTGGCTACGGCGGACTGGATCATGTTTTAGCATCACGCAAAAACATTAACGTGCTGGTATTGGATACCGAAATCTACTCCAACACTGGCGGTCAGGCTTCTAAATCAACACCAACCGCGGCGGTGGCACAATTTGCTTCAGCTGGGGAACGGATCAAGAAAAAAGACCTTGGTATGATGGCGGCAACCTACGGCTACGTTTATGTGGCTCAAGTAGCTATGGGTGCTGATAAAAATCAATTTATTAAAGCGCTTCAGGAAGCAGAAGCTTACGATGGTCCTTCACTGATCATTGCCTACGCTCCTTGTATCAACCATGGTATTAAAGGCGGGATGAGCCGTACCCAAACCCACGAAGCATTCGCTGTGGAATCTGGATACTGGCATCTGTACCGATTCAATCCAACTTTGAAAGAAGAAGGAAAAAATCCCTTTATCCTGGATTCTAAAGAACCGGATATGGACAAATTCACCGAATTCCTGGATTCAGAAGTGCGTTACACCTCATTAAAACTGACCTTCCCAGAAGTTTCGGCAACGCTTTATGACAAAGCTAAAGAAGAAGCACTGGAGCGTTACATGGGTTATAAACAAAAATCAGAAATGTAATTGAATCAATAAGTAGAGAAACCCCGAGGGGTTTCTCTTTTGTTTAATCTCAAAAAAGCTCCATTGGTTTTGTCCAATGGAGCTTTTTTTATTAGGGTATTAACCGCTAAATGGAGCCTTTTTAGGGAACTTTTATTTACATTTTTGGGGGGAGGGGTGTCTTCTGATAAATCCATCCAGGTCATCTTCAGGATTATGAACCGTTAACAACATTTTGTCCAAATCAAAATCAAAATCAAAGGTCGTGTCTGATTTTAAATCTTCAAGCACATCCATAATCACTTGACCATCGCCAACATCATCCATGCTGAGAACGGCTTTCCCATGATCATTAAAATTGGCAACTTTCACTTTTTCATTAATGACTTCAATTACACGTTTCTTTTCCATAAAAATACCTCTTTCTTAATAATATTGTGTTTAGTTTTTTATTACCCCAATAATTATATTTTATCCATTGATAATGATTTTTTGAAAGATTAATGAAACTTTATTTTTGTTTAAATTTAAAAATAAAGGATATTAAAACAAGGAGAATTCGATTTCATTTAGAATAAAGATAATAGACCCTTAAAAATCAAGACTTTATTAAAAAAAAGGATAACACAAATGACAACTTACTACTCCGAAGAATTGATACAATCTGTCATCGAAGCAAATGATATTGTGGATCTCGCTTCGGGTTACATGACCTTAAAACGCGTGGGTAACTCTTTCAAGGGTAAATGTCCGTTTCATAATGAAAAAACCGCATCGTTCACGGTTTCCCGGGAAAAACAACTGTATCATTGTTTTGGCTGTGGAGCGGGCGGTAATGCGATTACTTTTATTATGGAAATGGAAAAACTGCCCTTTATCGATGCCCTCAAATTTCTGGCAGCCCGGGTCAATATGAATTTACCGGAAAAGGCAAACCCCGAAGAAGACCACCTGGCTTATGAAAAAAAGAAACGTCTCTATGAATTGCACCGGGAAGCGGCAAACTACTATTATAAGGTTTTAAAAACAAATCGATCAGCCCGGGAATATCTGCAGCAGCGAGGAATCAGTCAGGAAACCATCCGGGAATTTGGTTTGGGTTTTGCCAGTGAAGACTGGAGCCGAATAACCGATTTTCTTCAGACCAAAGGCTTTTCCATGGTGGAAATGCTGGATTCAGGTCTGGTTCTGGCATCGGAAAGCAAACGACATTATGATCGCTTTCGTAGTCGAGTTATGTTTCCGATCGTTAATCCCCGAGGACAGATTGTCGGTTTCGGCGGTCGCCTGATGGAAACTGAGCAAAATGGACCCAAATATCTTAATTCCCCTGAAACTCCGATTTTTTCTAAAAGCTATGAACTCTATAATCTGAATCATTGCAAAAATTTTTTGGAAGAAGGGCAAATATTGATCGTTGAAGGTTATATGGATGTGATCTCCTTGTTTGAAAAAGGGATCAAGAATACCGTGGCAGCATTGGGAACCGCCTTTACCCCATTTCATGGAAAAATCCTGGAGCGCTATGCTAATGAGGTGGTTATTGCCTTTGATGGCGACAGCGCGGGAAAATCGGCAACAGAAAAAGCCATGAATATCTTGAAAAAGACCAGCTTAAATGTTAAAATATTAAACTTGCCGATAAATGAAGATCCGGATTCTTTTGTTCAGAAACATGGCCAGCAGGGATTTAAGGAGTTTATCGCCAAGGCCTTAACAATTGTTGAATACGAACTGGAATTATTAAAAAGAAATAATGACCTTTCCCAAACGGATGGCAGGCTCCGCTATGGTAATGAGGCAATTAGAGTACTGCGACAGCTTGAAACATCAGTTGAAATTGATTATTACAGTAAAATGGTTGCCGGCGATACGGGAATCAATCAGGAAGTGATCCGGCGCGAGGTCTTGCGTTTAAAAACCCGATCCGACAATTCTTCCCCGCTGGTGGCGCTAACCCGCAGCGAAGTATCCCCGCAAAAGATACCCAGGGCATATAAAAAGGCCCAGGAGTTGGCGATCCGCTATTGTTTAAAAACACCGGTCATCATTGATGAGTTCCCGATGAACCATCTGACCGATCCCTTTTACAAAGATCTGCTGCTTACCCTTTCAGAAAAGCGGAAAACAGGTACCCTGATTGAAGTCAATCAGATTATGTCACATTTTGAAGATTCAGAAGCAGTTAAAAAAATAGTTGAGTTTATGATGAACGAGGATGAAGTCTCCCGGTCAGATTATCAAGATGCTTTGGAAATAATGAATCGTTTTTACAATGAAGCTCAGCTTGACAGGCTTTCTGAACAAATTAAAAGAGAATCATCCAATGGTAACGACGATGCGGTGGCACGACTCACCAATCAATTCATAGAGATTAAGAAAATGATGAAAGAAAACGGGAGGCACTAAAATGAAACTAGAGAAAGCAAAAACCGAAGATGTGATCATCGATATAGACGACGACATCATTGAAATTGAAAAAGTTGCCATTGAGCTGATGCCGGAAGTGCAGCAGCTATTAAAGCGTGGAAAATCAAAGGGAAATTTAAATAATCACGATTTTGAAGAAATTCTGGATAAGGCTGATCTTGATCCCGAAGAAATTGATTCCATCTATTTGTACCTGCAAAAAGAAGGAATCGAAATCGCCTTTACCGACCTTGAACTGGAAGCCCTGGAAGCCGCCGAGCTGGAGGAAGAAAACCAGAAAGAACTTGAGCTGGCTGACTCGGTCAGCGTCAATGATCCGGTTCGTTTATACCTGAAAGAAATCGGCAAGGTACCCTTATTGACTGGCGATGAGGAAATGGCTCTGGCCCGTCGGATGGAAGCCGGGGATGATTCAGCAAAAAAAGAATTAGCCGAAGCCAACCTGCGCCTGGTGGTCAGTATCGCCAAGCGTTATGTGGGACGGGGAATGTCGTTTCTGGATCTGATCCAGGAAGGAAACCTGGGCTTGATCAAAGCGGTAGAGAAATTTGACTATACCAAGGGTTTTAAATTCAGTACCTATGCCACCTGGTGGATCCGTCAGGCGATTACCCGGGCGATTGCCGATCAGGCCAGAACGATCCGGATCCCGGTTCATATGGTCGAGACCATTAATAAACTGATCCGGGTTTCCCGGCAATTGTTGCAGGAATATGGACGGGAACCGACCCCCGCAGAAATTGGCAAGGAAATGGGCTTTTCCGAAGAAAAGGTGCGTGAGATTCAAAAGATCGCTCAGGATCCGGTTTCTCTGGAAACCCCAATTGGGGAAGAAGAGGATAGTCATCTGGGCGACTTTATCCCCGATGAAGATGCCCCGGCGCCAGCCGAAGCAGCATCTTATGCGCTGCTGAAAGAACAGCTGATTGAGGTCTTAAACACCCTGACCGAACGGGAAGAAAAGGTGCTGCGATTGCGCTTTGGCCTCGATGATGGCCGGGCCCGGACTTTGGAAGAAGTCGGCAAAGAGTTCAATGTTACCCGTGAACGAATCCGTCAGATTGAAGCCAAGGCCTTACGTAAACTGAGACATCCCAGCCGCAGCAAGAAATTAAAGGATTACCTAACCTAAAATGAAGATTAAGTTAAGCCCAAGACTTGAGGTTATTGCCGGCTGCGTGGCGGGAGTCGAATCGATGGCCGATATTGGCACCGACCACGGTTATCTACCGGTATACCTGGTGGAAAACGAGCTGGTTGCCCGAGCAATCGCCAGTGATACCAATCAACAGCCGCTTAAAAAAGCTCAAAAAATTATCAGTGAACAACAATTGGAAAAGCAGATAGAGACCCGACTTGGTTCGGGTCTTTCTGTGCTTAAACCCGGGGAGGTTGACGCCGTCGTGATGGCCGGCATGGGGGGGCTGCTGATCCGAGACCTGTTGGAAGCTCAGCCAGATATGGCCAGGCAGAAGAAAAAACTGGTGCTCCAGCCGATGAATAACCAGGCGGTACTGCGAAGGTATCTGGAAGCGGCCGGGTTTCGCATTATCAGAGAAGAGCTGGCCCGGGAAGGGGATCGGGTGTATCAGGTGCTTGTTGCCGAACCGGGAAAGATGGTATTTACCAATCCCCTGGAATATGAATTGGGTTTTGAATTTCATGCCCATAAACATCCATTGCTCGGGGCGCTAATCGATCGGAAAATCTTTTTGGAGCAGCAGATTGTCTTAAATACTCGGGGGAAAACCACAGCAGTTGCCGCGAAACAATGGCAGGAAAGTAGTTTGTTTATTGAAAAACTGAATGAGGTGAAAAGATGTCTGTTAAACTAAATAATATCATCCAAATAATTGAAGCTCATGCTCCGGAAAAACTGGCAGAAGACTGGGATAACGTGGGTCTTCAGGTGGGCTCCCGGCAACAGTTCATCAGTCGGGTTCTGCTGACGCTGGATATCACTGCCGATGTGGTCGCAGAAGCCGTTAATAAAAAAGCGGATCTGATCATCGCCCATCATCCGTTTATTTTTAATGGCTTAAAAACCCTGTCAACTGACGGGGAAAAGGGTCAAATTATTGCCCAGCTGATCAAAAATGAAGTAGCTGTTTATGTGGCCCATACCAATTTGGATAAGGCGGCAAAAGGTCTTAATCACTATCTGGCCCTGCGAATGGGGCTGGAAAAGATCAAAACTCTGGAGCCGTCCAATCCCACTGTTTATTATAAACTGGTAGTCTTTGCACCGGTGGAAGTCAGCCAAAAAATCATTGAAGTGTTAGGGAAAAACGGGGCCGGAGCTATTGGTGATTATGATTATTGCACCTATCGTTCATTTGGGACTGGCACTTTCCGCCCACTGGAGGGCGCCAACCCTTTTATCGGAGTGATTAATCAGCTGACCTGTGTTTCGGAAGACCGGATTGAAGCCGTTGTGGCAGCGCCGGATTTAAAGAATCTGATTGCTGCTTTAAAAAGAAATCATCCCTATGAAGAAATGGCCTATGACGTCATCGCCCTGGAAAACGGTGGGCTGATCAATGAAAACGGACTGGGAAAAATTGGAGTTTTCAGCCAACCCATGGAGGCAGCGGAATTCATTGCCCATACCAAAGATCGGCTGGGTCTGGTTGCCTTAAGAGGAGCTGGCAAGGTGCCGGATATTGTGCGTCGGGTGGCCATCTGTTCCGGTGCCGGGGCGGACATGATCGGTCTGGCCAAAGCCAAAAGAGCGGATGTGCTGATCACCGGCGACCTCAAACATCACGACGGGCAGCGGGCTCTGGAAAACAATATCTGGGTTCTGGATGCCGGTCATTATGGCACCGAGAAATGGGTAACCGACTGCTTTCGACAAATGTTGGAAGCCGGTCTGGGAGACGCCTGCCCGGAAATGATCGTGGCCGAATCCGCCCGTGATTTTATTGTGAATTATTAGGGGATGATTTTAATAATCGATGAAAAAATACTTGAAGTTTGAGTGCAGACAGTGTATACTACAGTGATTTAGTAAATCAGATAGTCGCACCCGGAGCAATCCGGTTGAGGAAAGTCCGAGCTCCAGAGAGCAGGGTGCCGGGTAACACCCGGTGGAGGCGACTCTAAGGCAAGTGCAACAGAAAGTATACCGCCAGCAATGGTAAGGATGAAAGGGTGAGGTAAGAGCTCACCAGCGGTGTGGTGACACATCGGCTATGTAAACCCCACCTGGAGCAAGACCAAGAACGGACCTTGAAAGACGGTTGCTCGTCGTTGTCCTATGGTAGGTCGCTAGAATTTATTGGTAACAATAAATCGAGATAGATGACTATTTAAACAGAACTCGGCTTATAGATTTAGTAAATCACAAATGTCAATTAGGACTATTGCAGGAGCCTGCAATAGTCTTTTGCGTTTTTTGACAGGGGGTTGTATAATAAAGCTAGACTTATTTGAGCGGGAGAATACCATGAAGAAAAAAGAAGCCATCGAAAAAATGATCCAGAATAGTTTGAAGATGAACAAACCAGTGATTGGGGTGGCAGTGGGGTCCGGGCTTTTCGCCAAGCAGGCGGTTAAGGGTGGGGCTGATTTATTACTGGCCCTCAGTGCCGGACGGTTTCGATCGGCGGGGATTCCTTCGATTGGTTGTATGATGCCATTTTCCAACAGTAATGAGCTGGTGTTTGACTTTTCCAGCCGCGAAATACTGCCAAAACTTAAAGATCGAGCGGTGATCTGCGGCATTAACGCCACCGATCCCAATTATACTCATCAGGAACTGATTCAAAAAGTTCGGGATCTGGGCTTTAGCGGCGTCAACAATTTTCCAACCATTGGTCTGGTTGATGGACAATTCCGGGAATGGCTGGAGGAGAAAGGGCTGGGCTATGACCAGGAAATAGAATTTATGAAAAAAGCGGTGGCAGCCAACCTTTTTACCATTGCCTTTGTCTTTGATGAGGAGCAGGCCCGATCAATGACCCGGGTGGGTGTAGATGTGGTCTGTGCCCATTTTGGCTGGACCCGGGGGGGCGAAAAATCCGGCAAGGTTTTTTCCACCATTAATGAATGTCTGGAAATGACCGAAGCGATTTTTGCTGCCGTGGATGAGATTAATCCGCGAACCTATAAGATGATCTATGGCGGTCCGATTAATTCTCCGGAGGATGCCTATTATTTTTATAAAAATTCCCAGACCATCGGATATATCGGCGGCTCCAGTTTTGAGCGGATCCCCACCGAGCTGGCGATATCGGAAACGACGGATAAGTTTAAAAATTATTATAAATTAAAACAGGAAAACAAGCATCTCAAGAAAGAACTGCTGAAAAAGCGGGGCTTTGATGAAATTGTCGGTCAAAGTGTGATCATGCAGGACATGTACGAATTAATCAATAAGGTCGCTGATAAGGATGTTAATGTTCTAATTCAGGGCGAAAGCGGAACCGGGAAAGAGCTGGTCGCCAAAGCCCTGCATTTTAACAGTAAACGTTGTCTGGGTCCGCTGATCAAGGTGAACTGTGCCGCTTTGCCGCCTAACTTATTGGAAAGCGAGTTGTTCGGCCATGAAAAGGGGGCCTTTACCGGGGCCGACAAGCGGCGGCTGGGAAAATTTGAACTGGCTAATCATGGTACCCTGTTTCTGGATGAGATCGGTGAAATGGATGTCGATCTTCAGGCGAAGGTGCTGCGGATTATTCAGCAGCAGGAATTTGAACGAGTCGGCGGTGAGAAAACCATCTATGTGGATGTGCGGATCGTTTGTGCTACCAATGTGGATATCAAACAGGCAGTGGCAGATAATCGTTTCCGGGAGGATCTTTACTACCGGCTGAATGTGGTGGAAATCAATACGCCGCCGCTGCGCCGGCATACCGAGGACATTCCGCTGCTATGCAATCGCTTTTTGGAAGAATTTAAAGCGAAGTATCAACTGGAAGAAAAACGGTTGGCTCCCGATACCATGGCTTATCTGATGGAATGTACCTGGCCCGGGAATGTTCGGGAGCTGAAGCATGTCCTGGAAAGAGCTGTGATTCTCAGCGAAGGAAAATACATTAGACGAAATGACATGGCGGTGGAAGAATTGCATAAGACAAAGTCAAAAGCAAAATCCCAGGGTCATGATACGATCGGTTCAGAGATGCTGGCCACCAGTAAGGAACACCTGGAGAGTACCTATATTCTGGGAATTCTCAAGGCCTGCCAATGGAACCGCACCGAAGCAGCCAACCGGATTGGCATTTCCCGGCGGACCCTATACAATAAAATACTCAAATATAATTTATCCATGGAACAGGAATGCATGGATTAAATAATTGGGCAATATTTACTCAGAATGAGAAAATATTGCCCAATTAACTTTTTTGTGAGAAATAACTTTCCCACTCACATCTCTTGAATGGCCGGAACAAAGGGTTTGCTGATTTTAAATCTTGGCACAAACCTTGCGTATTATTAAAGTCAATAAGATAAAAAATATATTCAAGGGGGCATGGAATGAAAAACGTATTAATAGTAGGAACCTTTGATACCAAGGGTCATGAATTCCAGTTTATCAAAGAATTGATTGAAAAGCGGGGTCTCAGCACCACCACCGTGAACTGCGGGGTGATGGGCGAACCATTGTTTGTTCCGGATGTTACCAGTCAAGCGGTTGCCATTGCGGGAGGATCATCCTTAGAAGTGCTGCAACAACAACATGATCGGGGCCTGGGCATTGACGTCATGATGGCTGGGGCTGCTAAAATAACAAAAGATCTCTATGATCAGGGTAAGGTTGATGGGGTCATCAGTCTGGGCGGATCGGCCGGAACCACCATTGGCACCTTTGCCATGAGAAGTCTGCCGGTAGGCGTGCCGAAGATTATGGTTTCTACCGTGGCTTCTGGAGATACCCGGCCTTATGTGGGTGAAAAAGATATCACGATGATGTATTCGGTGGTCGATATTTCAGGGATCAACAGCATTTCCAATCATATTCTGGCCAATGCTGCCAATGCCATTGCCGGTATGGCAAGCTTTGATATTCCAGAACTTAAAGTAGAAAAACCACTGATCGCAGCGACTATGTTTGGTGTCACCACGCCATGTGTAACCGCTGCCAGAGAATATCTTGAAGACCAGGGTTATGAGGTATTAGTATTCCATGCAACCGGAGCTGGTGGCATGGCGATGGAAAGTTTGATTGAAGCCGGCTTTATCAAAGGCGTTTTCGATGCTACTACCACCGAATGGTGTGATGAGGTGGCCGGCGGCGTCTTCACAGCCGGACCAACCAGACTGGAAGCCGCTGCCAAAGCCGGAATTCCGGAGGTCGTTTCGGTAGGAGCATTGGATATGGTCAATTTTGGGGCGATAGAAACCGTTCCGGAAAAATATAAAGACAGAAACCTGTATAAACATAATGCCAGCGTCACCCTGATGCGAACCACCGTTGACGAGTGCTCCCAGATGGGCAAAATTATCGCCAGCAAATTGAATATGGCCACCGGCCCGGTTGCCTTGTATATTCCATTAAAAGGCGTTTCCGCCATTGACGTGGAAGGGGCACCATTCTACGGCCCGGAAGAAGATGCTGAATTGTTTGACCAATTGCGAACAAACATCGACGAAAAAGTCGAACTGGTGGAAATGGATACTGATATCAACGATGAAGCCTTTGCCCTGGCAATGGCAAAAAAATTGATTTCAATGATCGAAGGCTAAGAAGAAAATAGCGAAAAGGAGAGAATAAAATGGCAATAAAACGAGAAGAAGTGTTAAGACGGTTAAGAGAACAGGAAACCAAGGGAATTTCGGTAGTTGGTGCCGGAGCAGGTACCGGGATTTCGGCAAAATGCGCTGAAGCCGGCGGAGTCGATCTGATTATTATTTATAATTCCGGCCGCTACCGGATGGCCGGCCGTGGTTCTTTAGCCGGGCTGCTTTCCTATGGCGATGCCAATGCGATTGTAATGGACATGGCCAGAGAAGTAGTCACGATTGTTAAAGACACGCCAGTTCTGGCCGGAGTTTGCGGAACTGATCCGTTTAGAGATATGGAAATGTTCTTGAAACAGGTAAAAGAAGCCGGATTCTCCGGGGTTCAAAATTTCCCCACAGTCGGTTTAATCGATGGGATATTTAGGCAAAATCTTGAAGAAACAAATATGGGCTACGATCTGGAAGTAGAGATGATAAAAAAAGCGCATGAGCTGGATCTGGTAACGACTCCTTATGTATTTAATGTGGAAGAGGCCGAAAAAATGGCCAAAGCCGGAGCCGATGTTCTGGTTGCCCATATGGGACTGACAACTAAAGGAAGTATCGGCGCATCGTCGGCGAAAACCCTTGATGACTGTGTCAAGTTAACCCAGGATATCTGTGATGCCGGAAAAGCCATCAATCCCGATGTGATGGTCATTGTCCATGGCGGTCCGGTGGCCGAACCAGAAGATGCTAAATATGTACTGGATCGAACCAAAGGTGTCTGCGGCTTCTTTGGAGCATCCAGTATTGAACGGCTCCCCACCGAAATTGCCATTACCAAACAGGTTAAGGATTTCAAAGATATCAAATTATAAAAATACAGCGGTCTAAGTATTTAAAAAATATAAATCAGGCGTTGAATAAAAAGTTTATTCTTTTTATTCAACGCTTTTTTATTTACACTTTCCAACTATTTGGTATAATAGGTTGAAATGAGTGTGATGTCGGGAGAATGAATTTTGAACAACAAAAAAAAGAGTATGCAAAAAAAGAACACAGTTTTGACCATTGATTGTGGCACCAGAGGACTCCGCGGAATTATTTTTGACGAGCAGGGCAATGAGCTGGCTAAAAGTGAAGAATTATTCAAGGGATATTACTCAAAGCACTTTCAGTGGAAGGAAGCTTCCCCGGAAATGTTCTGGAAGGCTCTGGTTAAGGTGGTTCAGGAGCTTAAATCAAAAGACCCGGCTTTGTTCCAGACAATCCAGGGCATGACCGTATCCTGTCAGCGGGACGTTATTACGGTGGTAGATGATAAAGGCCAACCCCTGCGCAATTTCATCAGTTGGCTGGATCGCCGGGAATTGGCAGAACCGTTGCCATATCCCTGGCCATACGCCCTGCTGTTTAAATGTATCGGATTCAGTGCTTATGCAAAATCTTTCAGTAAAACCGCTCATATCAATTGGATCAAGGTTCAGGAACCGGAAATCTGGGCCAAAACCCACAAGGTCGTTTTTCTTTCGACCTATTTTTTGACCCACTTAACTGGAAAAATCGCCGACAGCCGTTCCAACACCGCCGGTCACCTGCCCTTTGATACGAAAAAGAAGCAGTGGTGTGGCAAGTATAATGTAAAAAGTCAGATTCTTCAAGTGGAGCCAGAAAAATGCTATCAGCTGACCGACTCCTGTGAAATCATTGGTCAGTTGACGCCCGAAGCTGCCGCAATCACCGGCTTGCCGGTGAGCTTGCCGATTGTGGCATCAGGCACTGATAAAGGCTGTGAGACGATCGGTGTCGGCGCATTGACCCCGAATATAGCTAGCATTTCCCTGGGAACCCAATCTACGGTCGAGATTACGACCAAAAAATACGTGGAGCTGTATCCTTTTTATCCCTCCTTTGCGGCGGTGGAGAATAATGCCTATAATCCCGAGGTTACTATTTATCACGGCTTTTGGATGGTGGAATGGTACACTGGAGAATTTCTTGATCAGTCTGAGCCCAAAGTTATCCATGAGATCCTCGAGGGTTATCTGGAAACTACCATGCCGGGAGCTGATGGGCTGATTCATCAGCCCTACTGGGGGCGGGAAGCTTTTCGCCCCGAAGCCCGAGGAACCTTTATGGGCTTTAGCGAGGGGCATGATAAACGGCATATTTACCGGGCCATTATTGAAGGCCTGGGATATGCCTTATTGGAAGGGCTGGAACTGATTGAAAGAAAAACAAAGGTTCCGATTCAGGCCGTTGGACTATCTGGCGGCGGTTCCCGGAGCGATGGGGTGGCTCAGATCATGGCCGACATTTTAAACCGGCCGGTTTACCGGGTGCAGACCTTTGAAACCACTGGTTTAGGCGCTGCCATTGCCACCTTTGTGGGCTTAAACCATTATCCGGATATTCAAGCAGCTGGTGAAGCAATGATTCGAAAATCCCGGATCTTTGAACCCAACCCGGAAAATGCAATTAAATATACAGGAATCTATAATAAACTATACAAGCAATTATATCGTCGGGTAAAACCCTTATATCAATCGTATGAATAAAATTAGATAAGATTCAGACAGGATCACAACCGACATGTTAGAGAAGAGGTCATAAAAAACAATGAAAAGCAATTATAAAATGGGCATTGACATCGGCTCCACTACTATTAAAGTAGTGGTTATTGACGACAAAAACGAAATCATCTATGAAGAATACCGGCGTCATTTGTCAAACATCAAAGTCACCATCGTCAATCTTTTAAAAGAAACCTATCAACAGCTGGGGGATTTGGAGGCTCGCGTCTGTGTCACTGGATCCGGGGGACTGATGATCTCCCAATGGCTGGGAATCCCCTTTGTCCAGGAAGTGGTAGCCAGCACCCTGGCGGTGGATCGGATCATTCCCAGAACTGAAGTGGCCATTGAACTGGGCGGCGAAGATGCCAAGATCACTTTTTTCACTGGTACTATCGAACAGCGAATGAACGGCACCTGTGCTGGCGGAACCGGCGCCTTTGTCGATCAGATGGCGACGCTGTTAAAAACCGATGCCGAGGGACTGAATGAATTGTCCAAAACCCACACGATGATTTATCCGATCGCCTCACGATGTGGTGTTTTTTCGAAAACGGATATTCAGCCGCTGATCAATGAAGGGGCTGAGAAAGCCGATATCGCCGCCTCAATTTTTCAGGCGGTGGTCAACCAGACCATTAGCGGATTGGCCTGTGGCCATCCGATCCGGGGGAATGTGGCTTTTTTAGGAGGGCCGCTTTATTTTCTGTCGGAACTACGACAGCGGTTTATTGAGACGCTGAAACTTACCGATGAACAGATCATTTTTCCTGAGAAGTCCAATCTCTTTGTCGCCATGGGAGCGGCCTATTCGGCTGAAAAAGAAGAAAAAATGAAGTTTAAAGATCTGCTTACGGCGGTCGAAAATTTGGATTCAGTTTCAGAAAATGAAGTTGGTCGATTGGAGGCTTTGTTTAAAAACCAGGCAGAGCTTAAGCAGTTCCGGGAACGACATGATAAAAATCAGGTCGTCAAAAAAGCCTTAGCAGAGCATAGCGGCTGCTGCTTTTTAGGGATCGATGTCGGTTCCACCACCACCAAAGCCGTTGTTATCGATAACGATGGCGCTTTGCTGTACAGTTATTATGGTGGCAATGAGGGTAGTCCGCTGGCTCAATCGATTAAAATTATCAAAGAAATTTACGGATCACTGCCGGCCGATGTCTATATCGCTAAGTCTACTGTTACCGGCTATGGCGAAAGCCTGATCAAAAAAGCGCTGAAAATTGACATCGGCGAAATTGAAACCATCGCCCATTATAAAGGCGCAAAATATTTCTGCCCCGAGGTCGATTTTATCCTCGACATTGGCGGTCAGGATATGAAATGCATGAAGATTAAAAACGGTACCATCGACAGCATCATTCTTAATGAAGCCTGCTCTTCCGGTTGTGGTTCGTTTCTGGAAACCTTCGCCAAATCATTAGATCTTGAAATGCATGCCTTTGTCGAAGCCGCATTGATGGCGGAAAACCCGGTGGATTTGGGGACCCGCTGCACTGTTTTTATGAATTCCAAGGTCAAGCAGTCCCAGAAAGAAGGCGCCGAAGTTGGAGATATTTCGGCGGGCCTGTCCTATTCAGTCATCAAAAACGCTCTGCAGAAGGTTATTAAAATTCATAATCCCAAAGAACTGGGCGAACATATCATCGTCCAGGGGGGCACCTTTAACAATCAGGCGGTGCTGCGGACCTTTGAAAAGATTACCGAAAAAAATGTCGTCCGACCCGATATTGCCGGCCTGATGGGAGCCTTTGGAGCGGCCCTGATTGCCCGGGAAAACTATGTTACCGGGGAACGCAGCAATCTTTTGGATTTAGAAGCACTGGACGATTTTCAGGTGGAAGTCGGCCACAAACGCTGCGGCGGCTGCAGTAACAATTGTCTGCTGACGATAAACCGTTTTAACGACGGCAGTCGGCATATTACCGGAAACCGATGTGAGATTGGCGAAGGAAATGTCAAGAAAAATGCCGATCTGCCTAATCTCTATCAATACAAGTATCAGCGGATTTTTAATTATCCCTCGCTGGCTGAAGCAGAAGCACCCCGGGGCAGTATCGGTATTCCCAGAGTGTTAAACCTCTATGAAAATTATCCGTTCTGGCATACCTTTTTTACCCATTTGGGCTATCGGGTGGTGCTGTCGCCGGAATCTAATCGTAAGATTTATGAGAAAGGGATGGAGAGCATCCCGTCAGAGTCAGTCTGCTATCCGGCCAAATTGGCTCATGGCCATATTCAGGCGCTGCTGGATCAGGGCATCAGTCTGATTTTCTATCCCTGTATTCCCTATGAGGAACAAGAGTTTGATGACGTCGATAACTGGTACAATTGTCCTATTGTCATGTCTTATCCGGAAACCATTAAACACAATCAGGATGATGTCCAAAAAGAAGGCATTACCTTTTTAAATCCGTTTCTGCCCTTTGACAATGATCAGCGTCTCGAAGAACGGCTGGCCGAGATTTTCGGCGTTTATGGTATCAATCGTCTGGAAATTACCGAAGCCATGGATGCTGCGATTGCTGAAAAAGAAGCCTTCCGCCGGGACATGGAGAAAAAAGGGGAGGAAACCATTGCCTATTTAAAAGAAACCGGGCAAAAGGGCATCGTTCTGGCCGGTCGGCCCTATCATATCGATCCTGAGGTCAATCATGGTCTGGATCATATCATTACTGGTTTGGACATGGCCGTGCTCACCGAAGACGCCATTGCCCATCTCTATCATCCTAAAGAAGAGCAGCGCTTTCGGGTTCTGGATCAGTGGAAATATCACAGTCGCTTATATAAGGCCGCGGAGGTGGTTAACCAGTATGATTTTCTGGAACTGGTGCAACTGACTTCGTTTGGTTGCGGACTGGATGCGGTGACCTCAGAGCAAACCCAGGAAATCCTGGAAAATCATGGTAATATTTATACCCTGATTAAAATTGACGAGGTCAATAATCTGGGCGCCATCCGAATTCGGATGCGATCGTTAAAAGCGGCGATGATCGAGCGGGAGAAAAACAATATTGTAGTGGACCCAACCCCGATGAAGCAGCGGGTGGTCTTTACCAAAGCGATGAAAAAGAAGCATACCCTGCTGGCTCCCCAGATGTCACCGATCCACTTTGACTTTCTGGAAGAGGCGATGGAGAAATTTGGCTATCACATCGAGGTCATGCCCAGCGTTGACAATGCCGCCATTGACGAAGGGTTAACCTATGTCAATAACGACGCCTGCTATCCCACCATTATCACCACCGGCCAGATTATGGCCGCCTTGAAATCGGGAAGATACGATCTCGATAATGTGTCCGTTTTGATGACTCAGACCGGCGGACCCTGCCGCGCATCCAACTATGTGGCTTTTATCAGAAAAGCCCTGGAATCGGCCGGTATGTCCCAAATTCCGGTTATTTCCCTGAGTGCCATCGGTCTGGAAAAGAACCCCGGGTTTAAACTCACGCTGCCACTGTTAAGTATGCTACTAGTGGGAATTGTTTACGGTGATCTGCTCCAGAGAGTAGTCAGCGCCACCCGGCCCTATGAGCTCCACCCCGGTTCCACCGAAGAGTTGTATCAATACTGGCGCAAAAAAATAAAAGCCAGTTTGAAAAATGGCAATCTCCGGGATTTCAAAGAGAATGTCCGGGCCATTGTTAACGAATTTGATGCGCTGCCACGAAACGGCAAAAAACTGCCGAAGGTCGCCATTGTCGGCGAAATTCTGGTGAAATACCATCCTACTGCCAATAACAATCTCCAGGCCGTATTGGAAGCCGAAGGTGCCGAGGTGGTGATGCCGGACCTGATGGATTTCTTCCTGTACTGTGCTTACAATCAGGTCTTTAAATATGAGGAATTGTCAGGTAAACGGAGATCAATGAAGAGTGCTAAACTGCTGATTAAATTTTTGGAGTTTTCCCGAAAAAATATGAAGATTGCGCTGGATGCCAGCACCCACTTCCATGCCCCCTCGACCATAGAGAAAAAGGCTAAAAAAGCTCAGGAACTCATTTCCCTGGGAAATCAGGGCGGCGAAGGCTGGTTCCTCACCGCCGAAATGATGGAGTTAATCGATGATGGGGTGGAGAATATTGTTTGTGTCCAACCCTTTGCCTGTCTGCCCAACCACGTCATGGGAAAAGGGATGATCAAACCAATCCGTCAAAAATATCCGCTATCCAACATTGCTCCCATCGACTACGACCCGGGAGCCAGCGAAGTCAATCAGCTGAACCGGATCAAATTGATGATGGAAACCGCCAAGCGGAATCTTGATCGGAAGAATTAGGAAATTAAATAAGAAAAAATCAAAAAAAGACTGGCCTCTTCAGGTCAGTCTTTTTGGTTATGAATTTTGCAAAAAAAAGAACCGCTTCAGAAGAAACAGCTCGTTTTTCTAAATGAAAAAGGGGAGTAATTCATTTAGTGATAAAGGATTATATGTGATAATGTCATTATATGGAGATCAAACAAAGAATACAATCATTATTTTTCCTATAACGTTTTCAGAATTTTGTAATAGTTTACAATTTAATCTAAAATTTACATAATTGCATTACAGGATATGGTATAATCTCGTTAAACTAAAATAACAAGGAGTCAAGATGAAAAAAATACTGATAATAGAAGACGAGTTAAATATATATGAGCTGATTAAATTTAACCTCGAAACCCATGGATTTGAAGTGGAAGGCGTGCAGGATGGCGCATTGGCCATTGAAAAGATCCTGGATGTTTTGCCGGATTTGATAATTCTGGATCTGATGTTGCCGGGAAAAGACGGTATCAGTATTTGCCGGGAAATTCGGGCAAATGCGATCATATCCTATATTCCCATTATCATGCTGACCGCTAAAAGTGAGGAATTCGACAAGGTCCTGGGACTTGAAATTGGTGCGGATGACTACATTACCAAGCCCTTTGGTGTCAAAGAACTATGTGCCCGGGTCAAGGCGGTTTTAAGACGGACCGAAATCCTCTTGTCAAAAGAAGATGAAACCATTGTTGTGGGCGATTTGCATATCGAACCAAAGGCTTTTGAAGTCTATCAAAACGGGGAAAAACTGGCCCTTACCCTTAAAGAATATGAACTGCTGGTATTTTTAGCCAAGCATCGCGGCCAGGTATTAACCCGGGATCAATTACTGGACCAGATATGGGGATTTGATTATTATGGCGAGACGCGAACCGTGGATGTTCATATTCGGTATTTAAGAAAAAAAATAGAAGAACAATCTGAAGATGGAAAAAAGTATATCGAAACCGTTCGTGGTGTTGGGTATCGTTTTATTGAGAAATAGGAGAGTGAGATGAAAAAACGCCTGTCTATTTCACTTACGATCATTATCGTTGTCAGCATCGCGATCTGTGGTTTATTTACCACCATCAGCTATCGTCAGAGTTATTACGCTGATACCGAGAATAACATTAAAAAAAGTGGCAATTATATTATGAACTATCTGCTGCCGGATTTTCTGGAAACTGGAAACAAAGAAAATATGGATCATTTCGCTAAAAGCACGAATGTACGAATGACGATCATCAATCCTCAGGGGGAGGTCATCTATGAATCAGTACAGGATCTGGGTAAGCTGGAGAATCATAAAAATCGGCCGGAAATTCTCGGCGCTTTAGAAGGAAATCAAACAACCGAGGTTCGTTTCTCCAATACCGTCAAGGACGAAATGATTTATGTCGCGACCCCGTATTTTGATGAAGATCAATCGGTTGAAGCAGTATTGCGAATTTCGATGCCGGTGAATGCTATGGATGATGCGATGTTTGAAATGATCAACAATATTATTTTTGTAATACTAACAACAATTCTGGCGACAACGCTGCTGATTAATTATTTCATTAACCGGGAGCTGAAACCCTTGGAAGATGCCTCTGTCTTTGCCAGACAAATCGCCTCGGGAAAATATGGACAGCAACTCACGATGATCCGTGAAGATCAGATTGGGGAACTGGTGGAATCCCTTAATCAAATGTCGGTCCAACTCAATAGCTCGTTTACCGAGATGAACCAGAAGAACGCCGAGCTTACCGCCATCTTATCCAATATGAATCACGGTGTCATCGCCATTGATAAAAAGAATCACATCGTTCATTTAAATGAAGCCGCACGCAAGGTATTGCGGATTCCCATGAAGGAAGCAGTGATCGGGAAAAATATCCTGGAGGTCTATCGGGAGTCCTTTATTCTGGAACTGATGAACTATCTTGGAAATGATGCCTGTGAAAAAATGAGCTTTGAATCCCGGATTCATTCAAATCAGGTATTACGGGTCTATATTAATCAGATTGAAGAAAATAACAGCATCAACGGTCATATTATTATTTTTGAGGACATTACCCTGTTGAAAAATCTGGAAAAAATGCGTCGGGACTTTGTGGCCAATGTTTCCCACGAGCTAAAAACACCGATTACTACTATTAAAGGTTTTATTGAAACCATCCAGGTGAATCAAATCACTGATCCTAAAACTCTGGAACGGTTTTATTCCATTATCTACGAAGAAAGCGATCGCCTTAGCCGCCTGGTCAGTGATATCCTAGTTTTATCGCAACTGGAAAACAAAGGGGGATTTGACAGAAAATTCGAATTGCTGCATATCGATACGGAAATTATGCAGATTTTTGATATTCTTAAGCTGAGCGCCGAAGAAAAAGCCACAGCTCTGGTATTGACCTGTGAAGAATCCATCGAATTGGAGTTTGTGCCGGATGAATTCCGACAAATGATGATTAATCTCATTGACAACGCCATTAAATATTCGGAACCGGGGCAGCGGGTGGAAGTCGTCTTATCAGAGCAAGCGGAAGACGTTATTGTTCAAGTTCGGGATCATGGTTATGGGATTCCGGAAAAGGATGTTGACCGGATATTTGAGCGGTTTTATCGGGTCGATAAGAGCCGTTCTAAAGAAAAAGGCGGCACTGGTCTGGGTCTGGCCATTGTTAAACACATTATCCATAATAACCGGGGAAAAATAACTGTTACCAGCCAGGTTGGCGAAGGAACAGAATTTAAGATCCAACTGCCAAAATATAAAGATCAATAAAAAAATAGCCGGTCAGTTTTGACCGGCTATTTTTTTTGAGGCAGGTTCAGTTTTGAGAAGATGGTGGTTTTACCAAGCAGACGCATCAGTTCCCGGGCGGTGATGCCGATAAATAGCCCGGTGGGAATGGCCAGCAGCATCAGGAAAAGAAAATACAGCAACAGACTGGTGGTTTGGACAACAATGGCAGCGACAATGACCTGACCCAGATTATGGGAAATGGCACCGAAAACACTGATCAGAACAATCGAGATGTTATCTTTGACAAAGTGAAGCAGCAGGCTCATCACCAGCAGACTTAACAGGCCGCCGCCAAGACTGTAAACAATGGAAAAGCCGCCGCCAAACAGGAATCCGGATAAAAATATCCGGGCGATCACCACCAGTAAGGTCAAAGGCCATCCTAGGGTCAACAGCGAGACCAGGGTGATAATATTAGGCAGACCAATTTTGGCACCGGGAATCGGCAGCGGCAAGGGGATCAAACTTTCAATATAACTGAGAATCAGGGCCATGGCCACATATAGACTGAGAATAACCAGTCGGTAGGCTTTTGAATTCATCAGGACTCACCGGTGATGATTTCTACAACCAGTTTGTGAGGCAGACACACAATGGTTTCCCCAGGGCTGGAAATGGGATAGGTTCGGACACAAATATGGTCGGGACAGTCAGCATCAATCATTTTAGCAGATCGCCCTGAAATTTCGAGGGTATTTGAACCGGAAGCATCAGTAAAGGTTTCGGTGTGATCTTCGGAGAGTGGAAATACAGCGATAACTTCACCCTGGCGGGTGACCCGTACAGAAAGCGGTTCATCGGTTACGGTAAATAAATAAAAAGCGGCAATACCGATTAAACTGACAGCAACTAAGCCAATAATAATAATGATTTCGTTTTTTTTCATGGAGACCTCTTTAATATTAATATAAGAACGCTCTTATTTTATCTGAAAAATAGTCAGGGGTAAAGTCTTTACCATTTTTTTATGCTTTTTTTCAGAGACTTTGGTATAATAAAGTTATTTGTTAAAGGAATTGGTGTAATATGAATCGAATAAGCGTGAAAAATCAGGGATGGAAAATCATTGGGTTGGGTGTGGCTGTACTATTTCTGATGGTATTGTTATCGGGATGTGATCAGGGAAAAACAGTGTCCCGCAGTGATTTTTTACTGGACACATTTGTCAGTATAACTCTTTATGGGGAATCCGACGAGAGTTTGTTGGATAAACCCTTCGAACGGATTGCCGCATTAAACAGCAGTCTCACCGCCTTTGACGCTGCAAGCGATCTGGGGTTGATTAAAGAAAATGCCGGAATTAAGCCAGTTATCATCTCCGAAGATACCTACAGAATCATCGAAAAAAGCCTTGAGTATTCCCAAAAATCAGATGGATATTTCGACGTGACCATCGGTCCATTAGTGGATCTCTGGGGCATTCATTCTCCGGAAACAAAAGAAGCCCCTGTGCCAGAAGCCATCAATGAGGCGAAAGCGAAAATAGATTATACTAAAATTGTTATGAATCCAGGTGATCAATCCGTTTATTTAACCGATGCAGGGATGTCTGTGAATCTGGGAGCCATCGCCAAAGGTTATATCGCCGATGAGGTAATGGCGGTTCTCAAAGAAGAAGGGGTGGAGCATGCCATCATCAATCTTGGGGGAAATGTGTTGGTGATGGGCGGAAAAGCTGATAAAACCGATTTCGGAGTTGGGGTTGAAGATCCCCGAAATCCCGGCAATGGATACCTTGGGGTCTTATCCCTCAAAGATGGCTCGGTGGTGACATCGGGAGATTATCAACGCTATTTTGTGGATGCAGCCGGAAAAAGATACCATCATATTTTAGACCCATTTACCGGTTATCCTGCAGACTCAGGACTGATTCAGGTAACCGTGGTTACCGCTGCTTCAGTGGATGCCGACAGCTTGTCGACGACCCTGTTTTTATTAGGTCTTGATGAAGGATTAAAAAAGGTTGAGGACTGGCCGGATATGGAAGCTATTTTTATCACCAATGAAAATAAGATCGTTGTCACCAATGGTTTAAAAGATGCGTTCGTGTTTGATGAAGAAAATTATGGCAGTACTTATACCATGATAGTGCGTTAACCATTGTGTGATTCTATCATATCAGGTATGATAAGATAGAATTTTGATGAGATCAAAAAAAGAAGGAACAAAATGCAATATAGTGAGATAGTGAAAAATTATAAAAATGAAGCAATAAAACTGCGGCGTGAACTGCATCGCATTCCGGAAGAGGGATTTGATTTAATAAAAACTCAGGATTACCTGATCAATTACCTGGTAAACCTGGGATATCAGCCGGAAAAAGTTTGTGAGACCGGTCTGATTCTATATATACAAGGACAATGCGATGACGATGCCATTGCTTTTCGAGCCGATATGGATGCCCTTTGTATCCTGGAAGAAGCTGATCACAATTATGTTTCCCGCCATCCGGGGTGGATGCATGCCTGTGGACATGACGGCCATATGACGATGAATCTACTCTTGGCTAAATATCTGGCCGATTTTCCCAATCAACGCAAGCGAAGTGTGCTATTGATCTTTCAGCCAGGAGAAGAAGGCCCTGGCGGCGCAAAACCAATGATTGATGCCGGGATCTTCAAAAGACATCCGGTTAAAGCTATCTTTGGTTATCATCTTTTTCCATTCCTCGATGAAGGCAAGCTGGGGACAAAGGCCGGGCCGATGATGGGGCAAAACAGCGAGTTTTTCATCACCGTACATGGTGTCAGCGGGCATGCTGCTGAACCGCAGCGGTCAATGGATGCCATCGTCGCCAGTGCTTCCCTAATCACCTGTCTTCAGAGTATTGTCAGTCGAAATACCAATCCGATGGAGAGTGTGGTTATCTCGATTGGATTGCTCAACGGTGGAACCCGGGTGAATGTTGTGGCCGATGAGGTCAAGCTTGGGGGGACTATCCGTTCATTTAGCGATAAAAGTCATGAGAAGCTGCATCGTCGGATTGGGGAAGTCGTCAAAGGGGTAGAACTAACCCATGGCTGTAACATTGAACTGAAATTTGTCGAAATGTATCCGCCCGTCGTCAATGATGAAAAACTTTTTGAGATTTTTAAAGAATTGATTCCGCTGGAAAAAAGGGTCAGGTTTCGAAAAGTCATGCTGTCCGAGGATTTTTCCTATTTTCAGCTAGAAGTTCCGGGTTTATATATTGGGTTGGGAACTGGCAATGACGAAAAAGGATTCAATAAAAACCTCCATACCTCAGATTTTAACTTTGACGAGACGGTCTTGTTAAAGGGGCTGGAAGCGTCACTTAAATTTATCGACTATTCAAAAAAATATTAAAACAGGAGAGCTAATTATGTACGAAGAATTTGCACAGGTTTATGATGAACTGATGAAAGAAATAGATTATTCGAAATGGTCCGATTATGTACAGCGTTTATTTTTTAATAGCAAGCGGGATGTCAAAACTGTTTTAGAATTTGGCTGCGGAACAGGGAATATTACCTGTAATCTGGCTCAAAAGGGACTGAGTATGACGGCAGTGGATTTATCCGAAGCAATGCTGACTGTAGCAGATGAGAAAGCAGATCGGATGGGACTCAAAAATATTCAGTTCTATTTGGGTGATATGAGTAATTTCCAAATCAATCAAACCTTTGACGCCGTTATTTCCTGTTGCGACAGTGTGAATTATTTGCCTGATCTGGAAGCCTTACAAAGTTTTTTTCTGAGCAGCTTTGAATGTCTGGAAAGCGAAGGGATTCTGCTTTTTGATGTTAACACGGTGACTAAATACAAAAAAACGATTATGGATAATACCTATGTTTATGATCTGGATGATATATTCTGTGTTTGGGAAAACGAACCTGATTTTGCAAAAAACGCCATGCATTTTAATCTGACATTTTTCGAGAAAAACAAGAATGGCACCTATAATCGTCATGAGGAGACCCAGGTTCAGTATTTCTATACCATCGAAGACATTCATCGATGTCTGACCACTATTGGTTTTAAGAATATGAAGTATTATGATTTCGGAACATTCCTGCAAGGCAGTAACGAAGGCGAGCGGATTCAGGTCATTGCCGAAAAAAGATAAAAATTTAAAAAAATCAATAAAATAGTTGACAATTAGTTTTTGCAGCCGTATAATAACACTTGTATCTCAACTGATGGTCGCATAGCTCAGCTGGGAGAGCACCTGCCTTACAAGCAGGGGGTCACAGGTTCGAGCCCTGTTGCGACCACCATTTTTTATACATGCGGCCTGGTAGTTCAGTTGGTTAGAATGCCAGCCT
>NZ_JBGSHG010000104.1:0-13697 GCF_041752335.1 Acetobacterium sp. | reverse complement strand
TTTAAAAATGATTGAAATTATTGATACTTACCCTTATAATGAACTTATCAATATGAAATGAGGTGTCTAAAATGATTGAATTTGTATACGGTTCAAAAGGAAGCGGCAAAACAAAAAAAATGATTGACATGGCAAACACTGCACTGGAGACCTGCGAAGGGGATATCATTTTTCTTAACGACAGAGACAAATATCGAGTAAAAGTAGATACTAAAATCAGATTCACAAACCTGGAGGAGTTTAGCATCGTCGGATCAGATCAACTATTTGGCTTTATCAGCGGGGTTATAGCAGAGAATTATGATGTAAAAATCGTTTTTATTGATAATACATTGAGACTGATTGATTATCAGACGCCAGCGGACATTTGTGAAATCGTTGAAAAGATTCAAAGGATTAACGAAAAACATGATATTAAATTCGTTCTCAGTTTAAGCTGTGAAAAAGAAGAACTGCCGGAATGTGTCGCAAAATTAATATAAAAAATTTCAGACGAACCTGATTAGTACAAAAAAGGTTCGTCTGTTTAATCTTATTAAGGAAATTTAAAAACTAATGACAGAAAAGCTGTATAATATTTATTCGGTTTGGCTTAAGGAACGTTACGGGGAAAAAGTATATAAAATTCCCGTAAATATTCCGGTGACCTGTCCCAATCGTGATGGCACCAAAGGAACCAGGGGCTGTGTTTACTGTGGAGCAAAAGGCGGCGGCAATGAAACCCTATCCGATCAGCTATCCGTCAGGGAGCAGGTCGAGAGAAATATTGCCTATATTGGAAAACGATATCACGCAAAAAAGTTTATCCCGTATTTTCAGAGCTTTTCAAACACCTACTGTGAATTCTCTGATTTTCGGAAATGGATTCTGGAATCGATCCGCCCGGATGTGGTGGAGATTTCGGTTTCGACCCGCCCGGATTGTATCACCGATGAACAGCTTAAATTTCTGGAGACGGTAAAAAAAGAACAATCCATCGAAGTGACCATTGAACTGGGGTTGCAAAGTGTCAATGAAGAAACCTTAAGAATCATTAATCGGGGACATACCCTGGCTGATTATGAACAGGCCATCGACCGGATCAAAGCAGCTGGTCTGTTAAGCTGCACGCATATGATCCTGGATTTGCCCTGGGACCGGGAAGAAGACGTAGTCAATGGAGCGGAGATTCTTTCCCGCAAGAAAACGGATTTTGTAAAATGTCATAGTTTATATATCGAAAAAAATACCGTTTTAAAAAAATGGTATGAGCAAAAAAAAGTGACGCTTTTGACAAAGGATGATTATATCACCCGAGCTATCTTATTTCTGGAGCATTTAGATCCAAAGATTGTGGTCCAACGGCTGATTGGCCGGGCGCCAAAAGAAGATTCGGTGATAACCAACTGGAATATCAGCTGGTGGAAAATTAAAGATGAGCTTGAGGCTCAAATGACGCAGGAAAATAATTACCAGGGAAGAAAATTTTCTGGGATGAATAATAAGAGGTAAAGTCCTTGGGAACAAAATATTGGCAGGAATTTCTCATCCCTTATCATCAGGCAGTGGATGAGATTGTTTTAAAATTTACAAGCTTAAAAGAACAGTACGAAAAAATCGGTGAATACTCACCCATAGAATCCGTTTACGGCCGGGTCAAGAGCGTGGCCAGCATTCTGGAAAAAATACATAATTATGGCGTTGATATTGAATCCCTGGAAGAAACCATCCAGGATATCGCCGGGATTCGGATTATGTGCCAGTTTGAGGATGATATTTATGAGGTTGTGGAGCTGATTCGGAAGCGAACCAATTGTGATATGGAAGTCGTCAAGGTAAAGGATTATCTCAGTGAAGCCAAACCCAGTGGGTATAAGAGTTATCATCTGATTATCCGCTACCCGGTTTTTTGCGTGTCCGGAAATCAGTCGATTTTAGTGGAAATTCAGATTCGTACCCTGGCCATGAATTTCTGGTCTATTATTGAGCATTCCTTAAATTATAAGTATAAGGAGAACATTCCCGAAGCCATCAAAAAAAGACTGATTAATGCCGCCAATGCGGTCAACGATGTGGACCGGGAAATGTCATCGATCCGGGAAGAGATACAAAGTGCCCAGCGGCTGTTTGGTCTTAAATCCAGTTTGGTCACCAGCATTCTCGATAATATCGGGTATTTGTACAAGCTGAATCACGGCGATAAAGCATCCCATTATGAAAAAATCTTTGACGACCTTTTTGCCCAGGAAGATATTATCCAGCTGATCTTGTTGCGAAAAGAACTGGAATCTGAAGTGAACAAGATTGAGGCAGAGGTTTAAGAAATAAAAAACATGTTTGTGAAAAAAGAACAATATGTTATAATAGCAAATTGTAAATGATATAAAAATCAAGGAGGTTGTCGATGTCTGGACATTCAAAATGGTCGACTATTAAACACAAAAAAGGAAAAGCAGATGCGAAACGCGGTCAAATCTTTACCAAGTTAGCAAAATATATTGCGGTTGCATCCCGGGAGGGTGGCAGTGATCCGGAAATGAATGCAAAATTGAAAGAAGCCATTGTCAAAGCGAAGGCTGCCAACATGCCCAATGAAAACATTGACCGGGCCGTCAAAAAAGGCGCCGGCGAACTACAGGGCAGCATTTATGAAGAAATTACCTATGAAGGATACGGACCAGGCGGGGTGGCGGTGATTATTGAAACCCTGACCGATAATAAAAACCGGACCGCTGGAGACGTTCGCCACGCCTTAGATAAAAATGGTGGAAATCTTGGCACCAGTGGTTGTGTGGGATTCCTGTTTACCAAAAAAGGTCAGATTATGATCGAAAAAACCGATGATCTTGATGAAGAAGCGCTGATGATGCTAGCCCTGGATGCCGGCGCAGAAGATGTTGAAACCGCCGATGAAGGCTACGAAATCAGCACCGAACCGGTGGATTTTGGACCTGTCTGTGATGTCCTTAAGCAGGAAGGTTACGAACTGGCCTCGGCCGAAATCGCGATGATCCCGGCCACTGAAGTTGAACTGACAGATGCCACCGAAATCAAGAAAATGTTGAAAATGATCGACATGTTTGATGACAATGAAGATGTTCAGGCAGTTTGGCATAACTGGACAGGTGAGGATGATGAATAAACAAGGCCCCTTTAAACGGTTTAAAGATGTGATTCTTTATATTGTTTTCACTCTTTTTCTTATTTTTTTAACTTCGTCCTTTGTGATCGAAGATGTCTACTCGGCTGCTGATCAACTTTCGATGGAGGAACACGGAATAGCTGATGTTTTTTCCATTGCCGTTGGCATCGAGCCAGCAAACCTGACGGTCAATGCCGATAAAGCGGACGAAGAGCAGAAAACAAGTGAAATCAAAACCGACGATGGAACAACCATAGTGATTACCGAATATGCCATTGGCGATACCAATGATGAAATCCTGGAGTATCAGCAGATTTTGTATTCACTGGGATTTTTGATCAGTCCGCCCTCCAATCAATTAACCGAAGAGGTGCAAACGGCTATTAAAACCTATCAGGCCATGAAAGGTCTGGAGCAAACCGGAAAACTGGATCGTTCCACCATTATTTCACTGGTAGCCGAAGATATTAAATTTGAAAAAGGTGATAGCGGTAAGGTGCTGCAAACCTATCAGCAAATTTTAGTCGCCCAAAAATATCTGGCATCTGAAGCAGCAACCGGAACCTTTGATGATGCCACCGAAGCGGCAGTAAAAGCCTTCCAAAAAGCCAACGGCCTCACTGAAACTGGAAAAATCGATGCCAAAACCATCAAAGCTCTGGATACATTAAGATAAAATTAAATACTAACAAAAAAAGCCGTCGATCTTGGCGGCTTTTTTAGTCTTATGGTTTACAAAAGTTTTCTATTTGATATAATGACAAGAAATCATTAGATTATTTTCATAGATGGGAAAAGAGGAAAGAAATGAAAGTTGTCACACCAAAAGAAATGGCAGTTATGGATCGCCATGCCGTAGCCGCCGGCACCCCCAGAATTGAACTGATGGAACGGGCCGGTCATGCCTGTACTGAGATCATCAAGGAAGATCTTGATGAAGATGCCCAGATTATCATCATTTGCGGACCGGGTAACAATGGTGGAGATGGTCTGGTTATCGGCCGGTTATTGATTGAAGAAGGCTATGTTGTGCATCTCTTTTTAACCGAAGAAGAAGCTAAACTATCTGAGGAGAATCGGATCAGTCTAAAACAGCTTGCAGATAAAAACATTCCCATCCGGACGCTTCAAAAAGAGACCGATTTAGAGGATCTTAGTCTGATTATGAAGCGGGCTACTCATGTTATCGACGCGATTTTTGGTACTGGTCTGGTGGATAAAGAAATTGCGGAGATTTACAAGCACATCTTTGATATGGTTAATGATTTTGACAAAGAAAAAATAGCCATCGATATCCCATCGGGCTTGCGGGGTGATATTGGACTCACCATTGGCAATGCAATTTTTGCCGATAAGACGATTGTGATTCAAAATTACAAAACTGGCTGTCTGTTAAACGACGGTCCTGATTATACTGGTGACACCATCCTCGTTGATATCGGGATTGATGAGACCAGTATTCCCAATGAAAAACACTATACCCAGGAAAGTGATCTCAAATTCCCCCGCAAACGAAAAAAGAATACCCACAAATATGATTATGGCTCAGTGGTCGTCATTGCCGGGTCCAAGGGCATGAGTGGTGCCGGCATCCTATCCATTGAAGGAGCCTTAAAAAGCGGCGGCGGTCTGGTGACCTGCTACGTGCCCCAGGATATTTATATTCCGATTGTAGCCCGGGCACCCGCAGAGTCTCTGGTTAAAACCTATGACTGTAATATCACATCAGATGACATCAAACACGATCGCAAAAAGGTAATCTTGATCGGACCGGGAATTGGCCGGGCCAAGAATTACAGCTTTATTCTGGAGCATTTGCTGGAAGGCAGCCTGCCAGTGGTGATAGACGCCGATGGCATCCATCATCTGGCGATGGTGGTAGACACCTTAAAAGAATCGAAAACTCCCGTGGTGATCACCCCGCATTTTGCCGAGTTTTCTCAACTTATTGATGTGCCCCGGGAAGATATTTTGAAAGATCCCATTGGGTATGGTCAGAAATTCGCTACGGAATATCAGGTGGTAGTGGTTTTAAAAGGCTATCGAACCATGGTTTTTGGAACCAATGGCGAAATCTGGTTTAATTCCACCGGCAATCCGGGGATGGCCACCGGCGGCAGCGGCGATGTGCTGGCCGGGATGATCGCTGGCATTGCCGGACAAAACGTGGACTTGTTTGAAGCAGCTCGGGCCGGGGTGTTTTATCACGGCAAGGCCGGGGACTATTATGCCGAGCACTATGGCCAAAGTACCCTGACTGCCCATAGCATCATTGAATCCTTAAAATATGTTTTAAAATAAGCGATTAAAGAAGAAAATCCCGGAATGACCGGGATTTTTTTCTCTTTGTTTTGTGATTTGATGATTATCGGTTATAATAATTTCAAAGATATGTTTACGCCAGCGAATTCCTGGGTTGGTCTGCAAACAGATCGGAGTATGGGGAACCAATCGCAAAGCTGATGACACTTTTGTCGTGTGTGAATAAAATTAATTCAGAAAGGGACTGGCTTGTGACAAATATACTAATTAGAAAAATGATTAAAAATTATAAAAATACCGGTAATTCCAGAGTTCGGGAAAACTACGGAAAACTCGCCAGTATGATGGGGATTGCTTCCAATCTGCTGCTTTTCATCATCAAAATAACCGTGGGACTGGTATTTAACAGTATTGCCATCACCGCCGATGCGGTCAACAATCTATCTGATTCCGGTTCGTCCCTGATTACCCTATTGGGCTTTAAATTATCCGGCAAACCGGCGGATGCCGATCATCCCTATGGTCACCAGCGAATGGAATATATTTCCGGTCTAGCTGTTTCATTTATTATCCTTTTTCTGGGATTACAGTTGATTCAGAGTGCGTTTGAAAAAATACTTTATCCGGAAATGCCGCAGTTTAGCATCATTTCGGTGATTGTCCTGGTGATTGCGATTCTTATCAAATTCTGGCAGTTTCTGTTTTATCGAAAAATCGGCAAAGCCATTGATTCAATGACATTGATGGCCACTGCCATCGACAGCCGCAATGATATCCTGGCAACCGCTTCAGTGCTGGTGGCCACTATTGTTACCTATTTGACCAGCTTTAATCTGGATGGTTATATGGGCCTAGTGGTGGCGGTGTTTATTATTATCAGCGGCATTAATCTGGTGCGCGAAACGATTAGCCCTTTGCTGGGAGCTGCCCCATCGAACGAACTGGTGGATCAGATCTATAAAAAAATCCTCGGATATGAACATATCATCGGGCTTCATGATCTGATGGTTCATAGTTACGGGGTAACTAAAACCTATGCCTCGGTTCACTGCGAGGTGCCGGCAGAACTGGACTGTATGATTAGCCACAGCGTCATTGATAAAATCGAACGGGACTTTATAAAGGATATGAACATTCATCTGATCATTCATCTCGATCCGGTGATTACCAGCGATGATAAAACTAACGCCTTAAAAGAACAGGTGGAACAGACCATTGCCATACTTTCTCCGGACATTCACATCCACGATTTTCGGGTAGTCTGGGGGTTTGACCACTCCAATCTGATTTTTGATGTGGTGGTGCCCTTTGATGTGGAGTGGAGCGACGAGGAATTGATTATCATGATAGCCAACGAAATTCATAAAATAAATCCGGCCTATCATGCTGTCATTACCGTTGATCACAATCACTATGTCCCTAACGAGGATGATTTAAATGTATGATTAGAAAAGCCTATTACAGACGAATTTTGTGATAATCTGGCGATAAAAGCAATCAATTCGAATAAATATTATCGATATTCAAATCTTAGGAGAAATAAAATAGCATGAGTAAAAAAACAAAACATAGTAAACCAAAGATTATCAAAAGTTACCAAGTAAAAACCTTCGGATGTCAGATGAACGAAAACGATTCGGAAAAAATATCCGGGATGTTAAAAGCCCTGGGTTTCGTGGAAGAACCCGACGTTAATAAAGCCGGCCTGGTGATTCTCAATACCTGCAGCGTCCGAGAAAACGCCGATGAGCGGGTTTTTGGAAATATCGGTGCTTTTAAAACCGTTAAGAAATCAAATCCTGATTTAATTCTGGCCGTCTGTGGCTGTATGATGCAGCAGCCGGAAATTGTCAATCAGATTGTCTCCAAATATCCGCAGGTGGATCTGGTTTTCGGCACCCACAATTTCCATCAGTTGCCGCAAATGCTTAATAACTATCTGGTTAATGGCAAACGGCTCGTGGAAGTCTGGGAGGATTCAGATACCATTGTGGAAGATCTGCCGGTGGATCGCAAATATCCGTTTAAGGGCTTTGTGACGATTATGAATGGCTGCAATAATTTCTGCACCTACTGTATTGTGCCCTACACCCGGGGCCGGGAAGTCAGCCGCCAGCCGGAAAAGATTTTTGCCGAGGTTAAAGCGCTGGTGGCCGATGGCTGTGTCGAGGTGACGCTGTTAGGCCAAAACGTCAATTCCTATGGTAATGACCTTGACGATACGGTTAATTTTGCCAGTCTGCTGCGACAGCTTAATACCATTGAAAACCTCAAGCGGATTCGCTTTATGACCTCCCATCCCAAAGATCTCACTGATGCGGTTATCGATGCTATTGCTGCCTGTGATAAAGTCTGTAACTATATTCATCTGCCGATCCAATCCGGCAGCACCCGGGTTTTAAAAGCGATGAACCGGAAATACACTCAGGATGATATTCTTGATCGGGTCAGGGCAGTGCGGGAAAAAATCCCCGGCGTGGCCATCACCACCGATCTGATTGTGGGCTTTCCCGGCGAAACAGAAGCAGACTTTCGGGAAACCCTCAAAGTCATCGAACTATGCCAGTTTGATTCAGCCTTTACCTTTTTATATTCGATCCGCACCGGCACCCCGGCAGCCACCATGGCAGACCAAATTGCCGATGAGGTCAAACACGACCGGATCAACCGTTGTCTGGAAGTGCTGCATCAAATCAGCCATGATATTAATCAAACCTATCTAGATCAGGTAGTGGAAGTGCTGGTGGAAGAAACCAGCCGCAACAATCCTGAGCGGATGGCCGGCCGAACCCGAACCAGCAAGCTGGTCAATTTTCCCGGCGAGCCGGCAGATATCGGCAAACAGGTGATGGTCAAGATCACCGCCGCTAAAACCTTTAGTCTGGATGGCGAAAAAATAGCACAGGAGGACCCCGATGGCGCAGCTCACTCCGATGATGACCCAATACCTGCAAATTCATGAGGAGGTACCTGATGCCCTCCTTTTCTTTCGTCTGGGTGATTTCTATGAAATGTTTTTTGATGATGCCCTGACGGCTTCCCGGGAGCTGGAAATTGCCCTGACCGGCCGGGATTGCGGGCTGGAAGAACGGGCACCGATGTGTGGGGTACCTCATCATGCGGCGCAGAATTATATCACCCGCCTGGTCGAAAAAGGCTACAAGGTCGCCATCTGCGAGCAGGTCGAAGACCCTAAGGAAGCCAAGGGGATTGTCCGTCGGGAAATTATTCGGGTTATTTCTCCGGGCACCATTTCCGAAGGAAAATTACTGGAATCCAAAAAAAACAATTACCTGATGGCGCTCTTTCTGGAAAACAATACCCTGGGCTTGGCCAGTCTGGACGTCTCCACCGGGGATTTTTATGTCACCCAGATCGCGGCCAAGACCCCGGAACAGTGGCTGTCCCAGCTGTCCGATGAAATCGGGCGGTTGTTGCCGGCCGAGGTGATTCTTAATCCGGCGCTGTTTAAAGATAGCCAGGCCCTGACGATGATCGAAAACAGTTTTGGGATTCTGGCTAGTCTTTACCCGGAAAAATATTTTTCGGTTAAAAACGGCAGTAAACGGATCACCGATCAGTTTCAGGTTTTTGCCCTCGGCGCCCTGGATCTGGAGCGTCGGGATCATGCCATCGCCGCCGCCGGCGCGCTGCTGCTTTATCTGGATGAAACCCAGAAACGGGCCCTGACCCATATTAAAACGATCCGCTATTATAACAGCAAGGATTATATGGTCCTGGATTTATCGACCCGGCGTAATCTGGAGCTGACTCAGACCCTCAGAACCCTGGATAAAAAGGGCAGTCTGCTGGGGGTGCTGGATAAAACCATCACCGCCATGGGCGGACGAACCCTGCGCCGATGGGTGGAGGCGCCACTATTAAATCATGATAGTATCCTGGAACGACAAGGGGGCGTCTCGGCTTTTTATAGCAACGCCGCTCATTTGCCAGCTTTTAAAACGATTATGACTAAGGTTTATGATCTCGAACGGCTCTGCGGCAAGCTGGCCTTTGGGACCATCAACCCCCGGGATGTACTGGCGCTCAAACAATCGCTGGGAGCGCTGCCGCTGATCCAGGATTTTGTGCAACTGCTCGGCTCGGAAAAACTGCGCAGTCTGTTTGATCCTGATGATTTACTCACCGATGTCTGGGAGCAGATTGACAAGTCCATCGACGATCAGGCGCCGATTGTCCTTAAAGACGGTCATGTGATCAAAACCGGCTATCATCAGGAAATCGACGAATTCCGGGAAGCAGCTGAAAAGGGTCAGGACTGGATCCGCGATCTGGAATGCCGGGAACGCGAACGCACCAGAATTAAAAACTTGAAGGTGAAATATAATCGTATTTTTGGGTATTTTATAGAAGTAACCAAAAGTAATTTTGATCAGGTCCCGGAAGACTATATCCGCAAGCAGACCCTGGCCAATGCCGAGCGTTATTTTACCCCGGAGCTGAAAGAAATGGAAAACAAGATTCTCGGTGCCCAGGAGGGCTTACTCCGTTGTGAAACCCAGGTGTTTCAGGAAATCCGCGACGGCCTTCTTCAAGAAATCCCAAGAATCCAGCAGAAAGCCCGGGAAGTGGCGGAACTGGACGCCATCTATGCGCTGGCTACTGTCGCCCTGCAGAATCGCTACGTCTGCCCGGAAATTACTGTGGACAACACCATGTTGATCGAAAACGGCCGTCATCCGGTGGTGGAGGATATGATTGGGACCAACCATTTTATTGGCAACGATTGTCTGCTCAATCAGGATGATCAGCGGATGCTGATCATCACCGGGCCGAATATGGCCGGTAAGTCGACCTTTATCCGGCAGGTGGCGATCATTACCCTGATGGCCCAGATCGGCTCCTTTGTCCCGGCAGATGCCGCGGCCATTGGGGTGGTCGACCGGATTTTTACGCGGGTCGGGGCCAGCGACGATCTGGCCAGCGGTCAGAGTACCTTTATGGTAGAAATGACCGAAGTGGCCAATATTTTAAAAAATGCTACCAGTCGCAGTCTGGTGATTCTGGATGAAATCGGCCGAGGTACTTCCACCTTTGACGGCATCAGCATTGCCTGGGCGGTGGTGGAATATCTCCATAACGAAGACAGTATCGGAGCCAAAACCCTGTTTGCTACTCATTATCATGAATTGACCGAACTGGAGACCCTGAAACCGGGGATTAAAAATTTCAGTATCCGGCTCAAAGATACCCCGGACGGGGTGATCTTTTTGCGAAAAATCATTCCCGGACCAGCCGACCAGAGTTACGGGATTGAGGTGGCCAAGCTAGCCGGTTTTCCGGCCGGGGTGACCCGGCGGGCCCAGGAAATTCTGGGCCATCTGGAATCCGGCGAAGACACCTATCGGCAGGAGTTGCTGGTGGCGGAACCTACCGTTTTATCTGATGGCAAAGGTGCCCAACTGAACTTTTTCGATGTCGCCAAGGCCATGACCGCCGAAGAAGAGGCAGCCCTGGGCGTGATCCGGGAGATGAAAATGGACGAAATGAGTCCCATCGAAGTCATGATTGTGATCGACCAATTACGTAAAAAACTTGATGATCGGAGAAAATATGAAAACTAAAGAATTAAAACGGATTGTCAGACGTTTAATGAATGACAAAAAATATAAGAATATGACCTTTGATCAATTGTCAGACTTTATCGGTCTGTCAAAAAAGAAGGACCGGCAGATGCTGAGTCATGTGCTCAAAGAGCTTGAAATCAAAGCCAGAGTGGAAAAAGATTGTAACGGGTGTTACCAGAAAACCGACGATTGTCCTAAAATTGTGGGGGTCCTCCGCGGCAACCAGCGGGGCTTCGGCTTTGTCATTCCTGACTATACGATTTTTTCGGAAGACGTCTTTATTCCCGAAAAATACCTCCACGGCGCCCTTGATATGGATACAGTATGGGTCCGCTTAACATCCAAACCCGGCGAAAAAAGACCGGAAGGGGAAGTGGTGGAAATCATTGACCGGGGTCATAAAAAAATCATCGGTCGTTATGAAAAAGGAAAGGGCTTCGGCTTTGTGGTGCCGGATAATGACCGGCTCTGTAAGGATATTTTTATTCCCGAACGGCATGGCAAGAAGGCTGTTAACGGCGATAAGGTGGTTACTCAGATCGTCTCCTGGTTTGATAAAGGAAAGAATCCGGAAGGAGAAATTCTGGAAATTCTCGGCAACGAAAATGAACCGGGTATCGATATTCTTTCAGTCTTAAAAGAATATGATATTCCCATGGATTTCGCCCATGAAGTGGAACGGGAAACCAATCAATTAAACGATCGGATCAGCCCCGACGAACTGGGAAAACGCAAGGATCTTCGAGATCAGCAGATCTTTACTATTGATGGGGATGATGCCAAGGATTATGATGATGCGGTGTCGATCCGGAAGAAGAAAAATGGCAATTTCGTGTTGGGCGTTCATATTGCTGATGTCAGTCATTATGTCCGCCAGGGCTGTGATATCGACGTGTCCGCTCTGGACCGGGGTACCAGCGTCTATGTGGTCGATCGGGTGGTACCGATGCTGCCTTTTAAGCTTTCTAATGACGTCTGTAGTCTCGTGCCCAACAAGGACCGGCTGACCTTCAGTTGTGAAATGGAAATCGATAAAAAGGGCCAGGTAGTGGATTATGAAATTTTTAAGTCAGTGATCTGTTCCAAAGCTCGGATGACTTATAAAAAAGTCGATGCCTTACTGGAAGACCGGATCGACAAGGCCGCTGACCTCAAACCGTTTCGTAGCGATCTGGTGCTGATGGAGGAACTTCATGAAATTTTGCGGGTCAAACGCCGGTTAAACCGGGGCGCTATCAATTTCGATTTTCCCGAAGCCAAGATCTTATTGGATAGCCAGGGTTTTCCTGAGGACATCATCATTGACCAACGGCTGATCTCCCATCGGATCATTGAAGAGTTTATGCTGGCCTGCAATGAAACCATTGCCGAGCACGTTTCCAAACTGGATGCGCCCTTCATTTTTAGAAACCATCCCGAACCCCATCCCGAAAAGCTGGCGGCTTTCCGCACCTTTATTAATCGCTATGGCTTTAAATTGGGGAAAAACGATGATCAGGTACCATCCGGCCAGGATTTCCAGCAGCTGGTAGCCGACATCGCCGGCAAGAATGAAGAGCGGGTAATCACCTTGCTGATGCTGCGGACGATGCAGCAGGCCGTTTATGAAGGCCATAATCTGGGGCATTATGCACTGGGGGCAAGCTTTTATACACATTTTACCTCACCGATCCGCCGTTACCCGGATCTCTTTGTCCACCGCTATCTGGCCAAGGCGCTGACCGGAAAAATTAATAAAAAGTCGCTGGATTATCTGGAGGCGAATATTGAAGCGGTGGCCAAGCATGCCTCCGAAACCGAGCGCCGGGCCGAAAACATCGAGCGGGAAATCACTAAGCTCAAGATGACCGAATATATGACCCGTCATATTGGCGAGGAATTTACCGGCCGGATCAGTGGCGTTACTTCCTTCGGCTTTTTTGTGGAACTTCCTAATACCATCGAAGGGCTGGTACGGCTTCAGGATTTAAAGGATGACTTTTATAACTATGATCCCGAACTGCACCAGCATATTGGTGAACATCGGGGTAAAATATTCAGACTGGGCCAGGAAATTAGAATTAAAGTGGCCAAGGCCGATGTGAGTTCCAAACAAATCGATTTTGAACCTATTGAATAATTAAGAAAACTATGCTATAATAAAAAACTAGCTAATAACAGAGGAGTTGCACATGGGAGAAAATATTAAGATTGTGGCCAAAAACCGAAAAGCACGTCATGATTTTACCATTGAAGATACCTATGAGGTGGGTCTGGTTTTATCCGGAACGGAAGTGAAATCGATCCGCGGCGGAAAAGTCAGCCTGAAGGAAAGTTTTGCCGATGTTTACAATGGTGAGATTTTCGTTTATCAGATGCATATTGATCCTTATGAGCAGGGGAATATTTATAATAAAGACCCCTTGCGCATCCGTAAGCTCTTGTTGCATAAACAGCAGATTAGCAAACTGATCGGGCTGAAGCAGCGGGAAGGCTACACTCTGGTACCACTGACCCTTTACTTTAAGGATGGTCGGGTTAAAATGGAACTGGCACTGGCCAAAGGCAAGAAGCTTTATGATAAGCGTCATGCCATCGCCGAGCGGGATTCTGACCGACGGATTCAAAAAAGTATGCGGCATAGTGGCTAGTTAATTATTTGGGGGCGTACTGGTTTCGACGGGGGTTTTGAAGCTTGAGTAGCGAGTCGATGTTGCTGATCATCGTAAAAAGTGGCGCATAAATAT
>NZ_JBGSHG010000103.1:0-22836 GCF_041752335.1 Acetobacterium sp. | reverse complement strand
GCTTAACCCTGTAAATTTCGATTAGCTGTTTTGGGCCATTGTTCGGATTTTTTGATGGCTTGTTTACCATGCCATTTTTTATTCATCCTAATTTTTAAAAAATATGAAATTTACTATTGACTTTTATTAGCTGGTCTTATTGACTTAACTTATCGGAGACGATTCTTCTCACTGGTCTCATTAAATCCTTGGTAAAAAGTGTGAAACGCTCAAAAATAATCGCCCTCCTATTGATACAGAAGGGCGAATCGGTTATATTTTTATTCTTATGCAGCGGTGTGATGAAAATCGATAACAGAAATTTCGCTGGCCAGTTTTTTTGCAGCATTTACAATGGTTTCAAGGGTTTCCATGGTTTCGTCACTAAAATATGTTTCGCCGCATTGTTCACATTCTTCGCAGGGGACGTTTTTAATAATGATCAGGCAGTTTTTATAATTCACAACATGGGTCGTGATACTATCAAATAAATTTCCTTTACAGTAAAAACACATGGTTATGACTCCTTTCTTGTTTTCATGTCAGCTTCAAATTTGTTCATGTTGGGGTAATAAGCTGTGATGATAAAGATAAAATCGAAATCGAATCCGACAACAACGTGGATAACTCTTCCATTAATGGTTGAACCAAAGACAAGGCAACTGGGGTTTGGGTAATCCTCTGGATACTCCTCAATAATCTCACCAGTGGCAATGCAATGGGTAATATCATGTTTGCTGATATCCCGCTCTTGAATACGTTGAGCGACATGAGCCGTCCATTTTATTTTTCGTTTGAGGACACAATCCCTTAAATCGGTTACTTTCATCATTTTTCCCCAAAGCCTTTCCGAGAGTAATCTGTTATCATGATTATAACAATGGAATGATCAAAAAGATAGAAAAATTTGATTGCTCTATAAAAAGTCACACTTATCGAGACCAAAGGTTTAAGAGGGCCCGGGGAACACAAGGGGATGGTGGTAATGTGCACCTGCCCTGCATAATGTCAGCAGCCCCAGAAGAACCGTCCCTTAGCGTTTCGTTTAGTGAGGTGCTTCAGCCTTGTGGATGTTGGAGTCTGACACTGTTGTAAACTTTTACCCCATCCGGCCCCGGTGCCATACCCTGCGTGAAGTATCCTGATAATGAATTTGAATATGAAGTTTTGATTGTAAATTCAGTCATGGGGTCGCTTTATCGTCCGCAAAAGTTATCACCGTGTCCGTCGCCAAACGGTTTATGAATTGATCGAGGAATTGACAAAAAATTAGAAAGGAGCCAAAATGGACAAAACGAATAACATCATCCGTAGTTCAGCCGCTGAATATCTGACCTTCATTTCTGCCACCGGCGAAAGTGATGTCAATGCAATCTATGCCGACGAAGATATTTGGTTATCCCAAAAAATGATGGGTGTACTGTATGATGTTGAAACACATACAATTAATTACCATTTAAAAAAGATTTTTGCTGATAATGAATTGATTGAAAATCCAGTTATTCGAAATTTTCGAATAACTGGATCAGATGGCAAAAACTACAATACTAAGCATTATAACTTATCGGCGATTATTGCGGTTGGTTATAAAGTGAATTCTGAAAAGGCCGTCCAATTTCGGAAATGGGCAACTGAAATCGTCAGGGAATTTAGCCGGGTAGAATTTTTTTCAAATCAATCCAATTTCTTTGTGGTAATGAAAAAGCAAACGGTTGATAAGAGTGATGATTTTAATGATGAGCGGAAACGAGCGGATAATGAGCGGATAATGAGCGAATATGAGCGGATAATGAGCGAATTAAACCCGAATGAAAAACTAATCGTCGAATATTTGATAAAAAATGAAAAAATAGTCAATAAAGAGGCAAGTTCATTAACCGGGTTATCTCCGGCCCAGGTAAGGCGGGTGTTTGTCTCATTACAGGAAAAACAAGTTATTGAAGGCATTGGAAAAAGCAGAGCTAGACATTATCAATTGGCTAAGTCAGAGATTTTCTAATATCGTTAACAAAAAAGAGGGGTGCATAATGAGTTTATATGAGCGTTTTAACGAGGCGTTTCTGGAAGAGGAATGAAGAAACTAGGACATTTTTAGATGGCCCGGTGCCAGGCACACTTAACTAAATTACCTGGCTAAAATAGAAGGGGACAGTGCCCGAGAAACCAACTTATAAACTTATTTGGAATAAGTCAGACGTGATCAAGAGCAGAATCCAGTAACCCTTCATCCCGGAGGCCATCACTGCCGCCGGTTTCGTTAATCAGCATGGTGTGAAGACGCAACACCTGCTGACGGGGCAACAGTTTCATTTGGCTAATTCATCAAAGGCGGCCTGATGTTTTTTAAAAATTCGTTTGGCAATGGCGTCAACGGCGTCATCGTCAAGTGTGGCTTCTTCCTGAAACTGGCTGAATTCAATCAGGACATAGCGGGGGGTATTGTTTTTTAAAATGATGGCAGCGCCGTTTTCATCCACAAGTCGGGCAACCTTCGAAAAATTCTGGTTGGCTTCGGAAATTGAAACTAAATTTTTGGTATTGATTTGCATCATCAGCACCTCCTGGTCTTTTTTCCATTGTACTATAATTTTAGGATAAATAAAACCTAAATACAAATCCATAAAGGCACACTTAATTTAAGCGTTGGTGAAATCCATGTTTCGGATTTGGGCTACCCAACAGCTGAAGGAATACATCATCAAGGGTTTTATCATGAATGATGAATTATTAAAAAATGCCGGTGGCGGTAACTACTTCAAGGAACTGCTTAACCGCATCGGGATATCCTCTCCAGCGAAAAAGTGTTTTATCGACCGATATGGACATTAATGTGACCAGTATCGGCATATTGTTAGAATTTCTATAGCGCGAGACTATTCCATCTATGCGGTCATAATGATTGTAGTAAGCCGAACTGAAGAAGGATGGGAAGGAGAATAATAAATATGGACATAAAAAAGGTTGTCTTAATATCCTGTTCAAAGGCCAAACGCAGCATTCCCTGCGAGGCTCGATTATTATATGATGCAAGCAATTTGTTTCGTAAGTCGCTTGCCTATGCACAGACAATTTCAAACGAGATTTATGTGATTTCGTCCAAATATGGACTTTTGCCTTTGGATCAAGTTATCGCGCCATATGATGATACCCTCAATGATAAATCAAGGGACGAAATAGCCAATTGGGGACAAAGGGTGACGGAACAAATTCGTGTTCGACACGATATTTCAAATACGGAATTTGTAATTCTTGCCGGTAAAAATTATTATTCACCGCTACAAGCACATTTACCGAATATAAGTCTCCCGTTACAAGGTCTATCGATGGGTGCGCGACTAGCAAAGTTGGAAAGTTTACTTGTTGTTGATTACCCGAATCAAAGAACGATGTGCGGTAGATTGCATGAACTTTTCAATGCCATGCCGCGTTATCGGTGGAATATGATTGAAAACATTCGCTTCAATAGCGGAATCTATATTATATTTGAAGATGGAGAAAAATATCAAAGCCTTGATAGAATCGTTCGCGTTGGAACACATAGAAGCGACGGTCGGCTAAAGGGGCGGCTGAAAGACCATTTCTTGAGAGAGAATAAAGATGGCAGCATCTTTCGAAAAAATATTGGCAGGGCAATCCTGAATAAAAATAATCACCCTTATTTATCGGCATGGAATATGAACACCAGCAAACGGGATATTGTGATGCAGATGGGCAATCGCTATGACCCTATTTTTCAAAAAAAATTAGAGCGGCAAATTAGTGGCTATTTCTGCAGACATTTTTCCTTTGCGTGTTTTCCTGTTGCCACCACCGTGGAGCGCCTTCGATTGGAGGAAGGCATTATTGCAACACTCCATTCATCCCCTGATTTTTATGCGAGTCCTGAATGGAGAGGGCGGCAAAGCCCGGAATCGGAAATTTCCCAAAGCGGTATGTGGCTGAAAGAGGGTTTAAACGGGACGCCGCTTTCCGAAAATGAGTATGTAAAAATTAAACAGTATTGTTCAGCTGTCGAGGCAGTCTTTAGCAAAACAGAAAAGGCTATGCTACCTGTAAAAAATAGTTTGCCAGCAAATGTGAGTCCACAGGAAGACGGTGCAGCTGATAAGCTATGGCAACAAATTATTTACTCACTTAGTCAATCCCCAAGTGAAATCCAACTTGTAAAACAAAATGGGGAAAAGGGAAAATGGATTTCTGTTTGGTCCGACAACAATAACATACTTATCGGTCGCGCCAGGCAGAATCGGCCTTCATCTGAAATAACTCAAAGCCGAGCAATTAACAAAAATGAATTTACTGAATTGTATCCGCTCTTTTTTCGTTGGAAAAATAAAAATATTACACGCCAAGCAGCGAAAGGCAGTTCGATGAACTCTTCTTATATTTTTGCACTTATTAGTGAGTTCGGTGTTTCAAAAGAAAAGGAGTAGAAGCAGGACTTGATCCCTGTCACCTTAACTTATCCATTACGTTGAGCGTTGTCGGATCGTCGGTCCTTGGCTTCCGACTGATCGTTTGGCCCCGGTGCCAGGCACACTTAACTTATCGGAGACGATTCTTCTCACTGGACTCATTAAATCCTTGGTAAAAAGTGTGAAATGATCAAAAATAATCGCCCTCCTGTTGATTCAGAAGGGCGAATCGGTATATTTTTATTCTTATGCAGCGGTGTGATGAAAATCGATAACAGAAATTTCGCTGGCCAGTTTTTTTGCAGCATTTACAATGGTTTCAAGAGTTTCCATGGTTTCGTCACTACACCGCGGTTATCAACGATCGGATTCATAAACAAGGAGAAAAACCCAGTTAGAGCAGATCAAATAGTTTGCCGGAAAATTAATAGACGAGGGGCGAAAGCGATGAAAAAAATTAACTCAATTACTGAAATCGATGCTTTAAAAAAGGAAAATGACATGTTGTTGGTTTACTTTGGCAGCAATACCTGCAGTGTCTGTTGTGATCTGTTGCCCAAAATTGATCAGATGCTCGGTAACTATCCCAGCATTTCTGCGGTTAAAGTGGATATCCAAAAATCGCCTGCTCTTTCCGCAAGTTTTAGTGTTTTTACGGCACCGGCAGTTATCCTGTTTATTCAGGAAAAGGAAACCCTGCGGGAAGCGGGGATAATGAGCCTGAGCTGTCTCGAAGAACAAATTTCAAGATACGTTGCACTTTTTTCAAAAGTTAACTGATTTAAAGGAGGCAACGCACTCGGTGCCAGACTCAACTGATTGCGCTATGATCGATACCTCACAAAAGTTAGCGAAAATAATCATTTTAAAAGGAGTTCACAAGGAGGAGCACAAGTGGCCAGAGGTATTGTGCACGCCCTGGCCTGATGACTGCCGCCCTGCCGGTCCCGGCGCCAGTCTCATAACGGCGACGGAACCGGTCACGGATTCATAAAAACCCGATTTCCGAGGCGTTGCAAACGATCACGTATTTTGATATGATAGACTAAATATTTTTGCGCGCGTCAGTTATTAAGGGCATAATAGCGGTATTTAAAGTATATCAGACAGAGGCCATGCTGACAAAAAAAGAGCAACGAAGAAGACCAGAGTTGAGTAAAAGATAAAGCATCCCTTAACATCAACAAGAAAAGAGGCTGGTTAAAAATGATTAGCAAAATTCTTTCGATCAATCAGATTGAAACACTGAAGAAATGGCTTCAAACCGAAGAAATAAAAAACCAGACAAAGCGTTCTTTGTCTGTGTTCGTACAAATATTTTCAGCCCGGGGTGATCCCCAATGGCTCACAGAAATCGAAGCTGCGATTCGGGTGACTGCACCGCTGGCGGTGATTGTCGGGAGCAGTACCATGGGGGAAATTGGCGAGGGCCGGTTATTAACGAACACCTCTGTCATTTCCTTTGTTTTTTTCGAAAAGACCCCCGTGCAGGGTTTTTTAGTTGACACCGAAAACCAGGACGAAGCCGTTGTGGGAAAAAGCTTTTCGGAAGAAATTGAAAGCAAATGCCAGAAGATTGCCGGGGTTTTGCTGCTGGCAACCTCTTCTTCAATGGATGCGTCCAATTTTCTAAAAGGTTTTTCCGCGGGCAGAAGGGGAACCTATCCGGTCTTTGGGGCCGGCGCCGGCGTTTACGAAGGCGAGCAGAAACCAATAATCTCATTAAATCATCAATTCTCGTCAAGCGGGGTCGTTGCGGTGGTTTTTATGGGTGATGACATTGACATCGTGGTTCATACTTATTTGGGTTGGGAACCCCTGAGTAAAGAACTGACACTGACAGAAACGGACGGCTTGTGGTTAAAAAAAATTGATGATCAACCGGCTTTTGAGGTGTATCATCGCTATCTGAACATTCAAGATGATGAAGACTTCTTTTTGAATGTGCTGGAGTTTCCCCTGCTGGTCGAAAGAAACGGGATTGTCTATGCCAAAACGCCGATTGAAGTCAAGGATCATTGTGCCATAAAATTTATTGCCGATATAAAACAGGGTGAATCGGCCCGGATTGGCTATGGCAATCCGGCCATGATCATTAAAAATGCCAGGGATATTCAGGACCGGGTGCAAGCCTTTAATCCGGAAGGGATTTTTATCTACTCCTGTACCTGCCGTCGATTTCTGCTTCAGAATGAGGTGGAGCTGGAAACCAAAGCGTTTCAAACCATTGCCCCGACTGCCGGTTTTTATACCCATGGCGAGATTTACTCCCATGAAGAAACGGTGATGTTGCTTAATGCCACCATGGTGGCGGTGAGTATGAAAGAAGGGGCGGGCAAACTGCCTGAAGCGGTTCTTGAAAAAGGGCTGGCGGAACCAATAACAGCGAAACCATTTAACCGCCGGGACAATCGGATGCTTTCCCGGCTGGTTAATTTTTTCAGCGGGGTCACCGCCGCAGGGGCCCGCAAAGCGTCTGAAAATGGCCTTGAAAAGCCGATCACTGAACCAACCATGGTCGATCCCTTTAACCGCCAGAACAATCGCATTATTTCCCAACTCGTTAATTTTATTAAGGTGGTCACAGCGGAACTGGAGCTGGCCAACCAGGAGGCCAGACGGTTGGCTGAGCGGGATTACCTCACCCAGGTCTACAATCGCTTGAAAGGTCATGAATTTTTGCAAAGTGAAATGGTTCGGTGTAATCGTTATGGTCTGGAATGTGCCATTATTATGCTGGACGTCGATTTTTTTAAAAAGGTTAACGATACCTATGGTCACAATGTTGGCGATGCGGTTCTGATTCAGCTGGTAAAAATACTGACCCAGGAAATCAGAGAAGTTGATGTGTTGAGTCGTTGGGGTGGTGAGGAATTTCTGGTTATTATGCCACTAATTGATGAGGAAGGGGCAAAAAATGCCGCGGAACGGTTACGGGCTGTTGTGGAACGGACGCCGTTTACCCAAGGCCTCAGACAGACGGCCAGTTTTGGCGTGGCCACCTATAAACAGGGGGAGTCGCCGGAAGCTTTTATTGACCGGGCTGATAAAGCCCTTTACGAAGCGAAAAAAAAAGGCCGGAACTGTGTCGTGACAAAGTGAGGGCTGTGGTGCTTAAAATACATCAGATTGGATATATATTAAGAAAGAAGATGGGGGTGCCGTCTTTTTCTGTCCGTTTCGCTAGGCGTTAGCAGGTTCAACGAATAACAATGAGAGGGTGACTAAATGAGTGAAAATGGCGTAATGATGCAGTATTTTGAATGGTATCTAGCAGATGACGGGAACCATTGGCAAAGACTGAAAGAGGATGCCGGGCACTTAAAAGAAATCGGCATCAGTTTAGTGTGGATGCCCCCGGCAACCAAGGCAACGGGCACCAATGACGTGGGTTATGGGGTCTACGACCTCTACGATCTGGGCGAATTTGATCAAAAAGGCGCGGTCCGGACCAAATACGGAACCAAAGCCGACTATCTGGCCGCAATTAAGGCCTTGCATGATCAGGGCATCCTGGCCATTGCCGATGTTGTCTTAAATCATAAAGCCGGAGCCGATGCCACCGAACGCTTTCCGGCCTACGAAGTCGATCCCAATAATCGTCAGAAAAAAGTGTCCGATGACTATGAGATTGAAGGCTGGACAAAATTTGTTTTTCCCGGGCGACAGGGCCGATACTCCGAATTTCAATGGAATTGGACCCATTTTTCCGGCACCGATTTTAACAATGAAAATGATAAAAAAGCGATTTATATGATTAAAGGCACCGCTAAAGGCTGGGCCGAAAATGCCGAGGTCGACTCGGAATATGGCAATTATGATTACCTGATGTATGCCGACGTGGATTATAATCATCCGGATGTGCGCGATGAGGTAAAACGTTGGAGTGAATGGTATGTCAACGAAACCGGCGTCGATGGTTTTCGGCTGGATGCGGTTAAACATATTGAAGGCCAATTTATTGATGAGTTTATCAAGAACATCCGCGAAAAAATGGGTGATGATTTTTATGCGGTGGGCGAATATTGGAAGCAGAAATACGCCACCTTGGATGATTATATTGAGGAAACCGCCTGCAATGTTGATTTGTGCGATGTGCCGTTGCATATGAAATTCTCAGAGGCCAGTCATGCCGGAAACAGTTTTGACATGAGTAAAATATTTCAAAATACCTTGATGGAGAAAAAGCCCATCAATGCGCTAACCTTTGTCGATAATCATGATTCGCAACCATCCCAAGCCCTGGAATCATGGGTGGATGACTGGTTCAAGCCGCTGGCTTATGGCATGATCTTATTACGCGAAGGCGGCTTGCCCTGTATTTTTTATGGCGACTACTACGGCATTGGCGGCGAAAATCCAATCCCCGGCAAACAGGAATTAATTGATCAATTTTTATCGTTGCGGATGCGTGCTGCCCATGGCCAGCAAAACGATTATCTCGATCATCCCAACTGTATCGGCTGGACCCGGGAAGGTGACGAAGCCCATCCCGGGGGCCTGGCCGTTTTATTAACCAATAGTGATGACGGTTATAAAGATATGTATATCGGCACCCAACACGCGGGCAAAGATTATCGGGACTTTCTGGGTCATCGGGACGAAACCGTGACGATCAATGAAGCGGGGATCGGCACCTTCTTTTGTGCGCCCGGTTCGATTTCGGTCTGGACCGAACTGATGACAAAGCCATAATCAGGAGCGAAAAACAGGAGATTGTCGTGATTTTATCAGAGGATAGTTGATCGCGAAAAGGATGGGAAGACCATGAAAAAAAGAGATACCATTTATGTGGTATCTCTTGAGATGGCGGTTATTCATAAGTAGTTATTTCACGACATCCCCAACTAAAATCATAATCTCCTCAAATAGATCCGGTTCCCAGGCACTGCGGCCGATAAATAAGCCATCGACGTTGGTAAGCTGGGCATACTCGCTGGCATTATTGATGTTGACGCTGCCGCCAAAAAGCAGGGGCACGTCTTTTCCGGACGGACCGTAAAGATCAATCAGAACACTTCTTAAAAAGTCGTGAATTTCTTCCACATATGGTGTTTCGGCCGGAATCCCATTGACGCCGATGGCCCAGATGGGTTCGTAGGCGATCCAGAACTTGCCGATTTCATCGGCGGATACATTTTTCAGAGCCACCTTGAGCTGTTTGGCCAGCATCTCTTTGGAAATGCCGTAATTGCGGTCACTCATTTTTTCGCCAATACAGATCAGCGGCAACAGCTGGTGTTTCAGGGCGGCCAGGGTTTTCAGGTTGACGGTTTCGTCGGTTTCATTAAAATACTGGCGCCGTTCGCAGTGGCCCAGTTCGACAATATCCAGGCCGATTTCGGCCAGCATCACCGGCGAAATTTCACCAGTGAACTGACCGGCATCTTCATAATGCATATTTTGAGCTCCCAGTTTCAGGGCGCTTTTTTTGGAATCAAGCAATTCTTTTAATTTCCACAGGTGGGTATGGGGGGGAATGATAAAAAACTCGAACTGCGGATATTTCGTAATAATTTCCGACACGTTGACGGTATAGTCGGTTCCCTCAGCCAGGGTTTTATTCATTTTCCAGTTGGTTCCCAGTAAAAATTTTTTCATGGTTGGCCTACTTCAGATACGTTTTTTCCAGAGACCGCATTTTTTCAACCTTTTTGGTTGAACCGCCGCCCTGAAATTCGCTTTTTAACCAGGCTTCCGCAATCATTTTGGCCAGTTCCACCCCGATCACCCGGGCCCCCATGGTCAAAACATTGGCATCGTTGCTTTTGGCCAGCCGCTCGGCCGAAAAGACGTCATGACAGGTGCCGGCAAAAACCCCGGGCACCTTGTTGGCCATCATGGCAACTCCCAGCCCGGTTCCGCAAAAAATAAAGCCACGATCATATTCTTTGTTTTTAATGGTTTCAGCCAGGTTAAAGGCAATTTCCGGATAATCGCAATCATGGGTTGCGGAATATTCCAAATCAGTAATATCATAACCGGTTTTTTTCAAATGGTTAAGAATCTCGTTCTTAAAATCAATGGCGGCATCGTCACAGTCAACAGCAATTTTCATGGCATGATCCTCCTGGATATTTAATTTTGATTATTTATTTTTCATTGTGTAAAAATAAATTTAATTAAGGTATTTAAGTAATGGATACGATATCATTATTGCACAGGTTTTATTGTTTGTAAAGAATATATTCATCTGCTCCACGAAGAAATTAAGTAAAAATGATTTTTTAAAATGATATCATTATCTATCAATCCAACAAGGAGAGATTATGGAAAAAGTGCAACGGATTATTGTTAAGAATAAAAATGGTTTTCACACTCGTGTGGCGGCCATGGTCGCCAGGCAGTCACAAAAAATTGAAAAAATCTGGGACTGCCAATTATTTCTAAGACGGGCTGATTCGAAGGATGGGGTGCCCTGCAACTCGGTATTGCCGCTGGTATCCCTGAAAGTCAAGAATGGTGAACTGGTTGAAGTGTACAGTCAGGATCCGGGGAGTGACGAGGCGGTTTTCAAGCTGGCTTCTTTTTTAAGACAAACGGTTGACCTTGAAATACCGGAAACGGAAGTCATCGACAGCATTCTTCAGGAAAACACATTGGCCAGTGAAAAGATCTTTGAAAGCATCAATAACGGTCTGATTGCCATGGACAGCAACGGGATTATCAATATTTTCAACCGGGCGGCAGAAGAAATTACCGGGGTCAAGGCCAAAGACATCATTGGAAAAAAAGGCGATGAATGGGTTCCCAACTTTAATTTGAATGATTTGCTGAATTCTAAGCGAGAAAATTTTGGTTTGAAGCATAAAATTGGGAAAAAATGGGTCATCACAAACAAGAGTCCCATTATTATTGATGATGTGGTGATGGGTGGGGTGGTGATTTTTCAGGATATTTCTCAGATTGAAGAATTATCATGGGAGCTCCACAGCGTTAAAGAGTTGAAAGAAAAACTCAATAATATTCTCGAAACCGTAGATGATGGCATCTGCATGATCAATGCCAACCGGGAGGTAACCTATGTCAATCATCCCTTTGTTAAAATATTTAAGAAAGCAGGGACTCAAGTATTAACGCGAAAAATACAGGATTTGTTTCCGGAAGAAAAATTCGGTAATTTGTTTTTTCTGGGAAAAGAAGAGCTGATCATTACGACCAGGGATGGCCGGGAGTTTATTATGAATGCCAGGCCGATTATGATCGAATCAAAATTCAGTGGCAATGTGGTTGTTGCCAAAGAACTGACGGAGATCGCTAAGCTGGCCGATCGGATCGAACTGCTGTCTCAAAAAACTCAGTATCTCCAGGAAGAGCTGGCTAAAAAAGAGGGGTTGAATCAATCCTTCAGCAGCATTGTTGGTAAGAGCGGGGCGTTGATTGAAAGCTTGACGGTGGCATCAAAGGCGGCCCGGACCGACGCGGCGGTGCTGATCCGGGGAGAAAGCGGTACCGGCAAAGAAATGGTCGCCCGGGCCATTCATCAGGCCAGTGCCAGGAGCAATAAACCTTTTGTGGGAATGAACTGTGCGGCGATTCCATCAAATCTGCTGGAGAGTGAGCTGTTTGGTTATGAAAAGGGAGCCTTTACCGGGGCCTATAAAGAAAAAAGAGGAAAGTTTGAAATTGCCAGCGGCGGCACTATTTTTCTGGATGAAATCGGTGACATGGATAAAGCCATGCAGGCCAAACTGCTGCGGGTTCTTCAGGAACAGGAAATTGAACGAATCGGCGGCGTAAAACCGATAAAAATCGATGTTCGGGTCATTGCCGCCACCAACAGTCCCCTGGAAGAAATGATGAAAGAAGGAACGTTTCGGCGAGATCTTTATTACCGGCTGAATGTCATCACGGTAATGCTGCCACCATTGCGTCATCGAAAGGGTGATATTCCGCTGTTGGTGGAATATTTCACGGAAAAGATCAGTAAAAAGTATGATCTGCCCAAGTGTGCCATCAAGAAGGATGCTTTAACAGCCCTTGAACAGTATCATTTTCCTGGTAATGTGCGGGAATTGGAGAATATGATTGAAGGTGGCATGACACTGTCAAATACCGAGTGGATTACCCTTCAGGATCTGCCGGCCTATTTGTGTGATGAGGACAGCAAGGAAGACCTTTTAGAGAAGACGTTTTCATTAGACGGGGACAATCTCCCCACCTTTGAGGAAATGGAGCGATGGTTGATTGAATTGGCCTTAAAAAAACACGGAAGTTATCGAAAAGTCGGTCAGGCACTGGGTTTGGATCATAAGACGATTTCGAAAAAAGTGGATAAATATCAATTGAAATAGAATTGGCACGATAATTGCTGTCACTATGACTCAGGATGCCGTAAAATATTCAGGACAAAATGGAAAAAATGCAAAACAACTTCTGGTTGGATAAGTCTGTGCCGATCGAGAATTTTTCCACTTAGCGATTGGATAGGTAAATTCTGGAGAAAGGAGGAAAAAAATGACAGGTGTTATTATTGTGTCACATAGTGAAAAACTGGCAGAAGGGCTGCGAGATATTGTCATGGAAATGAATGACGGCAGTGTTGAAGTGCTTGCGGCCGGAGGAGCAGATGGCGGTCGGATTGGTACCAATACGCTGAAAATCAAAGCGGCGATTGAATCATTGGCTAAATGCGATCATATTCTTATTTTTGTTGACCTGGGAAGTGCGGTGCTGTGCAGTGAAACCGCGATTGAAATGCTGGATGATGAAATCCAGAATAAGGTTCATATCGTCGACGCGCCTTTGGTTGAAGGGGTCGTTGGCGGTGTTGTTCAGGCCACCATCTGCGACGATCTGGAACAGATTATTGCAACCGCAAAAGAAGGTGCAACGTTAAGAAAAATATGTTGATAGTTTCAAAAAATGGGTAAATAATACCCGAGCGGGAAAAAATTCCCCAGAATCTGGCGATGAAGTCTTGCCGAATGGCCTGTTTAAGGGCTTCCATATTTGGCATGGTTCTTGCTTCATAGAAAACGTATACAAATTTTTTTCAGGAGGATGAAATGAAACGATTTATTAATGATCCCTATGATGTAGTTGAAGAAATGTTGGAAGGTTATGTTCTGGCACACAAAGATTATGTGGAATTAATCAAAGAAGGCGAAGCTCAGGGAAGAGTTGTTGTAAGTAAATCCGCAAAGGAAAAAGATAAAGTCGGTGTAATTATCGGCGGCGGCTCAGGACATGAACCATTATTTTTAGGCTACGTTGGAAAAGGTTTTGTTGATGCAGCTGTTATTGGTAACATCAATACGTCTCCCTCTCCAGATCCATGCTATGCTGCGGTTAAAGCAGTTGACACCGGTAAAGGCTGTATCTATCTGTATGGAAACTATGCCGGCGATGTTATGAACTTTGATATGGGCGCTGAAAAAGCAGACGAAGAAGAGGGGATCCGGGTAGAGACAGTACTGACAACAGATGACGTTATTTCATCTGAAAACATTGAAGACCGACGTGGTATTGCCGGGATGTTCTTTATGTTTAAGACCACCAGTGCCAAGGCTGATACGGGCGCAGATCTGGATGAAGTCGTGGCTCTGGCGCAAAAATGTAATGCCAATATGCGCACCATGGGTGTTGCGATGTCGTCGCCAACCCTGCCATCAAAAGGCGGTCCAATCTTTGAAATGGAAGAAGGCGATATGGAAATCGGTATGGGGCTCCATGGCGAACCTGGCGTCAGACGTGGAAAAATTGAGGCAGCAGATAAGGTAGTCGATCAGATTATGGAACCAATTCTGGCAGATCTTCCCTATGTTGAAGGCGACGAAGTCTATGTAATGGTTAACAGTCTGGGAGCAACACCACTTCAGGATCTGCATATTTGTTTCCGCCGGGTTGCTCAAATTCTTGAAGACAAAGGGATCACGATTTATAAATCAATTGTTGGCACCATGGCATCTTCAATGGATATGGCTGGCATGTCAATTACATTGCTTAAACTGGATGATGAACTGAAAGAATTAATGGATTATCCTTGTGATGCTCCGTATTTTACCCAAGTTTAAATTATCGGCCATATTACTTTTTACATAGTTACTATTAGTCTTAATAACAAATGCTAATAACTAATCTTAATAACAAATCAAATGGGCTGTCAGGAAACTGACTGCCCATTAATCCATTGTCTGGAGGGAAAAATGAGCGAATATATTTTAACAAAAGATTATTTCATTGATGTCATAGAGGATTTGGTTGTATTGGCAGAAGAGAAAAAGGAATACTTTATTCAATTGGATTCAGCCATTGGCGACGGGGATCATGGGATGAACCTGAGTATTGGTTTTCGCGAAGTGAATAAAAATCTGGAAGACTGGAAATCCGAAGATATTAATACGATTTTCAAAAATGCCGGTACTGCATTATTGGATAAGGTTGGCGGGGCTGCCGGTCCTCTTTACGGTGGTTTTTTCATGAAATTCGGATTGCCGGTCAAAGGAAAAGATGAAGTGACCTTTGATGAATTTATTGCAATGATGGAGTCCGGAGTGGCCATTATTGAAAAACGTGGAAAAGCCGTGGTTGGTGATAAAACCATGATCGATACGCTGAGACCAGCGGTTGATGCGTTAAAAAAAGCTTATGAAGAAGAGGGCTTGGCACCAAAAGACGCCATGAAAAAAGCGATGGAAGTTGGTGCGGAAGGCTCCGATTCAACCATTCCCATCATTGCGAAAAAAGGCCGGGCGATGCGTCTGGGCGAACGGGCCATCGGCCATCGGGATCCGGGATCAGCATCCAGCGCCGCTATGCTGGAAATATTTTATAACTGCATGCCGTAATAATTTTATTATTTTGAGACGAGCCTTGACAGCGCGATAAAAAAATAATAAAATAAGAAAGTAAACCATTACAATAGAATAAAAACAGGGCAAGAGTTTAAGAGATGTCCGTATGATACTGTGGTGCGTCACACCGGAATTTCCGGGAGTTGCCTCAGTATGATGCGGACTTTTTTCATGTTTGAAAATAATATCGTTGTTATCTGGGGATTGTGAAATGCCAAAGGTAGTAAAAATGGCTGCTTGGCAGTTAATTTGTGTGAACATCAAAAAGTTGTTGTCCCGGAAAGGAATTATTTTGCAAATTAAGAATGCTGGCGAACAATTAAAATTCCAATCAGTTATTCCATCAGTGCATCAGCGCAAAGAATTGCTCTATGCCATGGAAGAAACAGCGGCGGATTGGATCATGTTGAAATTGGGAGATGTGAATACTCTGCCGCAACTGGTTAGACATATTCATCGTTCCGGAAAAAAGGTGATGGTGCATCAGGATTCAATTAAAGGAATAGCTCGGGATAAAATGGGTATTCAGTATATGGCAAACTGCGGAGTGGACTGCGTGATTACCATGAAGTCGCTCTGTGTGAAATATATCAAAGATGCTGGAATGATTGCGGCATTCGGATTCTTTGTCATTGATTCGGATGCCTGCCGAACTGGTTTAGGAAGTATCAAAGAACATCAACCGGATGTGGTTATTCTAATGCCGGGTACTATTCCCCCACAGATCATCAGGGATATAAAAAGTGAAGCTGGGATACCGGTCATCTTAGGGGGATTAATGACAACCAGAGAGCAGATTACCGGAGCAATTGGGATTGGTGTGGCTTCAGTGGCCACCAGCAATCAGGATTTATGGAATCTGGTGATCTGAAAAATTTACAAAGGTATCAAAAAATAATTATATAAATGGAGGAAAATTCATGAAAAACGTAATGATTTTTGGTGATTCAAACACCTGGGGATGGGATCCATCCAATGATTTGGTTGAAGTGATTAAACGCTGGCCGGACGAGGTTCGCTGGGCTGGAGTACTCCAGAAAGAACTGGGAAATGACTACAAGGTGATTCCCGAAGGTCTGAACGGACGGACGACCGTATGGGATGACCCCATTGAAGAATACCGCTGCGGCAAACAGCATATTATCCCCTTGCTGGATAGTCATGCCCCTCTGGATCTGGTGATTATTATGATCGGTACCAATGATCTGAAATGCCGTTATACCGTGACGGCCCAGGATATTGCCAACGGCGCTGGCCTGATTCTCGATAAAACCCTGGCCCAGGTCGGCGCTTTTGGACCGAACGGCCCTAAGGTTTTATTTATTGCTCCGCCTCCGCTGGGCCCCATCGAAGACGGTATCTTTAACGTGATGTTTGCCGGCAATCGGGAAAAATCGGTTCAGATGGCGAAATTCTATCAGGGTGTGGCCGAAAGTCGGGGTGTTGCCTTTTTTGATGCCGCCACGGTGGCCCAGGCCAGTGAGCTGGATGGACTTCATTTAGGTGCAGATGGACATGCGGCCTTGGGAAAAGCGGTTGCAGCGGAAGTGAAAAAGATCTTAGCATAAAGAAAAATGGGCGGCGTTAATGCCGCCTTTTGAAATTAAACATAGTGTTCAGAATGAGGAAGGAGGCAGCAATGGAAAACAAACTGGCCCTCATTAACGGAATTGGTGTGACAATGGATGTGAATCATCCGTCATGCCAGGGAATTTATATTAAAAATGGGATTATTCAAAAAATGGGAGAGTCCCCGGAAATAATTAAACTGGCCCAACGGGAACAGGCTGTAATCATCGATCTGGATGGCAAAACATTTTTGCCAGGACTGCACGATTGTCATGTCCATATGATGAGCACCGGACTGTCCGCCATCGGGATTAATTTGTATCATTGCCGATCGATTGAAGACGTGATGGAAACCCTGGAAAAAGAAAAAACCGACAATGCCCGGGAGTGGATCTTTGGTTATGGGTTGGATGAATCCCGGCTGGCTGAAAAAAGGCCACCGACAGCCAGAGAACTGGACGCCTATTTCAAAGACCGGCCGGTTTATCTGGTGGATCGAGGACTGCACTATACCCAGGTCAATACCATGGCCATGGAAATTATGGCATTTGCTGAAAATGAAGAAGGTCAGGGTCGGGACGAAACCGGAATTTTTTCAGGCCGACTTCATAGTCAGGCCAACAGTCATGCCAGAAAGTATTTTTTTGATAAGATGACCTGGGAGCAGCGGGAAACGGCCATCCGTCATACCGCTCAAACAGCGGTGGAAATGGGGGTCACCACGATTCATGCCATGGAAGGCGGCGATCTGTCTTCGGATGAGGATATCCCGGTTTTTTTAAACATTATGGAAGATCTGCCGTTGCATGTGGTGCTGCATTGGTGCAGTACCAAGGTGCAAGATGCGGTCGAAAAGGGGTTAAAAATCATTGGCACTGACATTCTTCTGGATGGCTCCATTGGTTCGCGAACCGCAGCTTTTAAGGAACCCTATGCCGATGAGCATGAATCAGTGGGGGAACTTTATTATTCGGATGAATGGATCACCCACTATATCGAAAATGCTCATAAAGCAGGACTGCAGACCGGTTTTCATGCCATCGGCCAACGGGCCATCAACCAGGTATTAAACTGTCTCGAACGGGCTTTAAATAAATTCCCAGTGAGTGATCATCGTTTTCGGATTGAACACTTCGGCTTTCCGGATGACCGGGATGTAAAACGGGCGGCCGCTCTGGGAGCGGTGATTTCCACCCAGCCAGCCTTTACCTATCTGCGGGGCGGGCCTGACAGTGTTTATGAAGAACGGGTGGGAGCGGAACGAAATCACCGGGCCTATCCCCTTCGTGAATTTCTGGATGCTGGTCTGGTGGTGAATGGCGGATCAGATTCCAATGTCACCCCCATCGCTCCCATCCTGGGAATTCATGCCGCGGTGAATCCTCCTTATCTTCAAAACGCGATTACACCCATGGAGGCCCTGCGCTTGTTTACCATCGATGGCGCTTTTACAGCCAAAGAAGAAAAAATCAGAGGCAGTTTGACGCCGGGTAAAGCTGGGGATATTACCGTGCTCGATCAGAACCCGCTGGATGTCTTGTCGGACACTATCAAAGATATCACGATCGCAATGACCATTTATCAGGGAAAAATTGTTTATCAAAAATAAAGAACGGAGAAGAAAGATGAAGTATATTTTAGGAATTGATGAAGGCACAACCGGCGTAAAGGTCATGATTTTCGACAAAGCCGTCAATATTATTGCGCAGGCTTATTCAGAATTTACTCAGCACTTTCCCCAGTCCGGGTGGGTTGAACATGATGCCAATGAAATATGGGAGGTTACCCTGAAAATGGTAGCCGAAGCCTTAAAAAACGGCAACGTCCAGGCCACAGAAATTGAAGCCATCGGAATTACCAATCAGCGGGAAACTACGGTGTTTTGGGATAAAAAAACCAGCCAGCCGGTTTGTCGGGCGATTGTCTGGCAGGATCGGCGCACCCTCGATATTTGTGAAGCCCTGGAGGCGAAAGATGGAGTCGGGATTGTGGACCGTACCGGGATGATTATTGTTCCCAACGATGCTGCGACGAAAATCCGCTGGCTGCTGGATAATGATCCTAAAGTCAGAAAAGGCGTGGATGATGGGGAACTGCTTTATGGCACCATTGATACCTGGCTGGTCTGGAAACTCACCGGCGGTGGGGCCCATGTGACAGATTATTCCAATGCTTCCGTGACACTGCTGCAAAATGCCAGAACCCTGGACTATGATGAGGGGATTTTAAAGGAATTGAATATTCCCCGGGAAATTTTGCCGGAACTGCGAACCTCCAGTGAGGTCTATGGTTTGACCGATCCCGAAGTGTTCTTTGGCGCAGCGGTGCCGGTAGCAGGGATTTTGGGCGATCAGCAGTCCGCTGCCTTTGGTCAGGGATGTTTAGAAAAAGGGATGGCCAAAAACACCTACGGTACCGGGTCTTTCATGGTGATGAATACCGGTGACAAATACGTGCCCCCATCAGATGGTATTTTTTCACCGGTGCTGTGGAGTGCCAAAGGCCGAACGGATTACGGTCTGGAAGGGATGGCCGATGTCTCCGGTGCGGTGATCCAATGGCTACGGGATGGGCTTGGCATTATCAATGATGCTAAAGAGGCCGAGGAGTTGGCCTTGCAAGTTGAAGACAGTTTGGGTGTTTATTTCGTGCCAGCCTTTGTGGGATTGGGTGCTCCCTATTATGATTCCTATGCCAGAGGAACGATTATCGGGATATCTCGGGGAACCACCAAGCAACACATTGCCCGGGCGGCGCTGGAGTCGATGGCTTTCCAGGTTAAAGATGCCTTTAATGTGATGGAAAAGAAGTCCGGCTTTAAGTTGACCAAACTAAGAGCCGACGGTGGCGGAGCTAAAAGTGATTTTTTGCTTCAGTTTCAGGCGGACATTTTAGGGATTCCGGTGGAGCGGCCGGTGATCACCGAAACAACCACGTTAGGAGCCGTGTATGCAGCGGGTTTAGCAGTGGGATACTGGGATAGCTTTGAAGAAATTGGAAAATTCTGGAAAATCGAAAAACGCTTCGAGCCGCAAATCAGTGAAGAAAAACGTCAGGAATTATGCGGATTCTGGGATAAAGCGGTAAAAAGATCCGCTGGTTGGCTGAAATAGTAATCTGAAGAGTCGTAGCATTATCATAAAAATTTGATGTAAAGGACTAGCAATGCACAGTGATAAAGTGTATAATAGCCTCAGATTATATTAGGAAAAGAGGACACAAAGGAATGAAAAAAAGAAGTATACTTGGCCTGATGCTGGCTGTCGTTCTGGTTGCTGGTTTATTTGCAGGGTGCAGCAGCAACACTGCAAAAACAGAAGACAATGCCAATAATGACGATAAGACATTTATTGTCGGTTTGGATGATTCCTTCCCGCCAATGGGTTTTAGAGATGAAAAAAATGAAATCGTTGGTTTTGATGTGGATCTGGCCAAAGAAGTTGGCAAACGGATGGGCATGGAAGTTGTCCTGCAGCCGATCAACTGGGACACCAAGGAACTGGAACTGGATTCCGGCAACATTGATGTGATCTGGAATGGTTTAACCATCACCGATGAACGAAAAGCAGCCATGGATTTCACTACTCCTTACCTGGAAAATGATCAGGTTATCGTGGTGAAAAAAGATTCGCCAATTAAAACAAAAGCTGATTTAGCAGGAAAAAATATTGGGGTTCAAAAAGGTTCTTCAGCCTATGATGCTTTCACCGCTGATCCCATTAGCAAGGAAGCAGCAGCCTTAAACGAGTATCCTGAAAACGTATCAGCCCTCAGTGATCTCGGAATTGGCCGAATTGATGCTGTTATTGTTGACTCCATCGTCGCTCGTTACTATATTACTTCTGAAAAAGCCGAATTTGTTGTGTTAAGCGAAAGCTTATCCCCAGAATTATATGGCGTTGGGATCAAAAAAGGAAATACCGAATTATTGACCCAGGTTCAGGATGCCCTGGATGCGATGATTGCCGATGGAACGGCAGCCACCATTTCAACTAAATGGTTTGGTGAAGATATCATTTACAAACCATAATAAAAAGCAAACAATCAGTTCTTAGAAATCGGATAGTTTCTATCCGATTTTTTTATGACGTTTACTATTAATATTATTTTGTTCCTCAGGAGATTAATATGTCAGATTTTTATATCTATTTATCGAATATCACCTTACCGATGCTGCAGGGGATGGTTATCACCCTCAGCGTTTTTGCCGTCACCATTGTCTGTTCCATCCCCTTGGGTTTCATGTTTACATTAATGGCCCGGAGCCGGATTAAGCCTGTTAAATCATTGGCCCAGGGCTACATTTATGTGGTTCGGGGAACCCCCTTGCTGCTGCAGATCATGTTTGTCTATTTTGGTCTGCCACTGTTGCCGGTGGTTGGAGACTATCTCATTTTTGGTCGCTTTACGGCTGCCTGTATTGCTTTTTGCATGAACTACGCGGCTTACTTTGCTGAAATATTCCGGGGCGGTTTGCTGGCCATTGACAAAGGACAGTATGAAGCGGCCAAGGTCTTAGGGTTGACAAGATTAGAAACCATGACCCGGGTGGTGATTCCCCAGATGATTCGGGTCTGTTTACCGGCGATCAGCAATGAAACGATTACCCTGGTCAAAGACACGGCGCTGGTTACAGTGATCGGCGTGGCTGAGATTCTGCATTATGCCAAAACGGCCGTTAATCGGGATGGGGATACCTTTGCTTTTCTGGTGGCGGCGGCGCTATACCTGCTGATCAACTTTGTGATCACGATGGTATTTAAAAAGCTTGAAACCAAATACGAGTTCTAGGGGAAAACGATGGAAATTATAAAAGTCAATCAACTCAATAAAAGTTTTGGCAATAATCATGTCTTGAAGGATATCTCATTTACGGTCAATAAGGGGGATGTGATGGCCATCATCGGATCATCCGGGTCGGGAAAATCGACCTTGCTACGCTGCCTCATCGATTTGGAAAAGGCCGACAGTGGCGATATTATCATGGAAGGGAAACCACTGCTGCAAGATGGTGTTTACCCCAGCCCGCCGGAGATCCGGGCGATTATCATGAAAATGGGGATGGTTTTTCAGCACTTCAACCTGTTCCCCCATCTCACCGTTCGTCAGAATCTGGAACTGGCCCCCAAGGTGGTTAAAAAAGAAGAATCGGGCGCCATGAACCAGCGCTGCGAAGCCTATCTCAACAAGGTGGGTTTGCTGGAACGGATCGATGCGATGCCCTCGACTTTGTCCGGGGGCGAAAAACAGCGGGTGGCCATTGCCCGGGCGCTGATGATGAATCCCGATATTCTGCTTTTTGACGAGCCTACCTCGGCCCTGGATCCGGAACTGACCGGCGAGGTATTAAGCGTCATGCAGAGCCTGGCCAATGAGCACATGACCATGGTGGTAGTGACCCACGAAATGAGTTTTGCCCGGGAAGTTGCTAACAAGGTTGTCTTTATGGACTCAGGAACGATTCTGGAAGAAGGCAGTCCAGAAGATATTTTTATTCACCCCCGGGAAAAAAGAACCCAGGAATTTTTAAGCAGCATTTTGAGAGAGCAGAGCAAGAAAACAAAGAAACGATACCGTTTGAAAAAATATTGCTGAGCAAAAAGATTAGAGCAAAAACAGTGATTTGATAAAAAAAACAAAGAAAGCCTTCCCGCGCTTAAGTGGGAAGGCTTTTAAACTACAAAATAGGATTGACAAGACAATAATTTTATGATAGCATATAAAATTGCATTGGTATCTTTTAAAATAAGATTAGAATGCATCCTTGTCGTCAATTTTGGGCGATCAACGAAGCGTTTACGACTCGGTCATGAACAACTGATCAAAGGGGAAACATGTCAGAGCCAGTGAATATGAAATTGATTACGGTCTAATAATAACACAAGGTGAGACGAAACACAACAGGCAAATTTGGGATACCCACAGGCCGAACACGCGTCGGTGAGGGGTAGTCCGTTGCTGAGTATTTTTGCGAGGGGTGATATTGGATGGTAATGTTGCATCCTGAAAAAGATGGTTTAAGAACACGCCAAAGCTTTTCTAAAATCAAAGAAGTTATTGAAATGCCGAACCTGATT
>NZ_JBGSHG010000102.1:0-2145 GCF_041752335.1 Acetobacterium sp. | reverse complement strand
TTGTCAAGATTGTGGCGAAGAATTTGTATTTACAGTAGGTGAACAAGAATTCTACCAGGAAAAAGGTTTTGACAATGAACCAAAAAGATGTCGTGAATGTCGAACAAAAAGAAAACAAACTAGAAGACCAAGAAACAGCAATTTCTAGGAAGTTCTAAAAAAAACAATGAAGATCCCTTTTAGGGATCTTTTTTTCATACAGGACCATGTCAGTTGAGGATCTGGTTAATAAGCCAATCGATCGGTTAATCTGATTGATTCGACCCTGGTGTTTTCATTGAAACTGAAAGAAAGATAAACAAATGATAGACAAGGCTTACGTATATATCGTAAAATGTAGTGATAATACCCTTTATACCGGATGGACTACCAACGTCGAAGCTCGGATTGAGGTTCATAATTCGGGAACCGGGGCAAAATATACCCGAGGCCGGCTTCCGGTTACTCTGGTTTATTGGGAAGTTCTCAATACCCGGTCCGAAGCCCTTAGCCGGGAAGCTATTATTAAAAAAATGTCAAAGCGGCAAAAAATAAAGTTGATTCAGAGCAGTGAATCCTGCGATCAATAAAGGAGTTTTGTTATGAATCCGTTTGTCAATGAATTCCCTAAATACGAAACCCTGGCCAATGGAAATGCTATTATCATGATTTATGATCTGTTTATCCTGCTGCTTTTTTTGTTTGAGCTATTTTTATTTTATAATAAAGAACGCATTGTTGAAGAAGTAAAGCTGAATCAAACAAAAAAGATTAAACCGTTCCGCCGTTTTCTGGTAAAATTGATTGTCAATTATGAGTATCAGGGGATTCTAATGGTGACCGGCGTGTTACTGCTTATTTCGCTGGTGGTAGTGTCCAGCCATCATCGGATCTTAGTCAGTGAATTAATTGGAATTTTGGGTAGCTTTGCCGTTTTTATAATCATCGTATTTCTGGTTCAGCATCTTTTTATGAAGATTGACCAGTTTCAGGATATTGTTGTCTCACGTTTTGTGGATCTGATCTTTTATCTAGTGCTGGGTCATTACTTTGTCCTGTTTGCGAATTTTATTTCGCCGCCGAGCCTGCCACTGGGTTTGGTCGGTCTTTCCTTTGCCTTGATTCTCTGTTTTTCGGTGATGATCCGGGCCATTGCCAATCCCAGTATCATTCGCAGTTCGGTTTCAAAAAGGCGAAAGTATCACGAAACTGCCAGTATCTTAAAAGGTATGCTGGTGCTGGTTGTTAGTGAGATGAGTATCCTCTATCTGATGGTCTATAATTGTTTTAAGATTAGTCCTGATTTTTATGCGGGCAATTCAGACCGCGCTCTGGACGCCTTTGATATGCTCTATTATATGGTGATCTCTTTTGCTACCATTGGTTATGGGGATATTCACCCGGTTCGCGTTAATGGCATGATCTACGGCGAACTGGTGGCGATGGTGATCGGTTTAGCCAGCATGTTCAGTACTGCCTGCTTTGTCGGAGCGGTAGTTGCTGGGGCGGCGCAGATGAGCTGGAATCAGAGCCTGGAAAGTGGAAATCAGGATAATTCGACGGATCAGGCAGAACATAATAAACGGAAAAGCATGATCACCGTGGTCCGGGAAAAGTTAAAGAATAAAGAGCTGTAAAGCTCGCAGTACGATCGCAATGGTAACTACAATAATAAAGAAAGGTTATTAATAATGAAATTTTATCTTGCATTATGGTTTGCAAAATTAATGGGGATTGCCATTAATCTTGTCAGTAAGGATCGGGGAACCAACCTGCCAGGCGAAAAAGCCTTGACAATCGACCCTGATTTTGTAAAACATTTTAAAAACATTGATTACTCGAAGGTTATTTTCATTACCGGAACCAACGGGAAATCCTCGACAACTAACCTGGTTACCCATATTTTAAAAGAAAATGGAAAAAAGATTGTCTCGAATCTGGAGGGCGCCAATTTATTGGGCGGAATTGCCACGATTTTGGCCAAAGAAGCCAGTTTGTCGGGGAAACTCAAGGCGGACTATTATATTTTTGAAACCGATGAGCGCTATCTGCCCTTGATTTATGCCCAATTGCCGGCCGAAAACATGCTGATCACCAATCTGCAAAAAGATCAGGTCCAGAGAAATGGGGATCCGGATTTTATTATCCGTAAATTAAAAGAGGTTG
>NZ_JBGSHG010000101.1:0-17371 GCF_041752335.1 Acetobacterium sp. | reverse complement strand
CATGATTGAAATGGGCATCGATATCTGGCAGGGGGTTATGAATACCAACAATATTCCCGAGCTGATCAAAGAATACGGCGGACAGATTTCATTTATGGGCGGTCTTCACAGCGGTGAAATTGATTTTCCTGACTGGACCCCCGAAATCGTCATGGAACATGTGGAAAAGGCTTGTAAAGAATGCGGCAAGCTTTACTTCATTCCCAATCTCAGTCAGGGCGCACCGATCAGCTCATTCCCGGGAGTTTACGAAGCTACCTCGGAAGCCATCGATAAGATGAGTACGGAATTGTTTCAACAGCAGAAAAAAAAGGAGAAAAAAATGTCAAAAATTGAAGATGTAAAAGTTTTAGTCGAAACCGGTAAATCAAAAAAAGTAGCTGCCGCTGTTCAGGAAGCGCTGGATGCCGGCGACAAAGTCGCGGATATTCTCGAGGCGATGATCGCTTCGATGGGGGTGGTCGGGGATAAGTTCTCAGCCGGTGAAATTTTTGTGCCGGAAATGCTGATTGCCGCCAAAGCCATGTCCAAAGGGGTGGAAGTGTTAAAACCATTGATGGCCGGCGATGGCTCCAGCTCAATGGGAACCTGTATCATTGGAACCGTGGCCGGAGACCTCCACGATATTGGTAAAAATCTGGTTTCGATGATGATCGAAAGCGCCGGCTTTGATATGGTGGATCTGGGCGTTGATGTCCCGGCCGAAAATTTTGTCACTGCAGTTAAAGAAAATGAACATGTCGTTCTTGTGGCCTGTTCTGGTCTGCTGACAACGACGATGCCAGCGTTAAAAGAAGCCGTTCAAACCATTAAAGCTGCCTTGCCAGACATGAAGGTCATTGTCGGTGGGGCGCCGGTGACGCCGGAATATGCCGCCGAAATCGGGGCCGATGGCTATGCGCCGGATGCCGGCAGTGCGGCCGTTAAAGCCAAAGAACTAGTTACTGCTTAACCTGTTTCCAAGCTGTTATTGCCAATTGGCCCGGCAACGAATAATGGCCGGAGTTTGCAATAACCGAAAAATAAAAATTTGAAGGAGAAAAAAATGAAAAAACCGTTAAGTAATGCGCTCAAGCGATTTTACGGGATTGGTGACTTTGGATTCACCCTGATGGCAAATGTGGAACTGTATTATCTGGCCTATTTCCTGACCAACGTCGCTAAATTTGATTTAGCCACAACCGCCCTGATCATGACCACGACCAGCATGATCGATGTTATCTTATCACCGTTCTACGGGGGCATCATCGATGGGATGAAGCCGATGAAATGGGGCCGTTACCGCTCCTGGTTATTGGTGATGCCACCGATTGTAACACTTTTTTATACCCTGGAATTTACCACCATCGGGACCGGGATGGTTCCGGTTGTGATTATTATTGGCGCCTACCTGGTGGCACATATCTTCTGGAATTTTTCTTATGTTGCCAATGTCGCCCTGATTCCAACCATTTCCAGTACCCCCGAAGACCGAGCGCAATTATCTGCTACCCGAGGTGCCTATAACAATGGCGGCAAACTGGCTTTCTCAGCGGTTGGTCTGGCTACAGTCTTATACATTGGTACCGCCATCGGCAATCCGGTGCTGGGATTCACCCTGGTTGCCCTGGCGATGGCGCTGGTTTATTGGGTCACTTACTTTATTCATTTCAAAATGACGGATGGCTACGAAGAAACACAGCAGGAAGCCAGTCAAAACAAGAAAAAGAAAGAAAAAACATCGATTATGCAAATGGCCAAATCACTGGTGCAGAATCCCCATTTACTGGTGCTTTTGCTGGCCGATCTGACCCGTTGGATCGTGAACTTTGTAATGGCAGGTTCAGCGGCTTATTTCTTTACCTATGTAACCAACAATGTCGCGATGTTCTCGGTTTATCTGCTTGTTGCCAATGGCATGGCACTGATCGGTTCTTATCTGAGCAAGTATGCAGCCAGCAAATTTACCACCCGGACAGCAGGTATTTTCGGATTCTATGCGCTGGGCGTATTTCTCTTAATCAGTCAGTTCTTTGTCAATGATATTATGATTGTACTGGTATACCTTTCTTGTGCACAATTCTTCCTGGGCTTCATTTACGCCCTGATTTCAGCGATGTATAGTGATGCGGTTATCTACAGTGAGTGGAAAACCGGATCGAAAGCATCGGGTTGGATCATGGGATTAATGAATCTGCCATTAAAAATTGCTAATTTAATCAAAGGCGCTATTATTCCCGCAGTTCTGGCGGCGGTTGGTTTTGTGGCAAAAATGGACCCGGCCACAGCCACTCCCGAATTAAAAACCGGGATTGTGCAGTTGTTTGTCATTATCCCGGGGATTGGTATCCTGGTCGGCGCGGTGCTGTTAACAGTGGGTTATCGATTGACCCGGGACAAGGTTACCAATTATCAGAAAGAAATTGATGAACGACAGGTAAGTGCTGAATAATTACTGAAATCAAGATACAGTTGACTGGTGCTGCTTTTCCATAAAAAGGGTGGGCAGCACCTTTAATTAATAATCACAAGTGATGAGGGGATGTATGAATAAAAAACAGATTATCGGGATGGTTTTCAGTATTGCGGTGTTGATCACTTTTTATTTTCTGCCGATCCCGGAAGGTCTTAGCAACAATGGGATGATCACGATTGGCTTGCTGTTCTTCTTTTTGATCATGTTGATCACAGAAGCCCTGCCAGTTGGGGTCATTTGTTTTTTGTGTTTAGCGTTGCTGCCGACCCTGGGGGTTACCAAAAACCTGGGCACGGCCTTGGGCGGTTTTACCAATACGATTTTATTTTTTGTGTTGGCATCGTTTGGCCTGGCCGAGGCGGTATCATCAACTCCGATTGTCCAACGGGTTCTGCATCGGTTATTAAAAACTTTTGGACGCAATGTTAAAACCTGCGTGTTGGCAATCATGATCGCGGCCGCGGTCGTTTCGTCGATTGTAACCGATGTGCCAACGGTGGTGGTTTTCATGGAGGTAGGAGCCAGCTTTCTGAAATTGTTTAAAAATGAAACCGACCGTCATCAAACCGCGAAATCTCTGATGATGGGGATTCCGGTTGCCGTCATGCTGGGCGGCCTGATGACACCGGCCGGCAGTGGCATTAATATTTTAACAATTGGTTTATTGCAAAGTATTGCCGGAATTCAGATTACCTTTATTCAATGGATGGTCTGCGCAATTCCGATTGTTTTGGTGATGGTCCCCCTGGCATGGATTATCCTGACTAAAATCTATCCGCCGGCAGAAATTGATGCCAGTGAAATAAAAGCCTATCTCGATCAGATTGCGGTTCACGAAAAGGTGAGTCAGCGGGAAGGGACGGTGAGCATCATCGCCGCGACGATGATGCTGTTCTGGATGATGAGCTCCTTTTTTCCGGTTATTGAGGTGGCCGTGGTATCGCTTTTTGGTTGTGCCTTGTTCTTTCTGCCCGGGATCAAGATTCTCGCCTGGGAACAATATCTGAAAGCCGTCAGCTGGACTTCCTATCTCCTGATCGGGACGGTCTTATGTATTGCCAACACCATCGTTGCTAATGGGGTCAGTGAGTGGTTTGTCACCCATGTCTTGCCCACGTCGCTGTCGCTTTCGACCATGGGTGGGGTCTTTTTTGTGGCGGTGATGATTTTTGTGATCATGCTGATTGTCCCGGTCGCACCGGCCTTGATTGGGGTGCTGACGCCGGTGATTGTCAGTCTAGCCGCAACAATGGGGATCAACCCGGCCCTATTGATCATTACCCTGGGCCTATGCGCCGGCAACTGCTATCTTTTTCCCATTGATACGATTCCGCTGATCACCTACACCGCTGGCTATTATAAAATGACCGATATGCCCAAGGCGACCATCTGGATACAACTGGCCTTTATTATATTAGCGACCGTGTGGCTGCCGCTGGCCGGTTTGATCGCTAAAATTATTTGACAGAATTTTGGTGATGAATTATTGCTAACGACCAGTCAGATGGTGATAAATGAGTTGTTTTTATTAAAGATTACCTTACTTTTCTGGCAGCATAGAAAATCTGTGTCTAAAATATTTTCAGCGAATCTAAACCATTGACGGGTGCATCACTTCCGTCAGTGGTTTTTTTATTAAATTATTCTGCTCTTGTTATGTTGCTCCAGTATTTCCTTCACAAATTCTTGTAGATTCCATCGATCAAGAAAAACTGCAATTGTTGGCACAAAATTTGCTTGATTTAACGGTTAAACTTAAAAATTGGATGAAGAAAGGTTAACGATGGAAGAGAGAAAACGAAAGAGTAAAACAATTAAGCGAAAACTGTTGGTCGTGCCCTTATGTTCGGTACTGGTGGGGGTGTTTGTAATTGGGGCCATCTCCGCTTATCTGACCCGGGAAAGCCTGCTGGAGGAGATGAGAGCCAGTGGCTCTGCCACGTCGCAGCAGTTTGTTGATCGTCTCGAAGACAACACGGAAGCCCTCGATGCCATGAATGTCATGATCGAGGAACAGATCCGCAGCATCGGGAACATTGTCATCGCTAACCGTGGCGCTATCAGTGATCCCTATCTGACCGCTCTGGCCCAACAGTCCGGGATCAATCAGATTTACTGGTTTAATGCGGCTGGCGAAATTCTTAATGCGGTTAACGGGGAATACGTGGGCTGGAAGGCTGAGCCTGGGGATCCGATCCATAATTTTATGGCTAGCGGTGAAACCGAATTGATGGAGGCTATCCGTAAAAGCACCGAAACCGAAGAGACCTTTAAATTTGGTTATATGAAGACCAGCACCGGTGAATTTGTTCAGGCCGGGGTCACCGCTGACCGGATTACCGATCTGACCGAACGCTTTGGCTATCAGGCCCTGATTGACGAATTGTCAGCCAATGAAAATATTGTCTATGCCAGTTTTATCGACCAGGATTTGATGGCAGTGGCGGATACCGATCCCGAAGATCTGGGCGTCAGTTATGCTGAGGATGAAGCGGTTAAAGCGGCAGCCATCGACGGCCAGTCGTCAGCCTCGGAGTATTTTTACGAAGCCGGACAAGCCAAGGTCTATGATGTGTTATTTCCGGTGGTTATCAATGACAAACTGAAGGGGGCCTTAAATATCGGCTATTCGATGGATGCCATTGAAGCGGCGATCTTTAAAAATATTCTGATGGTATCAGTGGTTGGGCTGTTGGTCTTCCTGGCGTTGGCCTTGATTCTCTATCGGGTGTCTACATCGATTACAAAGCCCATTTCCAGTATCAATCATATGATCAAAGAAATGAGTCTGGGGCACTTAGGTTTGCGGCTGGGTATTGACAGCGACGATGAAATTGGCGAAATGGCCACCGCCATGGATTCTTTTGCCGAAGATCTGCAAAAAGTAGTGATCGGCACGATGATCGAAATATCGGATGGAAATGTCTCGGCAACGATCCAGGAAAAGGATGACGCGGATGAGATCTCACCGGCACTGAAGCGCACCATTGCCTCGATCCGCGGTCTGATTGATGAGGTTACCACCCTTTCCCAGGCCGGGGTGGCCGGGCGGTTGCATGTTCGTGGTAACAGCGACCAGTTTAAAGGTGGGTTTCGCGATATCGTCAAGGGGGTTAATGATACCCTCGATGCGGTGGTAGGCCCCATCAATATGGCGGCCGATTATGTTAAGCGTATCGGTGCTGGGGACATCCCAGAAAAAATTACGGCTGCTTATCAGGGCGAATTTGATACCCTGAAGAACAGCATCAATGCCTGTATCGACGGCTTGGGAGCCCTGGAAGAAGGGAACCGCATTCTCGAGGGGATGAGTCATCACGATTTTGGGGAAACCATGGATGGTCAGTATCTGGGTATTTATTCCGAGTTTGCCCAATCAATCAACAGTCTCAACCAACGGCTCAACGATGTGATTGCGGTGATCAATCATATCGCTGGTGGTAATCTACAGGATCTGGATAAGCTTAGAGCAGCAGGACAACTCAGCGCCAATGATCAGCTGCTGCCAAGTCTGATTGGGATGATCGAAACGATTGATCTGTTAATTGCTGAAGCCAACGAAATGGCCCGGATTGCCGTGGCGGGAAACACCGGTAATCGCGGCGATGAGAGCCGTTTCCCAGGTGAATATGCTAAAGTTGTCGCCGGTTTTAACAAAACCCTGGATGCCCTGGTGGAACCGATGATGGCCGCTTCAGAAACTCTGGAAGAACTGTCTAAAGGTAATCTGAACACCGCCATGACCGGCAATTATCAGGGCGACTACGTCTTGATTCAGGATAATATGAATCATACCGTTGGCTTTTTAAAACAATATGTGGATGAAATTACCGATGTTTTAGAAGAAATAGGGAATGGGAATCTTGATCAGGAAATTACTGCCGAGTATCGCGGCGATTTTCTGGCCATCAAAAAAGCCCTTAACCAGATCACCGGCGATCTCAGTCACACGATGACGGAAATCAATGTGGCTGCCGGACAGGTGGAGCTGGGCGCCCGGCAAATTTCTGATGGCGGCCAGGCGCTGTCCCAGGGAACCATGGAACAGGCCAGTTCAATTCAGCAACTGACCGCCTCCATTGATGAGGTTTCGACGGAAACCAAACGCAACGCCACCAATGCCAACGAAGCCAATGTCCGCGCCATTGAGGTTCGGAACAATGCCGAAATTGGCAATCAGCAGATGAAAAAAATGGTCACTGCGATGGTGGATATTAACGACTCATCCAATAATATTTCTAAAATTATCAAAGTGATCGATGATATTGCCTTCCAGACCAATATTCTGGCATTAAATGCGGCGGTGGAAGCTGCCCGGGCCGGCCAGCATGGCAAGGGTTTTGCGGTGGTTGCGGAAGAAGTCCGGACCCTGGCTGCCCGGAGCGCCGAGGCCGCCAAAGAAACCACCGGCCTGATTGAAGGATCGATCGCCAAGGTCGAAGCGGGGACGAAAATTGCCGATGAAACCGCCGCCAGCCTCAAAGAAATCCTTGATGAAATTGAAAAAGTTTCGGATCTGGTGGGGAATATTGCCCAGGCTTCCAGTGATCAGGCCTCAGAAATTGCCCAGATTACCAAAGGCATTGAACAGGTTTCCCTGGTTGTTCAGACCAACTCTGCCACCGCCGAAGAAAGTGCCGCCTCCAGCGAAGAACTGTCGGGTCAGGCGGAACTGTTGAAAAAGATGGTAGGAGAGTTTAAGCTAAAATAAGACGAAATTGTGACGTTGAAAAGTGCTTGGAATGCGTGGATACAATTTGGGAATGGTTACATTGAAAGAGATTTACACGACGAAAAAAAGGTGCAAAAAAATGGAGGCATGCAAAAATAAGTACAGCTCATTAAAATATGGCCGAATTGTGGCGAATTATGAGGTTTTTGATCCGAATTTATTAGATTGACTGCATAATAATTTGCACCATGGTTAAAATTAAATAAAGATTAACCCCGTCAGTCCTACTGACGGGGCATTTTTTTGAATGAAATGTTTGACTTTTATTGACAAGCAGTTGCGATGTGATTGAATAATAAATTCTTTACTGATTGATGGCTTCAGCCGGCCCGGAGGAATCATCCTCGGCCATGTAATCCTTGCCCCATTCACACATGGCGTCGAGAATCGGGTAGAGGCTCTGGCCGAAACTGGTCAGAGTGTATTCGGTTTTGGGTGGCACCACCGGATAGACAGTCCGAGTGATCAGTCCGTCCCGTTCCAGCTCCCGGAGCTGTTGGGTGAGCATTTTGGGGGTAGCATGGTGAACGATTTTCTGTAGTTCGTTAAAGCGTAGAGTCTGGTTAACCAGGTTCCACAGAATTTTGGTTTTATATTTACCGCCAATCAGGCTGATGGTGGCATCAATGGGGCAGCAGAAATGTTTTTTTTCGGTCATTGGAGACTCCTTTTGAATTTTAATGGATACTTACTATCATTTTGGGTAGTAAGTGACTAATAAGTGCATACTTGTTTTTATGAAAATCATTGGTAAAATGATAGCATGAACAACAGCAAGGTGCAAGTAATTGCCAAAATACGATTATAAAAATTTATCGGAGGAAAAAATGAGCGCAATATTTGAACGAACCAGTGTCAGAAAGTATGAAAACAAGGAAGTGGAAGCGGAAAAAATTGATAAGATTTTGAGAGCCGCCATGGCTGCCCCATCAGCAGCTAACCAGCAGCCCTGGGAGTTTTATGTGGTGAAAAACAAAGAAACCCTGGCCGCTCTGGCGGAAAAGAGTCCCTATGGCAGCTTTATCAGGGATGCGGCAGTGGCGATTGTGTCGGTTTATCGTAAAGAACTGATGATGCCTGAATTTGCTGATATCGATATGGCCGCCTGTACCCAGAATATCCTGCTGGAAGTCACCGAGCTGGGCTTGGGTGCCGTTTGGGTTGGGGTGGCTCCACTGGCAGACCGGATGGAAAGTGTCCGCCAGATTTTGAATGTCCCGGAACATCTAAACCCCTATGCCATTATTCCAATTGGCTACCCGGTGGCGGATACCCAACCCAAAGACCGGTATGATGCAGAGCGGGTCCATTTTGAATAATTCCAGGAAATTATAATTAAACGATCAAAAGCCGCAGCAACCGAAAAAGGTTGATGCGGCTTTTTTTAGAGTTTTCGCATAAAACAAAGCAAAAAAAATGATTGAAAACAGCTTTTTTATTAAGCGAAAGCTGTTTCGAAATTAAAATTTTATCGGTCTAAATTATCTTTGATAGGTTTCCCGGGTATTGGCAACAAAGCCCTTAATCTCCTTACGGTCATTCTTCTGGTGCCAGGCGTTGCCATAGGAAATAGTTTCTTCAATATTCATAGGAACGATCGAAAGGGCTGAATCCTCTTGACAAACAAAATCCGGCATGACAGCAATACCGAGATTCCCTTTAATCATTGTATAAGTTATTGAAGGGTGATCAGAAAAGTAATTCGTGGCAAATGGTCACAGTAACTGGATTCCATTTACATTCCCCGGACTTCCCATGGCAATTATTCGAAATCGTCAGTACCCTGGTGTGCCAATGATATGGTAACTAATGAATCGGGTATCCGGGACGTTTGATGGCAATTGAAACGGATACCGTAGTGAAAATTACCGGCAGAGAACCAGTCAATCCCCAAGAGCTACTGGAAAAGTACAGCTTTGTCTGGAAAGAGAACATTACAACCTACTGGGATTTGGGAAAAGTTCAATGATCAGGTTATGTATTAAAAGAACGAGTTCTGATTGCAAAAAGCTTTATTACATAAAAGGCCTGAACCTTTTTTTCATTCAGGTCTTTTTGCTTTTTTGTGAGTTAATAATAACTGCGTCCATCACACAGTTGACATGATGTCAAAAAAATGCATCGATAAGCTAAGAAAACACCTGCTTAATTAGGACAGTCGTTTTTTGTTAACACTGAAACCGTTGACAGGAAAATCAGGATGTAATATAATACTCTAAATTTAACCGGTAAAGTTAACACGGTTGTTTTATGGAATTTGCTGGTGAAATAATCAAAAAGAGTGTAGGAGAATGTTTTGGAAAAGAGAAAAATAAAAATTGCAATTCTGTCGATATCATCATTGCTGATGATATCGATGACCGCATCAGCGATTCTGGCCGATATACAAGCCTATTTTGTGGGAGTGGACCCATCGCTGATTTCAATGGTTTTGACGATTCCGGCCTTGATGGGGCTGGTGTTTGCATTTGCATCCGGCCCGTTGTCACTGCGGCTACCCAAGAAAAGCCTGGTGATTTTCGGTCTGGTTTGCGGACTGGCTGGGGGGATGATCGCCCTGCTTTTCGGTTCTACCAGTATTTATGTGTTACTTGGCTGCAGTTTGCTGCTGGGGGTCGCCCAGGGAATGAACTCCACCATGTCGATGGCCCTGATTGCGGATTATTTTGTAGCTGAGGAAAGCGGTGCTCTGATGGGGCTCCAGTCAGCCTTTGTCAATGGCGGCAGCATGGTGCTGTTGTTTACCTCGGGAATGCTGACGGGGATTTCCTGGCAGATGTCCTATCTGGTTTATCTGGTTTTCATCCCGGTGATTGTGATCGTTATGAAAAACCTGCCTAAGGATCATGCCCCAGCCCATGCTGAAGAAAAACATGCTGAGAAGAGTGCCAAGCTCAATGCCCGGGTGTATTTTACTGCTTTGACCATGTTTCTATTTGGGGTCTTTCTGTTTGTCTTTCAGACAAATGTGGCAATGTTTGTGGCCGGCAAGGGATTGGGCGATGCTTCCACCAGCGGTCTCATTAATACTGCCATGTCGGCAGCCGGGATGCTCACCGGGATCCTTTTCGGGCGGATGCAGCGGGTACTCAAAAAACTGGTGATACCAGTCTCTCTGCTGGTTGGTGGAATGGGTATGCTGCTGATCTTTATGCTTGGTAATCTGACGTCGCTGTTTATCGGGGCGATGTGCTGTGGTTTCTGTCTGGCCACGATCAATCCGGCGGGAACCTTCCAGGCGGCTAATGCTGTTCATCCGTCCATCAGTTCATTGGCGATCGCTGTCGTTACGGCCTCCACCAGTGTGGGGATCTTTGTCTCACCAATCGTTTCCAATGGGGTCGCTAATTTGGCTGGTGGCAATATCGAAATTAAATTTCTGTTGGCGGCCATCGGACTGGCATCTGTTGGGATGATGTCCTTTATTGGTAATGCCGTTCTGGATAAAAAGCAGACCATTTAATCAGTTTTATCAAAGTAACTAACAAAGCCCAGATTCAACGCTTGAATCCGGGCGGCTTTGGGTGGGTTATAGGGGGCATTGATGTTGGCATCGATGGGGCAGCAGAAATGTTTTATTGGTCATTTGGGATTGCTTTAGCAGTTTATGAATACTTGCTATTCATTGGGGTAGTAGGTGACTAAGAAGAGTGGCTTTGTTTCTTAAAAATCATTGGAATATGGTAGTATGTATAAGAGTTTTTTGTAATGACTACAAAAGTGCTGCGACTTTATGAGCCATCATGGCCGCTCGGCGGCTGCCAACCAGTAGTCATGGGAGTCTACGTTTGGTTTTTATTGTTTAAATTAGAATATCTCCGCTTATTTTATTGGTTCAAAATTGAGAGATAAAGGGTTATTGTTGAAGGGAGGAGTCTGAAAAAACTTATGGTTACAACAATAACGAAGGAGGTAGCCCGTGATAAAGAAGAAACTGATTGTAACATTACTGCTGATTTTCCTGGTGATGTCGTTTGTCAGCTATGTTGATGCCGCTGGGAGCGTTGTGACTGATAGCCCACAAGTTACATTCACTCAGGCACCAGGCCAGCCATTTCGAGACGAAAATAACCGTATCCAAGAACCTTTTAGAGTGGCTATGGAGTTTTACGGAGCATCTGCGGGCGGGGACGCAGATAACCGAACAGCCATCGCTGAGATGGTTGATTTAAATGATAGCAACCAGGAGGATCAAGATTATATTTTGATATATAACGGACATGTAGCAGATAAGTATGGTGTTGAAAAAGTTGCGCAAATGGCAAAATCCCAAGGATATTCAGTAGAGTATATTTCAAACCTTAGCGAGTTACCCGATATGCTGAATGGTGCAAAAGCATTTATTATCGGCGGTACGATCGGCGATACTGGTGATATTCTAGAGGAAATTGATGATGTTAAAGACAATTTAAAATCATATATTGAAAATGGTGGTACCTATTTGGGGATTTGTGGTGGCGTTTATGTTGCTTCAAAAGGCAGTCAATGGCCTGATGGGTACGAAACAGGGATGGCATTAGTTGATTTTGAAAGTTTTGAATACGACCCGAATTATTCTTATGCTCAAATTATAACTGTCTTGTGGCAATCAACAAGGCGAACCATTTATTATTTCAATGGTCCTGCCTTTGCAAAAAATGATATGCCTCAGAATGCTACAATCCTAATGTATTATACAAATAAAAACCAGGATGTAGCTGCATTTTCAGCAAAGGTCGGCAAAGGTAAAGTTGTACTTTGCGGACCGCATCCTGAAGCCGATGCCACTTGGCTGATAGATGAACCAGATCCCCTAAATAGTGAAACTTGGTCAGATACTCAGGATATTTTCAAGCAAATTTTCGATAGTGCACTAACCCCAGAGGATAATCAAGAAATAAAATCAGGCAATCTTGAATATCGCACCCATGTGCAAAACATCGGCTGGCAGGATTGGAAGGGCGAAGATGAAAACAGCGGGACAACTGGACAAAGTCTTCGTTTGGAAGGGATCGAGATAAAAGTTGCAAATCTCCCGGATAAAGCCCATCAGGTTGGGATTGAGTACAAAACCCATGTTCAGAACATCGGTTGGCAGGATTGGGTAGCTGATGGTAAAACCAGTGGAACCTTTGGTAAAAGCTTACGGTTGGAAGCAATCCAGGTTGAGTATAACAGGTGCAGATGCCGACAAATATGACGTATACTACCGAGTACACGCACAAAATATTGGTTGGTTAGGTTGGGCACAAAATGGCGAAAGTGCAGGGACAGCAGGATACGGATATCGGCTTGAAGCAATTCAGATTCAATTAAAACAAAGGACAGAAACATCGCCAGTGGAAGCTGGTGAAGTGGCTTTCACAGTTAAAACCTCCCGGATTCAGTGATTGAATCCAGGAGGTTTTGATTTTTTGCTGCAATTATTCAATCCGGAAATACGGTTTGAAGGCAAAGGGAACCAGTTTGAGAACCTCTTTACTTTCGGCCAGAATGGCATCGATACGGATTGGATCAATATGCATCAGCACAAAATTTAGGCGGGTGATATAATCCAGGCAATCTTCCTGAGTACAATTGAATTCACCCCGGTCGTAGGCCCATAAAACGGAAAAAGAAGCGCCCCGGGCGGCATTGGCAATCATCGCCAGCTCATCGGATTCTCTGTTAATGTCGAGATGATAACGACGATCGTGTATTTTATAGAGGGTAATGCTGTCCTGACTAAACAGATCTTCATATTTGTCATCAGCCAGTTCTTTCAGGAAGCGCATGGCCTTAGGATCAGCAAGAAACATCTGGTTGTACATCCGGATTTCCACTGCCGTACTGACCTGAAGGTCAGCCTTTCGTTCTTTGAAATAGTCGGTATAGAGTTTCAGGGCAATTTTATTTTTAAGTTCGAAAAGGAAGGTATCTGAGACCGCCCGGGCCAAACTTGATTTTGATTTATAATAGTAGGAAATCAGGGGTTTGGTAATTTCACAGATCTCGGCAATTTGATCCAGATAAGTTTTCTTATAGCCTTGTTCATAAAACAGTTTGCTGGCCACCTGGAGGATTTGTTCTTTCTGGTTATTCATGGTCATCTCTCTCGTATTGGAATTTTTACAATATTATTTAATTTTAACGCTATCGGCGGATGGATGCAAGCTAATTTTACTGTACCGGTTCAAATTAAATTAATTTAATATTTGTTGACATTTCGTAAAAAACCGTTTACAATACATTTATTGAACCGGTAAAAATAATTAAACCGGGAGAATTGCTCTGGATAAAATATCATTGCTATCCTATTATTTGCCAATAATATGCCTTTAAACGGTACTAACAAAAGAAGTTATGGAAACTATGAATAAAATCCAGACAGTCTCATTTCGTAAGAACATTGAATTCATTTAACAGGAGGAAGAAAGATGTCTAAAATTGCAGAAGTTAAAGCCAAGGTTGAAGCCGGGAAATCCAAGTTGGTTCCCGGACTGGTTCAGGAAGCACTGGATGCTGGTGTAGCACCGGCAGAAATTCTCCAGGCCATGGTTGATTCCATGGGTGTGGTAGGGGATAAATTTTCGTCAGGTGAAATCTTTGTACCAGAAATGCTGATCGCCGCCAAGGCGATGTCAAAAGGGGTGGAGGTTTTAAAACCACTGATGGCCGGCGATGGTTCAGCTTCCCTGGGAACCTGTGTGATTGGCACCGTTGCCGGAGATTTACATGATATCGGAAAAAACCTGGTTGCCATGATGATCGAAAGCGCCGGCTTTGACATGGTGGATCTGGGTGTTGATGTTACCGCCGACACCTTTGTTCAGGCAGTTAAGGATAATAACAATGTTAAACTGGTGGCCTGTTCAGGACTATTAACCACCACCATGCCAGCATTAAAAGAAGCCGTTCAAACCATTAAAGCTGCCTGTCCAGATGTTAAAGTGGTTGTCGGCGGTGCGCCGGTGACACCAGAATACGCAACTGAAGTGGGCGCCGACGGATATGCCCCAGATGCCGGCAGTGCTGCCGTGAAAGCTAAAGAACTGGTTACAGCGTAATTAATCATCGCGATAAGGAGAATAAGAATGTTAACAAAAAAACAAAATTTACTGGAAACCATCAAGGGTGGAAATCCGGAGCGATTCGTCAATCAATATGAATTTCTGAATATTATTATGGAAATCCCCACCGGCCTGCAATTTAATTATGGACAAACCTGGAAAGATCATTGGGGGATCACCTGGCAATGGCCGGAAGGTCAGTTGGGGATGTTCCCGGTTCACCACGATGGTCTGGCGGTGATCCAGGACATTACCGAATGGCAGAAAGTTGTCAAAAAGCCGGAGATTGCCAAGTCCGACGAAGCCTGGGCGTCAGCCGTTGCCCGTGCCAATGCGATTGATCGTGATGAAGAATACGTAACCGGATTCTTTGCTCCGGGAATATTTGAAATGACCCATCACTTGATGGGCATGGAAAATGCGCTGATGGCGCTTTATGAAGAACCGGAAGCGATGCATGAACTGATTGACTATCTGGTCGGTTATGAACTGGAATTTGCCGCAGTGATGGTTGAAAAAATCCAACCTGATTGCATTTTCCATCATGATGACTGGGGTAGCCAGATTTCATCATTTGTTTCGCCAGACATGTTTGAGGAATTCTTCCTCCCGGCTTATAAAAAAATCTATGGTTTCTATAAAGCCAACGGCGTTGAAATGGTTGTTCACCACAGCGACAGTTACGCTGCCAACCTGGTGCCCTTTATGATTGAAATGGGCATTGATATTTGGCAGGGGGTAATGAACACCAATAATATTCCCGAATTGATCAAAGCATACGGCGGGAAAATTTCGTTTATGGGCGGTATCCACAGCGGCCTGGTTGATTTCCCGGCTTGGACACCTGAAATTGTAGCAGACTATGTGGAAAAAGCCTGTCGCGATAACGGTAAACTGTATTTCATTCCCTGTCAGACTTCTGGTCTTCCCATTGATAACTTTGAAGGAGTCTATGCAACTGTCAGCAAAGAAATTGACCGTATGAGTACCGTATTATTCTAAAACCTTCCAGCTTTAAATCGTTCAACTTCAGGTATTTGCGGAATGCTCATCGTACTTTCGCAAATACTGAATATACAAAAATATGGAGGAAAAAATGAATCAAACAGTAAAACCGATCTCAACCTTTACGATTTTGGCTATGGCATTTTTCGGAATGGGTGTGGGTACGATTACCCCGGCCCTAAATGCAATTTTTGTTCAGTTCTCAGATCTGCCCATTACCACGCTCTTGCTGGTATCCACCCTGCCCTCATTAACGGTTATCCCGGCCACTCTGATTGCCGGGTCTGTTGCTGGCAGCAAAGTAAAATATCGTACCCTGGCAATTATGGGGATGACCCTCTTTGTACTCGGTGGTATTGCCCCCTATTTTGCAACTGATTTTACCGTCATTTTACTGGAACGAGCCATCTTTGGTATCGGTCTGGGGATCATGTCACCACTGGCAAATTCCCTGGTCATGGGCGTTTATGAAGGCGATAAAGTTGCCAGCATGACGGGTATGGTTACCCTGGCCATGAACATCGGTGGTATGGTACTTCAATTCATGGGTGGCTATTTTGCCGGAATTGGCTGGAATTACAGTTTCCTGCCACATGCCCTAGGTGTTATTTCGTTACTAATGGTTATCTTCTTCTTACCAGAGCCACCACAAGCTCCGGTAACTGCCGAAACCCAGGCCGCTCCCAAAGAAAAACTACCGGTTAAATTGTTTATCATCGTACTGGTCTATGGACTTTACACCCTGTCCATTTATCCGATGCTGGTCAATATGTCCACTCTGATTGTTGAACGGGGAATGGGAACAACAGCCACCGCGGGGGCTGTCCTGGCACTGTTAACCATCGGCGGAATGGTAGCTGGTTCTATTTTTGGTAAGGTATTTAAAATGTCCGGTCGCTTTATTATGGCAGTCGGTTATGCCCTGGGTGCCATCGGTCTGGTGATAGTGGTTTTTGCCAGCAACATCGCCCTTCTGTCGGTTGGTGTCTTCATTGAAGGTTTTGCCATGTCAACCCTGATTCCGGCCAGCATGATGCTGATCTCGATGACGGTTAAACCAAGCCAGATGGCTTTAGGTGTGTCTTTCTTCATGGCTGGTATGAATCTCTTCGGATTCCTGTCAACCTACTGGATTGGCGCTATTGCAGCCATTACTGGTGACGCTGTGACAGCTCCAATTGCGGTTGGTGCCTGTGTAACGGCTGCTTTCTTTGTGATCTTCATGATCATTAATCCATTAAAGCCAAGTGCACCAGTTGCCTTGGAACGTGCTTAAGAACCTGAACTGTTATATTGAATAAAACGTAAACCAAAGCCTCCCATTTTAAACTAAAATGGGAGGCTTTTATTTCAGTAATTTAGGTGCGGCCGGTGTGTGTGGATTTATTTCGGGGTGATCACGGGGCTTAAAAATAGTGGTCATAACTGGAAAAAGATTCTTTGATTTTGCCGTCTTCAAAGTCATTCATGGCCAGATTATAGTTGGATAGAAACAGCTGCTCAAAGGCCGACAGTTTATGCTTGCTGGCCTTGAGGCATTCCTGACACTGGCTGTCGAGGGTTTCGGGGATCAGAATATCTTCACTTTTGTTGACCTGATTAAAATCAATAGTGGTCATCCTACAGTGACTTTCTATATCGACTTCAGTCCAGAGACTTTTCAAGAATTTCAGGCAGGTTTTCTGGGGTTGCTTAAATACTTGTTTAAGCTGGCTGCGACTAATATCTTGACTAAGTTTGGTCACCGTTTTTTCCAGATCGGACAGGGAAAAATAGTTGTTTAAAGTAAATTGATTCATTGTATACTCCTCATTGATAGTTATCAGGCAAAGGCAAACTGCGGCGAGTTTGCTGCCGGTTTTGTTTGGCTCAATCAACCACCACTGACAGGAAATTGATTGATTGTATAAATAAATAATAGCAGATGAATGTGAACGATATGTTAACAAGAGATTACGATTTTCTGAAGATTATAGCATAAAAAGACGTTAGAACTAAAGTTCTGCCGTCTTTTTTATGGTGCGCCCGGCATGGGCGCAATCTAACGGGTGAAAGTCCCGAGCACGGGTAGGTAGTGCCAAGTGCATAGCTTAAGGCAAGGGTGTCCCCGGCGACGGGGAATCTGAAGGAAGCCGGCGGCAAACTTCCGGT
>NZ_JBGSHG010000100.1:0-17666 GCF_041752335.1 Acetobacterium sp. | reverse complement strand
CTGACTGAAATTTCTTTCACCAATCATGCCCGGGCGCCGGTTAAAAAAATCTTCTCGTTCCAATTTGCTCTACCTCAACTATCTATTTGAACTGGCCCTCAAATTACTACACACTGCCAATTCGCTATCTTTATGTTTTATAAGTTCCATTCTAACATAGAATCGAGCCTGTGAAAATTAACAACTGTTATGAAAGCAATTGCAAAAAATACTTGCATTACCTAGAAGTTCTATGTATAATGCAACTATACCTAATAGATCTATGTATACAGGAGGTTATCATGAATGTATCAAAAGATTTAATTGCAGCCTCTGCGACGCCCTTTATTTTGTCCATCTTAAAGGAAAACGACAGTTATGGCTATGCGATTATCAAGAAGGTTAAAGAATTAACTGGCGATGAACTTGTCTGGTCCGAGGGGATGCTCTATCCGGTGCTTCATCGTCTTGAAGAAAAGGATTTTATCGAGTCTTATTGGAATAATTCTGACGGTGGACGAAAGCGAAAATATTATAAACTTAAGGAGGAAGGACTGATTGAACTGGAAGTACAAAGGAATCAATGGGAAATAATTCATTCTGCACTTTCAAAAACCTGGTTTGAGATAACGAATAAGGAGGACTGCCAGCCATGTATGATTTAGAAGAAAACGTCCGCGCCTGGAGTGACTGCCTGCGAAGTCAGGGACATTTTAAGGAAACCGACATTATTGAATTGGAAAATCATCTGCATGATGAAATCGAAGATCTGATCCACGCCGGATTATCAGCGGAAGAAGCGTTTTTAATCAGTGTGAAACGTTTTGGCGATACCCATTCGATTTCCCGGGAATATTCAAAAGTAAATACTGAAAACCTCTGGAAGCAATTGATGTTAGAACCCGAACCCACCGGAATCTCAAGCGAAAATCAGCGCTATATCGGACTGGTCATTCTCTTCTCATTTCTGGCTGGCACCTTTTTTAAACTTCCGGAACTTTTAGGATACAGTTTTAATGACCCGCAATACCAACTATTTTATTTTAAGAATCTGAGTTTTTTCATCCTGCCATTGATTGCCCTGTTTTTTCTGTATAAAAACAAATCAAATTTAAAAATAGTCACCGTGATCTTAGGCATTTTTGCCGGTGCGGCCATCCTGATCAACGCTTATCCTTCATATCCGCCGAATAATACTGAATTACTGACCGCCCTGCATCTGCCATTATTCTTATGGCTGATCACCGGGGTTGCTTATATGGGTTCGGATTGGCGCAACAGCCAGGGACGGATGAATTTTATTCGTTTCACCGGTGAAGCCGTGATTTACGGCACCCTTATTTTCTGTGGGCTCATTGTTTTGGCGATATTTACCCAGGCCATCTTTTTTGCCATTCAAATTGACGCCAGTTGGTTTATTCAAAATTATTTAATTATTTATGGCGCCGCGGCAGTGGCCATGATCACTGTCTACCTGGTCGAGACCAAAAAAAGTGTGGTCGAGAATTTTGCCCCGATTTTGGCAAAAATATTCAGTCCGCTTTTCCTGGTTATCATGATTGCTTTTCTGTTAGTCCTGGTTTTTTCCGGGAATAGTCCTTTTATGGAAAGAGATTATCTAATCGCTTTTGATTTTATGCTGGCATTGGTTCTCGGCCTGGTTCTATACACCATTTCCGCCCGAAATCCCTACGCTAAGAACAGGCTTTTTGACCATCTGAATATGGCTCTGATTGTTGCGGCAATGATTATCGATGTGATCGCCTTATCAGCCATCCTGTTGCGATTATCCGCATTTGGGATAACACCGAATAAGCTGGCTGCACTGGGAGAAAATCTGATTCTGTTGATTAATCTAGGCGGATTAGCCTGGCTATATGCCCGCTTTTTCCTTAAAAAAATAGATTTTATCACGATCGAAAACTGGCAGACGACCTATCTCTATGTTTATGCCGTCTGGTTAACTATTGTCGCCTTTATTTTCCCGATTGTTTTTAGTTTTAATTAAGTATCCGCAAAACCAAATAGTCGGATTTACTTCTTTATCAAAAATGACCAGCCTGCCCGGATGGGTAGCTGGTCATTTTAATTTCGTACTTATTTTTTAATCTTTCTTAACCAACCGGATCAAACCTGCGCAATTACAGACCAGATGCCAATTTAGATTTTAGATGAACTGGATCAGCCAAGCCCATTTCCAGATTTATTTCAGGACATCCAGTCCTGCCTGAGCAACGGTCATGTCTTCTGCAACGCTTCCGCCGCTGACTCCGATCCCGCCAATAATTTTTCCATCTTCAACAATTGGGAAACCACCCCCAAATACAACCATTCTACCTTTGTCACAGGATGCAATCCCAAAAAGCTGACCCGATTCTTTGGCAAGATCTGCCGCTGTATCGGTGCTCATTTTAAGAGCTACAGATGTATAAGCTTTATTGGTGGCAATATCCATGCTGGCCAATAGAGAATCTTCCATCCGGTTAAATAACACCATGTTTCCACCAGCATCACAAATAACGATTACCATTGGCACCTCAATTTGGATTGCTTTTTCAGCAGCCGCTTCTGCCATTTTTTTTGCCATGTCTAATAATTTCCCTGTTTTAGTCATTTTTTCCTCCACTTTCTTAGTTAAGTATCCATTTCTAAATTTCGCTTTTCTGATTCAATTCAAGTATATCTATGCATACCCATATCAACAGCTTTTAATCAGCAGCTTATTTATAAATAAATGCTTACGCTAAATGTATAGCAATTTTTATGCCAATTCAAAAGCCAATTTTTTATCCTATTTTAGATGCTTTTTATCCTGCAATGCTTAATTTTTAAGCATTTTCGTGTTCTTTTTTCTAACACATGATCATATTTAAAGCATTGCTTTATGATCTTTATTTCCGATGTAGCACGACTTTTGGACAGCCTTCAAACGCTTTCTCACTGATTTCTTCAATGGTAGCAGGTAAATAGACATCTGTTAAATTGACACAATCCTTAAATGCCCAGGCCAGTATCTTTTTTGTTCCTTCATTGATTTTCACCGTTTTCAGTTGCGTACACTCGTTGAATGTAAAAGCAGCGATCCGCTCCACCGTTCCTGGTATATCAATTTCTTCGATACCGCATCGGGTCATGGCATATTGCCAGAAATCTTTGAGATTGGCTGGCAATTTTACATATTTCAGGTTTTCACACCCGTCAAAAACGAAACCGCCAATCTCAATGATCGTATCGGGAAATTCTACCCGCAGCAATTCTTTGTGCCCTTTAAATATGTCATCTCCAACAATTAAAATATCTTTGTCTGTAGGAATAATGGCTTCTTCTCCAGATCCCTTGCCCTCCATCAGGCACATCCCAAAATCCTGTGTTTTATAATAATATTCGTACATTAACTTTTCCCCTCTTCATTTGCTTTAAATTTTCGCTCTCCGTCCAAAATCAAAGTAAACCATTATCAGCGGACAACGCGCATTGCTTTTCTTTTGTGAGTATAGCATAAAAAGGGTAAAAAAAAACACCCCTAGCCGGATTTACCGATGCAAAAAATTCATTGTTCATAAAATTGCTATTGACAAAAATGCAACCCGGCCTTACAATAGTACTGTAGTTATTTAGTCAACTAACTAACTAACTAATATTCTCGAAAGGGGGTGTCCCTTTGCAAATAAATTTTGAAGATGAACGCCCGATCTTTGTTCAAATTGCCGATGGCATTGAAGACGCCATCTTAACTGGTGCCTTTGAGGAAAGCGGTCAGATTCCATCGATAACTGAATTGTCGGTCAGTTATAAAATCAATCCGGCCACGGCGCTTAAGGGCATCTCAATCCTGGTTGACGAAGGCATTATTTTTAAAAAGCGGGGCGTTGGGATGTTTGTCGCTCCCGGTGCGGTTTCAAAGTTACGGAACAAACGCAAAGAATTATTTTTCGATCATTATATTAAAAAACTCATCGAAGAAGCAAAAAAATTAGGTATCACTAATCAAGAAATTCTGGGAATGGTAGAAAGAGGTTACAAAGAATGAACGGAATACAAATAAATGATGTGACGAAAACATTTGCCGATACAGTAGCTTTAAATCAGGTGAGCCTGACTTTTGAGCCGCACAAAATATACGGATTATTGGGTCGAAACGGCGCTGGAAAATCGACCCTATTGAACATTATCACCAATCGCATCTTTGCCGACAGCGGCCAAGTTACCATTGATGGTCTGTCCAGCGCGGAAAATGACATGACCCAGGGGTTGCTCTATCTGATGTCAGAAAAAAATCTGTATCCCGAGAGTATGACTTGTAATGAAGCATTCAAGTGGACTAAACAATTTTTCAAGGATTTTGATTTGGACTATGCACTCAACTTAGCCAAGCAATTTAAACTCGACCCCAAGAAAAAAATCCGATCATTGTCGACTGGTTACACTTCTATTTTTAAAATCATCATAGCCCTTTCTGTCAATACCCCCTACGTCTTGTTTGACGAACCGGTATTGGGCCTGGACGCCAATCATCGCGAAATGTTTTACCGGTTATTGATCGAAAAATATAGCGATAACCCCTTCACCGCTATTATTTCCACCCATTTAATCGATGAGATTGCTAATCTACTGGAATATGTCATGATTATCAAAAACGGTGAAATTCTGGTGAACGAATCCTGTGAAACCCTATTAAGCAAAGGATATTCCGTAACCGGCGCAATCATGCAAGTCGATACCTTTATTGCCGACAAGGAAGTCATTGGCGAAGATGTTCTGGGCGGATTAAAAACCGCCACTATTATTGGATCAATTAATAAGAGTACCCTGCCTGACGGCATTGAGATGACCAACCTGGATTTACAGAAATTATTCATCAAACTAACTAACGAGGAGTAAAGTAATGAACTTACATGCAATTTATAAATATCAGCTTGTGGATCACCGAAAAGCTGTTTTAATCTTCTGTACGGTCATCCTGGCCGTGATGGCGCTTGTTCCGATGCAAATCACCTTTTCATCTGACATCCTGACGACGAATCAATCCAGCCAAATCGCAGGCCTCGATATGGCCCCGGCCGTGTTTTTGTTCATTTGCGGACTGAATGCTTTTAAGGAAAATTTTCTGTTTGCCCTGCAAAACGGCATCTCCCGGAAATCTTTATTTGTAAATCGGATCTACGTTGCCGTAACATTAGCGGTGGCGATGGCATTGTTTTCACTTCTGTTATTGGCGTTGGGAAAGTTAATCGAATCACCATTAAGTGGCATTGCGTATTCCAGCTTGATGAGTATGATCTATCAATCCAGCGGAACCGTTCCATTTAGCGGTCTATCTGAATATCTTATCAGTTTTCTTTTTCTGACGGTTCTGTTTATTGCCGCTCAAGCCCTTGGTTATTTGATTACCGTGGCTCTCTATCGGATGGATAAAAAACAGAAAATCAGTTATATCGTTGGTTTTTATATCATCGCCTTTGTCGTTTTACCGATCATTGATATGTTCATATCTGGTCAGATTTCAACCATCCTGCTGAAATTTTTAGACCTGTCCATGGGCATTTCCGCCCATAACCCCTTTATTGGGATGTTATCATTAATAATCTTCAGCATCATCGTAACTGGATTAACCTGGGTGCTGATCAGAAAAACCGTGGTAAAGAATTAATCATCGAAAACAAATAGCCATAATTGTGTTATTGTATAAGTATGGATATGATATAAAAAACTTTACAAAACTAAATTTGAATAACCAGGATTTGGAAACCGAAATGATGAGCCATTTAAAGCAAAAAATAAACCAGATACCGCTGCTTCCCGGTGTTTATAAGATGTTGGATTCTGCCGGTCAAATTATCTATGTCGGAAAAAGCAAATGTCTGAAAAAAAGAGTAAAATCCTATTTCACTAAATCTCCTAAGCAGCCAAAGATCGAAAGAATGATCTTTTTCATTGACGATATCGATTATATTGTCACCGATACTCATTTAGAAGCCCGGCTGCTGGAATGTCAACTAATCAAGGAGATCAAGCCTTATTTCAATTCGCAAATGAAAAACGACAGACGGTATTTCTATCTGAAAGTTACTAATTCAGGTCATTCTAAGGGATTATCGATTGTCCCGGAACGAGAAGATCATAGCTTTGGTCCGTTTCGGAGAAAACAAGCAATCCAATCATTGATCGATATGCTCACTCACCTCTTTCCAATTGTTCAAGATAACAACCGTTTCGATTTTCAATATCATACGCTGCCTGAGATCATGAGCCCGGAAGATTTTATGAAAAACAGACAGACCTTGATTCAGATTTTTTCAGAAGCCACTACGCTTAACTGTTTACTTAATCAATTTCAGGTCTGCATGAATAAAGAGTCGGCCCAATACAATTACGAAAGAGCCACCACCTACCGGGATCTGATCAAAAGTCTGGGCTATATCAGCCATATACTTCATGATTATAAGCACCTGACCACCAGAGATATGCTTTTGAAAATACCGGTTAGGGATGGCGAAAAGCTCTTCTTTATCTCAAAAGGCAGAATCGTGTTAAAAAAACATTTCCCTGTTTTGACCCCAGCAGCGATTGATGCTTTTTTAGCCGAAGGCTGCCGAAAGAAAGCTGCCATTGTCCCCATCCCGGATGAAAAAGCAGCGGTCGATTTTCAAAACATCCTCTTTTCTGAAATCCAAGCCCTGCCGAATGAGTGGATTTTGAAATAAATCAATTTACTGTGTGACCTTTGGGTCGGTCTATTTTAGGCTCAGATTCAGCGCTTTTAGATTACCTTCCTGATCGAAATAAACTGTAAAAAAAAGAAGCCCCGGAAATGAAAGTCTCAAATCTGGCTGCTTCTTTTTAATTTGTTTAGTAATCTTCGCTTTCTTTTTCGTCAATAGTCCCCAGCGCTTTTCTCAAGACATCCTTGATCCGTTCCTTTTTGTGGTTAGGAATAGTGATCACCTCATCCAGGGCATCAATAATGATTCGGATTTTATCATCTTTGCTCATTTTCATTTTTTTCTCCTTATTTTTTATTGATTTAATACCTATTATAAACATTTAGTCATTGTCAGCACAAATAAAATTGCTGAATTTTGATTCTTAATATTATTCCCGTCTGGCTACACCAGAATCTTTTGCGGCCTGATGAACGGCTGCAGCCACGGCTTTTCCAACCCGGGGATCAAACGCTGGTACGATAATATAGTCGGCACTCCGTTCGTCATCACTGATTAGCTCGGCAATGGCTTTTGCCGCGGCAACCTTCATCTCTTCGTTAATGTCACTGGCTCGAGCATCCAGCGCCCCTCTAAAAATGCCCGGGAAAGCCAGGACATTATTAATCTGGTTGGGATAGTCCGACCGTCCCGTTCCGACAACCCTAGCGCCAGCTCTGATGGCCAGCTCTGGATCGATTTCCGGATCCGGATTGGCCATTGGCAGGACAATGGCATTTTCAGCCATTGTCTGAACCATTTCAGCAGTGACGATGCCCGGTGCTGACACGCCGATAAAAATATCGGCGCCGTTGATGGCATCGGCAAGAGTCCCTTTTTTGTGATGCTTATTGGTCATCTCAGCTATTTCCTGATGAACCCAGTTACTGTATTGCTCGTCTTTTGAGAGGATCCCCTTGCTGCTGCAAGCGATAATATCCTTGACGCCGACATTTTGCAACATCTTGATGATCGCTGATCCGGCTGCTCCGGCGCCGCTCATGGCTACCGTCACCTGCTGCCATTGTTTGCCGACGACCTTCAGGGCATTCATCAGCGCTGCTGTCACCACCACTGCCGTGCCGTGCTGATCATCATGAAAAACCGGAATGTCCAATTCCTTTTTCAAGCGTCTTTCAATTTCGGCGCATCTGGGCGAGGCAATATCTTCCAGATTAATCCCGCCAAATCCCGGTTCAATCATTTTGACCGTCTTGATGATGACCTCCACATCCTGGGATGGAATACAGATGGGAAACGCATCGACGCCAGCGAATTCTTTGAATAAAACGGCTTTCCCTTCCATTACCGGAAGCGCCGCTTCCGGGCCAATATCGCCCAGTCCCAACACTGCCGACCCATCGGTGACCACTGCCACCATATTTCCCTTGCCGGTATACTTGTATACTTCTTCCTTGTTTTTATGGATCATACGGCAGGGTTCCGCCACTCCCGGAGTATAAGCCATCGACAGATCGTGTTTGTTTTTTACCGGAACCTTGCTGTCAATGCTCAGCTTACCTTGCCATTTTTCATGCAATTTTAATGCTTCTTCCTGAATTCCCATTGTGTCTCCTTTATTTCAACGATTTTATTTTCTTCTTTTATCTATACCCTGTTCTGCAAAAATATTCAACTTGCCAAGATAGTCTGACAATTATATGGTGCTCTAGCTTTTTTCGTTTGCCCAGATAATTTATGTTTTCCGCACCCGACTTAGCGCTTTCGACTTAAATTTAGTGTTACTAAAATTATAACATTTATCCCCCAAGACAATCTACATTGATTTTTAATCTTTGTCATTTGACTTTGAATCCAACCTCTTATATAATACCTTTGTTGAGTTCATACACATATTATCCACTTTCAGGAATCTGCGTGGTTGTCTTATCCTCACAGAAATGAGTATCTTTTTTGATCTCAAACTAAAATTTTGCAGGAGGCGCAAATGTCAATTTTTACATTGATTATCCCAGTTGTTGTCGTATTGTTAGTGATCTCCCTCTTAATGATGAGTTACGTCAAAGCTCCCCCCGATACGGCCTATGTCATATCTGGTATTAAACGGCGCGTCATCATCGGAAAAGCGGGAATCAAGATTCCTTTTCTTGAACGCGTTGACAAACTGGACCTCAAAATGATGTCTGTTGATGTCAAAACCGGTGAATCGGTGCCAACCAATAACTTCATCGATGTGATGGTCGATGGCGCTGTAAAGATCAAGATCGGTTCATCACCAGAAGCAATTTTACTGGCTTCGGAAAACTTTTTGAACCAATCAACCGACGCCATCATTCCCCAGGTTAAAGATGTTCTCGAGGGAAATGTACGTGAAATCATCGGCTCACTAGACCTGAAAGACATGTTAACCGACCGAAAATCCTTCTCCGAAAAGGTTCAGGAAAACGCTGTTCCAGATCTTAAACGGATGGGTCTTGAAATAATCTCCTTCAACATTCAATCAATCCGCGATCAGGCTGGTGTGATTGAGGACCTTGGTACCGAAAACAAATCGCAGATTAAAAAAGGCGCAGCAATTGCTCGTGCCAACGCCGAAAAAGAAGTCGCCATTGCCGAATCGGAAGCCGCAAAAATTGCCAATGATGCCAGAATTAAGGCAAACCTGGAAATTGCCCAGAAGAACACCGATCTGGAAATTCGCAAAGCTGAATTGAAACGACAGTCTGATCTAAGTCAGGCCCAGGCGGATGCCGCTTACCAAATTGAGCAGGAAGAACAGCGAAAAACGATTGAGACCAAAACCCAGGAAGCCAATATTATTAAGCAGGTAAAAGAAATTGAATTGGCCGCTAAAGAAGTTGAAGTTCGTGAACAACGATTAAAAGCCGAGATCAACAAAACTGCCGATGCCGAACGGTACCAACGTAACCAAAAGGCAGAAGCCGATTTGTTTGAAAAGCAAAAAGAAGCAGAAGCGAAACTGTTTATTGCAGCCAAAGATGCTGAAGCCAATCGATTGGCCGCCGAAGCTGATCGTTATGCCAAAGAACAGGAAGCTGCCGCAATTGAAGCCCGAGGTTTTGCCGAAGCTGCGGCCATCAGAGCCAAAGGTCTGGCCGAAGCCGCCGGAATTGATGCCAAAGCTGAAGCGATGAAAAAATACAGTGATGCCGCCATCATGGAAATGTACTTCAATGCCCTTCCCGAAGTTGCCCGTAATGTTGCTGCACCACTTAACAACGTCGATCGTATCACCATGTATGGCGATGGTAACTCAACCAAAATGGTCAAAGACATCGTCAATACCATGTCACAAGTGACCGAAGGAATCTCCGAAAGCACCGGCATTAATCTGCAGTCGTTAATTTCCGGATTCCTGGGCGGTAAAATGGCGACACCAGCGGATCCCTCTACTATAACAGTAAGCACAACAACTGCAGCCGCAAATAGTGAACCGTTTAGCCCTGATTTAACAACCGAGTATACGGCCGAAATTCAACCCATCCCTGAAACCAGCACTGAAGACCCCAAAGGAGTCTGATTTTTACAACGATAATAAAATTCCCACGATTAAATAATTGACGCAGTTCGGCCTGTTTTTCCCTTTCTTGTTGAAAAAAATTTAAAAGAAAAGCACCTGCTTTTGGTGCTTTTCTTGCTTCGGGGTAATTTGACGTTATCACTAAAATGATCCATCAATTCATATCAGGGGGGTATCGCTATCATGGACACTTCAACCTTTTTCAGTAATCTGTTTGCCTTAGAAAATTCACCAGTTGCTCAATTGTCGCTCTTTCTCGGCGGCGCATTTTTAACGGTCCTATTCGTTTTTCTGATCTATTATGTTGTTTTTCGGGTGAAACATGAACCGCCAGAAAAAATCAAACAGCTGTCTGACGCATCCCCTTACCAGGATCTGGCGATGCTTAATGCGGCTGAAAATATGAATTCATCAGCGCTTCAGGATCGCTGTATCGCGGAACAGGCCAGGCTTCAAAAATTAATCGGTTTATTGAAAACTGCCAAACGGCGGGAATCACTCTATTCCCAGGAAGCCATCCTCGAAGATCTGGAAGCAGTTGTTTCAAACGTTCGCGATAAAATTAGCCGCGATCAGGAACTTCAGGTTTTTCCGCAGTATGCCAGTTATCATGCTGAAACCGCTACTCAACTACTCAACACCTACCTTGATTTAGATCGCACCCATGATGAATCGGTGGAAAATATCAACAAGATCAGAAATGAAATTATTGCGTCCTTTCCGCCACTCCTGGAGTTTTATCAGGACTATTTAAACCGTTTGTATGATGCTCAGTATTTTGATGTGGCCAGTGATGTTGAGGTGGTAAAGTCGATTTCAGAAGATAAGCAGGATTTTTTAAGAAAGTGACCACATGCAGAATGATCAGGCCGATTGCCTCCCAAGCTTTGCCCGCCAGCAGCTCCAAATAACCTCAAACAGCAACTGTTTGAACTAGGCAAATAGCCCGATCGAAGAGAAATACAAATAACATCCAATCCCTGTATTCAATAAACCAAGTACCAGTATCGGTACCCAATCATTAAACTTCTACCTGAATCCAAAATCCCGTTTAAAATAAACATGTGAAAGAACCACCAAGATGATCGGATCGCAATAATCGAGCCACGATGAAAATTCTTTAAATCTTTACACCTTCGGAAAAATCGGGTATGATAAAAGAAATATTGAAAGCAGGTATGTAAACATGTGTACAAGCCTAACCTTAACCACGAGTAATCAATTAAACCTACTTGCCCGGACCATGGATTTTGCAAATATCCTTAATCCTGATCTGGTCTTTGTTCCCCGCAACTATCCACTGGTTTCTCAAATAGATGAAATGAAACGACCAGCAAAGTATGCTGTTATGGGAATAGGTCGAAAAACGGAACCCTCAATCCTGACGGATGGTCTGAATGAAGCCGGACTGGCCTGTGCTACCTTGTACTTTCCCGATTATGCCCATTACAATGATCAAATCGATGCCAACAAAACCAATCTTACATCGCTTGAAGTGGTTGCCTGGATCCTATCGAATTTTACAACCCTGGATGAAGTCAAATCAGCTGTTTCACAATTGAATATCGTCAATAGCCCCACCGACATTTCCGGAATGATTACCCCTCTGCACTGGATTGTTACCAATAAAACGGGTAATGTCATTGTGATCGAACCCATGGAAAACGGTATCGTTATCCATGATAATCCACTGGGCGTTATGGCAAACAGTCCTGATCTCAACTGGCATCTTACCAATGTCCGCAATTACATTGGTGTGAACCCACAAAAACTGAAACCAGTCAAATTAAATGGGGTCACCTTTTCTCCATTTGGTAATGGAGCACGAACCTTTGGTTTGCCCGGAGATTACACGCCCCCTTCCCGTTTTGTACGTGCTGTTTTTGGTAAAGAAGCCATAAATGTCCTGGAAAATGAGGATGAGGGCGTCAAAGCGGCTTTTCATATTTTATCATCGGTGGAAATTCCCAAAGGTAGTGTCTTCACGGATGAAGGCGTCGATTATACTCAATATACTGCCTGTATGGTGTGTAACACCGGGTCCTATTATTTTAAGACCTATGATAATAATCAAATCATCAAAACGTGTATTTTTGATGAAGATTTAGACGCCAGCCAACCAAAAGCCTGGACAATTCCACAAATACAGCACTATGGAAAATTAGACTAATATGAAAACCCGTTAAAATTCAATCCTGATAATTTTAACGGGTTTTTTATTGTCAAAGCAGTGTGACAAAATATTCGGCGATGCCTTGACCTTAAATTCGGATTGGTAATGCCCAAAATTCCAATCAGCAAAACAGTGGTTCCAGTGATTTCTGTGATCAGAAGATTGCTGCGAATCGCCGGTCCTGTCGAGAAAATACCCAGTATTGCATCTGTGCATCACTGTTTGTGCAAACTGCTAATGGCGCCAAGAAATGCGCCCGACATTTGGGCGATAATGTAGCCGGGAACCAATACCCAAGGAAATGAGCCAATTGCTCCAGACCAATTGTAACCGCCTGATTAGGATGTGCCCTTTTGTTTTTTCAAACTGGAAGGACTTTTCCAGATAGACCCGTTCTCTTAAAACGATGATCACCAGTTGGTAGAGGTCATACTCAACAATCTTCAAGCCACTGGATGATTTGTTAATTTTCGCTTTGAGATGTAGTCTCCTTTATTTCAATCCCTTAAATCTCTTATTCTATCTGTACCCTTGTTTGGGTTAAATTACGCTGGTACCAGGCCAGTGTTTTAAGTTTCTCTGTTTAGCTCCTAAAGCAGTAACCACACATTCAGAAACTGATAGCATAAAAAGTAGCTATGATGGACTAAAAATAGTCTTGTATCATAACCACTTACTATTTGTTACCCATATTAAAATAGAAACACTCTTTTTATTATTGTAGTTTTATGGGATTTTTTGCTCCCACTCGATACACATTGGTATAATAATGGTGTTTTTGGTTGTTCCTTGGTTGATATCATTAATTATATTCGCAATTTTGTCTTAGATATTTTTTGCTAGTAAAAATTTTGGGAGCTAAATATTTTTCTAAAACAACTACCCTATAATAATATACTCAAGTTCTTTTTTTAGTTGATTTTTATCAATTTTTTCTGTTTTATAGTGTGAAAACTGAATATTATACAGAGCCTCTAAATAATTATCATTATTTCTACTAAACTTTCTAAAACTTTCTACTAACTTCTTTGATAAGGACATATCATATTTATCTTTAAAAACTAATGCTCTTAATAAATTTAATTCAAGAAAAGGATTATCTTCAAGAATTATATCAAGTTCTTTATTTTCTAAAGCATTATAAAAATTTTTTCCATCTAAGGTGCATTTATTCAAGTTGAATACTATAGAATCAACATTTAAAAAAACAGTCTCTGTTAATTTCTGAGAGTAATGAGCTTTTTTACATTTTACTTTATTCTCACGAAATGCCCACGTATCATCAATGTTCCATATATCAAATTCTAAATCATCTAGTAAAACTTTATAACCATCAAATCTATTTTTCTTATAAAAAAAACCTGATAATAAACTCTCAAGGTCTTTGTGTTTTTTCGTTTTTTTAAATACGATATCAAAATCTCTAGGCAATTTCTCATAATTAGTTTCTATATATTCTCTAACCGCTCCTCCAAAAACAATAATCTCACCATTCTCCTCTAATTTTCGGATTAATTTGTCAGCATTAGAATATCTTGATATGATATCATGAAAATCACTATAAAATTTTTTTTCATTAATGTTAATATTCATATTATCACCTTCTTATGGAAGTCTAACTCCAATCAGTTGCTTATATAAGTTTACTGCATAAGAATCAGTCATTCCTGATATATAATCAGTTACTAATAATAATCTTTCATATATACTTGTTTCAGCGAAATCTTTTTGATGACCTTCGTAACCGGTATCGTGAAGACAAATATATATAAAATTATTAGAAAACAGACTATAAATTTTTCCTTCATACGTTTTACTTTTTGGTTCCGCTTTGCATTTTATTAACGGAATAACAAATTTATCTAACAATCCATTTATTACATTATCCCCAACCAGCTCTAAAGCTATTACCTCTTTGTTGGAAAAGCAATACTTCCCTGCTAATCTTTTCAGCTCTTCAACTAATAACTTACAATTTGTTTTTTCTAAAAGATCCCCTGAAAATTCACCACACATTATTTCTGTATAATTATCTTTGAAGCACTTCACAACACTTTTAAACATTAATCCTTGAGAAAAAATCTTGAAATTTTGAACAGCAATTAAATCATCATTAGGTATGCCTTTTTCTTGACTCTTCTCTTTTATGCTATCTAAGGTTTTAAATATATATTCATAGGTTTCTTTGTCAGCTTCCATTAGCTTAGTTTTAATTAAATTATACTCTTTTTCCCATGGAATAATCCCTTTTTTTACCCCATCTTCAATATCTGCATTTAAATACGCAATATCATCAGATGCTTCTAATAAATACGTTGCTGGGTGCTTTATTCCTTCTTGAATTCCAGTGGCTTCAAATATTTTTTTTGCTAATTCTTTCTCTGATAAAAAATATCCAAACTTCTTTTTACTATCGGCAAGTTCGTTTTGAGAGTTCCAAGGATATTTCATTATAGTAGCAAGCGTTCCAAAAGTAAAGTTTACTCCATACTCATCGTTAAGCATTTGCAATTTAGATACAATCCTTAATGTTTGTGCATTGCCTTCAAATAGAATAAAATCCTTCTTTTCTTCATTAGAAAGCTCTTTTTCTCCATCACAAGACATATTGATACTCTTAAATTCTTCTGTATTAAACAACTTACTAAACCATTCTCTAATTATTGATTCTCCATAATGACCAAACGGTGGATTCCCTAAATCATGTATCAATGCTGCTACTTGCAACATCGCAGACAGTTTTCTGATTTGAGAAAAATCTTTGAATTCACGCGTCTCCAATAGCCACTCTCCTACCGCATAACCAAAGGATCTTGCCAATGCAGAAGCCTCTATCGAGTGTGTTAGCCTAGTTCTTGTGAAATCATTTTCTTGTAGCGGAAACACTTGAGCTTTGTCTTGTAGTCGCCTTACTGATGAAGAATACACAATTCTATCATAATCTTTATCAAATTCATTCCTATGATCATAAAACGGATCATCTATATTCATTTTTGCATATTTTTGAGTAGATGATTCTCTAACTCTTCCTTCAGCTAATAATTTCTCCCATTCCAATTTTATTCCCATAACATAAGCACTCCCTAATCTCTTTATTTCATATCCAAAATCTATAATCGGAAAAATTTAAATCAAAAAGACAGCCTTTAAATGACTGTCTTACTCTTTAATGGTCGAACAAACTCTTTAAGAATCCCTACTAAGGCAAGGGATTTCCATAAGCATTTTTCAACTCCCACTTTTGGTCGGGTTCACCACCGCTTGTTTAGACTGCCTATATGAGGACTTTGCAGTTCGGGATTTTTAAGGTGGTATGCCGAAAATGCACCTCTTTTTTATAATTAATTTTATCATTTACATCTTTCATTGTCAATGTATCCTCATCCATAACCAATACATCTGTATGCGCCGATTGAATTGCATCGTATGAACGACATACTTCAATTCACTTTGGTGCAGTCCGTCTCTCACACCTTCCTCCAAAATTTCTCTTTCTCATGTAGTATCACCTCCAAATTATTTATTCTTTAAAGACTACTGAATACAGATCCCCAAAAGTTCCCCAGATTATTCCCAAAAACGTATTGCTTCAAAGATAACAATTATTATGAGAAAATCCAGTATTTATCGGGCATTGAGCCATATTCATGATTCATCCCAAAAATGAACATCCCCAAAATCACTATGTTCAAGGGTTAATCCCTTCATCCTCGCAAAGGCAATTCTCTTTATCTTCTGCCTGGGGATTCAGGTCTTTGCCCTTGCCCAACAAAATCCATGGTTCAACTCTTAGGTTCGTGTATTTAATAATCATTAAAAGCGTTGATTTTACAAGGCTTTCGGCTACTATGAGATAAAAATAAAAGAGACCGTAAGATGAGGAATATTTGGACTCATCTTATGGTCTCTGCTACTTTTTATTTAGTTATTGACGATATACTTTTTTACCCTTTTAAGGATAAAGTATATTGCCCTTTAACAACAGTTATTATTCCCACTCAACGAATCATCTTTTATTTCTATTAAACCGTGCGGTTTTTGGTTATATTTTTATCTTATTTTCATTATTTTAACATGGTTAATCCTATTTTTTTAATTTTTTAGAGCCATTTTAGAGCCACTAAGCATTGAAGATCCTTTGCATATCCCTAACCCATTCCTTTTCCTGTGCATAGCGTGCGGGGTCTTTATATTCAAGCCTTGATAATCTTTCCCGCCCCGTTGACAGATTATACTCGACCTGGTATTTTCGTTTCAAAGCGTGACCGGCACATGAGCTTCTTATACGTCTGATACCAGCTCTTACCCATTGACTGGCCCCGTCGGTATTGGTACCGTATGCTTCACCAATCTCTTTTAATGTATGTGATCTACCTGTCAGGCCGTACTTTAAAATAATAGCGTTCCGGGGCCTGTCATCGAGGTCGAAAACACGATTCACTACATCAAATAGATCTCTGCGAAGTATTTCTTGATCCATGGCGCATAACATATTGTGGAAATCATTAACAGCGGCTGGATCCTCAATAGTTTCCAGATAGGTCATGCTCTCAGATCCGGGCAAGTAGTTGTCAGCACTGATCACATGAGCCATGGCCCCGTTGGTGTCGCTTCTTTTCTCCCAGGGCGTTGAAACCCTTAAACCTCTTGAGATATAACCCCTGATCGCCTTGCTGGCATACGTTGAAAACTTAAAACCCATAGCCGGGTCAAAATGCTTCACTGATTCCATTAACCCCATATAACCGATCTGTTCCAGATCATCACGATCCATATACGAGGATTCAAGGCCGTTATAGAAGGAATTAACGACCATATTCACCAGACCTTTATTATTGACCACAATATCATTCATGGCTTCTTTATCTCCATCCTGATAGGCTTTTACAAGTTCTTCATTCGTCACGTTGCACCTCCATTTTAAAAAGATGGCCACAATTTTGAGGACACCATAAAACTATGCCTCAATTGTCGCATTTGTCGTTTTGTTAATCGGGTACTCGTCGGTTTTGTAAACCTTATTCGTTTGTTTCGCAGGCCAGGTAATTCCTTAGTGCACAAGGGATTAAACCCGCTTTTCGTTCGCTTTTGCAGCCGAAAAAGGGTGCAACCTTTTGCACACTAATGTTGCAACTTTTTTAAGAACGGGAGGTGTATTTTCCACCTCCGTTCTTAACTTGTAAGATAGAGTTAGGGTAAAGGTTAAAAACCACACCCGAATGATCTTTCAAAATTCGAACATATTGTTCGGCTCAATCAGCGACACCGGGATATGATTTTCCTAAACATCGTGCTATAATCTCCTTGTTAG
>NZ_JBGSHG010000099.1:0-5875 GCF_041752335.1 Acetobacterium sp. | reverse complement strand
AAAAAAGAATTTTGAAAAAATTGAATTCGATCAATTATTTTGATATAATAGAGCAATCTATGTAAAGCATCCCGTTGAGTGTAATGCTTCTCTGATAGTATAGGAGTAAAACATGAAGGAAAATATTTTTGGCAAAGACATTAATGAGTGTGAAGAACTGATGACAGGCCTTGGCGAGGCCAGGTATCGTGGGAAACAGTTGTATCAATGGCTATACGAAAAAAAAAGTGAAAAATTCAGTGAGATGACCAATTTTTCGAGTGGTTTGAGAGAAAAATTATCCGATAAATATGAATTATTTCATGGTAGAATTGAAACCAAACAAGAAGATCATCATGATGGTACAAAAAAATATCTAATTGAGCAAAAAGATGGTCAATACATCGAAGCTGTGTTAATGCACTATGAACATGGCGCTTCGTTATGTGTGTCAACACAGGTTGGATGTAATATGGGCTGTAAATTCTGTGCCTCCACAAGAGGTGGAAAAATCAGAGATTTAAGCGCCGGAGAAATACTGGATCAAATATATTTAGCGGAAAAAGAAGAAAAATTGCGAATTTCAAACATCGTGATTATGGGGATCGGTGAGCCGCTTGAGAATTATGATGAAGTGATCAAATTTATTCGTATCGCCAATACGGGTTTTGGAATCGGACAGCGAAAAATTAGTCTGTCCACTTGTGGAATTATTCCGGGGATTGAAGCTTTAGCTGAAGAAAATCTGCAGATTAACCTTGCCATATCGCTTCATTCGGTTTTTTCGGAACAACGAAAATTGTTAATGCCGATCGCAAAAAAATATGATTTTGAGTCGTTGATGGATGCCTGTAAAGCTTATTTTAAAAAGACGGGAAGACGCATTACCTATGAATATGCTCTAATTGACGGGTATAATGATCGTGATGAAGATATCGCCGGATTGATCAAACTTTTGAAGGGAAGTCAAAACCATTTGAATCTCATTGGCTTAAATGAGATCCAGGAAACAGCTTATAGAGAGAGCCCCCGATTGAACTATTTTCTTGGGGAACTGGAAAAAAACGGTATAAATGTTACGCTGAGACGGAAAATGGGAAGAGAAATTGACGCGGCGTGTGGTCAGCTTCGAAAAAAAAGATATGAGGATAAGGTGAGTGTATGAAATGTGCCTATGGATCCAACGTTGGATCACTAAGAAAGGTAAATCAAGATGCCTACTTGGCAGCAACCATAAAAAACATTGATCGTATTTCTTATGTTTTTGCAGTGGCTGACGGACTGGGAGGACATCGCAGCGGTGAAATAGCAAGTAAAACTGCGGTGGATTTTATCAAAAATAATTTATCAAAGATTCAAAATTATTTTGATCCTGAAGAAATGATGTCGTTTGTGAAATCCATTAATTTGGAATTAAAAAAAATAGGTGATGATGAACCCGCACGTTTGGGCATGGCTACCACCCTGACCATGTGTATCGTTGACGGGAATTATTTATGTATTTGTCATGTCGGCGACAGCCGCACCTATAGCATCACCGGGGACGAAATCATCCGATTGACTAAGGACCACTCACTTGTACAAATCCTGGTGGATGAAGGAAAAATAACCCAGGAAGAAGCAGAAATTCATCCCCAAAAAAATGTTATAACCCGGGCCCTGGGAACTGATAATTCAGTGAACGTAGATTTTTACCGCTATGAGATCAATCCGGATGCAATCTATCTGATCTGTTCGGATGGCCTTTTCAATATGGTTTGTGATCAGGATATGAAGACCATTATTATGGAAAATAGTCTGGAAGATGCAGCAAAAAAACTCATCGATCTGGCAAACATAAACGGAGGTAAGGACAATATAACTGTTGTTCTATTTAAGCCTCTGGAAGGAGTGCCAAATGCTCAGTAGAACTTTGGGAAAACGTTATGAAATTGTAGAGCTGATCGGACGAGGTGGTATGGCCTATGTTTATAAAGCACGGGATTTGAAACTGAATCGTTATGTGGCAGTCAAAGTGCTGCGCGAAGAATATACTGAAAATGAGCAGTTTATTAAAAAGTTTGATCGGGAATCACAGGCCGTTGCCTGTTTATCCCATCCAAATATAGTGGGCGTTTATGACGTTGGCGTCCAGGATAATATCTACTACATCATCATGGAATATGTTGATGGGATTACCCTGAAACAATATTTAATGAGAAAAGGACGTCTGGATTATACTGAGGCAACCCGATTTGTGATGGATATATCCAACGCTTTGCGCTGTGCCCACGAAAATAAAATCATTCACCGGGATATTAAACCTCATAATATTTTGTTAACCCGGGATCTTGTTCCTAAAGTGGCAGATTTTGGAATCGCCCGGGCGATTACCAGCTCCACCGTTACCATGACTAATCAAACTATGGGTTCGGTTCACTATATTTCACCGGAACAGGCCAAGGGCGGATTTGTCGATGAACGTTCAGATCTCTATTCGCTGGGGATTTTATACTATGAGTTACTAACAGGAAAGCTACCCTTTGATGAAGAAAACACGGTTACCATTGCCATCAAACATATCCAGGAAGAGATTGTCCCGCCCAAGTTACTGGAACCAAAAATACCGGAACGAGTCAATCAGATTGTGGTTAAACTGACTCAGAAAAAACCAGACGAGCGATATCAGAATACCGATGAGCTGATGGAAGATCTTGAAGCGGTATTGGAAAATCTAAGTTTTGGAGCAGGGGATGGGAATCATCTGGGTAATGACACCCATATTATTCGCGAAGGTCTCTTTCACGTTGAAAATACCGGCAGTCACGCAACCGTTCATCCCGATGAAGAAGATGATGATGACGAATATTATTATGAAACACCAAAAGAAACAGCCGCCAGAAAGAAGAAACGGAAGATCATTCTTATTTCAGTCTTTGCAGTTGTGGCCATCGCAGCCATGGGCGTTATGGCGTTTGCATTCTTTTCAGGAAAGACCGTGGCAGTCCCTGATATAAAAGGTAAAACAACAGCGGAAGCAAAAACCGCCCTGGAAAAACTGGATCTGGTTCTGGAAGTTGAAAAAGAAGTTTATAACGCTGAGGTTGAAGCAGGGCTCATCATCACTCAAAACCCGGAAAGCGGAAAAGAGCTGCAAAGTGGAAAAACGGTGAAAGTAACAGTCAGTAAAGGTGTGAAGACCGGGACAATCCCATCAGTTATCGGGTTAAGTGAAACCGAAGCAGTTAAAGCAATTGAAACCGCTAATTTTGTGGTCGGTGAAATTAAGAGAGAATACAACAGCAGTTACAATGCTGATATTGTCTTTCAAATGAATCCTAATGGCAATACGACTGCCAATGAAGGAACTAAGGTAACAATTTACGTTAGTAAGGGCGAAGATCTGATCACTGTGCCAAGCGTTATCGGTCAAACCGAAGCTGATGCCAAAAGCACCATTACAAATGCCGGGTTGACAGTGGGGTCGATCTCCCATGAGACCAGCGCCGATTATTCAAAAGGCATGGTCATGAAACAGTCTCCTGCTGATGGCAATCAGGTTGCAAAAGGTTCAGAAGTAGCGATTGTGGTCAGCAGTGGTAAAGTATCAACTCAAAAATTAACAATTGATTTAAGTGAGTATATTCAAACAAACCCGGCTAAATCAGTTAAGGTGAAAGTAGTTTTAACCGCGGCTGATAAAACGGAGACAGTGATTTATGAAGGCACAAATATGTCAGATGATGTATTTTCTGTCAATGTCGAGGGCGTAGGCCAAGAAACCTATGAAGTATTTATTGATGGAACAAGCGTTGGTACTGGCGATATCGAGTTTTGATTAAAAATATGAAATGATATTTACGGGTTTATATAACAATTAAACATTCAATTTCGTACATTTCCATGGAAGGTCCGACTGGGAACGATGTTTCAATTGATTATATAAACCCGTATTAAATTTAAAAAATGTGTTGCGATATCAGACAATAGTAAAAATATGAACAAGGAGGTTTAATCGTTGATATCAAGCGAACAAGTACTCGGGAAAATTATCAAAGGAATTGGCGGATTTTATTATGTAAAAACAGATCGCGACAATGAGGTATTGGAGTGTAAGGCAAGAGGTGTGTTAAGGCACCAGAAAATTATTCCAACCGTTGGCGATGAAGTGATGATTCAATCAGATAATCCCGGAGAATGGATGATCGAGTCGATCCTGCCCCGAAGAAATATCTTTTTGAGACCGCCTGTAGCTAATGTTGACATTGGTCTTATTGTTTTTTCAATGACAAATCCGAAGCCGAATCTACTGCTTCTGGATATGCTTTTAATCAGCTCGGAGATTCAGAATGTAAAACCGGTTGTCTGTTTTACAAAAAGAGATTTAACGAGCACGGATGAGGAAATGAGCATTAAAGAGATCTACGAAAAAACCCCTTATAAGCTGTTTTTTTTCAGCAAGAATGATACGGATACGATGGATAAGATTATTGGGGAAATAGGCGGAAAAACCGCTTTTATGGCAGGTCCGTCAGGCGTTGGCAAATCGACTATGGCTAACTATTTATGCGCTGATCAAACCATGGAGACCGGTACCCTGAGTCAGAAATTAAAAAGAGGGAAACATACGACCCGTCATGTCGAATTACTGGAAACCAAGAATGGTGGTTTTTTACTCGATACCCCAGGCTTTTCATCGTATCAGATTTCGGAAATGATCAAACCGGAAGAACTGCGGGAGTATTTTCCGGAATTCTCCCGCGGAAAGTGCCGATTCAAAAGTTGTCTTCACAAGGAAGAGCCAGGCTGTGACGTTAAAAAATCAGTTGAGGCTGGAGAAATCAGCACTGTCCGATATGAACATTATTTAAGTTTGCTGGACGAAATAAAAAAGGATCAATACCGATGAATGTGATCATTTTTACAAATGGTGAGTATCAGAATAAAGATTTTTATCAGAAGTATTTAAAAGAAATCAAGGCCGACTATCTGATCTGTGCAGATGGCGGCGCAAATTACGCCAGAGAACTAAATATCAAACCGGATATTATTATTGGTGATATGGATTCAATTACTGTGGAAACCAGAGCTTTTTTTAAAGAGACCAACTTTTTGTGCTATCCGCCCAAAAAAGATGAAACAGATACCGAACTGGCGATTGCCCATGCCATCAAAATGGGAGCTTCTAAAGTGACCATTCTTGGCGGACTGGGTTCCCGGATGGACCATAGTCTTGGTAATATCTATTTGCTGAAACGGTTTATGGATGTTGGGATCGAAGCTGAAATGGTTAATGAAAAAAACCGCATTCGCTTAATTGGGAAAACGACAAGGTTTGACTTTCCGATCGGTACGATTGTTTCGATATTGCCGATTGGCGGAGATGTTGAAGGGCTGACGATTACCGGATTTGAATACCCCATTAATGAGGGACAACTGACCATCGACAAGCCTTATGGTATCAGCAATGTGACTAACAAAAACACGCAGCACATTGCATTTAAAAAGGGGATGCTGTTGATGATTATTCCAGAGGATTAAAGAGTAGTGACAAGGATTAACTTAAGTAAGATGATCAGAGAAACGGAGTTTTCGATTAGTGTCGGACAGTTGCCAAACGAGTAAATTACTCGCCTGGCATTTTGTTTTGACACAAGAAAAAAGAGTCTAATTAAGACTCTTCAATGATCGTTCTGAAGATAAAAGAGACTAAGCTCTTTCGACTTTACCGGATCTTAAACAACGTGTACAAACACTAATTCGTTGTGGTGTGCCGTCAATTACAACTTTAACTCTTTGCAAATTGGGTTTCCAAACTCGTTTATTGTGTTTATTTGAATGACTAACCTGGTTGCCACTAACAACGGTTTTTTTACATACAAAACATTCTTTAGCCATGACATAACCTCCCTTACGC
>NZ_JBGSHG010000098.1:0-11748 GCF_041752335.1 Acetobacterium sp. | reverse complement strand
GTTACCTTTCTTAGAGACTGGACATCTTTAAAGGTAACGCATTTGATCGGTATTGACAATGGCTCTTTGCTTCGAAACCACCTTAATGGGTGCACAACTTTTTGGAGACCTTTTGCTTAACTAATATTTTACCAAACACAGCTTACGACCAAAGAGCAAATTTATTTGTTTTTTGGTCTCTATTTTTTATATTTTTAGGAAGGAGCCATCTGGCGACTGAGGCGACGTAGGCGCAGCGCAGCGGAGCCGAAGTGCCGCATGAGCGAGTAAAACGGTAGTGAAGTTAAGAGCCTGATTCAAGTTCACTTGAAAATTAATGTTCATCGCTATTTTTTTATGGGGCGAAGCCCCAAACGCAGGCGCAGCGAGAGCTGCGACGGAGTTGCACGGATTCATTTCACGGACGTAATTTTCTGATTAGTTTAAAACTACTTTATTCACAATACCTTATATTTTCATGCTATAATAAAATGTATGAAATTTATTTTTAGATCATGAGTTTTTGCAAATAGGAGCCAAATTATGAAAAAGAACTTACCATTATTGATACCAGTATTACCATATTTGATTATGACCTCCTTTATCTTTTTCATCTTGCCTACACTAGATCCAAACTCAAAATATTTTTCTTTCTTTATGCTGCTGATTATTCCTGCTTATTGTTTTATTGCCGCATTTATATATGGACTGAAGAATGGGAACGTCTGGTTCTATCCGATTTTTATGAGCATTATTTTTCTGCCATCGATATTTATGATTATTGAGATAAAGGCATTGATATATGGGGGGACTTATGGGGCGGTTGCTATATTGGGGATGTGCCTTGGCAGTTTGCTGAAAAAGAGAAAAGATGATAATCCAGATTCTGAGGAATAAGCATAGGGAAAGATGCTTTACCAACATCCCAAAATCGCGAATCCGTGAAATAGAGCGCCAACAATGATTGTCGGACGTGAGCGAATATGATAAAATATTTGCGTCAAATACTGAAGGTTAAGATAACATAATGCTCGTGATCATAACGGGAAGATTGTTTTAAATTAGGGTTCAGATAAAAATAAATAACTTAGAAGAGGTGCTAAAAATGGATGAAGTTGGTTTCTTAGAAAAGCTACGGTACAAATTTGACAACCTGATGTCAAAGGGGACAGGTATTCTGTTATTGTCCTTGGCCAGTGCTACGGCAATAATGATCGCTGTAATTTCGCTGATTGTCTGGATTACCCAATCGGGGCCAACATCAAGTTTTACAGAGCTGCTATGGATGGGGTTAATGCGAGCCATCGACTCGGGAACTGTAAGTGGCGACACCGGAAGTGTCGGTTACATCTTTCTGATGTTTGTTACTACCTTAGGTGGTATCTTTATTCTCAGTATCTTAATTGGGATCTTAACAACTGGTATTGAATCAAAACTGGATTCTTTGCGAAAAGGCCGATCGCGCGTAATCGAAAAAGACCAAACAATTATTCTGGGCTGGTCTGAACAGATTTTTACGATTATCGAAGAATTGATTGAAGCGAACAGCAATCGCAAGCATGCTTGTATTGTCATCATGGGGAATCACGATAAATCCGAAATGGATGATGCTATCCGGGAGCGGATCACTGATACGAAAACCACAAGAATAGTAACCCGACAGGGAAATCCCATCGATATTGATGATCTCGAAATCGTCAGTCTAAATACCTCACGATCGATTATTATCATTCCCGAGGACGATACCCGGGTCATAAAAACCATTCTTGCCATAACGAATAATCCCAACAAACGGAGCGAACCATATAATATTGTGACTGTTTTAAGAGATCCTGAAAATGTCCAAGTAGCTCAGATTGCTGGAAATAATCAGGCTGAAATAATTCTCAGCGATACATTAATCTCCCGTATTATTGCGCAAACCTGTCGTCAGCCGGGTCTTTCCACCGTTTATACCGAACTCCTGGATTTTGGTGGCGATGAAATTTATTTCAGCGAATGTCCTGAAACAATTAAAAAGACTTTTGGCGAAGTGCTATTTTTATTTGAAAAATCAACTGTGATTGGCATTCAGTCCCAGGGAAAAACCTATTTAAATCCGCCCATGGAAACAATATTACAGCCAGGTGATCGAATTATTGCTATCTCAGAAGATGACGATACTATCGTTGTAAAATCAGAACAGAAGTATAATGTTGATACAGGCGCAATTCTGCAAACTGTAGCAGCTGAGCAGGATAGTCCGGAAAAAACTTTGATCCTAGGCTGGAATGATAATGCCCATTTAATTATTCAGGAAATTGACAATTACGTACCTCAGGACTCAATTCTGACCGTCGTTTCGGACTGTGTTGAAGAGGAAGATTTCCAGACCGCCCTCAGCCAGGTTGTTAATCAGAAAATCGAATTATTAAAGGGTGACCCGAAAGATAGAAGTATCTTAGATGACTTGATGGTCAAAAACTACGACCATGTTATTATTTTGTCCAATAATTCTGCGCTTGATGTGCAGGAGTCCGATGCCAATACCCTGGTGGTGCTGCTGCAGCTCCGGGATATTTCAGAAAAACTCAATTGCCGTTTTTCAGTTGTCAGTGAAATGATGGATTTCAGAAACAAGAAATTGGCAGAAGTGACAAAGGTCAACGACTTTATTGTCAGTGAAAAACTCATCAGTTTAATGTTGACTCAAGTTTCGGAGAACAAAATGATCAATACCGTTTTTGAAGATTTATTTGATGCCGATGGTTCTGAACTCTATATTAAAAAAGCATCAAAGTATATAAAACCAGATTCAACTGTCAATTATTATACCCTGGTTGAAGCAGCTAGAAGAAAGAATGAAATTGTCATTGGTTACGTAATTGCGGCAGAACAGAAAGATGCTCAAAAGGACTATGGTATCTATATTAATCCTGACAAATCAGCCCTGGTTAGTTTGAGCGAAAAGGATGGCTTGATTGTCATCGCAGAAGATTAAGAGTAGAAATAGACACCAATATAAAGCCAATAAACAATCGCCGAAAAAGAAACTCTATTGGCGATTGTTTTTATGGTCAAAATAACCGATTTGGCGGTTATTTTGATGTGCGTGAATGAAGATAGTTTTGATTTAAGGATTAGAAGGTTAGGTAATAAAAAGGGACGAATGATGATGACACAAATTTGGTATCCGATGATTTCATTGAAAGAAAGTAAGACTGACCATGTTTAAACAAAATACAGAATCAGAAGAAGCGGTTGTGATCATCCCGGAAATTTACGGAATCAACCAGTATATAAGAGACTGGGAAGATTTTTTTAAAGATCAGGGTTATGAACCCTTTTGCGTGGATCTGAGCGGTCGTAACCATGTTTATGAATATTCTGAAAGTAATGAGGCTTATCATGATTTTATGACAGATATTGGTTTTGACCGATTCAAACAGATCGAGATCTATATCAATGAATTAAAGGTTTACTATAAAAAAATCTTTGTTTTTGGATCAAGCGTCGGAGCCACCATCGCCTGGCGATTAACCGAGAGCGGATGTTGTGATGGGATGATCGGCTATTATGGATCACGAATCCGGGATTATCTGGAGGTCAACCCGGTTTGTCCTTGTCTGCTGGTATTTTCGGGACAGGAAAAATCCTTTGAGTTACAGTCGATTATTCCACAACTTGAGCAGAAGGACAAGGTTGAGACGCTTGTTTTGCCGGGCAAACATGGATTTGCTGATCCCCATGGTAAAGATTTTCACGAGCAGTCAGGAAAAAAAGCATTGGATGTGGTAAAATGCTTTTTATGTGAACTTGAAAAATCAGAAAAGATTTAAGAAAGAAGGATAAGATGACCGATATTGAAAGCTTAAAAGAAATGGTAGAAGAATCAGGTAATATTGTTTTCTTTGGCGGAGCCGGTGTTTCCACCGAAAGTGGTATTCCGGATTTCAGGAGCGTCGATGGGCTGTACAGCCAGACCTATCAATATCCACCGGAAACCATTCTTTCCCATGAATTTTTTATGAATAATACCGAAGAATTCTATCATTTTTATCGCAATAAAATGTTGTACCTGGATGCTAAACCAAATGACGCCCATACAAAATTGGCAGAACTGGAAGCCAATCGGAAATTGAAGGCGGTGATTACTCAGAATATCGATGGGCTTCATCAACTGGCGGGTAGTAAAAAGGTTCTGGAACTACATGGCTCGGTCCATCGCAATTTCTGCATGCGTTGTCAACAGTTTTATCCGGTCCAGAAGATCCAGGAAAGTGATGGAGTGCCCAAATGCAACTGTGGCGGAACCATTAAACCAGATGTGGTATTGTATGGCGAAGGCTTAAATAGCGACGTTATGAACCAGTCGGTTGCGGCCATCACAAGCGCCGAAGTTCTGATAATCGGAGGAACTTCTCTGGGTGTTTACCCGGCGGCAGGACTCATCGATTATTATCGCGGCAGCAAACTGATACTAGTAAATAAATCTTCAACCCCGTTGGATTCCCGGGCAAATCTGATCATTAAGGGCAGTATTGGGGAAGTATTCAAACAATTGAAATGGAGCGAAAATAAATAACCATTATGGATAGTCAAACTGAACTGAGATACCGACAGAGCAATCGATTATTAAGATTGCTGCTGGACAACCACACCGTGGAAGAGGTGGTGGAAACCATCAGTTATCTGATGGAAAAGCCAGTCGTTTTTATTGATATCAACTTTTCCATTCGCGGCATGAGCCGGACCGAGGAGATCACCGATCCCTCCTGGAATTTCGCCATTTCTAAAGGATTTTGCAGCCACGAGTTTATTTTCGAAATTGTCAATATTGAAGAGGTCAAACGCTCTCCCAAGGAACGCACGCCCTATGTGGTGGGATTGGAAAGCGAGTCAAAGGTATTGGTATCACCAGTGATCATTCGGGGTAAATACGCCGGTGCGATGATGATGTTTTTTAAGAAAACCGAAGTCACAAATCAGCATTTAGAGTTACTGCTGCTTGCCAACGAGGTGCTGACTGAAATTATTTTAAAGATCCCGATGTATAAATATATTCGCGGCAACATGAATGAAGGGATCCTGATGGATCTGATCGAAGGCCGAGACAAGGAAAATGCAGATTTTAAATTATGGGTTCTGGAATCGGAGCTTAATACCAGCAATAATCTTTGTGTGCTGGTTTCCGAACAAAATGACGCCAATCTCTATCAGGAGGTCATCAAAGATTCGTTACGAGATGACTTGTATCATGTCTTTCCAAAATCACATGCAATTTTTTATGGCAATCAAATGGTAATTTTATGTACGGATCTGGAAAAAGCAAAAACAGAAAAGGGAATCAATCGGTTAAAGAATTTTATCGAAAAACATGCACTGCGAATTGGGATAAGTGATTTTTTTCAGGGGATTGAAAATTTTCAAAGCTATTATTTTCAGGCTGGAGCTGCCATTCGCATCGGTGCGGCGATCCATGAAGAGAAACGATTTTTTAATTATGGGGATTACAAATTTTTTCATTTGCTTGAAAAGGTAACTGGTGATACTGGAAATAATCTTAAGGATTTTGTCCTCAGCGGTTTGTTGACGCTTGAAAAGTATGATAAACACCATCAATCAGAATTGTTTTATACGTTAAATACGCTCATCGATTATGGTTGTAATTACAAAGAAACCTGTGAAGCCCTCCACATTCATCGTAACACCCTCAGTTATCGTATTGATCGGATCAAGTCCATTACTCAGCTGGAGCTTGCAGTGCCCAAGGTTCAATTTGATCTGGCGTACTCGTTTCGGATTTTAGAATTTCTGAAACATCAATAAACTTTAGTAACGGCGCTGGAATTAAAAAAACTTAACAATTGAGGGGAACCGCTATTTTTGGAGCAGCTCCTACCTGTGCAGAACGCACAGATTCATATCGATATTTTGTTAATTTGGGCTGATGTTTTTTCTTGATAAATAGCGTATGCTTGCACATAGGGATTGTGACCCCTTAATAGGTATGAAGTAAAGTCCATATTAGACCCCTTAATCTAAGAGAGCTGCGGCTCTTTTTTTTTCTTCAGAAAATCTGAAGTTCTTCTGAAGAAAAAAAGGTAAATAATAAATTAAATAGACTATCAGTAGCGTGATGCAGGATATCAAGGGATGAACCTTGTAAATGATGCACAAAGGATGGTGGATATTTTGGCAATGGCGACCATAGTAAAATATTGTCCTTCTTGTTAAACTGATCTTGTAAACATTACCAGCACCACTCGAAAGATTAAATATGTTTACAAAGACTTAAATTTTTTCTAAAAGGAGAAAAGAAATGGATTTAACATTATTAATTGCTGCTTTTGGCGGCGGGTTGTTTGCAGCCGCCATCGGTGGTGTGCCATCATTTATTTTTACCGGGTTAACAGTCGTTGCCGCGATTTTGGGCGGAGATTTTGGAGCGCCCGCCATTGGCATCGTCAGCTTTGGATCATGGTTCTCGCCATGTGTCGCTTTTGCCGGTGCTGTAGCCGCCGCCGGTTATGCTAAAAAAATTGGAAAACTGGAAGTTGGCGGAGATATTATCACTCCCCTGGCAGGATTAAAAGATGCTTCCGTATTATTGGTCGGCGGAATATTTGGTATTATTGGTTACTTATTAAACTTTACTGTCGGTTCGCTAATCGGAGCAAATGTGTTTGGTTCAGCAGCCTGGACCGATACTGTAGCTTTAAGCGTAGTCATTTCAGCGATTCTGGTTCGTCTGCTTTTTACCAACTCGGGCTTAACAGGAAAAACCCCAGCTGGAGTGACACGACATTATCTGCCTCAGGGTTCTGACTTAATTTTCACCATCGTTCTAGGCGCCGGATTTGGTATTCTTATTGGCGGAATTGTGGCAGCCTTCGGAAATATGGCATTGGCTGGTTCTGATGAAGCAGCCTATCTTTTCTCACAGATGGGTGGCTTCGCCTTTGGTATTGCCGCAGTTGGCTTGGTTTTTGCTTGCATGGGACTGCCTTTCTATGGTTGTCACCATATCGTCTTGCCGGCCGCATCAACAGCGATCGTTGTTTTTTCAGGGACATTAAGCCCAGTGGCGGCCATTATTGCCGCTGCTATCACAGGTATTTTAGGGGCACTAATCGGAGAATTTGCCGGGTTAACCTTTAACAGCTATGCAGACAGCCACATCGACCCTCCAGCCTGCACAATCTGGGTTTTACAACTGCTTAACTTTTCAGTATTGCCTTTAATTTTACCTTCTATTATGTAGTTCAATCATCGAGTGGTATAGACTTTTGCTTTTGCAGAAGTCTTTTTTTTATTCCTATGGCAATTACTTCAATGATAAATTACGTTGTAAGTTGACCACAAAATCCTGAATATTGGTGATGATCGACCTGGCACTGAGGCTGCCCCGGTCTTTAAGTTTATTGACCACAAATTCGGAGATATCCACAGTATAAAAATAAACCGGCCGAATCATCCCGTCAACCACCTGGTAGGAAGGGGTCATATTGCCGGTGGCAATGGTATGGAGTTGGGTGGCCAGACAGATGATCGTGGTGGCTTTTTTGGTATGTACCCGCAGGGCATCCTGGGCGCTGTAAACATCAGCATAGACGCCGGGTAAGGGTCCGTCATCGCGAATCGAACCGGCTAAAACCATGGGGATGTCATTTTTAATACAGGTACTGACAATCCCGTCTTCGATTTTATATTTTTCAATTAGATTTTCCAGGGAACCGCAGCTTCGGGCTCGATTGATGGTTTCGATATGATGATAGTGGCCCAGCGACTTGTTTTCTTTGGAATAGATGTCCTGACCCAAGGCGGTGTTAAAAAAGTGGGATTCCAAATCGTGAGTTGCCAGGGCGTTTCCGGCAAAGAGGGCATCCACATAGCCCATTTCCACCAGGTGGGTCATGGCATTTCGGGAATCCTGATCAAAGGTTACCGCCGGGCCGAGAACCCAGAGAATATAGCCGTTATCCCGCTCAAATTCCAGGAGTTGATAAAGTCGGTCATAGTCCCGGGAGTAGGCCGTTTCCCGGGAATTGGAGGTTCGAAACGAAAAATTATCGCCATCTTGCTGCTTTTTGCTGAAGGCAAAGTGATCGACATAAACACCGTTTCCGCCATCTTCGTGGCGTCCGACGACAACTGCATCGCCTTTTTTGACATTTCTGAATTCGACGGCATGGGGCCGATCATTGGCAATGACCACCACGCAGTCCATCCGGCTTTCAGCCATCAACTGCCAGGCATCATGGATTTTAAAATACTCGGGAAAGATGGTAGTGGCATAAAAGTTTTCCGGAACCACCCCATCCATAGGAGCTGGCATCGTTCGGACGCTGGGGGCTTTGACAAAAAAGGTTTCCGCAAAATCAGGAGCTGTATAAGTTGGCAGAGTAAACATGGGTGCACCTCATCATAATATTTTATCATAAATAATTTTATTTATTATACCATATCAACGCTGTCGATGGCATCGAAAGTGAGTGTATCCAGGTCAATAAAAACACCGCCATGATTAATCTGGACTGACTGATCATGGCGGTGTTAATTAAAACTAGTTTATCTAAGCTTTTTCGGGTAGTTCAAAATGGGGTTTTTCAAAATCGAAAAGTTTTGTGGCATCGGGTTCGTTAAGCAGGAAGGCTTCCATTTCATCACGCTCCATTGGCGGAAATTCTTTTAAAATCAACCGGATACTCGCGCCGGTGGTTTGATTAAAAAAGGAAAAAGCCTGGTTGCCTCCTTTAATAAAGAACAGATTGCCTTTTTCGCCAGTGCACTCCAGCACCACCCTGATACCGTCAACACTGCAGGACTCATTCTCAGCTACACAGACAATCTTATCATCGCCGGCCGGATCAAGGGAAAGCGCTTTGATGGCCTCCAGGGAAGCCCGGACACCAATCGCCAGGCCGGGACAGTGATGTCCGTGATAGTTTACACATTTTTCCCATAATTCATAATTCATTTTTTGCTCCTTTCGATAAAACAGGAGACCCACAGTTGCGGGTCCCCCAAGTTGCTATTCCGATCGGGTTAGTTTTTAAAGCTGTGAATTGGGGCTGGAATCTGTCCACCGCGATTTACAAAAACCGAACAGTCATTTTTGTTGACCGGCATAATCGGGGCCCGGCCCAGGAGTCCGCCAAATTCGGCGGTATCACCAACGTCTTTTCCGTAAACGGGAATAATCCGAACACCGGTAGTTTTATTATTGATGACGCCAATGGCGGCCTCATCTGCTAAGATACCGGAAATGGTGGAAGCTGGCGTGTCACCAGGGATCGCAACCATATCGATACCGACTGAGCAGACACTGGTCATCGCTTCCAGTTTGTCGAAGGTCAGGGCACCGCATTCCACCGCTTCGATCATCCCTTCATCTTCACTGACCGGGATAAAGGCGCCGCTGAAGCCGCCCACTGAGGTGGAGGCCATAATGCCACCTTTTTTAACGGCGTCATTAAGCATCGCCAGAGCTGCGGTGGTACCATGGGTACCGCAGTGTTCCAGCCCCATTTCTTCCAGAATTCGGGCCACGCTGTCGCCGACTTCGGGGGTTGGTGCCAGCGACAGGTCCAAAATACCAAAGGGAACATTCAGGCGTTCAGCCACCGTTGTGCCAACCAGATGGCCGGCCCGGGTAATCTTGAAGGCCGTTTTCTTGATGATTTCGGCCATTTCCCCAAAGGAAGCGTTCTGGGCTTTTTCCAGCGCCCTTTTAACAACTCCGGGGCCGCTGACTCCGACATTGAGGACCGATTCAGCTTCACCGACACCGTGGAAGGCACCAGCCATAAAGGGATTGTCTTCAACAGCATTGGCAAAGGCGACAAATTTGGCACAGCCGATGGAATCCGCATCCCGGGTCAGGTAGGCGGTTTCTTTAATCACTTCACCCAGCCGTTTAACGGCATCCATGTTAATGCCGGCTTTAGAGGAACCAAGATTGACAGAGGAACAGACACAATTAGTGGTTGCCAGAGCTTCAGGAATGGAGTCGATAAGAATCCGATCGCCTTTGGTGAAACCCTTGGGGACAAGCGCCGAAAAACCGCCGATGAAATTAATACCGACGGTTGCGGCGGCGGCATCGAGGATTTTGGCATATTCGACATAATTAAGATCATCGCTGCTGCCGGCGATGAGTGCAATCGGTGTTACCGAGATCCGTTTATTAACAATCGGGATCCCCAGTTCATTTTCAATCCGTTCGCCTTCTTTGACCAGGTTTTCGGCCAGACGGGTGATTTTTTCATAGATTTTCTGGCGGCTCTTTGCTCCGGAGGAATCAATGCAGTCCAGCAATGAAATTCCCATGGTGATGGTCCGGATATCCAGCCGCTCTTTTTCGATCATTCTAACCGTTTCGAGGACGTCTTTAAACATTGCCATAATCGGGCCGCCTAAATGGTGTGCATGGCATTGAAAAGATCTTCATGCTGAATACGGATCGACATCCCGATGGTTTCGCCGACTTCTTCAAGGGCGTTTTTCAGGACATTAAAATCAACAGACATATTTGTCATGTCGACCAGCATGATCATGGTGAAAAAATCATGCATAACTGTCTGGCTGATGTCTTCAATATTGACATTGTTTTCAGCCAAAATTTTAGATACATTATAAATTATTCCGGTGCGGTCTTTTCCAATAACCGTGACTACTGCTCTCATTTTAAATAACTCCTTAATTTTCATTATTTTATAAGTTTAAACCAAAACGCATACAATCACAAGTTTTTATGTTGGATTTTAGAGCAAACAAAATCTGACGAATTTATTTTTAAGTTTTTTGATGTAAAATCAATACAAATGTTGGGAATTTTTAACAAAATAAATATTTGATTTTTGCTTAATAGCCGGTTTCGTAACTTGTGAAGGGTGGTGGAGTGTGGTATAATGTGGAAGAAAATGGAAGAGCAAAGTAAGAAGGAGGGGGATCTGGATGTTTTTTGGAGAGTATGAACACAATATCGATGACAAGGGACGATTGATCATTCCTTCAAAATTCAGAGAATCTCTGGGCGGAGAATTCGTCTTAACAAAGGGACTGGATTGCTGCCTGTTTGTTTTTTCCATGGAAGAGTGGGAAAATTTTGAAAGCAAATTAAAATCTTTGCCTGTATCGGATAAGGATGCGCGAGCATTTACCCGATTTTTCTTCGCCGGCGCCGCTGATTGCGAACTGGATCGACAGGGTCGGGCAAGCATACCACTTTCGCTGCGCAAATATGCCAAAATAACAAAAGAGGTAACCATTATCGGGGTTTCAAATCGCCTGGAAATTTGGGACACTCAACTATGGTCCAGCTATAACGATAACGATGATTTAAACTATGAGGACATTGCCAATAACATGGCAATGCTGGGAATATAAATGAAACCACAAACATTTTCACATACCACTGTATTACTGCGGGAATCCATTGAAGGTCTGGATATCAAACCAAATGGCATCTACGTGGATTGCACCCTGGGCGGCGGTGGTCATTCCCAATGGATTTGTGAATCATTGGATGAAAGTGGCATTTTAGTCGGTATCGATCAGGATGATTATGCTTTGGATTATGCTAAAAATCGTCTGGCAGATTTTACTTGCCGACGTCATTTTGTAAAAAGTAATTTTGCCAGTTTGGCCAAGGTTCTAAAGGGCCTCCATCTCTTTGGAATCGACGGTATTCTATATGACCTCGGGGTTTCGTCATTTCAACTGGATGACGATACCCGAGGCTTTTCTTATCATAACGATGGTCCTCTGGACATGCGGATGAACCAG
>NZ_JBGSHG010000097.1:0-57666 GCF_041752335.1 Acetobacterium sp. | reverse complement strand
GGACTCAATCGCATCGCTTTTGTGATAATTAATAAAGACCGGATAAGTCGCTGATTTTTCATCATATTTGTAACCGCCGATATTCAATGAAACCTCATTTTTTTCCCATTCTAGCAAACGACACACATCCTCATAAGAATACTTTTGATACAGGGCGAATGACGATTTTCGATAGGGCTTGCCATAATACTTAGCATTGCGGTATAAACCATATTCGACTAATTCCAGCAAGCTGGCTTTAAACCCGTCATCTTTTAGCTGTGCTGAAAAAGACGCGGCGGGCCTTTGATCATCTAGAAAAACGGCGTTTTCAAAGCTGTTCTTAGCAGCACCAACTTGAAATTGGTTGGTTAAGATATTCGCAACATTAATCAGGGTTTTCGCTTTAACGGCAATGCCATATTCCTCAGTCAGGGCAATTTCCATCTGGCGGAGGGGTTTCGGGTTTCCTGCTAAGATATATTTGAGCACCAATAATTCGTGGGGCCTCTTCCCCACCGCAAATTTCTTGGAGACAAAGGACAGCATTTCTGCTTGGATTTCGTTATACTCGATATCATATTCTGGTTCGTACCGTTTTAAAAATTCGTGATAGGAACCGACGCTACCCGTAAATAATACTTCGAGATCCATGGCATCGTGGGTCTCAAAATCCATTAATTGGGGAATCCGGCCTAACCGGTATTTGAGGTTGGTATAACTTTCGCGCAGGTATTTAACACTTCTAAAATTAACCTGATCAATGGCTTGATAGATTTTGCTGCGGGAAATCTCATCAAAATTGATGGTCGATGCGCCGGGGATCACCCGGGTCCCCTCCACGGTGTAACGGCGGATGGTATCCTTGTTGTAACTCCGGTCATCGGATAAGGCCATGGGGATCATAAAATTGTTTTTATAGTTGCCGATAAAGTCAAGGATCACCACAAATTCTTTGTTTTCGGCTTTTCGTAGCCCCCGTCCCAGTTGCTGCACAAAAATAATGGCCGACTGGGTGGGCCGCAGCATCACGATTTGATTCAGGGTGGGGACATCTAAGCCCTCATTAAACAAGTCGACACTAAAAAGATAGTCTAAGGCGTTGGGCCCGTCACTCTCCAGGCGCCGGATCATTTCCTCCCGTCGTTCAGCTGAGTCATTGCCGGATAAGGCCACCGTTTTATAACCATATTGATTAAATAAAGCCGACAAAGCTGCGGCTTCGTCATTTCTCGAACAAAAGACGAGCCCCGTAACCCGCGGGCCGTCATGACCATAACGCTTGATTTGTTCAATCACATTTCTAGCCCGCACGGCTGAGGTTAAATATTTAAATTCCGTGGTGTCATCAATTAATACCCCCTCAACGGTTATTTCGGAGATGCCAAAATAATGGAAGGGACAAAGCATATTTTCTTGCATCGCTTCTTGCAGGCGTATTTCATAGGCGATATTATAATCAAAATCGGCACAGATATTGTGTTCATCGGTTCTCTCTGGGGTTGCCGTCATCCCCAGTAAAAATTGCGGTTTGAAATAGTTTAAAATCTTTTGATAGGTGTGGGCCCCGGCGCGGTGACTTTCATCGACAATAATATAGTCGAACTCGCTGGGTTTGAACGAATAGAGCTGCCCATCTTTAGAAATGGTTTGCACTGTTGAAAATAAATAGGGACAGCCATATTGTTGATGCCCCCCGGTTAGTTTGCCACAGTTGAACGGCTCCCCCAGCACCCGCTCAAAGCTGGCCATGGCCTGGTTTAAAAGCTGCTCGCGATGGGCCAAAAACAGTAATCGATGCGGCCGAACTTTTTTGACATCAAATGCCGCCAGATAGGTTTTGCCGGTACCCGTTGCTGAGATCAGCAGGGCTTTATTTTCACCATCATGACGAATTTGCGCAATGCCCGCCAGCGCTTTGACCTGCATTTTGTTGGGCATCACCTGATCAAGCTGAAAGGTTGGAGCACCGTTAGCGCGATGGGGTTGATCAACTTGATAGCTGGCTTGGTTATTGGCCACATTTGATAGTACCGGCAGTTTTTCTGGATTGTTGCTACCTTGCTTAGCCAGATTTTGGAGATAGATTGCTTCATACTGATCAATCCATTGGGCATTGACGTTTACCGCCGCTTGATAGAGACTATTAAATTCGCTTAATGTTTCATGAATCAACGAGCCCGCTTCCATCGACGTGACTTTTAAGTTCCATTCTTTATTAGATGATAAGGCATTTTGAGTCATGTTGCTGCTGCCGACGATTAAGCTATATATGTCTTTTTTGCGAAAAATATAGCCTTTGGTATGATGGTTGCCAGTGGTGACGATCCGCAAATCGATATTCTTAAAAGCCAGCAGTCGTCGTAAGGCTTTGGGTTGGGTAAATTCCAGATATCGGGAGGCAATGATCCGCCCCTGGATATTTTTCTTTTCTAATTCAATCAGGGTATTTAATAGTGAGACCACCCCACTTTCGGTAATAAAGGCCACCGAGAAAAAGAACTCATCGCACTGATTCAGCTCACTGATTAAGCTGGTTAATACTTTTTGCCCCTTGGTGACATCATTAATCAAGAGTCGCGGCCGGTATTGTTCAAGGGAGAACCTGTTTTTGTCGATTAAACCCGCATAAATACCGGCCTTTACTGCTTCATTTGGTTCCATTTTGCCACCCCTTCATGTCATTTTAGTTGGCCATTAGTTTTTCCATTATCGGGATATCCGCCGGCGCCCAATCCAGTTCGTTGAGGCGTGCGGCCGTTAACCAGCAGTGATGATGATGTTCTAAGCGCTCAAAATCTTTGCACTCGACGGGAATGATATAGCTGTGCATTTCAATTGAAAAATCCGGATACTGGTGATTGACGGTCATGAAAAAGTTTTCCGGCAGCACCGTCACAGCCAGGGCCATTTCTTCTTGTAATTCTCGGGAAAGCGCCGCTTCGACGGTCTCGCCGACTTCGATCTTGCCACCGGGAAATTCGTATTTATAAGAAAGGTAGGGATAGCTGGATTCGGGGCGCTGCATGCATAAGATTTCGTTTTGGTACGTGATGATGGCAGCTGCTACTTTGTAGTGTTTCATGGGGTACTCCTTCCATTATTCTTCCCTGGATCTTTTTTAATTATTTCTAATTTTAAATTCGGCGACCGCTGGCTTTCACATCCGGTATACTTAATCAAACCTGCATTAATCATTGCTTCAATCACAGCACTAAACGTCTTAGATACACCTGAATAACCCATTTGCTGCGCCAGTTCATTCTGGGAGTAATCATTGGTACGCAAAAGTTCCAAGACCTCGTTACGAATCTGTTCTCTGCTACGTCTAACTTTTCGAGGTTTTACTTCTGGAATATCTATTCCTAAGAATGCTTCATGAATCTTCAATGTTACCGTAAAATAGCTGCGGTCTTCATCCGTTTCAAATATTGGCAATGGTGATCCATTTTCTTTCAATGCTTTTAAAATAGTTGGGACGCCAGTGTTGCGTCCTTCAATGAGTTTCAATTCTTTTAAGAAATCACCGATGCGACGGTTGCGGTATCGTCTTGATACTAAACGTCGATTGGCTAAGTCCTCCGAAGAAATTGAACGATCTGGTCCAGGACAGCTTGTAATCGACATTTGGTCCTTTTCAACTCTTACTGTGATCGGCTCGGCTATTTGATAACTCTTGTGGTAAACGGCATTACATAAAATTTCTTCAATGGCCGAAAAAGGATAGTTATAAACTCTGTTTGCTTGTGGTCGGTCAGATGATTTCGTCACCATTTCAGCTAAAATAGAATTGCGTATATGGGCAAGTGAATCTACTAATTGCCGATGGATAGGTCCCTTAAATACGCGTTCAGTCATACCCTCCCCGGTTGGATCAGGTATTGAAACAACTTCAATCTGGGTGTACCGGAAATAGTCATCTGGTCTATCATTAAAAAACATCAGGCCCACATTTAGCGGTTTGAAAAACTCTGTTGGACCATCTGCAATTTTCAGGGATTCTGCTAATTCTTTAGTGGACATATCATAGCAGGCAGGATAAAGGGCACTCTCTACTTCTCCCAAATAATCTGTAATCAGCGGCACTTTGAGATCTTTTAATGCTGCTCTCGGGTTGACTCGATCATCAAATGGAACGTTATTTCCAATCGAATGCAATTCCTTCAAATCTGCTTCACTTGCTTTTACCGTATTAGAAAATCGACGTACATAGGCAACTACTTTCTTTTTATCTTTGGATAAACTTTCAAATGACTTATAGGGTCGCTCGTATCCACCGGGCGCCCAAATTAAAAGCAGATGCTTTTCTTCGTAAACAACAGGTTCGCAGACAGGTAAATAGAGTGGTTTAATTTTATGACATAGTGCCAATAAATCCTTTTGAATTCTGTCCAATGACGCTGCAGGAATTCCAGTGACTGGATGAACAGGCATTCCATTTTCCTCTTTTACGCCAACGACAATATAACCACCACCCCAATTGTCGATATCGTTTGCAAAAGCACAGATTGTATGCAAAATAGGCTCAGGATTCCAATTTTCTTTAAACTCAATTCGGGCATACTCAACAATATTTTCATTCATTAACTTTTCAATCGAAATAGGTATCGCCATCTTTTGCCACCACCTTTTTGAACTAATCTTTTGACTCCATTATATCAGCTATCGACTTAACTGTCGACTTAGCTATCGACTTAACTGTCGACTTAATTTTAAACGTATGGGAATCAAGGGGACGGTTCTTATGATAAATTATAAAGACTCAGCGATTTCGACAAGGTCAAACGCCAGTATACCGTCCCCGGCCCCTTCCGGGCCCGACAGGTTTATATTGACCCTGATGGGCTGAAACGGGTTTAGCCGCATTCATTTTACATAAGTTAATAAGTAGATGTCAGGCACTGTATGTCCTTTACTATCACAATTAACTAATTTTGTTTCAGTGCAGTGTTTGACTCTAACTAACGCTTCTGCCCTATCACATTCAACCACTTCTCCCCATCCCGTCCATCTCTAACATCCCCGGAGACAAAGGTCGCCATAATCTCCAACCCCGCCACCGGCTCAATCAGCACCTTCAACCGTTCTTCTGTCAAATCCGTAAAATAGCGGCCATTCCGCTCCCCTTCAAAATCGCCATATTTAAAGGAAGCGTACAAATAACCGCCGGGACGTAAGGCCCGGGCGATTTTCCGGAAGATCCCGGTCAGTTCGGCATAGGGCACATGGAGCAGCGAGGCGCAGGCCCAGACGCCGTCAAAGGCCTGGTAGCAATCCAGTTCGTCAAAGGTCTGGCAGAGCACTTCCTGGCCGATGTAATCTTCGGCCAGGCGGCAGCAGCCGGCCGAACCGTCGATGGCCGTGACCTGGTAACCGGCATCCAGAAAGGCTTTGGCATCCCGGCCGGAACCGCAGCCCAGATCGAGGATGTGGGCCTGGATCGGCAGCAGCTTTAAAAAGCGGCGGTGCAGTTTGCCAAGGTCGGCATCGATGGTGCCCTGGACAAAGGTCTGGGCGGTCTGGTTGTAGTAGTGCAGGGTTTTACTGAGGTTTTTTGTCATGATCTATCTCCTGAAAATAATTTGCTTACGGATTCAGTTTTTCCAGCCGTTCTTTATAGAAACGCTTGGTACGGTAATCGATGATATCTTTGAAGTGTTCTATAAAATCCGGATTGGTCACAAAGGCGCCCAGTTCCGGCGCCAGACAGAAGCGGTTGCCGTCTAAGTAAAAGAATTCCCCGGCGGATTGGGCCAGAAAATGGACGGGGTTGCGCCGGGCCAGGCTGACATATTCTTTTTGTCCCCAGCTCATGGCCTGGGCGGTGCTTTTATCCCGGAGCAGATCGACCCGGTTGGAGCCCTTTTCGTAGAAGGCCTTGAAGCTCTGGTAAAGATCTTCGTCATCAATTGCTGATTTCATCTGGCCGCCGTTATAAAACGCCAGCAGCACCGGCATCTTGTAGGTTTTTGACATGGCGGTGTTTTCGATGGTGGTAAGAAAGGCGTGTCCCGGGGTTCCCAGCAGTGCTTTCTCATCCGCCGTGGTCTGGCCGATGGCATCAAGAAAGGACAGATAATCTCGGAACGGATTGAGTTCTTTTTTACTGCGGATGGTGTGATAGATCGCTTCGTCCAGGTGCACATAGAGATCCAGCCGCAGTGGCCGGCGGCCCAGTTCTTCCATGATCCGGTCAAACTCATCAAGCACCCGGTCCTTAATTTTCTTCTGATCCCCGGCCATTTTTTTGAACAGATCAATCAGCTTGAAATCAAAATCCACCAGACAGTCCACCGGGTAGTCGTCTTCCCGGGGCAGCCGGAATCCCGAACGGCCGGTGGGTTCCGGCTGGGGCTCGCTGGTCAGCAGAAAGGGTACCAGGTTGGCTTTTTTATAGTTGCCCATAAAATCCAGCACGTTGACATAGTTTTTACCCCGGCTCTTGCGCAGACCCCGGCCCAGCTGCTGCAAAAAGACAATCGGTGACTGGGTCGGACGGAGAAACATCACCATATCCAGCTCGGGAATATCCAGCCCCTCATTAAACATATCCACCGAAAAAATGACCGCCAGCTTGCCGGTTTTGAGATCGCTGATGGCCGCCTCCCGATCCTTTACCAGCTCCCGTTGTTCGGCTGTGACGGTGCCGCTGATGACGGCGCAGCAAATGATTCCCTGTTCCCGGAAGTAGCTGGTCATATAGAGGGCGTGGCGGCGGTTGATGCAGAAGCCCAGGGCCCGGCGGCTGCCATATTTGCCGTAGTGCTTAAAAATCAGGTTGCCGCGTTTATTGACACTGGCCAGTTGGCCCAGCTGCTCGCTGTCATACTGGCCGTTGTGGAAGTCGACGTGGTCATAATCCAGATCGTCATAGATGCCGTAGTAGCGGAAGGGCACCAGCCAGCCCTTATTGATGGCTTCTTTAAGGCGCACCTCGTAAACCACGTTGTAGTCGCAAAGGGCAAAGACATCCTGATTATCCAGCCGCTCCGGGGTGGCGGTGAGCCCCAGCAGAAATTTCGGCCGGAAATAATCGATGATGTGCTGGTAATAGTCGGACACGGCGTGATGGAATTCATCGATGATCAGGTAGTCAAAGGCCTCCGGGGTAAAGGGGCCATTGTCCAGATAGGCGGGATTCCCCAGGGTCTGAACCGAGGCGAAAATAATATCAGCATCGGTGTCTTTCCGGGTGCCGTTGAAGTGGCCGGCGGACAGCTCGCGGCGCACACATTTGAAGGTATATTCGGCCTGGCTGAGGATTTCGTCGCGATGGGCCACAAACAGAATCCGGGTAAAACCGCGGGAGTCAAAGGCCGCCAGAAAAGTTTTGCCGATGCCGGTCGCCGCCACAATCAGGCCCTTGTCGAGCTTTTCACGGCGGAAGTTTTTAAGGGCGTAGAGGGCTTCCACCTGGGCGCCGGTGGGCTGGGGAAAGGCAATCAGCGGCGCCGGAGCGGCGGAAATTGTATCGACAATAAAGGCCGCCTGTCCCTGGGCCACCCGGTCGGGGGCTTCGGCAGGATCGGCTGCCGCTGCGCTGGCTTCCTCACTGGCTTCGATTTGCTGCATAATCTTGGGGCGAACCCATTGTTTGGAGTAATTTTTGAGTTCATCATCATCAATGATCCGGGAATGGTGGGTCAGCAGTGCTTCAAAGGTCTGCCGGAAAGTGGCGCAATCATCCGGGTGGGCCCGGGAATTAAGCCGGTAATTCCACTCGATGCCAGTGGTCAGGGCGGATTTGGACAGGTTGGAGGAGCCGACAAAGACTTCTTCGTAATCCGGATATTTAAAAAAATAGGCTTTGGCATGGAAGGAGTGATTGGGAACATCGTAAAAGCGCAGCTCCAGCCGCTCCCCCAGGGCATCTTTGAGCAGATAGAGGGCTTCCGGCTGGGTGATGTTGAGATAGTTGCCGCAGAGAATCCGGATGTTGACGCCTCTGGCGGCGGCTGCGATGAGATCATCCAGCACCAGCTGGATACCCGACACCATTAAAAAAGAGACATTGATGTCAATTTGCCCGGCTCCGGTAAACGCTTTCTTCAGGTATGGATAAAGGTGGTCGCTGGCGCCGGTGATGCAATTGGGATTAAACGCAGTGGCCCCGATCTGATATGTTCCCATGGTTTCCTCTTTCTGTCTTTTTACCCATCCATTTTCCGGCAAAGCAATCCTGGCTTTCCCCGCCCCTGATGGTTTTATAGCGGCATCAATAAATGATTATTTTCGTAAATGGTAGTCTTACCTTCCATTATACGCCCATTCCCAAATATATCAAAACTTTCCCACCAAAAAAACCGCTTCTTTTGTCAACAATCGCGCCCTGGTGGGAATCTTATCCTGAAAAAGTTGACATCTGCTAAAAATTCCGGTGGGCAACGCCATCACCCGCCGGAAAAGTCCTTCTTTTTTTATTATTATTACACGGTTGCACCGGTCTGGCAAGATGTGGCAGTTTGTGTGCCAGACTTTTTGGTGTTTTTATCTAATCGGCGTCCTTTTGTCCGGGGCCGGTGGCCTGCCTGGACAGTTCCCCGCATCCCAGGCTGTCGTGATGCGGCGGGTGGCTTTAATCATACAACGATGACCCGCCCAAAGATGGTGCAGGTGCCGGCTTTTTTTAATTTTTTAAAAAATAAAACCCGCCCGGCCATCGCAATGATGGGCGGGCGGGTATGTTGCTGGTTGGGGTTGCCGGCTGCCGGCGGCGGGGCGGGTTTCCCGGATCGCCGCGCCTTAACGGGCGTTGTCAGCGATCTTGAGCACCGGAGCGCCGGAAATTTCAGCGGGAACTGTGACATCACCGCCAAACCCCCGGTCGCCCTGGATCGCTCAGGTCTTTTTAGATCATCACAGGCTGTCAGGAACCGCCGCCCGGGCACGTATTTTATTTTGATACATGGCCTTGTCGGCCTGTTCAATCAGATCGTCAACCGATGTTTCCGCGGCGGCACGATACTGGGCAAAGCCGTAGCTGATACTGATTTCATAGGGCTGTGTCTGGTTTTGATTATGGTCCGTCAGCACTGCTTCAATCCGCGCCATCGCCCCGGTGGCTTCGGTGATGCTGGCATCGTAAAAGACAATCAGGAATTCATCGCCGCCAAAACGGCAGCATAAATCGGTTTCCCGCAGTTTTGATTGAATCAGCCGGCAGAGGATGTTGATCAGCTGATCCCCTTCCCGGTGTCCCCAGGTATCATTGACAATTTTTAGTTTGTCGACATCAATAAAACAAACCGTCGTTAGCGCATCACTCTCCCGGGATTTATCCAGCATCCTGCTGAGATGTTCAATGCCGGCGCGGCGATTGGGCATCCCCGTGAGGGGATCGGTTAAGGCGTACTGGCGCTCTCTTTCTTCGGCCGCCTGTTTACCCTTAATTTTAAAATACATCAGGAAAACGATCCCACACAGGGTTAGGAGAATCACCGTAAAGGGCATCAGAATCGCTTTGTTTTGCTCCAGATACGCCTCCAAGGTGTCGGGTTGATTGATGACAATACTGCCTTTGGGCAAGCGCGCTGGCGAAATATTGAACTTTTTTAGTATCTGGGCGTCGAACATCTCGTGATTGGGACTTGCGGTGACCACCGGAATCGCTGCCGGCGGCTGACCGTTGAGCACGGCCACGGCCATCTCGCCGACCATCTCGCCGTGGCTGGTTCCCGATGTCAGCACCCCGCCTAACAGGCCATGGTCCAGGTAAAAGTCCCAGACACTATAAATCGGCACACTGGCCGCCTGAGAAATCAATTCAATGCTCTCATCATAGGAAAAACTGTTATTGGAACGATCCTGGTTAAAGGACAACAGCAAGATGACGGTATCGGCTGAAAGGGTGCTCACTTTTTGCTGGATTTCAAACATATTAAAATCATCCCAAATCTCAATGTTTAGCCGCTCCTGATAGTCCGGCAATAGTTGCTCCAGATGCTTTTGGTTGGCCGCACCGGTTTCGGTTTGATCATTAATCACAATAATCTTTTTTATCCCGGGGTCGATCGCCAGAGCCGTGTCAATGGTTCCGCTTAAATCATTGGATTCCACCACCCCGGTAAAACTGGGCTGATCTTCAATCATCGCGGCTTCAAAATAATTGACCCCGGAAAAGATCGTCGGGACATCCGGATAAACTGTGTCATGATACTTCTTGATATAATTAAAGGCGGGGTCGTCGGTGGTGATAATTAAATCAAACTGCTTATTCTGATGCTTTCTAATCAGTAATTCATATTCGTTTTGCAGATAAACCGGATCCGGGTTACGCTTGACATCCATATCCTCATAAATAAACTCAACATCCTCGATCTCAGCCCCGATTCGGGCGGTAATGCTCTGCTCTAAGTCTTTGGTCCATTTTAAGCTCCGGTCATAGGAGTTTAAAATCAGCACCTGTCGCTTTGATGACTTAACCGCATTGATCAGCCTGCTATTGGGCGGCAATGCTTCCTGATTGATCTTGAATTTTTCTAATTGCCGGTAATCAAATCCGTAGTAGGTGGTATTTTCTGTCAGGACCGGGATCGCTGCCGGGGTGACCCCGGATAACACGCGAAGAGCAATGTCGGCGGCCGTCTTACCCTGATAATAACCGCTGGTTAATTTACCGCCGATGATCCCATGGCCTAAGCTAAAGTCCCAGACGCCATAAATCGGCACCGTCGCCTGTTCTTCGATCAACGAAATGGCCTCATCGTAGTCAAAGTGATTGCCGGCGTTATCTTTAAAATAGATCAGATTGAGGATCAGACTGTTGTCCGGCAAGGTTGGTACCTGTTTGATTATTTGTTCCAGGCTGGCGCCATCCAGTCTGACAAAATTAAATTGATCTGCGTATTGGGGGATGATCCGGGCCAGCTCCAGCATGATCGCTTGCCCGGTTTTGGTATCATCCACCAGATAATAAATCGTTTCGGTGTCGGGATGAAGACGGCTGGCGACATCGAGGGTTGCCCCAATATCAAAGCCTTCGATCACGCCGGTGAAAAGCGCGTGATGATCAAGCATGTCCGGCTGAAAATAGTTAACCCCACAAAATACCACCGGTGTTCCGGGAAATAAGGTATCACCATAATCTAACAGAAACGCCAGAGCGGTGTCATCCGAAGCGATGATCAGATCGTACCGGCGGTCCTTTAACTTGTACTGATAGGTCTCAAAAAGTGATTCCAGGTATTGACTGTCGGTGGAGCGCTGGGTATCCATGTACTCGACCTGCAAAGTGATGTGCTGATCCCCGGTGTTGAGGGCGGATTTGATGCCATCATAAATATCGTCACTCCATTTATAACCCGCATGATAGGAATTAAGAAATAGCACCGTTTTTGGTTCGGTGGTTGCGGCGGCCTGGACATTGTGGCCAAAGCAAAAACAACCGATCACCAGCACTAATACCATGATCAGATATTTATTTATGGTCCTGGTTTGATGATCCGATGCGATGATTCCCTTCACTTGCCAATCCCTCCACTCTGATTACGTTACAAAAACAATCCAACTCATCCGTTTAAAAGGCGCACTATCAGGTCCAAACTGCTACAAACTGCTGCGGTTTGCCGATATGATAACCTTGATAATAATCAACCCCTAAGGCGCACAAAGCATCGGCAATGGCCTGACTTTCAACATATTCCGCGACGGTTTGAACCTGAAAGGCTTTCGCCATGTTGACAATCGACTGGACTAAATAATAGTTGCTTTTATTTTCAGTAATATCACGAATAAATGAGCCATCAATTTTCAAATAATCAACGGGAATCCATTTCAAATAATTGATCGAAGCATAGCCGGTTCCGAAATCATCAATGGCAAATTTATAACCCTTTTCTTTGAACCTCACGATAATTTCCCGCAAGCTGTGAATATTATTGATGTTCTCGGTTTCCGTCAATTCAAAAATGATATGCTCCGGCCGGACATGGTACTGTTCAATTAACGCTGCCGCTTTTGTCAGATACCTGCCATCATCCAAAACTTTTGCGGAGATATTCAGCGACAGGGTGATTTGATCCGTTTGATCAATATTATTTTTACCCTTTAAGGCCTTTTCCAGAACGCACATGTCGAGGCTTTCGATCAGCTGGTGCTTTTCTGCTAATGCGATATAAGGACTGGGGGCCAGAAACACTCCCTCATTTTCCAGACGCATTAAAACCTCGTATTTTTCGATTTTGAGGGTCCGGACATTTTGGATCGGCTGAAAAAAAGCATGAATGCGGTTTTCTGAAATGGCGCATTTGAGAAAGTTCAGCGCCCGTTTGGTTTCAGTTTCCAAGGCCAGCAAGTCAACCAGGGTCGATTCAAAAAAGTCGCTATTATTCATTTTCAGCGATGCAATGGCTATTTCGGTGCGGGGGAAGTTTTTATCAAAATCGCTAATATCTTCTTTGTTAAAATGAATCAGGCAGACAAATGTTTCGATGGCCCGAACGGCCCCGTCAATTTCGATTTCATTGATCCACAGGTTTTCCGCGATCGATTCCAAATAATGCTGCTGCCGTTCTTTTTCAGCCGCCGTTAACAACACCACAAAATTCCCGTGTTCGGTATCATAGAGATGGTTTTTATCAAAGGTATTGGACAGCAGACCGGTCACCATCCGGACAACTTTTTCAAAATGGTGATCGCCAAAATCAGCATGCATTTCATGGCTGTTTTTAATCCCGACAAACAGCAGGTAAAGGGATTCTGATCGATACCGCCCAACATCTTTGAACAATTTGTGCTTTGAATACAGGCCGGTGACACTGCTGACGGTATAACTGGCTTTATAAAAGATGTTTGTCAAAACGATCACCAGAACTGCCGCAATCAGGAAAGCCACAAACCAGGTGAGATCGGTTTTTGACAATCCAAAATACAGCGGTTCCTTGGCAATCGAAACAACGGTCCAATTGAGACCCGGCACCGCGGCGGCGTAAGCCATCTGATCACGCATGGTGGGCGGATCGTTCCGGGATGCTGCGACAAGCCTGGTGAGAGCCGGATTCCCGCTTTTTTCAACCGGAACACCGAGCAGCTCGGCTTGGTCAGCAAGGATCAGCATGCCCGTTTGGCTGATGACGTAGGTGTGATAATTGCGGTCATTATTGTTGGCCAGGATATAGTTATTCAAGTCGTCTAAAAACACATCGGCCGCAATAATGCCGATAAACTGGTTGTCTTTGTAGACGCTATAACTAAGGGTCAGACAGGGTTGATTGGTATTGATGTCGATAAACACATCGGTTACAGTTGGCTGAACAAATTTTGAACCATTGACATACCAGTCCCGATAACGCAGATCGGTGGCCAAATCTTTCATTTCAATAAAACCGGTGGCATCCAGGGCATTACCACTGGCATTGGCAATATAATATATCCAGTTGATCAGCCCCTCTGATCTGTTGATATCATCAAAAACCTCGTTAATGCGCGTATAATTGGAGCTTTCCGCGGCCGTAATGTCGGCCCCGATTTGTTTTTCCATCATATCGCCAATTGATTTGAGGGTGCTTAATGAGGTAGCGATCTGTTTACTGATAAAGGCTGCCCGGTTTTCGGTCGTTACTTTTAATTGTTCCTGGGCCATCCGCAGATGATGCTGCTGGTAGTTTAACAGGTACAGCACAAACAGCAGGCCAAAAACCAGGCTCAAACTAATGGTTATTGCGATGTGATTGAAATACTGTCGATTCATAGTGAGCTCCCCATTTTTCATATACCCGCTTACACGTAATCCAAAATATTTTATGGAAGTCCTCGAAGCCGCTAATTTATGTTCATATATAAGGCTTTGTCAAAGATTGACCCGCTTGTCGGCACCCTGACCCTTGGTATTCTTTGCACATGTGAAGTTCAATCGACCATGGCTTAAAACGATTAGGAATAAATTTCATACTATCATGTTGGGTTTGTTTTCGTCAAGCAATAAAGTTGGGTTTTTGTCCGCCCCCGTCCCCGGGGCGCTTTTGGGGCCCGGGCACGAAAAAAAAGCCCGGCCATGGCGGGGATGGGCAGGCCGGTTTGATAACCGTCCGGAGCGGTTGCGGCCGGGGGGTGTCGCCAAGCGGTTCTCAGTTACGCTTGGTGGCGTCTTCCAGGGTTTGAATCAGGGCCCGGGCGTCGCTGTCACGGCCAGCCGGAACCAGCAGGCGGACCTGATCGTCAAACTCCGCCTGGCCATAACGCATCCGCGCGGTACTGTGATAGTGAAGCTCCAGGTAGTGCTGATCATTTTCGGCGTGCAACTCCGCATCCACCGCGGCCAGGGTATCGCGCTCATTAAAGACCGGGCGGACATTGCCCCAGATCAGAAAATGGCGGCCGATTGTGGTTTGGCCGGGAAGTTGACGATCAGCGCATCCGTGACAGCCTCGGGGGGCAGCTCCTTAGTTGTATGATTAAAACCTTGTATTAATCAATTGTTCAAGTTCCGTTAATCCAGTCATGATTTTTTTAAACGCAACTTTTTCACCAAATATCATATTCTGCATTTTTTCATAGTCCTTTTCTAATTCAAACAGATGATTTTCTTGAGGCAAAAGTTTTAGCTTTCCATTTGTTGCTTCTTCGTATTTTGCCCAATTCGAACGGTAAAATCGCATTTTGAATTCAACCACCTTATTTAACAGCCGCAGGTCATTCAAGGCTTCATCTTTAACATCCGCTTTCGATAGCAAATAAAGATCATAATAGTGCCTTGAATATCTTTCCGGTATCGACCCATTTGTTCGATTTCCTTCTCTGTGTAGAATTGTTGCCTTTTCCCAAAAGGTTCGTTTTGCTTCTACCATTCTAATCTTTGAGTTCCTTTTTGCAAAAATATGCGGGTATTCTTCTGCAACGTAAGATGTTATTATTTTTTCGGTAACGGGTGTCCATGCAGCAAGTGCACCTATTTCCAGGCGGATCTCTTGAAGAATGGATTGATCTTTAAAAATTTGCGGATAAATAAAACGAATCGTTTGTAAATCATTATCATTTATATAAAATTCAAAGCTGTCTTTTACATACTTTCCCATAATTTCTTCCAACACTGGAAGCAAGTTTTGTTTTAAAAACACCTCTGTATTTTTATTCATTTCCTTATTGAACTGATCTTGTTTCGAATTTGAACGTTCAATCCATGGTTCATTTTGTTGATAAGATAGTGCACACCAATCTAAAATTAAGTCGATATCTTCTGAAAACCGTTCAATTACTTGATATCCTTTTGACAAACTGGTGCCGCCCTTAAAAGAAAAATATTGCGCATATTCACAGTGATAGAAAATCAACTCAAGAAGAAAGCAAACCCAAAAATCTTTTTCGATAATTGATTCGCTCATTCTCTTCTTAATGGCAGTATTGACAAATAATTCTTTTCTATTTTCTAACGATTCTCGTGCTATATTAAACATAAATATCTCCTATAATTTTTTTATTTCATCAATTATCCAATTTCTCGAATAAATACTCTCCTCTTTGAGTTTTTTTAATTCTTCTACCGTACATTTACTGCGAATCGTATGACGTATTTCTTCGTTTACGCCTTCTTTTCCAATTGCCCGAAAAGCTTCAATAATAAGCGCTGATTTGTAAGACAAGCCCGAAATTTCACGGTTAGCCCGATGTCTGAACTCCAGCAAGATGCCATTATCCAACATCACTTTTCGATAGGGTCCATCACTAACAAATGTATAGACACTTGGTACTTGAGTTGAGAGCCCCAATAAATTGAGGGCCGTATCACTGTATGGGATAATCGTCCAACCATAAGTGGTTGCATAAATTTTTGCCACATCAATTGGTGATGCTTCAACTTCTTCTTGCAGAAATTCACTAAAATTCGGTTTTTTATAAATTCCTCGCATTATTCTAATTATTTTTTTTTCGTCTGCTAGTCTTGCCAATGCTCGCTTTACTGCTTCATAATTCCCATAATCCAGAAAATCTGATGATACAAACAAAGCACCGTTTGAATAACCAGCGATTTTATTTTCAATTATTTCTTTAACTTGCGTTCTTTCCATCTTATCTACCTCGTCCCATTTATTGTATAGTTTTAGGGACGAAATATCAACACTTTTAAAAAAAACCCCCGGCCATCGCAGTGATGGTCGGGCAGGATCTGTTGCTTGGGCGGGTCCGTCGCTAAAATCGGTGTGGGTGGACGGCGCCGCTTTGGCGTTGCAATTTTCTGGCAAAAATAATTGGCCCCGATACTTCCCGGCCGCTTCGATCCGGTATCCGGCCTTTTACAATGATCGATTGCCGCAGGTCATGTTTTCAAAGTGATTCAGTCCCGATACGCCACGCTTTCACAGCACCCGGTTCTCGGCAAAACTATAATAGCCGTCGCCGGCCACGATAATATGGTCGACCACGGTGATGGCAATGGCTTCGGTGGCGGCTTTGATCCGCTGGGTCACGGCCAGATCCGCCGCTGAGGGGGCCAGGCTGCCGCCGGGGTGATTGTGGGCCAGGATGATGCTGGCGGCCTGGTGGCGCAGCGCCGTTTCGACAATCAGCCGGGGGTACACCGGGGCTTCGTTGATGGTGCCCTCGTGGAGCAGGGTGGCCTGGTTGACGCGGTTCTGGCTGTCCAGGCAGATCACGTAAAAGGCTTCGTTAAGGCGGCCGGTAAACAGCGACAAAGCGTATTCGCCGGCGGCGGTGGTGCTGCCCAGCACCGTTTTGGGGGCCAGCTTGCCCTGCTGATAGCGGCGGGCCAGGGCCGGCAGCAGACTCAGCAGCAAAGCGGTGTTTTCGGTGACCCCGGTCTGGGCGCAGAGATCCCGGGGATCGGCATCAAAGACCGCCGCCAGTGAGCCGTAGTGATTAATCAGGTCGTGGGCCAGCACATTGGTATCCTTCATCGGAATGGCATAAAAGAGCAGCAGCTCGAGGATCTGGTGTTCCTCAAAACTGTCAATGCCGGCGTTGAGGGCCCGGGTTTTGACCCGCTGGCGGTGGCCTTTGTGGGGATTCTCAGCCATGGCTCAGCCCTTTCCCGGCGGCAGGGGATGATCGATGTCGGTTTCGTTAAAAATATCCAGTACCCGTAAACATTTTAATTTGGTATCAGCCATGGTATCCGCCTTTCAAGTCAACGATGTTACCCATCATTTGCTAGTGTTTTTGATATTATTTTATTATACGCCATTTACCTCATTAGTCAAAGGATCTTTTGGGCAAATTATTGCTGGATTGTGCTTTTTGGGAAACTTTGACAGACGAAAAAACCGCTGGGCGGAGTGCATCACAGCGGTTTTTTTATTGATGATCTTTTTTTGCTGGCAGCTCTAGCTCACCGGCAGCTTGAAGGTGGCGTCGTAACTTTTGTAATTATTGCCGAGCACTTCCACATTGACGGTGATTTCACCGCTGGCATTGACCAGGCCGTAGGCGGTCTGGGCGCCGACGGTTTTGGCGCCGATGGGGGTTTCCTGGGGATTGCCGGTGGTCGATGCCGGATAGGTGTCGGCCATCACCCCGGTCGCATCGATGACCTTGAAATCGTTGCTGGAGATATAGAGCTCCATAAAGTTTTTCTCAACCCCGATATTGACGTAATCGTAGGTCAGAATCACTACCTGGGCCGGGGTTTTTTCGGAGAACTGGTTGCGATCCGCGGTGAGACTGGCGCCGGTAAAGGTCAGGGCAAACTGGCCATCGACAGTCCAGGTTTCGCCCAGGCCGTAGACCTTGTTTTCGGGTTCTGTGGTTTTTTCGGGCTCTTCGGTGGTGGCGGAGGGGGTTGTGGCGTTGTCGTCGGCGGTCGAGCTAGCAGCGCCCGGAGCGCTGGTGAAGAAGCCGCCCAGATTGGCCAGGATGATGAGAAAGCCGAGGCTAAAAATCACCGTCATGATAATCTTGGGGATCACAATAAACTGGCGGCTGAACCACAGTAGCGCAATTCCGGCTGGCGGAAAAACAATCATCGCCAGGATAATCAGCCAGGATTTCTGCCACCAGCTGACTTCTTCCCACTCATCTTCGTCATAAAAGGCATCGACCAGATAAAAGACGCCAAAGGCCCAGGACAGAAAGGCCCAGATATATAGATCACTATAATTGCCGGCCATGGTACCGCCGAGCAAGGCCGCGACCAGATAGAATCCCGCTGCAGTCAGGCCGCCGCCGGCTCGGTAAGAATTGCGGGTGACCAGCCCGACGATGCCGGCGATGATAAAGCAGGCGGCAACGATCACCCCAGTTGTGCCGCTGAAACCACCACTGCCTTCGATGGTGTTGACCAACCCGGCCGCGCAGGACTGAAACAGGACAAAAATCGAGAGAACCATCGAAACAATACCGATAACCAGTTTCGCAATTTTCATTTGTTTACCTCTTTCCCTTATTATTAGTCTTAGTATAACACTTAAGGCTGGTCAAAAATGGGACAGGTTAAGATTTATTTTGTTTTAAACGGTAAAAACCCCATCCGGGGGCTGTCCGGATGAGGTTGGCAATGAAATTAATGGGGGCGGGTGGTTTGGTCTGGGGGCGGGTCCTCCTCCCCCAGCTCGGCGATTACCTGTTTGAGGCGCTTGGGGATCGGCACCCCGAGGACGGCCAGGTTTTCTAAGATGCTCAGGCCTTCGTTGGCCAGGTAGAAAAAGATCATCGCTGAGCGCAGCGGGGCGCCGGCGCCACCCAGCAGGGCGGTATCGAGCAGGTGGCCCATGCCAACGACCATAAAGATCAGGATTTTTTTGAGGATGCCGTAACAGCCCCGGGCGCTGGACAGCCGCTGTTGCGCGGCGGCGGCCAGCACCCCGGTGAGATAGTCGAGGACCACAAAGGCGGAAAGACAGAGGAGAAAGCCGTCCCAGCCGCCCAGGAGCTGGCCAAGCAGGCCGCCGACCAGGGCCCAGCTATACCGCCAGATGGACAAAGCCGCGGTCATCATAGCGGATCGCCGTCAGCCCCAGGCTTTCGCCGATGGCGGCGACGGTGGCAATGGGGATACCCGGGGCGTAGAGATCGGCGGCCTGGCCAAAGAGGTGCTGGGAATTCTGGACGCCGCCGACCTCATCGTTGCGGGTCGGACAGCGGACCCCGGAGGTGATGATCACCGGGACATTCAGGGCATTGCGCAGGGCTTCTAACTTGAGCAGCAGCTCCAGGTTCATTTCCGCCGGGAAACCATCGCAGTAGGCCCCGCCGCAGTCGCAGGCAAATTCCTGCCGGGCAAAGTGCGGGGTTGAGCCGTCGCTGTCAAAGGAAATAATACTGAGCTGCTCCGTAAAGAGCCGGTTTTCGGTGAGGATCCCCACCTGGCCGTCGGGGTCCAGCCCGGAATCCTGCTGAAAAAGCCGGATCGCCTTCTGGGTCTTGGGCCCGTCCCGGCCATCAATCGGACCGGGCGCATAACCCCGAGCCGCCAGGGCTTCCTGGACTTTTTTGATAAATGGGTTCATAGTTGATCCTTTCGGTGTTTTTTAATCGGGGCGGTTACCCGCCCCTACCCCCTAGCTCATGCTAAAGGTGGTGGTGTCGGTGACAACCAGTTCGGCCTTGGCTTTGGAGATCAGGTCCATGCCGTCAGGGGCAAAAATGTTTTTGGCAATGATCCCCGCCATGGCGGTGTTCACCGCTTCCACTGTCAGTCCCGTTTTGGGAGTGGGAATGGACATGGTGGTGGTTTTCAGATCCGACCGTTTAAAGGTCAGTTGCAGAATTGTATTTGCTGCCATATGGTTCCTCCTTTCTGTTAAAATTCAGTTACTGCGAGATTCAACCGTTACCGGCCGAATCCCAGTGCCGACAATTGTTACATCATGTTGTGACCTAGGGGTCAGACCCTCCGCATCGGAGCGGACAACAGATTAACAATTGATCGGCACGGCTTTACGTCACCTTAAACCGGCATGATCAGGTTCATTTCCTGTTTAATGACTTCTTCCATCACCGGCTGCTGGAGCCCGGCAATGATCTCAGCCACATCATAGATGTCGGCATCGGTGGCGGCGGCTTTGACATCGCCATAGGTCCGGCTGGTAATTTTTTCCTTGCCGTCGACCATCCCATGGTTGGAGCGGATCTGGAGCTTCTGTTCCAGAAAATCAGTGGTTACTGCCATCTGTTTGTACCTCCCTTCTGTATTTGTCTTCAGTGTAACATGGGCGGCAGATGGCTTTAAATGGCGTGTTGCCAGCAGGGGGGAGTCATTTTTGGCAAAATAAAAACGCCCCCATGAGGCGTTTTTGTTGTGTCTGTCGGCGGCATCACAGGCTTAATTCAACCCGGTTGCGGCCGTTATTTTTGGCGCTGTACATGGCCGTGTCGGCCCGTTTCAGCACCTCTTCAAAGGTCTCGTCGGCCGTCCGCGGCAGCGACAAACCAATGCTGACGGTATACTTGATGACCGTGCCGTTGTCGAGGACCAGCTCACTGGCCGCCACATTTTTGCACAGCCGCCTGGCCATCTGGAGGGCTTCTTCAAAACCGGTATGCTCCAGACAGATGGCAAATTCTTCGCCGCCGATGCGGCCGATCAGGTCGGTTTTGCGGACGTTCTTTTTACAGATCTCGGCAAAGCCCCACAAGGCCTGATCGCCGACGGCATGCCCGTAGGTATCGTTGATCTGTTTGAATAAATCAATATCCAGCATCAGCATCGCCCATTCCACCGCTTCGGTCTGGTAGCGGATCGCATTGCGCTCCAGCTGTTCAAAAAAGCTGCGGCGGTTGAATACCTGGGTCAGCATATCCTCCTGGTAGAGCTTTTCCAGGGCCTGACGATTGTGATATTCCTCGGTGATATCCTGCTTGATGCCGATAAATTTATAAAGCTGTCCGTCATCATCGAAAATCGGCGCAATAATCGCCTGTTCCCAGTACGGTTGACCATTTTTTTTGCGGTTCTGAAAAATCCCCTGCCAGTCCTCCCCCGCCAGAATCGTCTCCCACAGGTTCTGATAATCGATCTTCACGTCCCGATTCAGCTTGAGCATCCGCGGATTCTGGCCCAGCGCTTCTTCCCGGCTATAGCCGGTGACTGCCATAAAGGTGTTATTGACATAGGTGATGGTGCCATCGGGGTCGGTAATCAACACCATAATGGGCGACTGTTCGATGGCTGTTTGCAGCACCTTGACCTTTTTTTCGGCCTCGATGCGCTCGGTAATATCAAAGGACATGCCGATCACGCCGATGATCGCACCGGCTTCGTCGCGAAACGGCAGCTTGCTGGTATTGACCCAGCGGAGCCCCTTTCTAGTGGTAAACTTTTCGACGATGTTGAGCCGTGGCTCGCCGGAATTAATCACGGCCAGGTCATCCTGATAATAGCGTTCCGCCAACTCCAGCGGATAGATGGCACTGAGGTTTTTACCTTCCAGGGCCTCTTTGGGCAGGCCATTCTCTTCCGCCATCATCTTATTGACCCGGATAAAACGATTTTCCCGGTCTTTATAGTAAATCATCCCCGGCATGTGATCAAGAATCGCTTCAAACTGGTCGGCCTCGACCCGGCAGGCGGCTTGCCAGGCTTTCTGGCGGAGGTCCTGTTCGTTCTTAGCAGTGACATCAATCAGGATCCCGGCGATTTCGCTGCCATCTGCGTTGCTGCGGCCCTGATCGAGGACCCAGCGGACCCCGTCGTCGGCTCCAATGATCCGGTATTCCAGGGTAAAGGGGGACGCTTCGTGTAAATGGGCGATGATCGCCTGTCTTATTTTACCCTGGTCATCGGGATGGACGATGCGATCGAGATCGGTTGGGATGCCACTGGTAAAGTAAGGATCCTGATAACCGGTCAGGGCTTTGATATTCTCGCTGATTTCCAGCACCCGACGCTGTTCGTCGCCACTGCAGCGGTAGGTGACGATCTGGAGATTTTCTAACAATTGTTCACTCACCGAAAGGACCTCCTGACTGTTTGGGTTTGATTATTGTGGGGCTGCGCTGTGCTGTTCTGGTTGGCGGTGCCCAGCATTTTTAACCGTTTGCATTTTTTAATAAATTAAAATCATTATAGTATAATTTACGATTTTTGGCAAGGATGAATGCGAAATTGTTGGCCGGGCCGGGAAGACCTGTGATTGCGGCTACAGCCGTGATGCGTCCGCACAAAAGCAATGCATTGTCAATTAATAATAAGCTTACGTCATTTATTTGCTGTTGAATATAGCATCAAATAAGGGTATAATCTAATCAACAGGAAAGGAGATGTTGACCATGCCAAATATCAAACCAATCTCTGATTTAAGAAACTATACTGAAGTGCTACGGGATGTGGCAGTAGGCGAACCGGTCTTTTTAACCAAAAATGGTCGCGGTAAATTTGCCATTATTGATATCACAGAATACGAATCGTTAAAAGCTTCACTGAAGCTGATGGCGCAGCTTTCTGCCGGCGAACAGGCCGGTCGTGAGCAGGGCTGGTTATCCATCGAAGCGGTGGAGGCCGAGTTGGGCATTACAAATGACTAGGCTACAAATCTCCCCGGAAGCACGAGATGATTTATCACAGATTAAAGACTATATCTCAGAAGAATTGTGTAATCCTCAAGCAGCCATGGAATTAATTGGAAAAATTACGGCAAAAATGCGTATTTTAATTGACCATCCTCAAATCGGTCCCACCCTAACCGCACGGATTGGCATGCAAACCAACTATCGTTATTTGACTTGCGAAAACTATCTGATTTTTTACTGGTATGAAAACGACCTTGTTTTCGTATCGCGAATTCTTTATGGCCGACGAGACTACATGCGGGTATTATTTAAAGATTTACTTGATCAAGACTAAAAAAGTTGACACATGATGAATGGCCGGGTTAGCGTTTAACCCGGCTTTTTTTCGTCCGCCAGCCCCCGGGCATGGAGCCGGTAAACCCAGCGCAGGTCATAGCCCATCGCCGCGGCGATTTCGGTAAAAGGCTGGTCGTTTAAATAGCGGCGGGTCAGGATTTCCTGGATCTGGGGATTGGCCTGGCGGTCGATGGCGGCCTGCAGGGCCTGATTCAGGGCCGCCAGATGGCGGCTGTCCCGGGCCAGGGCCGCCTGCAGGGCCCGGAGCTGGGCCCGGCTGCGGTGACCGGTGGCCGGGGTGGCGCGGTAAATCAGGGCCAGCTGTTTCTGGGTGTGGGCCAGGTACTGGCGGTTGCGCCAGAGCCGGCCCTGAACTTCGGCGATCTCGGCTTTGATGGTTTTAATGGACATGGTACCTCCTTGGGGGTGACTTCCGGGCGGTCAATGACCGCCCCGACGGGATGATGGGTGACGTTTGATCTCTTATCACAAGGCCATCAATCTGCTTTTACCGCCCTGTCGCGGTTTGCTTAATTTCAACCTGCTCCGGCCTTTCGGACAGGGTTGAAAGGGTTGGGGGGTTAAATAAAACCTTTTGTCGTTTTTAATTTTTTTGTCCTTAGAAATCAAAACTCAAAACAACCCTTTCACCCTGTCCGATGTCTTTGCAAGGCCATTTAACCCTGTCCGAACCCTTTCCAAACCCTGTCATTTTTGGGTTTTTACGATAACACACTCGCCTCTTTGTCTCATATTGTGCATCAGCATAAAAAATCGTCAAAATCTTCAAGGTCAATGCCAAGATACATGGTCCGTCGGGTGACTTTTTCCCTGATTTTGTCCACTGTCCCATAACTTTCTTTTAACTCCATCCAGAAGCGTTTCTGACTAACCGGCCGTAGCCCTGATGTGCTGCTGTATTGCTGATAAGCATGATACAGACTGGCCGCCGCCACCTGCCGCCCGGCTGCGCAGACACAGCAATCCTCCACAAACGACAGCACCGAGCTGCCGGCCACCCGATAGCGGGACAGGGCCGCCTGGCTGGTGGTTGACTCACTGAAGCGATAGCCATTGTCGATCAGCCGCTCCAGTCCGGCCAGGGCCCAGTTGAGAATCCCCGGTACCTCAGTGGCCAGTTTATCCTTTAAATGCAGATCCCGCTGCTCCGGCGGCTTGGGGGGGCCAAAGGGGATGATCACCAGCCGCCGGTAAAAGGCCTCACTGCGATCGCCCAGATTCTTGGGGATGCTGTTGCAGGAAAAGACCAGCCGGGCGGTGGTCTTGAAACTGTGGGGGTCCTTATTTTTGCGCTGGGCGGTGAGCCAGTCCTCGCCGGTGATGCTTTTAAAGAGGCTGCTGTCCTCAATACTGCGGGACGGCAGATCGGCAAAAATATTGGCCAGCCGGCCATCCAGCTCTGCCGTGAGAAAGGTCTCGCCCAGATTCTGCCAGGAAATATTGGATACATTGGCGCGGCCCAGCAGCAGCTCCTGGATCACCGCAAGCAGCGTCGATTTGCCGGCGCCGCCTTCCCCCACCAGCACAAAGGCCTTCTGGGCCCGGGTTTCGGGGATCAGCAGATAACCGCACAGCTCCTGCACCAGCAGCTGGGTGGCCGGATCCAGACAATCGTCGAGAAAAGCCGCAAAAAGCGGGGCCGTGACCTGGGGCGCATAGCTCGCCGCCAACTGGATCGTTGACAGCAGCTCGGGGTCATGGGGGTTAAGCCTGCGGGTGCGCCGGTCATAGAGGCCGTTTTTAAGATTGATCAGGTTTTTGTTGACATTGAGGCGCTCGGGGCTCCGCAGGATTTCCATCGTCCACTGGCCATGGATGTCATTGATCTGGCGCATTTCGACATCATCGACGCGCAGGTATTTGCGGACGATATGTTTGACGTGGAGGGCATCGACATTTTTGTAGACGCCATCGAGATACTGATAATAACATTGTCCGGCATAAAAGATTTTTTTGTTGGCGGCCAGGGCGTTGGCCAGCTCCCCGGGAATCAGCCGCAGACCGGTTCTGGTTTTGGTATACCAGGGCGGCAGCGGCACCTGACCCAGATCCTGGGGCCGCCGGGCCGGACAGCGACCCCGCTGGGGACAGCTAAAGCCCCACTGATTAATGGTTTCACAGGTGAACGGCTGGGTGCCGGATTGCCGGTACTGGGCAATCTTGGCCGCCGTGGCGGTAAAGCTGTAGCCGGGATGGGGCGCTGACAGACGCTGGATGGCCGCCTCGCCGCCGGGGACATCGGCCAGATTGGTGATCAGCGGATACCACAGCGGTTCCGGCAGGGTGGCGGCGTGATCCTGAGCGTGACGGATAAAAGCACAGCTGCCAAGCAGCCGGGCCAGGTCAAAATCCCCCCGCGGCTCGCTCAGATCCACCACCGGCCGGGCTTTGGCCGCCGGCGGACGACCCGGGGCGGCGGCACTGACCCGAAAGGCGGCCTCATCAGGATGCAGTTGACTAAGCGCCGCCTGCAGGGCTGCCGGAGAATAGCGCCGCTGCGGCTCAAAGAGCAGACAGACAACCGCCACCGGCTCGGCCTTGAAATGGTCAAACCCCGGCAGCCGCATCACCCGGCTGGGGTTGGCAATCACCGGATCACCCCCGAAATGCGCCGCCAGCTGTTGCTGCAGGGTCCGGAAGCCAGCCAGATGGGGGTCAGTGCTGGCCACGGACTGAGCCGTGACGGCGCTGGTTTGAGCTGGCTGCGGCTCCCGGTTCGGCGGGGCAAGGGGCTGAGCCGGGGTCGTGCTTAATTGCCCGGGGTCGTTGCTCGCGATGGCGGTGGTGTCCCCGCCGGGCTGATGCCCCAGGTCAGTTTCTAAAACCGGCGGCGACTTCTGATTCGTAGCGGCGATCCGTGATCGCCCGGGGTCGCCGTCACCTGCCAGCAGCCAATAGCCATGCAGAGATTTCCGGGTCCGCACCACAATCGACGGCGGCAACGGAAAATTCATTAAATTATCCCACTGGGTTTCCAGCGGTAGGTCATCGGCCTCGACAAAATGGGCCGTGACCCGGGTGATCTCGGCATCCCGATGGCCACCGCAGTTGACCACAAAAAAGACCCCCCGCTGCTGCTCCCGGTTAACCCGGGCCAGCTCCAGCAGCAGCGCCGCCAGGGCTGGCTCGTCTCCCCCGGCCACGGTATAGTTTTTCCCGGCCCCGCCGCCCCGGTCACAAAAAGTCCGCAGCCCATAAGGCCCCGGCCCAAAGGCCGCCAAAAAAGCCCCCGGGCCAATCTCCAGCGGCGTCAGCTCCGCCCATTTTTTAGTTTTGCTATTATTCACACGCATATCCTCTTTCATTGTTTTCCTCCCCAAAATTATATTCCACAACGGGCCCGTCCACTACCCCCTACTCGGCCCACGCCGCCAGCGAACCATAGCGGTCGCCCACCGTCACTTCCACGGCCAGGGGCACATCAAACTCCGGGAAGGGCCGGGCTTCCATCACGGCTACAATCCAGGCGATCGCCGCTTCCAGTTGCGGGGTTTCAACCTCAAAAACAATCTCATCATGGACCGTCAGCAGCGGGTGAATCCCCGGCCATTCCGCCAGCCCCGCCTCCAGCCGCACCATCGCCAGCTTTAAGATATCCGCCGCCGTGCCCTGAATCGGGTGGTTCAGCGCCGCCCGCTCAAAATGCTGCTGCAGCCCCTGATCCGGGGCGTTGATCCCCGGGAGACAGCGGCGCCGGCCCAGGGCCGTGTCCACCGTCTCATGATAACGGGCCGCCGCCTTGGTCTGCTGCTGCCAGGGGGTCAGCCCCGGATAGGCCAGCCGCAGATTAAAAATCATCGCCTCACAGGCTTCCAGGCTCAGGCTCAGCCCCGCCTTGACCCGCAGAATATCCTGGAGGCCCCGGGGATAGAGGCCATAAAAAATCCCGAAGTTAATATTCTTGGCCACCGTCCGGCGGGCCTTATAATCCGGATGGCTTTTGTCCAGCGCCTCCGCCAGGGGAATCCCATAAACCGCCGCCGTGGTCACCGCGTGGATATCGCCACCCTCCCGGTAAACCGCCAGCAGATTGGCGTCGCCGGTAAACCAGGCGCCAATGCGCAGCTCGATCTGGCTGTAATCCACCGCCACCAGGGTAGTACCCGGCCGGGCCATCAAGAAATCCCGGACGGCAATGCCATGGACCGCCCCGACCGGCAGGTTCTGACAATTGGGCTGGGCGCTGCTAAACCGCCCGGTGGCCGTCCCCAAAGGCATCAGCCGGGTATGGATGGCGCCCGTGGCGGGATTGATTTTATCGGCCAGCCCCAGGACATAGGTTTTGTACAGCTTGCCCAGCCCCCGATAGGCGCTGATCGCTTCTAAATAGGCCGCCGCCGGCAACCCCTGGGTCCGGCAATAGGCCAGCAGCTGGCCGATGGCATCCTCATCCAGCGAGGCCTTGCCGGTGTCGGTGTGCTTCACCACCGGCAGCCCCAGCTCCTCAAACAGATAAGCCTTGAGGTCATGGGTGGCGGCATTTTTACCCACCCGCACCGGCCGGGTGCCGCCGCTTTCCAGATCGTTCTGATAGATTTCCAGCTGCTGGCAGCAGGCGCTGGCCGCCGCCGCAATCCCGGTCTGATCGGCTAAAAAGCCGCGCTGCTCCATCCGCGCCGTAAACAGCGCCACCGGGCTTTCAAGCGCCTTGACCAGGTGTTCGTGGGCCGGGATGTTCTTTTTAAACCAGTCACTTTCCAGCTCATAAAACCGTCGCGCCAGATCGGCATCGGCGCAGGCATAGGCAATCGTCGCCGCCGCCCGGGGGTCAAGATCAGCAAAAGAGCCCAGCCCGACGACATCGACAAAACCCGGCAGCTCCAGCCCCAACCAGTCCCGGGCCAGGGTTTTTAAGCCCACCTCGGCCAGCGTGCGGAAATGGCCCTGCTCCCGATAAATCAGCAGCGCCCCGGCCATGGTGTCATACACCGGCGCCACCAGGGCAATCCCCCGAGCCAGCAGAAATTTAGCCTCAAAGGCCAGGTTATGGGCGACTTTAATCACCCCGGGATGTTCAAACACCCGCTGCCGTAAAAAATCAAACACCGCCCCGGCCTCCGCATTGAACCCGGCCCCATCGGTATCATGGTGGCCCAGTGGAATATAGAGCGCATCATAACCATTATTTTCTGCTAATGTGGGGGCAACGGCTAACGAAACCCCGATAATCTCCCCGCGATGGGGATCAAGTGCCGCCTCCCGGTCCTCCCGCCAGGCCAACCGCGGCGCCGTTTCAAAATCGAAAGCCACCACCGTGGCACCGGACAGATACGCGTCCAGCACCGCCAGATCAGTGACCAGGCCATACTGTGTTTGTTGAATGTTCATCTCTTACCTCTTTCTCATTAAATTATCTGATCAATTTTGACAAAAAAAACCGAATGAAGTTAATGCCTGCAGCAGCAGGTTAATTAACAACATTCGGTAGGTCAGTGGCACCATATCGGCCCTATTTAACTCGAAATGTGGTTACATTCGATTCTATTTGTATGCCCTGGCCGACCAGCGGACAGAGTGCGATCTTTCAATATTATTCACTGATCTTACAGCAAGTCGGTGAATTCTTTCCTTAGTACATTAACATTTCTGTCGATCAATATTTCTGGCGTGTTCGCACACGTTTTCTCAGTGTCTTTGACACCGTTTTATGATTGTCGCAACGACAATTTTTCTAACCGTTTAATTTTGTGTTAATTCCGGATCGGAATCGTGATTCTTCGACAGCAACACAACCAACTGTCGATTATCCCGGGAACATTTAAAGCGTAAATCCAGTTTGTTCTCCACAACCGCATCAAACAGGCGTTGATCACAATTGGGGCAGCGAATTTTTTGATGTTGATTTTCAAAATCAAGCAGCTCCGGCGACCCTGACTCTAGAAAAGAATGGTGATGATTTTCAATCCTGACCATGACCACTTTTTTGGCCCGGGCGCATTTGAGGGCGACCATACTGGCCCCGTCATGGTGACGATAATCAAACAGGTACCCGACACAATGCTTCTTCTTCTCAAGATCCGCATAGCGGCAGGTCAGCCGGTGGGGACAATCCACCCGCACAAAATCTTTGAAGCACTCCCCCCGCCGTTCCGACGACACATCCATCAAGTTTATCCCATCACTAAAAAAAATATCCAATGGGCCCTCCTTTAATCGTTTTTTTTTATCTCGACAGCCTCATGATGTCCCAACCCCCTTTCGCTATTATGGGTACATTATATCATCAATGGCAATTCTCAGAAAGATATTTCTGAAATTTTTAAAAAATAATTTGACATTTATTTGCTGCAGAAAACGCTTGCATTTCAAATTACATTCAAGTAAAATAAAAAATAGTGTGTATATCCGCCATATTTTTGTCAATTCAGCCAAATTGCCGGTTTTTAAAGTAAAAGCAGCACCTTTGTGATACTTGCTTACTTGTTGTTAATATGGCAATATTGATTATTCCGGTGAATTAATGGGCACGGCGTTTTTCACTTAAGCAACGCTTAAGGTTGTTGGTTTTTCCTGATCCTTTCCGATTTGAGTTCCCCCAAAAACATCCAATGGAATCAGGACGGAATCATGGGGAATCATGGGGACGGCTCTTTTGTGTTCTTACTGCGGGTCTTATTCATCCGGACACACTACCTCCGTCCCCTTGCATTTCCGGTCTTGGCCTTGGCGCATCAAACGTTACACAAAAAAAAGACGGTCGCAATCAGTCATTTCTGATTACTCCCATCTTTTTGAGACTGCCAAACTATCCGCCGATCAGCTGCTGCTACTTTTTAATGCATTCAGGCGGAAGCACAGATTCACCTGACAGCGCTGGTCATAAAAATAATGCTGCTGGCCGCTATCTACAAATGCGCATCGCAATTGCGACTCCCATACATCACCCGAATCACAGTCACGATCGCCTTGTCTGGATCAGCGATATAAAATACCGAATAATTATCCACCGGCATGATGCGCAAGCCACGACTGTGCCAGGGCTCTTTTCCGTAGATTCGAAAACGTTCTGGTAGCTGGTCAAGTTTCATGATGCTTTGTTCCAATCGATCTAACTGGCCGCTGGCATTTTGCCGTGACTTAAGTTCATCAGCGATGTACCTGAAAATGCTCCGCAAATCCGCATCCGCCTGTTCCGTTATAACGATTGCATAACTCATAAATTGTAATTTTTGCGCATATCGGCAAAGGCTATACCAGCCGGCTTGGTCCGGCCGCTTTCTTTGTCGGCATAACCTTTTTCTAATTCGGCATCCAACTCTTCCTCATTCAAGGCCGACAGATCAACCCGGCCTGGCGACGGAATTTTCACATCAAACGGCAGACCTTTCTGTAAAATGATCTGTTTATAAAACATATTGATTGCGTTGGATGCGGGAATTCCCAGCACGGTTAAAATCCGCTCGGCTTCTTCCTTCACTTCCGGCTCGATTCTGGCATAGAGATTAGCTGATTTTGCCATCGCTTATCAACTCCTTTCAAATCATACGGTGACAGTCGTTGCAACGTCCGTTGGGCTTTGTGTCAGTATTTTACTTTCGCTAGGACTGCATATCATTGCTGCTTAATTTTATTATACGCATATGTCCGCACAAACGCAATACATTATCAATTTATTATTTGATCAAGAGGACGGTTCATTTTGCTTGCTGGCCAATTCTTCCTTGTCTAAAAGCCTGGCTATATTTTTTACAATATCGATCCTTTCCCATCAGTGCATTGGTCGCAAACACGGTTCCCATGATCTCTCGGTTAAGGGGATCCATAACCGCTGAATCCAACCCCGCCTGTATCGCCATGACCATAAAGGTTTTATTCATTAACGCCCGTGCTGGAAGTCCAAAAGAAATGTTACTAATCGCCCCGGTTACATGAATGGTTGGAAATAAGGCTTTAATTGCCTTGATCTCTGCGGTGAAGTTCAGCGGTGAATTGCTGTCTGTTGCCATTGCCAGAACACAGGGGTCAATATGAATACGCTCAGGGGCAACACCATACTGCGAGGCCTTCTCGACCATGCTTTTGGTAATATCCAGCTTCATTTGAAGATCCGTGGGAATGCCCGTATTATCACAGGTTAATCCCACAAATTCCCAGCTATTGCCTGCCAGCAAGGGCAGCAGAATCTCGCATTTATCGCCTTCTTCCGAAATTGAGTTGATCAGTCCTGGTTTTTCTACGTTTTTAAATACGGCTTCGATCACCCGGGGATTTGGACTGTCCAGGCAAAGGGGGGTGTCTGTCGCAGCTTGAGCCACATCCACCAGCCATCTTAGCGCTTCTATTTCATGTTCAGGCGCGGTGCTGGCGCATAAATCAATATAATCTGCACCGGCTTCGGCCTGCTTTTTCGCCAGCTCACCAATAAATGCGGCATCTCTTTTTTCGATCGCTTCCTTAACGGCAGGTATGGTACCATTAATTTTTTCTCCTATTATTATCATCGATTACCTCCAATAACAGGCAAGCATCAATTTTTGACACCTGCCTGATCGCCTCTCAAATCATCCAACTATTTCTTTATTTCTGATCCGCCATTATTTTTGGCACAGTTCGACTGCCAGCGCTGCGGCTCCACCGGCATCTTTAGCGTATCCATCACATTTCATGCGGTCACAGAATTCCTGGGTGATCGGTGCTCCACCAATCATAATTTTGATCTTATCCCGGATGCCGGCCTCCTCAAAAGCTTTGACAACCTTTGGGGTTTCCGGCATGGTGGTGGTCAGAAGAATTGAACACGCCACAAGATCGGCATTATTTTTTATGGCGGCCTCAACAAATTTTTCAGCCGGCACATCAATCCCAATGTCGATGACCTTTAATCCCCGTCCTTCTAGCATCATCCCCACTAAATTTTTGCCGATATCATGCATATCACCTTGTACACTACCGAGGACCACGGTACCAATTGCGTTACGATCGGCATCGGTGAGTAGTGGCTTAAGCAGCTTTGATCCTTCCATCATGGCATGACAAGAGCAAAGCACTTCCGGAATATACAACTCATCGCGACTGAATTCGTCCCCCACAATGGCCATCCCGGCCATCATCGCGTCTAATACTTGCTGGGGACTGCAACCCGCCTCAATGGCTTCCTGGACCAGCAGTGGCATTTCTTTTTCGTCACCATCATACAGGGCTGCGGCTATTTTTTCTAAAATCTCCATGTTTTCTCCATTTCTTTTCCTTTTTAAACACTATTTTAGTGCTAGTTTTACAAGCCGCTCATAGACCCCAGCCTTCGCTAAAGCCTGGTATGCGTCTTTATAGACATCAAAGTATGCGGTGTAAATTTCATGATTTTCCATATTCGGTTCACACTTGGCAATGATTTGAACCATTTTTTCAACGGCCTCGTTGATGGTTGGATACAATCCGGCGCCTTTGGCTGCCAGAATCGCTGCGCCTAAGGATGTCGCTTCTTCGATTGCCAGAATGCTACAGGGTTTTCCGAAAATATCAGCCTGGATCTGATTCCAGACGGGTGACTTCGAGGCACCACCACTGATAACAATCTGATCGATTTGGACCCCGTTGGTAATCATTTATTCAATGATTTCTCTGGTTTCAAAGGTGACCCCTTCCATAATCGCTCGTGCCAGGGCCGGTCGTTCGTGTCCCAATGTCAATCCAATGAAGGTGCCCCGGGCAAAAGGATCCCAGTTTGGCGCGGCTGAGCTGGCAAAATAGGGAATGCAGATCAGTCCGTTTGAACCGGGTTTGATTTCGGCCACTTGTTCGTTAATATAATCATAAGGGTCCTTGCCAGTTTCTTTGGCCAGGGCAACTTCAGGGATTGCGAATTCGTTTCGATACCATTTAAGCGAACTGCCGGCGGCATTCTGCAGACCTTCAGTCTCCCATTTTCCCGCAACCGCATGAGCGGAACAGGGCAAACGCATACTGTCATCATAAAGCGGCTGGTCCATATAAGCCAGGGTTACCGCTGCCGTCCCGACGGTTACTTCGATGACGCCTTTTTTCACCGCACCAGCGCCAATCCCGGCGCATTGCTGATCGCCGCCGCCGGATACTAACAGGGTTCCTGCTGCATAGCCGGTGCGTTCGGCGGCCTGTGGGGATACTTTTCCAATCACCTCACCGGAAGGAACCAGCTTAGGCAGTTTGGCTGCATCAATTTCCAGGGTGTCAATTAATTCCTGACTCCACGCAAATGTTTTGATGTCCATCAGTCCCTGCAGGGAACCATTTGACCAGTCTTCAAAATAATCTTCGGCACCCAGTTTCATCAGGATCCGTTCCTGATCCAACGCGAACTTATAGGTCTTTTCATACAGTTCCGGCTGATGTTTTTTAATCCACATGATTTTACTGACGGTCCACACCGGCGCAATCGGCAAACCGGTGATATCATAATATTTTTCGGCGCCAATTTTTTCGGTCATGATATTGCATTCTTCAAACGAACGGCTATCCTGCCAGGAAATAGCCGATCTCAAGGCCATCCCCTTTTCATCCACCGGCGTAAATGTACAGCGTTGTGTCGACAAACCGATGGAGACAATGCTTTCTGGTTCAATCCCGGCTTTTTCGATCGCTTCCTTTGACGCCGCACAGGTCATCTCCCAGGTCATTTCACCATCTTGCTCAACCCAACCCGATTTCGGGAAGGTACAGGGATATTCCCGATAGGCACTACTGACCTTATTGCCATCCAGATCAAATATAATGACCTTAACCCCAGTTGTTCCAACATCAATACCACTTACATAATTTTTAATCATCTCTTTATCTCCTTTTTCAAAAGTAGTTGATTGATCATCGTTTTGCTTGTTTAAAACGATGGTTTCTATTTCTGTTCGGACACGATTACAGATACAATGCCATTTCTGCCAGCGAGGTAAAAATCCCATCCGGCTTAACATCGGATTTTTCTACATCATCCAGGGTTGCTTCGCCAGATAAAACCAGAAATCCTTGGCCGCCATTATTAACGCCGGTGGCCACATCGGTATATAAACGATCCCCCACAAAGGCCACCTTTTCCCTTTTGTAGCCGGTCACCGCGAGAATCATCGCCATCGTTTCCGGAAACGGTTTTCCCAAATACTTTGGTTCGACACCGGTAGATTTGGTGATCAGGGCACAAATAGAGCCGCAGTCTGGCATAAAGCCGTCCTTCAGGGGGCACACCAGATCCAGGTGCGTTGCCAGGAAAATGGCGCCGTCATGGATACTCCGGCAAATCTTATCCAGCTTTTCATAGGTTAAGCTGGTATCAAAGCTGGCAACAACCACATCGGGGTGTTGTTCAACCAGATTCACACCGCTTTTTTTAAAACTTTCTTCAAGCAGCGGCGTCCCCATTAAATAAATCTTTTTTCCGGGATACCATTTTTTTAAATAATCGATGGTAACATCACCGGAGGTAATAATCCGCTCTTTGCCAATCTGACAACCCATTTTTGCTAACTTTTGTTGGTAAAATTCAGCCGTTCGCGAAGAATTGTTGGTAAACAGAATGAAATCACGGCCCGTTAATTTTACTTTCTGCATGAATTCGATGGCACCGGCAATTAATTCATCACCTAAATAGATGGTGCCATCCATGTCTAACACAAACAACTCAACCTCTTTTAAGGCCGCCTGTTTTTCTCGTCGCATCGTTTATAAGTCCTTTCGCAAGTCAGCCTACTAATAATCAAACGGCTATAACTTAATTGGATACTGGCCAAATTCTTTGGCACATTGCACCATGTAAATCAGGTTTTCGGCACTGACATCACTTTGGACATTGTGGGCCGGTGCCATTAAAAAGCCGCCGCCTGGCGCTAATGCTTTGATTGCATCAATGACTTCATTTTTGATCTCTTCTTTGGTACCAAACGGCAGAATATTTTGAATATCAATATTGCCGTGGAAGACGATGCGATCCCCAAACGCTTGTTTAAGTTCATAACGATTCATGTCCTTGGCCGCCGGTTGCACCGGGTCGAGAATATCCACCCCCGATTCGATTAAGTCTTCAATAAAAGGCTTAACCGCGCCACAGCTATGGAGCATAATTTTCGCCGCCGGATTCTTGGCGGTGAGGGTTGCTTTGGCATGTCGCCATAATTCCTGAAGATGTGGCTTAACAACATTGCGAAAGGATTTGGGGGAAATCAAGGTGCGATCCTGCATCCCCAGATCTTCGCCACTCAGTCTCAAAATATCCACATATTCGCCCACTTCATTCATACAGCATTCATTGATGCGCTTTTGAATCTGACAGATTTTATCCATCAAGGCATGGGCAAACGCCTGATTGTTGACCAAATCCATATACCATCGCTCATGACCCCGCATATAGGTGGCTACTTCAAAAACGGCGCCGCCAAATTTAGCCAGGATCGCCAGATCCGTCTGCGCCCTAACTTCCTCCATCTCTTCCCGCAAACCAGCATAACGGATCGGATCATCGGGATTTGGCCACTGATAGGTCTTAAGATCTTCAATGGTCGCTTTCGCCAAAGGCGGATTCTGCAGTTCAAAATAAAAATGTCCGCCGTCGATGGCCGTTTTTTTCCAATAACAGCCCCACTCGTCGGTAAAACTGCCGTCATCAAATTTTTTGCTATGCACTGAAGTTCCTGAACGCGGTGAGATGTAATACATATCGGTTCCCAACGCCTGAATCATCTCAAGGGGCATTTGGACATCCGTCCAATGGCCCATCCGGGGGCTGTCCGGCAAATGCTCCAGGTTAAGGGCTTTTTTCATATCCCGATACACATCAATGGTTAAAACCATGTCCACTGGGACCCGATCCGGTTCTTGATGATTCACCGCTGCTAATACTCGTTCTCGTGAATTCATACGACTCTCCTTTTGTAATTGGTTTTTTCCATTTTTTCACGCTGATTGAAACGGCCTTTTTTCAATCAACGATCATTTAAAAACCGTGGTTAAACTCAGGGAATAAAAAAAACCACGAAAAACAAGCTCATGCCGCTAAGCACTCGTTTTCGTGGTTTCTACATTCTCAAACCAAAAATTATATAATTTTGATAGGCAAATATTAGCATGAATTAAAACCGTTGTCAAGATATTTTTGTAATATCTCCCGCAAGCATTGTTTTAAATGGTTGATAAGTACTGTTTACCAACACATTCTCGTAAATTTCATGACTTTATGTTTTAACCGGATCTTCTTAAATCAATCTGGAAATGGTTTCGCCCAAATCCTGCTAAGCTTAATCAACCATATTCCAGATTTTTCGGCAGCTACAGACAATATTTGAAGCACCAGCACGAATCATCGTTTTAACATCTTCTTCACTGGAAATCAGACCGCTTGTAATCACCGGTTGCGAATTCTCTGTGCTCACCTTTTTTACAACCCTTGGTATAACACCGGGTGTTAACTCGATAAAATCAGGATGGGATAGTTTAATTAAATTCATGCCACTATTAAGGGCCTGAAAATCCATTAAAAAAATGCGGTGGACGGTGATTAAATTTTCTTCTTTGCCAATTTTTAAGATATTCGTCTTTGTCGAAATAATCCCATCAATACCAAAATGTTCTTTGGCAAAGTTTATGCCGCCGTGATCTTTGCCGATGCCTTCAATCAGATCCATATGCAAAAACAATAACCCGCCCTTATCTTTATGAATTTTCATTTCTTTTTGTACTTTAAAAACGTCGCCTCCGACCATAAAAATAATGCGAACGCTGGAGTCTAAAGCACTGGCATAATCTTCCTGGGTTCGCACGCCAGCGATCACCGGGTATTCTTTGAATTTTAAAAGTTTTTGTTTGCTAATCATATAAAGAACCTTTCTGAAACGATCTTAATTACTACTACTTGATAGCTGCTCAATAAAAACCGCCACCAGTTCGGGATCAAACTGGGTGCCGGCATGGTTTCGCAGTTCGACGATGGCCTCTTCCTGAGAGAGCACCGGCTTGTAGCTGCGCGCACTGATCATCGCATCATAGGCGTCGGCGATGGCGCAGATCCGTGACTGCAGCGGGATTTCCAGGCCCTTAAGGCCTTTCGGATAGCCTTGTCCATCCCAACGTTCATGATGGGCCAGGACATAATCGGCAATCTCGATCATATCGTTATTGGTGCATAGAATGCGGTAGCCGATTTCGGCGTGATTTCTCATTTCCAGCCATTCGGCCTCAGTGAGACTGTCAGGTTTATTGAGGATCTTGTCGGAGATGGCGATTTTGCCGATATCGTGGAGCAAGCCAAAGGCTTTCAGCTCCTTGATCTGATAGTTTTCCATTGCCAGAGCCGCACCCATCTTTTCACAGAATTCCGAGACCTGTCGGGAATGAATTTCCTCGCGATCACTCTTACTATTGAGGGCGGCGACGATATTGTCGATGACTCGGCCCTTTAAACTGGGACCTTCATAGAGTTTGTTGTGGTACATGATATCTTCGGCCTGTTTGAAGATTTCCCCGATCTCCTCGGTGGCGCTGGTTTTGGTGGCCGACCCGAAGGAAACCGAGATTTCCAGGCCCTCGATGCTCTCCTTTTGCAACAGCTTTTTGATCCGTTTGATCAGTTGGGCGGCTTCAAAGGCATCGGTTTTAGGGAACAGCAGGATAAACTCATCGCCGCCGATCCGGGCAATGATGTCATCGGAGCGGCAGCCGTTGGTCAGGGCGGCGGCGGTCTTGATCAGCAGCTGATCGCCGGTGGCATGGCCAAAGGAATCGTTGATCAGTTTGAGGCCGTTGACATCGCCCATCACAATCGTCAGCGGCCAGTTTCTGGCGGTATCCAGCCGGGCCAGTTCTTCTTCATAAAAGCGGCGATTATAGGTGCCGGTGAGGTGATCATGAAAGCTTATATATTTAATTTCTTCCTGGCTTTTTTTCTTCTCGGTAAAATCCCGGAAGACCAGCACCACCCCGGTGAGATTACCCTGTTCATCGATGATCGGCGCGGCACTGTCTTCAATCGGCCGTTCGCTGCCGTCTTTGGAAATCAGCAGGGTATGATTGGCCAGCTCGATGATGGCTTCCGCGGCCAGCGCTTTGGCGACGGGGTTTTCACAGCGTTCCCGGGTGCATTCATTGACGATCACAAAAACCTCATCGATTGGTTTGCCCGCCGCTTCGGCCGGGGTCCAGCCGGTGAGCTGTTCGGCAATTTTGTTCATGATCAGCACCTGTCCCCTGGTATCGGTGGCGATAACACCGTCGCCAATTGAAAACAGGGTCGTTCTAAACAATTCTTTTTCATTATAAAGCTGGGCTTCCATGGCCTTTTGTTGAGTGATGTCCTGGAGGATGCAATGGGTCTGTTTAAAGCCGCCGTCGACATCATAGCCAATCTTGCCGTCAAAGGCGATGGTCAGCCGCTGGCCGTCTTTGGTGCGCATTTCAAATTCACTGTGGATGTAGCCCTGGGACTTGAACAGCGGAAAGCGCTGGCGAAAGCCTTCCACATATTCCGGGCAGAGAAAATCGCCAAACCATTTTCCGATCACTTCCGCTTTTTGATAGCCTAAGATTTCCAGCCATTTGGGATTCACCTCAAGAAAATTGCCGTCAAAATCCAGGGACTGGTAGCCCAGCGGGGCGCGGGTAAAGAGCAGCTGAAATCTTTTTTCACTCTCTTTCAGTTCGGCTTCGGCCCGCTGGCGTTCGCTCAGGGTCCGGGACAAACTGAGGTTTTTAAAACCCAGGTCCGAGATCATCGTCCCCATCCTGGCATGAAAGGCCATCACCGCCTTAACGGTTTCGTGGTCATAGCGGGGCACCCGCTGCAGGGCGTCCAGGTAGGCGCTCTCATCAAAGCCATAGCGGCGGGCCTGCTGGCGGAAGTATTCCAGATCCAGCACTTCATCGGTATAGATAAACTGGCCAAAATAGATATTGCCGAGATGCTGGCCGGAAACCACAATCGGTGAGGAGATATCCCACATCCCGTTTTTGCAGTGATAGGCCTGGAAGGTTCCCGGCTCCACCGCCTGGGCCAGTACGGTGTCGCTCTCAATACAGTTTTTCCGGGTTTCGGGATGGCAGCGATGAAACTTGGTGCAGATGTCCTGCCAACCGACGCTGATCAGCACCTCTCCCCTGGTGTCGACAATGGCACTCAGCATCCCGGTGAGCTGCTGAAAACTTTCCAGCAGGGCCTGCACGGCCGGAACATCAATGATGTCAGCCAGGGCCAGTTCACCCCAATCGATTTCCGGCTCGATTGTTGCCGTCAGATTGTGGGGCGCTGTCGCTTCAGTGTGCGGACCTGCTTCAGAATTCACGCAGATTACCTCCTTTTTTCTGAGGATTTGTCATTTTCATTGTTTCTACCCGGTTTAAGGTGTTTCAAACAGGGCTGATAATATTATTTTGCGATCTTTATTTGTCGGGGCTTGCTGTCGCTGATTATCACCCCCTTAAAAAGCAAAGCGGATCCACACCAGCAATTGCTGATGTGGATCCGCTTTTGATCAATTGGCCAAAAGGCCTGGTATTCTGATAGTGCAATTAGTATTTATCGATGTTCAGGTCACCCAGGTCAATGGTTGGTTCCGCGGCGGTTTTCTTTGTCACTTCAATTCTTTTGGGCGTTGAAATGGCCGCTGTATAAGATTTGCTGTTGCTTCTCAGTTTAAAAGTATCCACCAGTTGTTTTAGCAGCTCGGCCTGGCCGGACAGTTCTTCGCTGGCGGCGGCGCTTTCTTCGGCGGTGGCAGAATTCTGCTGGACCACATGGGCGACCTGTTCGACGCCGGTATCAATCTGGGCAATGCCCGAGGCCTGCTCGTTGGAGGCCACCGCAATATTCCCGATCAGGGAGGTGACCTTTTCGATGCCGGCGACAATGTCATTCAGGGCTGCGGCGGTATTATCGGCAATTTTAGTGCCTTGCTGGACATTGTCGATGGAGCCTTCAATCAAGACCGTCGTTTCCTTGGCGGCCTGGGCACTGCGGAACGCCAGGCTGCGCACTTCTTCGGCGACGACCGCGAAGCCTTTACCGTGCTGACCGGCCCGGGCTGCTTCGACAGCGGCATTGAGGGCCAGAATATTGGTCTGGAAGGCGATGTCATCAATGACCTTAATAATTTTGGAAATATCATTGGAAGACTGGTTGATCGCCACCATCGAGTTCTGCATTTGTGACATCTGGGCGTTGCCCTTGGCGGCGTGATCTTTAACGGTATCGGCCAGTTCCCGGGCCTTATTGGCGTCCACCGCATTGTGCTTGGTCTGATCAGCAATTTCGGCAATGGAAGCGGTCAGTTCCTGCACCGAGCTGGCCTGTTCGGTGGAACCCTGAGCCAACGCCTGACTGCCATCGGAAACCTGGCCGGAGCCGGAGGCGACCTGTTCGGCAGCGACATTGATGTCGCCCATAACATTGTTTAACGAATCAATGATCACATTAATGGCATTGGAGATGGTGACAAAGTCACCCCGGAATTCCCGGGCATTTTCGATCGCCAGATTGCCCTGGGATAATTGTTCGATTTTTTCGGTAATTTCGTTGACCACAACAGCCAACATATCAATCGTGTTGTTCACCGTTTGCTTGAGTTCATTGATATCACCTTGATAATCACCGCTGATCCGCGTTTGGAGGTGACCGTTGGAGATGGCATCCATCACGGCCAGAACCTCACCCAGGGGCTTGCTGATTTCGTCAAGGATGGCATCCATGCCGCCCACCAGTTCGGCCCAGGCCCCCTGGAACTGGCTGGGATCGGCGCGGACCTGGAGGTTCCCGTCGATTACCGCATTGGAAATCATCGTGGCCCCCTCAATCATGTTGCCAATCGATTTTTTAACAGCGGCTAAACTATAACTGATTTCAGTGAACTGGGTGCTGATTTCACTGGTGTACTGATCAGCGGGGCTGATGTTCAGATCAAAATCCAGATTCCCCTCGGCCAGTCGCATCAGGTTTGCTGCCAGCCGTTTTACTTCCACACTCTGATATTCGGCCGCTTTTTTCGTCCCGGTAATGTCCTGGACGATTTCAACGTGGCCGACTTTTTCGCCTTTTTGATTGTTGATATAGGCGGTATCGACCTGGAAATTCAAGCCCTGCTGTTCAAACAGGGTTTGAATCTGACCCTGTCTTAATCCGGCCACGCCGCATTTTTCAGTATTACAGATGTTGGCATTCCAGTTGCTGCATTGGCTCCCCAGAACATCCTGACGTTTAACCCCGAGGAGATTTTCGACGGGCTGATTGATGAAGGTCCAGTTCATCTCCAGATCCGTTGCTGACATCGCAAACGGTACGGCATCCAGGAGGGCTTCATACCAGACCATCTTATCGACGACGGTATCGAGGGTCTGGTTGACGCCGGCAAGCACCTGGGCATATTCGCCGTTATGCTGGCTGACCGCGGCCCGCCTGGTGAAATCACCGCGAATCGCCGAATCGGAAAGCATCATGGTATCAGCAACCAGGTTGCCGATGGCCTGTTTAATGGAAACCATGCTGTTGCCAAGGACATCCTTGTCCGACTGGGGCTGGATCTCAATGGATAAATCCCCCCGGGCCATCTTTTGGGCGACTTCGGCCTGAGCGCGGATATTTTCGGCCATATTGACAAAGGATTTAGTCAGTTCGCCGATTTCATCGGCTTTGGCGTTATCAGCGATGGTGTAGTCAATATCGACGGCCCCTAAAGCCATAAGATCAGCGGCCTCAGCCAGTTTGGCAATCGGCCGGATAAAGCTGCGGGTGGAGATGATAATCAGTCCCACGATAACGAACAGACCGAGGCCGAAGATCACCAGCATCATCGTCTGAATGGCGGCGAAGGACTGGTTGAATTCTGACATTGGCAGTCCGGTGGCCAGCACCCAACCGGTATCACCGATCTCAGTGACATAACCCTGGCTGTCGGTGCCGGCGGAAGCATAGGCAATCGGGCCGGCGCTTTTATCGGTCAGGGCGGCGATGATATTTTCGGAGAGATCGGTATCGCTGAGCGGACCGTTGTTAAACTCCGGATTGGGATGATCAAAAACCATGCCGCTGTTGGTTGAGACTACAAAAAAACCGGTTTCGCCAATTTTATTTTCAGCGATGATTTCTTTGATCCGATCAATGGAGACATCGACACAGGTGGCCCCGATCATTTCGTCGGTACCCGCTTTAAATACCGGCGCCACAACGCTGACAATGATTGATTTGGTCGCAATGTCTTCATAGGGTTCAGAGATAAATACTTCTTTTTTCTCCAGTAATTCCTTAAACCAGGGTCGGGCATTAATATCGTAATCCGCAGTAGACACAACACCATCAGACTGGGCATACTGACTGGAATCGATATCGGCAACCCAGGTAACCCGGATATTTTCGGGATCGGTGGAGACGACATTATCCAGGGTCTGTTTGATTTCCGGAAAATTGGCTGTGGTGGTGATGCCGATTCCCGGGGTGACCTGTTCAAAGTAACTGCGGATTTCTGGATTAGTCGACATCTGGTTGGCTGCTTCCAGATAGGTCGTAAAATAACTCTCAATTTCGTTGGAAACCGATTGTGAGCGGGCCGAAAGCTCATCGATGGTAATTCTGGTGATGGCCTGGTTTACAATATACAGTGAAACCCCGGCCACCATCGCAAAAATAATGGCGACGGGCAATCCAATGGACAACAACATACGGGCGAGTAATCCTTTTTTCTGACTCATTTCTTTTCTCCTTTTGCTCATCAAGAACGATAACAAATTCTGATTGTCGTTTTAAAGACCTAAATCAACGGGAATTAAGTCGCAACTCATCACTAAATTGAGATAAAGGATGACCGCAAATCCACGTCAATTTTAATCATGGGCTATTCCTGATAAAGAACTCATCGTTATTGTGCCATATTAACATATTACAGATTACGTTTCCAGCCTAATTTTAATTTTAACAAATAATTACGACATCGCCACAAACGATCGGCCTGGTTAATCCGCGCACAAAGCTGAACGTGGGATGGTCCCGGCAATCGTGATCAAGCATCAGATTCGAGCGCGTGTAAAATATAAAAGGCACCCCCTTGCGGAGCTGCCTTGTTGACATTCATATAACCTGTTGATTTATCATTCCCAGCTGATTATTTTATACCGTCACAAATTCCGAGCCAATCACTTCGCCGGTGGGCAGATTGAGATAGACCACGGCGTAGGAGCCATCGGGGTTGAACCAGCCCAGGCCGGTGAGCTGTTTGGCGCTGCCGGGTTCGGGCCGGCTCAGGCTGATTTCGATGCCGTCGCTGCCCATCACGTCCTGAACCTCATAGAAGGGCATCCCGATGGCGATCCGGTAGGCCTGTTTGTCGGTGACCGGGAAGGGATTCATCGCTGCCAGTTCGGGAGATTTTTCGGTGGGGAGCAGTCGTTTGGAAAAGACCTTATCGTCTTCACCATACGTGACCAGCACCCCATAACCGCTGCCCGGATCGCGATAGGCCACCTGGCCGTCGGGCTGAACTTCTCCGGGAACGGCCAGTATCGTTTCCACCTGATCCCGGGGTTCATCCAGGGTGATGGAATGGTAGAATTTGAGGGCCTGCTGAGCCGCCGCTGCGGTGGCCGGATTGATGATGGTTGTCGCGGCCTTTTCGGTCCGGCTTGCGGTTGTGGCCGGTTTGTTTCCGGAGGCAGTGCAGCCGCTCAGCACCAGCATCCCCCCAAGCAGCAGGGCGACGCCCCATCGAACCGGTCTGATTTTTTTAAATTTCATCGTATTGTCCCTCTTTCATCCGAATTAAATCTTCACAATCGGTTATTGTTCTTTCTTACCCTTTTTCCGAAACGATTATCACCGCTATTCCGGTAAAATAAAAACGCTCCTTCAAAGTGGCGATTTTATTTTGCGTTTCACTGGCATTATTATCAGCCGCACCGTTGCCCCGATAACTAAGAATTTTACTTTAAATATTTTTAGAATCGATGAATAAAACCACCGTTAATTGGTATATCTCTGGTATAGAAACACGTTTTTTACGATGATGGTTGTCGCTGCCAGGTGGCCCTGTTTATTCTCCACGTCAGGCCAGGTTTTTGCTACCCCGAGCTGTTCACCCCTGCCACGATCGCAGGGGCCGGCAGCGGTTCTGTTCTAAGAAAGGATGTTCCCAAATGAAAACCCGATTCAAACACCGCATGTCGCTGATCCTGTTCGGTCTGGCCTGTTTGCTGGTGATCCCCCAGTCGGTCTGGGCTGATGCCACCGCCCCCACAACGGCCCCCTTAAATCCCGACTTTGTCCAGTACCTGTCCGACCGCGAAGCCGGTACCCTCACGACCAGCACCGCCGACGGCTATAGTCTGGGCTATATGCCGTCACCCGTAGTCCGGGTAGAAGCCCCGGTGGATGCCAGTCTTGACACCGCGGCCAGTTTTCCGGCCAGTTATGATCTGCGCAGCCTCGGCCGGGTCACCGACGTCCGCCATCAGGGCACATTTAGCGTCTGCTGGGCCTTTGCCAGCCTCGCCTCGCTGGAATCAACCCTGAAGCCGACGGTCACCACGGATCTGTCCGAAAACAATATCCGTTGGAACCATGGTTTTGATTCCGGGCCCGAAGATCCCGGCAACGCCGACATGGTGCTGGCCTACCTGGCCCGCTGGAGCGGTCCGGTCAGTGAAAGCAGCGATCCCTATGGCAGCTCCCAAAAAATCGGTCTGGCCCCGGTTTATCACGTTCAGCAGGCCGAAAACCTGCCCAAATCCGCGACCGCCATCAAACAGGCCCTGATGGACAGCGGCGCCGTATTTACCTCCATTTATGCCAGTGCCGTTAACTCCAGCTCTTACTATAATGCCGAGGCCGCCGCCCTTTACTATAATGGCAGTAACCCCACTGATCACGCCGTGACGATTGTCGGCTGGGATGACAATTTCGACCGCAACCTGTTTCCCATCACGGCCCCGGGCAACGGCGCCTGGATCATCAAAAACAGCTGGGGCACCAACTGGGGTGACGGCGGCTATTTCTACCTCTCCTATTATGACACCTATGCCGGCAATCATGCGACAGTCTTCAATAACGCCGAAACCACCAGCAATTACGGTCGCATCTACCAGTATGATCCCCTCGGCAACACCGGGAGCCGCGGTTATGCCACCGCTGATGGCTCGGCCTGGGGCGCCAATATTTTTACCGCCGCGGCCAGCGAAAATCTGACCGCCATTGCCACCTACTCGATGAGTGCCAACACCACCGCTGAAATCAGCATCTATACCGATGTTTCGGCCGACAATCCCAGCAGTGGCCAACTGCGGGCAACCCAAACTGCCAACTTTGCCAATAACGGCTATTACACCGTCGATCTCAACACCCCGGTGGGTCTGACGGCCAACCAGCCATTTGCCGTGGTGATTAAATATACAACCCCCCAAAGCGAATACCAGATACCCACCGAGCGGGCTATCGCCAACTACAGCAGCGCCGCCAGTGCCAATGCCGGTGAGAGCTTTACCCGGGGCAATGGCAGCGACATCTGGTATGACTCCGGTTATAACGATAATGAAAGTGTCTGCATCAAAGCCTTTACCGGTGGCCAAAGCGTCGCCACCCTGACGGGCATCGAGATTACCAGTCCCGCCAATAAGCTGACCTATCAGATTGGTGAGTCCCTGGATCTGTCCGGTCTGGTGGTCACCGGCACCTACAGTGATGGCTCGACCCGGACCGAGACCGTCACCGCCGCCAATGTCAGTGGCTTTGACGCTGCTACGGCGGGCACCAAAACCCTGACCATCGCCATTGGCGGCAAGACCACCAGCTACACCATTACCGTTAAGAGTGCCGCTACCGGTGGCGTTGACGTCTATTACCGCACCCACATCCAAAACGTCGGCTGGCAGTATGACTGCAAAAATGGCGAGGTCTCCGGCACCTCCGGCTACGGCTACCGGCTGGAAGCCATTCAAATTCAGCTGGTCCAATCCGGCTACGACCTCGGCATTGCCTATCGCACCCATATCCAGAATATCGGCTGGGCACCCTGGCACTATGACAAAGAGATCAGCGGCACCTCGGGGATGGGTTTACGGCTGGAAGCCATTGAGATTCAGTTAGTCGGCGATGATGCCGACAAATTTGATGTCTATTACCGGGTTCATTGCCAGAACATCGGCTGGATGGGCTGGGGCAAAAACGGCCAGATGGCCGGCACCTCCGGCTACGGCTACCGTCTCGAAGCAATCCAGATCGAAGTGGTGCCCAAAGGCACCTACTTCAGTGTCGACGCCGAGGCACCGGCCTATCTGGAAACGAATTAATACCCGTCCGGCACCCGGCTGCGGGTGCCAATTCCCATGAAAGTGAGGTTACAAGATGAACACGCCCAGCAAAAAGCGATTCAAAAAAATCCCCCTCTTGCTGTTAATTTTGCTGCTGGCCCTGCCCCAGACCCTTCTGGCCGCCGGCAGTCTGGATGCCCAGACCGCCCCACCGTTCTGCAGCTATCGCACCCACGTCCAGAATATCGGCTGGCAGGAGTGGAAAAGCAACGGCCAGACCAGCGGCACCTCGGGCCAGTCACTGCGGCTGGAAGCGATCGAAATTACCGTCAATGATCAGGGCTATGATCTGGGGGTGGAATACCAGACCCATGTCCAGAATGTCGGCTGGCAAGAGCTGAAGTACGATGGCGAAACCAGCGGTACCTCGGGCCAGTCGCTACGGTTAGAAGCGATCCGGATCAACCTGACCGGCAGCGATGCTGATCTCTTCGATATTTACTATCGCGTTCACGCCCAGAATCTGGGCTGGCTGGGCTGGGCTAAAAACGGCGCCAGTGCCGGGTCCGCCGGACTCAGCTATCGGCTCGAAGCGATCGAAATTGTGATCGTCAACAAAGGCGGCGCCGCCCCGGGCTCGACCCTACGGCCCTTTGTCAGTGTTTACAGCATGGCCATCAATCAAACCCAGTCACAAAACTATTATGACATCGACACCCTCCGCTGGGTCTACGGCTCCCGCTACGAACGGCCGGTGTTTTATGACAACAGTCTGGTCCAGCTGAAACTGGAAACCTTCTATGATGCCCTGGAAACCAGCTGGGTCCAGGCTAACAACGCCGAATACATGAGCTTTGTCAATTCCTACACCACCGATCCCATCTTCCGGGCCAACCTGATCGGTAAATATGAGAACAATGTCACCGCGACGATTTCCTACAATAATAATAACATCATCTCGGTGACCCAGGAACAGTACCGTTATTCCGGCGGCGCCCATGGCAATAGCGAGCTGACGGCCCACAGCTTTGGCACCACAACCGGTGATGAACTGAGCCTCGGCGATATTCTGGCGATCCCGGATGCCCAGATCAGCAACCAGCTGACGGCGGAATTCCAGAACCTGAAGAATAGCAATCCCCGCTACGCGGATATTGATCTGACGACCATCGCCAGCAGCCTCAACGCCAACTCCGCCTACTACCTCAGCGATGCCGGGGTCTGTGTCTTCTTCAACCCCTACGAAGTCGCCGCCGGCGCCGTCGGCCGGGTGGAGCTCGTCATCCCCTACACCCGCACCGATCTGCTGGTGGATATTGAGACGCTGATTTGAGGGTGGTAAACATCTGAACAATGCCGGAAAAATCGGCAATCAAAAAGCAGCGAGTGATGCCTCGCTGCTTTTTAAGCTAACAAAATATTACCGATAAATGATAGTAAAGCACCCCCCTGCCATGTTATGATTAGTTCTTACAAAACCAGATTGTGCTTCAACGTCCGCTGTTTTTACAAACGTTTTCTGGAGGTAGATATGAAAGTCAGAATAAGGATCATGATGCTACTTGGGCTTACTTGTGCGGTGCTCTGTTTAAGTATGACTGGCAATCGCTTGACCGCCCATGCCATGGCAGCGCCAAAGCTTGTCTACAAAAGTGCCACCGAATATGATTATCCGCCTTTTTCGGTGGTAACGGATGGCCAGGCCGATGGTTTTTCAGTGGAGCTGTTACAGGCGGTGGCCAATGAGATGGGGCTGACGATTGAGTTCAAAGTCGATCATTGGGCGACGATCAAAGCCGAACTGGAAGATGGCCAGCTCGATGTCCTGCCCCTGGTTGGTTACTCCGAAGAACGTGATCAGTATTTTGATTTTACGGTGCCCTATATTGTCATGCGCGGCAATATTTTTGTCCGTCAGGATGACACCAAAATCACCTCGGAAGCAGATTTGTATGGCAAAGAAATCATCGTCATGAAAGGCGATAATGCTCAGGACTATGCCGAAAGCATGAATTTTACCGACCACCTGATTCTCGTTGATACCTATGCCGAGGCCTTTTCCTTGCTCAGTTCCGGTTCTCATGATGCCGTTCTGGCACAGAGCCTGGTGGGCCAGAAGTTAATTAATGACTTAAAAATAGAAAATATTGAGGCCGTTACCCGCCTGTCTGACGATGGTGTTGACCGGGTCAAGGTTTCCCTTAGTGGCTTTGAGCAAAAGTTCTGCTTTGCTGTCAAAGAAGGCGACAAAGAGCTCCTGGCCGCACTCAATGAAGGCCTGGCGATTGTCTCGGAAAACGGCACCTATGAGGCCCTTTATCTCAAATGGTTCCCCTTTCTGGTCGAAACAAAACCGGACTATACCCAAATCGCGATCTATTTTTTTGGCGCCCTGCTGGCGGCAATTGTGGTTTTGCTGTTATTTTCTTTTATCATGATTCGCAAAGAAGTCAAACGTCAAACCGCAAAATTAGAGAATAACCTCTTTCGCAATACCATTATGTTTAACGTGATGAATCAAGAATCTAGTTCGGTTACCGATCGACTCGATTATGTCCTGAATGAAATGATCAAAATGACTGGCAGCGAATTTGGTTATATCTATTTGTTCGACGAAGCAACTAACCAGCTCACCATCAATTCATGGTCAACTGGGGTGATGACAGCCTGTCTGGTGGCCGAGAAAAAGACCGTCTATCAATTAGATTCCGTTGGTATTTGGGGTGAGGTCATCCGCCAGCGAAAGCCGATGATCATCAATGACTTCAACAAACCGGATCCGCTCAAAAAAGGCTATCCCCAGGGCCATGTTACACTTGATAACTGGATGGCCGTGCCCGTTTTTGCCGATTCGCACATCGTCGCCACCGTTGGGCTGGCCAATCGCCCGGTTGATTACGATGAAAATGATATCTATCAGGTGACGACCCTGATGAGTGGCGTCTGGAATATGATTGAGAAATCGAAATACCGGGACGAACTTGAGGTCGAAAAAAACAAATATTTATCGACTTTAGTCTCGATCGGGGACGGGGTCCTGGTGGTCGACTTAAATGAAAGAATCGAGCTCATGAATAAGGTCTGTGCCGACATGACGGGCTGGACCGAAGCCGAAGCCAAAGGGATGCATTATCAGGATGTCCTGAGATTATCTCATGAAAATCCCAGCTGTGAAATTATTGACCCGGTCAGCGAGGTGCTTAAATCTGGCCTCCCCTATGAGTTAAGCAATCACGCCATCTTAACATCTAAGGATGGGCAATGTTATCTGCTGGAGGACAGTGCCTCACCGGTTAAAAATCTCCACCATGAAATGCTTGGCGTGGTTCTGGTCTTTCGCGATGTGACCCAAAAAAGAGCTCAAAGACGAGAGATTGAATATCTCAGTTTCCATGATGCCCTGACCGGACTGTACAATCGCCGCTTTTTTGAAGCGGAAATGGGACGGCTTGATACCCCCAGAAACTATCCCCTGACCATCATCATGGCCGATTTGAATGGCCTGAAGCTGACCAATGATGCCTTTGGCCATCATCAGGGGGATGTCTTGTTAAAACAGACCGCCCATCTGTTTAGCACCTATCTGCGGGCCGATGATATCGCGGCGCGGTGGGGCGGTGACGAGTTTGTTATTCTGATGCCACAAACAACCTCCGATGAAGCCCAAAAAATTGTCGATCGCATGAATCAGGGGAGCAGTCAATTAGAGACCACCAACGGGATCCTGTCGATCGCTTTTGGTTGGGATACAAAAACAGACAGCACCATGAATTTTGAGGCTGTTTTCAAAAATGCTGAAGAATACATGTATAAAAGAAAACTGAGCGAAAGCCAGGGTGTTCGGGGTTTAACCATCAAGACGATCGTGAACACCCTGTATGAGAAAAGTCCCCGGGAAGAAAGCCACTCGCATCGGGTTAAAGACCTGGCGGTCAAGATCGCCAAAGCCTTGCATTTCTCGCAGCATCAGATCGATGACATTGCCACTTTGGGATTATTGCACGATATCGGAAAAATCATTGTTTCGGGAGATATCCTTGAGAAACCGGGACGGCTCACCGAAGCAGAATATAACGAAATCAAAAAGCATCCCGCCATCGGCTATCGGATGTTGACGACCACCAATGAATTTTCCAACATCGCCAAAGGCGTTTTGAGTCACCATGAAAGATGGGATGGTACGGGCTATCCCAACGGCATCAAAGGTGATGACATTCCCATCGAGTCGCGCATTATCACCATTGCTGACGCCTATGACGCGATGACGGCGTCACGCCCTTACCGCAAAAATGGCCTGTCGGTTGAAAAAGCCAAGCAAGTCCTGATCGATTGTGCCGGGACGCAATTCGACCCAAATATCGTTGCTATCCTGATTAAAGAAGCGGTTATTTAAAAAGGGCCGGTAAAAATCACGATCGACTTTTTCATTCGAGCACTGCACCGGACACGGGCCTTTCACCCGTTAGATTTCGCCCATGCTGCTACCACAAAAAAACAGCGATTGATTACTCGCTGTTTTTTTTGTGGTAGCGGCCTAGTCTGAACACCTTGTTTTCAGACGTCAATCATGACCGAGATCATGGCTAATTCGGGCGCCAGCGCGTCGAATTGCGTTTCAGAGAAGATCACTCATAACACCTTTTATACTATTTTATCTCATTCCTTATTCTGGAAATTAACGATTGCCGGGAATGTTTCTTTCCTTAATGCGTTAAAGCCTAACTCGAATATTTTGAAAACTTCTTTATAGGTTTCAACATTCTCAGGTATTGGTTCAAAACGTTTATCAACTTGCACCATATTTTCTGCGGCTTCATGAATATCCTTATAGATTCCGACTCCAACAGCACCTAACATACATGCTCCAAGAGCCGTTGCCTCACTAACCTTAACAGTTTCAACGGGACTGCCGTAAATGTCTGCCTGGATTTGGTTCCAGACATCAGAACGGGCAGCACCACCGGTCACGCGCAAGAGTTTAAACTCTTTGAAATTGGCTGCTTTGAGTGCTTCGAGCATTTGTTTCATTTCAAAGCAAATGCCTTCCATGGCGGCGCGATACAGGTCAGCTTTCGTGTGGGCCAATGTCATGCCTATAAAAGCTGCCCTGGCATTATCCTCATAATAGGGACAAGCTTCGCCGGCCAGCCAAGGCATGAAGATGGCTCCTTTAGCTCCAGGAGGAGATTTAGCTGCTTCAGCAGTGAGTATTTCATAAACATCAATATCCCGGAGTGCAGCTTCCTGTACTTCTGAATCGCTGATGGTGTTCTTGACCCATCTAAATGCACTGGCTGCAGCACTGGCATGACCCTCCATCGTCCAGTTTCCAGTACCAGGATGTCCCAGAACATGACAGGCTGCTGTTGGATGGCGTACTGGTTCATCAGAGTAACCAATAACCAGTCCCGCAGTACCAAGACAAATAGATGCCAGCCCAGATGCTACGTTACCAACACCAATAGCGCCGCATTGCTGATCGCCACTGCCCATAATTAAGGGAGTACCAACCTTTAGTCCGGTAAGTTTCGCAACTTCAGGTGTTACTTCGCCAACTTTGGTGGTCGGTTTGTAATTTTTAGGGTATTTATCAATATCTACTTCAAATACCTCTGCCAATTTTGGCACATATTCAAATGTATCGGCATCACAGATCTGCCACCATCCAGCGTCAGTATCATCGTCATACCAACCATCAGCACCTAAAGCTTTGATAAGAAGGGCCTGGGGCGTCACCATCTTATACGTTTTTTCGTAGAGTTCGGGGAAATGTTTTTTATACCAATATACTTTAGACGATGGCCATACAGCTCCTTTTGGGAATCCCGTGATTTTATAGAGATCAGCCCAGTCCATGTCATATTTGGCCATGCGTTCTTCCATCCACGGGAACATCTCTACGCCTCTCAGATCCTGCCATATGAAAATCGGATGCAGGAAATTGCCATCCTTATCGACAGGTACAAAGGTTGAACGCATGTTTGTAAAACTTACACAGGCAATGTCTTCGCCCTTGATGTTAGCTTTAGAAATAGCCGCTTCAGTTGATTTAAGTGCCAAATCCATAAAATCTTCTGCATTTTGCTCAACCCATCCGGGTTTTGGATACGTTGTCGGAGTTTCAAAATACGCACTGCTTACTTCATTTCCTTTAAAATCTACGATAACACAACGAACACCCATGGTGCCCCCATCGATACCTGCAATATATTTACTCATTTCGTACTCCTTTTTATTACTATATTTTATAACTTTAAGTTAAGCACCTCAATAATTGTATCAATCACACCATCTTCTTCATTTGTTTTATGGGTGATATTTTTGGCAACTGCTTTTAGATCGGGATGAGCATTTTTCATCGCAAAAGTATGTTCACAAACCTCCATTAGGGAAAGATCGTTGAGAAAGTCACCAAAAGCCATTGTTTCCTCAGGTTTTGCGCCAATGTTTGCCATCAACATCTGCAAAGCTTTTCCTTTGTTCTCCCCTTTTTTAACAATGTCAATCCAGTTTTCCCCTGACGGAACAAGATCATATTGATCGGTGATCGAAAAAAGCTTTGGACAAGCATTTGTCAACGGATTAATCCCATCAACACTTGATATTTTACAGATTTCTTCCTGCGCGATCACTTCCTCAAAATTTTCTACGATTACGGTATTATAAAAAAAGCGTCTCACCTGTGCTTCAAAAGCAGGTAACCGATCCATAATGTAAGTCGCATGAATTCCACATAGTGCTGGTCGTAATTCATCAATTTTTTCAATCTGCCCAAGCAATACTTCAAGTTCTTTTTTTTCAATCGACACATGGTAGATCATCTCACCACAATCTAACACCACATTCCCATTTTCACAAATCAATCCAATTTCATGAAAATATTCGAAGAATTGAACTTTAAGGGTATGTACGGCTCTGCCACTTGCTGGAACAAATCGTATTCCTTCACGCTTTAACGCTTTAATTAACGCTGGGAATCGTTTAGGTAATTCTTTTTTGCTGTTAAGTAATGTCCCATCAAGATCTGACACTATAATTTTAATCATACAAACTCCTTGTCCCGCACTTTATCATAACGACACGCTAAACCTGAAATCCCGCATTTTTATATCCAGGTATTGAAACCATGAAATAAGTGGGTTTCAGAAATCACACAGCGATATAAAGGGTGCCCGACATGTAAGCTACACCATCCTATTTACAGTGATTTCGGGCCCTTCTAGATATAATTTTCCGGGACTGTCAGTCTAAATCAATTTAAAATTTACTTACATCACTGTCTCAAAGAACGCAATCCATTCTTCAACTGATAACTGCTTCGGATTACTCGACATACTCGTTCCAAAGCTTGCTTTTGCCAATATCGGGATATCTTCCGGATCGATCTTCAGATGCTTATAATCGGGCTTAATTCCCATATAATTATTAAGTTCAAAGATAAAATCAACTGCCGCTTTCGCTCCATCACCTGGTTTATGATAACGCTTGCCGGTTAAAGCTTCACCAATAATATCCATGCGTTCTTGCGCAATATCCGCATTAATTTTCATAATGTGAGGAAGCATAATTCCACAAGATTCTCCGTGGGGAACATGATAGGCAATCCCAACGGCCATTGCTATGCCATGAACTGCCCCTAATCCTGAATTTGCGAATGCCATTCCACCCAGAAGTGATGCCGCACACATCCCCTCCCGTGCTTCCATATCATTACCATCATCAAAAGCTCTTTGTAAATATTTTCCGCCAAGGGCAATCCCGCTTAATGCTAAACCATCACTGATCGGTGTTGCTCTCCATGTTGTATAGGCTTCAATTAAATGTGTTAATGCATCAATTCCTGAAAATGCGGTAACGCTCTTAGGACAATCTCTCGTTAATTCCGGATCAAGAAGTGCTACATTCGCAATCATCGTATCAGAACGCATCGAACGCTTAAAATTTAAAACACGTGATCCTAAAACAGCGTTCTTAGTGACTTCACTACCAGTGCCAGCCGTTGTTGGACACGCCACAAATGGAACTGGCAGCTCCGTAATTTTTTTGCCTTTTCCGACGACCTCCATATAATCAAGTGCTGGTGTACCATTCGTAATGAGTGCTGCAACTGCTTTACCAACATCGATACAACTTCCACCGCCAATAGAGATAACACAATCACATCCATTTTTAATTGCTATAGCCGTGACTTCATCGACTTGTTCTACTGTCGGTTCTCCTCGAATCTCACTATAAAAAACTGTTTTTTTACCATTGCTTTCAAGCTGAGTTTTAATATTCTCCAGAATAGGCGAATTTGCAAAAAAGCTATCCACCACAATTAAAAAATTAGTTCCAAAATTACATACGTATTGATCTAATTCCTTAATCACTCCTTGTTTTAGAACGGTCTTTGTTGCTGTTAAAAACGAAAATTCCATAGCTCCTCCTTGTTTCTATCCTAGAAACACATTTTAATGTTCTCACATACTACCAAAATGCTTCTTCCCCACATTCTACTGAGCCTAATGGCTGACCACAACGATTATAAAGATCCATTTCAATTATGTCGTGTTTTGCCAGCTGTTCTACCGCCCAAGGGAAAATTTCAGGGCTTTTAAATTAATTATTGCCCCCCGCCTCACAAATAATCGTTTACATTGCTTTAGAGAAAATGAGCAGTTTCTCTCAAGAAACCACTCTTTTCACGCTTTTTACAGCATTTTTTCTTATTTTTTTACTTCTGGCCAGCCGGTTATTTGATTTCGATGCCTTTAACAAATCTTTCGAAAATTTCTAAAGCGTCAACAATTTTTTTAGCAGAGCGGGTACCAATAATATCTACACCGGCGGCAATACACATTAATGCAATATTCGCAGTCCAAAACTGACCTGTTCCAGCAACTTTTAATTTGCAGCGACCTTTGCAGGTTTTTACAAGAAGGTCGATGATTTCCATATCAGGACCGCCAAATCGACCTGTCGAGGTTTTTACAAAATCCCCGCCACCTTCAATAACACACTCACAAGCAGTTACAATTTCCTCAGGTGTCAAATAGCATACTTCAATGATAAATCTTGTTTCAAGACCATTTACTGCTGCAACACAAGCTTTAATTTCTTCTAATAAATGATCTTTATTGCCACTTTTTAAATGACCGTAATCAATCACAAAATCAACAATTTCGACGCCATGCTCAATGGCCACTTTTGCCTGATTGACTTTGTCTTCAATTGATCCGGTTCCAAAGGGGTAGTCAATAACAACACAAGCTTTAACATCGGTCCCTTTTAATTGTTTGGCAACTCTTTCAAGATAGTTTGGATTTACACAAACAGAATTTGTGTTGTACTCCAAGGAAATTTTTACTAATTCATCAATCTCCTGAGTTGTTGTATAGGGATTAAGTAATGAACCATCAATCATTTTTGCCAAGGACGCTTTGTTAATTTCTTTTCCGTTTAATACTAACATCTTTTTCTCCTTTATTTTAAATTAGCCAGAGTGTAGAATAACCTCTCGACTTTTTAACAAAATCAAATGTGAAACATCTTAAAAACAAGTAGTTTATCAATAAACTTTGCCCTTAATCTTTCCACGATTTTAGTATAGCACCTTATAAAAACCAGGTAAAACAACGCTTAATTGTAACCCATTACAATCAAATTTAAAGATTGTAAAAAAAATATCAAAAATTGACAACCAATTCTCCATTTGATAGAATAAACTAATGAAATCCTTTTCTTCCTGAAATATTAAGCGATTTGTGTTTTAAGATGATTGTTCTAAAATATGTTGCTTTGTAGTTTTATTGCGAATAAGTCAATATTACTATTACCCCACTACATTTTTGGATAGGAGTATAATTTTGGATATCAAAAGTCTTGAATTCTTTGTGCGACTATGCAAGGACAAGAATGTTTCTGTTGCAGCCGAGAATCTATTCATTTCCCAGCAAGGTTTGAGTCAAATGATCAAGCGAATGGAAAATGAACTGGGTGTAAAACTATTTAGACGTAACAATCGCGGTGTTACTCCTACGGTTGAGGGAAAACTTCTTTGGGAACATGCAGAAAAAATTTTAAGTGAATATCAAAAAGTAACCGACTCCATCAACTTAAATAATAGCTTAATCCATGGCCCTTTAAATGTTGTATTAGAGCTTGGTTGCCTTACCCTCTTAACGTTGTCTCCATTTTTACACTTTATTGAAGAATATCCCAATGTTGACCTCAGGTTTGGTGAACATCGTGAGACGATCTGTCAAGCCCAGCTTTCTGATGGCACTGCTGATGTTTTTTTTGCTGTAAAATCGGTTGATAGTGAGCAATTTGATGTTTTGCCATTCTATCCCCTTAATTCTATTGTCTACGTCCCTAAAAACCATGTGCTTGCAAAAAAAAGCTTCATTACTGTTGAAGACCTCCGCGATACAAAACTTATCTTATGTGGCTCCACGAATTACTATACGGTTGTTAAAGATTGTGCCGAGGCTAATTTTGTTCCAAACATAGTCGTTTCTTCAACTGACATCAATGTAACCATGCAGTGTGTTCAATCTGGTCTAGGCGTGAGTCCTTTTATCCTTGGCATGAATAAAGCACTCCCAATTTCAGAAGATATTATCGTCCAACCATATCGATGTCAAAACATACCGCAAATCCATATCTTAACAAAAAAAAAGACACCCCTTTCTTTGGGTGCCCAAAAATTTTGCGATTACTTTTTGCGATATTTTGAAACGCGTACCTAATTATTTGATGGCGCATTTCACAAACACAAATTATGCCTTAATTTCAGTGATAATTCTGTTCCCACAGCCGTTGTCGGCAGCGCAAAAGTCTTTTCCAGCTCCTGCTATTTTTTACTATCAGTAAGCACAAAGCAGCGCCTGAAACAGCGCTGCTTTTTATTTCGGTAACAAGCTGGTCAGAAAGTAATCCTTTGCCACCTAAAACAAGCACCTGAACCAACCGTCATGACGCAATTATTTACGAAGCGAATGATGGTTAGGTATAAATTCAATTTTTAAATTCATTCCCATCCCGTGAGCCAATCGTTGTAGTGTTTTTAAAGAAGGATTGGCATTGCCGTTTTCCAATTTGCTGATATCGGCTTGAGCAATCCCTGTTTTTTCAGAAAGTTGTTTTTGGGTTAGACCGAGTTGTTTTTGGGCGTCAATCCTAGCCTGGATAATGGCAAATTCCGGCTCCAAGGCATCATACTCAGCTTTAAATTCAGGATCGCCCATTTTCTCGGCTAAATAATCATTAAATCGACTCATTTTTTTTCGCCTCCCTTGTTAAATAATCGGCTCGGTATTTATTTGCCTTTTGAATTTCACGTATCGTTGTTTTAATTGTTCTGAGCTTGTGGACGTCTTGCTAACTTGTCAAGATTTTCAGATCTTCAAAAAATTCCGGTGAAGTTTTATAAATCATCACGATATTCAACCTTTGCTTCAACCTTTGCCTCAAGTATTTTCTTTAAGTCAGCAAACACCACCTTATGCAAATAACGCTGACTGGTTTGTTGGGCTTCCAACTCCGCCTCTTTTAATTTAAAATAGACTTCGCTGTCAAATAGATATTTTTGAGTGGCTTCATCACTCATAGCCAGCACCTCCTTTTTTGTTTATTTTATTAGGCGTTTGCAAAACGCCACAGCCCGCATAATTACGGGATATTTTTAACATAAATAAATATAACTCCTCACCAGATTGTGATAAAATTGAGTTGCTTAAAAACAAATCTATCAACCTGAAAGGAGTTATACATGGATAT
>NZ_JBGSHG010000096.1:0-21168 GCF_041752335.1 Acetobacterium sp. | reverse complement strand
CGAACGGGTCGAAAACATCCCGCTGATTGTTGTTAAAAAAGGCGGTCAACGAACAGCCTTCGATAAAAATAAAATATTCAATGGCATGATTAAGGCCTGTGAAAAACGGCCGGTTCCCATTGATACCATTAAAACAGTGGTAGATGATCTGGAACGGAGCCTGTATCAGAGCGAAATGAAAGAAGTGCCATCATCGCTGATTGGTGAACAGGTCATGGTTGCTTTAAAGAGCATGGATCAGGTCGCCTATGTCCGTTTTGCTTCCGTCTATCGGCAGTTTAAGGACGTGGCCTCGTTTATGGATGAGCTGGAACGATTGATTTCAGAAAAACAGGCAGAGGGTGCGCATGAAACAGTTTGAAAAAACCGTAACGAGCGAGGTCATTTATGATGGCCGGATTGTTAAGTTGCGGATTGATAAGGTTGAGCTTCCGGATGGCAGTTTTTCAAAACGTGAGATTGTTGAACACCAGGGAGCGGTAGCTGTTTTAGTAGTTAAAGATGGACAGATGATCTTCGTGAAACAATACCGGATTGCCAGTCAGCGGCTGCTGACGGAAATTCCGGCTGGTTTGCTGGAACCTGGTGAAACCTCTGAAGCCGCCGCGATCCGGGAATGCCGGGAAGAAATCGGTTATCGTCCGGTTAATCTTTTTAAACTGGGAGATTTTATTCCGACCCCAGGTTATTGTTCAGAGAAAATTACCCTGTTTTGTGCCACTGAATTTGTCTGGGATCCCCTGGAAGAAGACCCGGATGAATTTATCCGAGTCATTAAAATACCAGTGCGGACAACCCGAACCCTGTTTATCAACGGACAGTTCATTGACGGTAAAACCGTCGCAGCATTGGGGTATTATTTTTCCATTGCCGCCAGAAAGCGATTATAAAGAAATAATAATGTTCAATGAGGATAGATGGTTTATTTCGATGCAGAGCATTAGAATGAATCATCTATTTTGTATTATGCCTTATAGCTTCACAGCATATAATTAGAACTAATATAAGAGAAATATGAAAATAAAGTTGGTTTCCGTCAGACCGGAATTCAAATAAAATCTCAGGTTTTAATAAACCAGATATACAACGTCGAATAACGAGGTAAGGATAATGTTTAATTTTACGCCGGACTATTTTTATAATTTAATACTGAGCCTACCGGGAATATTGATTGCCATCAGTTTTCACGAAATGGCCCATGGTTATGCCGCGGATTCAATGGGGGATCCAACCCCCAAAAATGCCGGACGGTTAACCTTAAACCCTCTTAAGCACATCGATCCCCTAGGTTTTTTGTCAATGCTCTTATTCCGCTTTGGATGGGCAAAGCCGGTACCAGTAAATCCCGGAAATTTCAAAGATCGCAAAAAGGGGATGATTGTGGTATCCCTGGCTGGGGTTCTTACCAATCTGCTACTGGCATTTTTTGGAATGGCTGCATACCTGGCGGTGGTACCCCTGAACAATGAAGTGTTGATGCTAGTGTTGCAGTATATTTATATTTACAATATAATGTTTGCCGTATTTAATATTATTCCCATTCCGCCACTGGACGGATCCCAGATTCTGGTTTTGTTTTTACCGCCCAAAGCACTGATGACTTATTATAAATATCAACGCTATGGCATGATTGCGATTTTTGTGCTGGCCTTTACCGGACTGCTGGGAATGATTATCAACCCCGTCATTAATGCGATATCGAGCCTGTTTTTTGCGATATTACTGCCAATTTTCAATCTGATCTGGTCCTGATTATGGCATATGCAGTGTGTCTGGAAACTTTTGAAGGACCCCTGGATCTATTAATCAATCTGATCCAGAAAAACAAGATCGATATTTGCGATATTCCTATTGCAAATATCACCAATCAATATTTAATGCAGATCCGGACATGGCAGGACATGGATATGGATGTGGCCAGCGAGTTTATTGTCATGGCTGCCAGACTGCTGGAAATAAAAGCAAAAGCGCTGCTGCCCAAAGACGAAAACGAACAGGAAGACGCTGAAGATTTGCAGGCCCGACTGGTTCGGCAATTGGTGGAATATAAGATCTTTAAAGAGATCAGCCGTTATTTTCAAACTCGGGAACAGTTCGAACTTGGCGCTATTTATCGGGACCCTGAGTACATCCCCCAAAATACTGAAGCGGTTCCGCTGGTCATTGATCCCTACTCCCTTGAACAATGTTTTAAACGGCTTTTGTTTCAGAAAGAAGAGGAGTTGGAGGCCATTGCCCCGCCCCAGAAGATTATTCGGGAATTATTCAGTATTGAAGAAAAAATCGCCGAAATAACCGATGTCCTGGTTCAGGCGGGAGCAGCAGGAGTCAGTTTTTCAGAGCTGCTCCGACCAGATATTTCTAGAGAAGAGGTGGTGGTAACCTTGCTATCGCTGCTTGAGATGGTTAAGACCAGCGGTTTGCGGCTGCTTCAAAATCGGGTATTTATTGATTTTCAGATTCACAGGGAGGTGGAGAACAATGAACAGTGATGAACTGGCAGGTATCATTGAAGGCATTCTTTTTGGAGCCGGCGATGGTGTCTCGATGACGGAATTGTGTCGATGCCTGGATAAGCCGGTATCAGAAGTGCAGTTTGCCATGGAAATACTTAAACAGGATTATCAATCTAAAGCAAGAGGCATTCGCTTGGTTCAGATCAAGGATTCCTATCAGCTTTCCACAAAACCCGACTATTATGGGTATATCAAAGAAATTACCAGACATCAGGAAAAAACCGGTTTATCCCGGGCAGCGCTGGAAACGCTGGCAATTATTGCCTATCGTCAGCCCGTTACCCGGCTGGCCGTTGATGACCTCAGAGGAGTCAGCTCCAGCAGCGCGATCCAGCGTTTGCTGGATCGCGGACTGATCTGTGACGGGGGTCGACTGGAAGCTCCGGGTCGGCCCATTCTTTATAAAACAACCAATGCTTTTCTAAAAACCATGGGTTTGTCAAGTCTTAAAGAGATTCCGGAGTTTGAGGTATTTTCTCAGGGTAAACAAGAAAGTTTTGATCTGGAGTTACTCAATCCTGAAATAAAAAATAATGATAGCAGCAGTGAAGCGTTACTGGCGGGCTTGCTGGAAAAAACCATGGGCGATGCCCGAGTTCTGGAGGCGGCGCAGTGAGAATTCAGAAATTTATGGCTCAATGCGGGGTCGCATCCCGGAGAAAATCCGAGGAACTGATTCAAAAAGGACTGGTGCAAGTCAATGGCATCACCATCCATGAACCAGGATTCCCGGTTGATCCAGAAAACGATGAGATTATCGTCGCGGGAAAAAGATTAAATCAAGCGGCAAAAATCTATATCATGGTTAATAAACCCAAAGGGGTCTTATCAACTTCCGAGGATACTCATGGCCGTCAGCGGGTGCTGGATCTGGTGCCGATTAAAGAACGGCTTTACACCGTCGGACGATTGGATATGGATACCGAAGGGCTGCTGCTGCTGACAAATGACGGCGACCTGACCTTTTATCTGACTCACCCCAGCCATGAGTTTGGCAAGACCTATGTTGGTCTGGTAAAAGGCTGCCCGAACAAAAGCAGTCTGGAATCCTTCAGTCATGGCATGGCAATAGAGGATTACCGTACCGCCCCGGCAAGTATTAAGATTTTAAAAGTGAATCAGGATACCAGTCTCCTGGAAATGCGGATTCACGAAGGTAAAAAAAGACAGATCCGTAAAATGTGCGCCGCTATGGGACACCCGATTATTGATTTAAAGCGGGTGGCGATTGGAGACCTGACCTTGGGGAACTTGAAGCCCGGTGCGTGGCGATATTTAAATAATAACGAAATTACTTACTTAAAAGGAGAAAAGAGAAAATGATAAAAATAGGATTTCCAAGAGAGTTTAGTCAAATTCAGGCATTATTTCCAGAAAAAGAAAAAGAACGGCATTTATATATCGTGGCTGAAGATACCACCAAGTCTGAAATTCTGGGAGCGGTTCGTTTTTTTTATGGCGAAGAACAGGTTGATATTTACGAAATCATTATGACTTGTCACGGTGATCAAGCCATGGCTGTTTTTGATGGGATTATCCGAACCCTGCTTTATAAAATGGCGGAAGAAGGTTGTACTGCCCTTTCGGTTAAGGGTGCAACTAAAGAATTTGCGGCTTATTTCAAAGAGCATGAATTAACGGAAGAAGGCGATGTGCTGATTCATCGCGATTATCAGGGAGAATTTTTCAAGCCCTGCGCAGGCTGTAGTGAAAAATAAACCATTGCGGGTAACTGACCTGGCTTGGGAGTTTCTAAGACCGGTGATTAACCCCGGAGATATCGTTGTGGATGCCACTGCCGGGACGGGTCAGGATACCTTGTTTCTCACCCAATGCGTGGGAGAAACCGGTCGGGTTTTTGCCTTTGATATTCAGGCGGTGGCTTTACAGCAAACCAATGATGTCCTGGAAAAAAGCGGGTATGCCAACCAGGTCACTCTCATTCATCAAAGTCACGAATTTATGGTGTCAGCATTGAAGGAAGCCGCTGTGGGGGAACAAATGGTCAAAGCGATTATGTTTAACCTTGGTTATTTTCCGAATGGCGATCATGCAGTCACAACCCAGGTTGAAACAACCATGGCTGCCCTAAATGGGGCATTGTTCTTATTAGCTTGTGGTGGATTAATAACTCTGTGCCTTTATCCCGGGCATCCTGGGGGAGCAGAAGAATCACAAACAGTGATTACATGGTGCGAAACGTTGGAAGCCCCTTTTGTGGCCCATCATTTTCAGACCTTAAATCGAAAATCACCGCCCACATTCATAATGATCCAAAGAACGAGGTAGATATGAAAGACGTTTCAAGTGTAAAAGAATGCCGAGATATTTTTTCAGCAATTAAGAAGCGTTATGCGAAATTGAGTAAATCTCATAAACTGATTGCCGACTATATGTTGAGCCATTATGAAAGTGTTGCTGAAATGTCGGCAGTGACGGTGGCTAGAAGTGTCGGTATCAGCGAAGCAACCGTGGTTCGTTTTTCGGTCACCCTGGGCTATGAAGGCTACCCGGAATTCCGGCGGGCCATAAAAAATGAAATTAACAGTAAGCTGACAACCATTGAGCGCATCGATATGACTTTGAGAAATGAGCAAAAAGAAAAGGCTTTGCAGGAAACAGTGCATAATGTCTTAAAATCAGATCTGTCAAATATCAATGCTACCTTTGAGGAATTTGATTATGAGATTTTCAAGTCCTGTATTGACCTGATCTTAGATGCCCGCAAGGTTGTTATCATCGGTTTTCGAACCACTACTCTGTTAACCGAACATCTGGGTTATTATCTTAATCTCATTCTGGATAATGTCAGGGTGGTCAATTATGGAGTGTCAGATATCTATGAGCATTTAATCCGGGTTAATGAAGAAGATGTCGTTATCGCCATCAGTTTTCCCCGGTATGCCCAAAAAACCTATGAAGCGGTTGAGTTTTTGAAGAATAAAGGGGTAAAAATTATTACGATCTCGGACAACGAAAATGCACCGATTAATGTATTTACCCAACATCGGCTGATTGCCAAAAGCAATGTTTACTCGTTTGTGGATTCGCTGGTAGCACCGCTTTCGCTGATCAACGCCCTGGTGATTTCGGTGGGGCTCCGAAATATCGGCAAAACAAAAGAGACATTTAATGAACTTGAAGAAATATGGCGAGAACATTATATCTATACTGGCGATGAATTGGAAAATAGTTCGCGAAAGGACAAAGAATAATCAATGAGTAGAATAGCAGTAATTGGAGGCGGTCCCGGCGGCATGATGGCGGCGGTGGCGGCTGGCGAAAAGGGACATAAGGTTGATTTGTTCGAAAGTAACGAAAAGCTGGGGAAAAAACTGTACATCACCGGAAAGGGTCGTTGCAATCTGACTAATGCCGTTGACATCAGTGATTATTTTGACAGCATTGTCCATAATCACAGCTTTATGTACAGCGCCTTATATTCGTACACAAATGCGGATTTTATGGCCTTTCTGGAAAAAAACGGGGTACCCTTAAAAACCGAACGGGGGGATCGGGTTTTTCCGGTTTCGGATAAATCCAGCGATGTGATCAGTGCTTTTAAAACGGCATTGAAAGACAAGCGCTGCCAGGTTCATTTAAATACGAAAATAACCGATCTTTCGATTAGTAATAATACCATCAATGGAATCATCTTTGAAAACGGCGAAATCAGGAAGTATGATGTAGTGATCCTGGCAAGCGGCGGGAAAAGTTATCCATCAACCGGTTCAGATGGTAACTTTTTTAAGATTTTAAAAAATTGCGGTCATCAGATCACGCCCCTGGCACCGGGTCTGGTACCAGTCAATACCAAAGAAGACTGGCCCCGAGATCTGCAGGGGCTGGCACTCAAAAATGTGACCTTAACCCTGTCTCAGAAAACATCCAAGGGACAAAAGAAAGTCAAGTCAATGTTGGGGGAGATGCTATTCACCCATTTTGGTATATCCGGACCGCTGGTTTTATCATTGAGCTCTTATATGATCGGAAATACTAAGGATTTTAGTCTGGAATTGGATTTAAAACCGGCGTTAAGCATGGAACAAATGGATGCTCGGATTCAACGGGACTTCCTTAAATATCAGAATAAGGATTTTGGGAACGCCCTGGGGGATTTATTGCCATCCAAAATGATTCCGGTGATGGTAACCTTGTCTGGCATTGACCCGACCGCCAAGGTCAACCAGATTACCAAAGAGCAGCGAAAAAAACTGGTGGAGTGTTTTAAACAGTTAAAGATCGGCATTGCCGGGCTGCGGGATTTTAACGAAGCCATCATCACCGTTGGCGGTGTGAACGTAAAAGAGGTTGACCCGGGAACGATGGAATCAAAACTGATTAAAAATCTCTATATCGCAGGGGAGATGCTGGACGTCGATGCCCTGACGGGGGGTTATAATATTCAAATTGCTGTTTCCACTGGCTGGCTGGCCGGGAACGCAGTTGAATAATTCTTTAAAAAATTTGGATGAGGGAGAGCAAGATGCAAATTGCCATTGATGGTCCTGCTGGCGCAGGAAAAAGTACGCTAGCAAAAAAAATAGCAGTAACCTATAAAATGACTTATCTGGATACGGGAGCCATGTATCGCTGCATTGCCCATTGCGTTTTAAACCAGATGGGAGACCGCTTTGACAGTGAGGTGGATATTGTGAAAATTGCTCGGGAAACCGTGATCCGTTTTGAAGGTGATCGGGTGTTTTGCAATGATAAAGACGTCACCAGCGAAATACGAACCCCTCTGGTTTCCCGTCACACCTCCGATGTTGCCAGGATCAAGGAAGTCCGGGATCTGATGGTTACTCAGCAACGGGAATATGCAAAAGACCATGCGGTGGTCATGGATGGCAGAGACATTGGTTCGGTGGTCTTGCCAGATGCTGATCTTAAGTTTTTTCTGGATGCCGATGTTCTGGAACGGGCGCAGCGAAGAAAAAAAGAAATGGATGAAAAAGGGAACAGTAAAGCACTGGAAGAAATAAAAAATGATATTGAAAATCGCGATACCAATGATCGAAACCGATCAGAAGGGCCACTAATTCAGGTTGCGGATGCCATTATCATTGATACAACCGGAAAGAGCATTGAAGAAGTTTACGAAGAAATGAAAATGCATATCGACGAGGCGCGCCGATGATTTATAAAATCGGTCGTTTCTTAACTTATCTGCTCAGTTTGATTCTCTTTCGGATCACAATTACCGGCAAGGAAAATATTCCAGAGCGCGGCGGAGCTTTGATCTGCCCCAATCACATCAGTAATATTGATCCAGTGGTGATTTCATTTGCTACTCCCCGGGAAATTCATTACATGGCCAAGGCGGAACTGTTTAAAAATCCGCTTTTGCGCTGGTTTTTCAAACAGGTAAAGGCCTTTCCGGTGAATCGCGAAAAGGTCGGTGTGGAAACCATCAAGACATCTTTAAAGATTCTAAAGGAAGACGAAATTCTGGGGATATTTCCGGAAGGCCATCGGGTCAACCCGGAAGAGCGGACTCCGCCGGCCAGTGGTTTTGTGGTTTTTGCGATTAAGACAAAATCACCGATTATTCCGGTACGGATCAAAGGGCGATACAGTTTCAGAAGTAAAATCGAAATTATTATTGGCAAGCCCGTTTATCTGGAAGAATATTATGGCAGAAAATTGTCTGAGGAAGAGATCCGGCAGTTAAGTGAAAAAATTATGGATACTGTCTATGAATTGAAATTGACTTGAGGTTAACATGGAAATAATTATAGCGGAGAAGGCTGGCTATTGCTTTGGAATTGAAAATGCCATGAAAATGGTTCGCGATACCATCGAATCCGGTCAGGGAAAAATATATACCTTAGGTCCCATCAGCCATAACACCCAGGAAATCAGGCGCCTGGCTGATCAGGGGGTAGTTATAATTACAGACGACGAGGTGAATGGTTTGCAAACCGGCCGTGTTATCCTGCGTTCCCATGGGGTAGGCAAGAAAACCATCGAAGCGATTAAGGGGAAAGGACTCCCGATCATCAATGCCACCTGCCCCTATGTCCGGGCCGTTCAAAAAAAAGTGGAAAGCTATGATGCTGCCGGGTATCAGATTGTAATTGTCGGAAATAAGGATCATCCGGAGGTAATTGGAGCAAATGGCTGGTGTCAGGATAAAGCTCTAATAATTAATGACATAAATCAGTTGGAAAATATTGAAAGTTATGATAGAATATGTATTGTGGCTCAGACCACCATTATCGAATCCAGATTCAATGAAATTTGTGATGCGATCAGGTCAAGAGTCAATGAAGTAGTTATATTTAATACTATTTGCAGTGCCACCGCTGAAAGACAAGCAGCGGCAGCGAAAACTGCAAAAGAAGTAGAATATATGATCGTAATCGGTGGATACCACAGTTCGAACACACAAAAACTGGCGGATATCTGTAAATCCCATTGCGAAAAAACTTGTCACATAGAAACCATCCGGGATTTAGATCTCGCTGAAGTAATGAAATACCAAAAAATTGGTATTACCGCAGGGGCATCAACACCGGATTGGATCGTTAAGGAGGTATTGGAAGGTATGGAAGAGCAAAACAAAATTGCTGAGGAAAACGTGGTCGTAGAAATGACGACTGAAGAACAGCCAACTGTTGTAGTTGAGGAAGTGGTGGAAACCATTGAAAAAGACGAATATGATGATGCAAATTTCGATTTCGCTGCAGAAATTGAAGAATCATTAAAAACAATTCGTCGGGGTGCTGAAATCGAAGGCGAAGTTATTCACATTGCTGAAGATGAAGTGATCTTGAACATTGGCTACAAAGCAGATGGTATCGTCAAAAAGAATGATTTTACATGGAGAAGCGATGAGGTATTATCTGAACTTGTACAATTAGGAGACAAAGTTTGGTGTATCGTAACTGATTTAAATGAAGGTTCAGGAAATGTAAAACTTTCAAAAATCAAATATGATAACCGTCTCGTACAAAAACAGTTAAGTGACGCCTTTGATAATAAAACGATCTTAGAAGGAACAATCAAAGATATTTCTGGAAATGGTTTAATCGTCGATATCGGATTTACTGATATTTATATGCCAGCTTCACAGTATCATGTTCGTTACGTTAAAGACTTGAACACCCTGATCGGCGAAAAAGTTAAGGGTATCATCATTGATTACAACCCAAAACGACGTCGTGCTATTCTTTCACAAAAAATTATTCTTGAAAAAGATATGAAAGAACGTCGGGAACAAGTTAAAGAAATGAAAGACAAACGTTTTGAAGAATTAAACGTGGATGATATCGTTAAAGGTGTGGTTAAAACCATTACTAATTTCGGAATCTTTGTTGATCTTGATGGTATTGATGGTTTTGTTCATCGTTCAGACCTGACCTGGGAAAAAATTAATGAGCCTAAAGATATTGTCGAAAAAGGCCAGGAAATCGAAGCCAAGGTTATCGCTAAAAATGAAGAAGACAAAAAAATCAAATTAAGCGTAAAAGCATTAATGGATCGTCCATGGGATGATTTCATTGCTAAATATAATGTTGATGATGAAGTAGAAGTTACCATCACTAATATTTTAGATTTTGGTGCCTTTGCTGAAGTGATTCCAGGCGTTGAAGGTTTAATTCACGTTTCTGAAATCAGCTATAACCGGGTTGAGTCTGTTGCCTCAGTTTTAAACACTGGTGATGTGTTAACTGTAAAAATCATCGGCATTAATCCTGAAAAAGAAAAAATCAGCTTAAGTAAAAAAGCAACCGAAGAAGCTCCTGCTCGTCCTGCACCAACACCAAGAAGCAGCAACAGCAGTAGTAGTAGTAGTACTGGCTCTGGCGATCGCGACAGAACCAGTAACTACGGTGGCGGCGACCGAAATCGCAGACCACAACAAAGTCATAACAGCAACAACAATCGTAATAAAACAGTTTACGAAGAAACTGCCAATGTAACCCTTGGGGATTCATTTGGTGATATGTTCAGCGGTCTTTTCGGAGATAGCGAAGACGATAAATAAGAATAGTTTTTTTAGGACCCCGACGCTGGAATTGTTCCAGCATCGGGGTCTTTTTTTGAGAGTACAATTTTTTTTCTTTTTACTATTGAAAAATAATTTTTTAGTGCTATAATAGTCTTATAATCCAAGTGGAATACTCGGAAATAATCCAGGGAGGGACAAACACTTGAGACTTTCAACAAAAGGACGTTACGGGGTACTTGCCATGGTGGAACTGGCACTGCAATATGGAGATGGGCCGGTTTCAATTAAGGAAATTGCTGAAAAACAGAATTTTTCAGATTCATATATGGAACAACTATTCTCTACCCTAAAAAATGCGGGACTGGTAAAAAGTCTGAGAGGTGCCAGGGGAGGCTATGTTTTAGCCAGGGATCCAGGTGAGATTACGGTTGGTGAAATAATCAGGGCACTTGAAGGTCCCATTGAATTCGCTGGATGCATCGATGGCGGTGGTAATCTCACCTGTTTAAAATCACCGGAGTGTGTAACCAGAGGACTTTGGAAAGACATTAGTGACAGCATTAGCAATATTATTGATAATCGATCATTACAGGACTTGATCGGTAAATAATTGAAAGAGGTAAACTTTATGAAACGAATATATTTAGATCATGCAGCAACAACTCCGGTTGATCCAGCCGTTGTTGAAACGATGATACCATTTTTTACTGAAAATTTTGGGAATCCTTCATCAGTCTATGCAGAGGGCAGGGGTGTTAAGAAGAGTATTGAGGCGGCCCGGCTTCAGATTGCCAAAGCCATTAATGCCGATCCCCGGGAAATCTATTTTACCGGAAGTGGATCAGAAGCTGATAACTGGGCGATAAAAGGGATTGCCATGAAAAATCAGGCCAAGGGAAAACACATCATCACTTCCACCATTGAGCATCATGCTGTGCTTCACACCTGTGAATACCTCGAAAAACAGGGGTTTGAAGTAACTTATTTGCCAGTTGATGAATACGGGCTGATTTCTTTGAATGATTTACGAAATGCAATCCGAAAAGATACCATTTTAGTCACTATTATGTTTGCTAACAATGAGATCGGAACAGTAGAACCGATCAAAGAAATCGGCGAAATTGTCAAGGAAAAAGGGATTATTTTTCACACCGATGCCGTCCAGGCGCTGGGCAATATCACGGTCGATGTAAAGGATTTAAACGTCGATTTACTGTCTATTTCTGGTCATAAGATATATGGTCCAAAAGGGATTGGCGCTCTTTTTATCAGAAAAGGAGTTCCAATCGATAATTTAATCCACGGCGGCGCTCAGGAACGAAAAAAACGAGCCGGAACAGAAAACACCGCTGAAATTGTGGCTTTTGGAAAAGCCGCCGAAATGGCAACTGAGCACCTCGCAGAAAATGTCGCCCATCTGAAAAAACTAAGAGACCTTTTAATTAAAGGAGTCATGGCTAATATTCCTCAGGTTCGTCTAAACGGACATCCGGAAAAGCGTCTGCCAGGGAACGCAAATTTCTGTTTTGATTACATCGAAGGGGAATCGATTCTCCTCAGTTTGGATATTATCGGTGTGGCAGGTTCCAGCGGGTCGGCCTGTACATCGGGTTCTTTAGACCCATCTCACGTGCTGCTGGCCATTGGTTTACCAGCGGGGGTAGCCCATGGATCATTGCGACTCACCATTGGAAAACAGACAACACTCGAAGATATTAATTATGTGATCGATAATCTGATCCAGATCATTGAACGATTGCGAAAAATGTCGCCAATTAACGCAGATTGTCCGATTGATGATGCTGTTTTTGATAAAGCCGAGCATCACCATCATTAAGTGCTACGATCAGAACGATAGAAAAAATAAGGAGAAACAAATGGAATATACAGATTTAGTAATGGAAAATTTTACCTGTCCCAAACATGTGGGAGAAATTGAAGGCGCAAACGGTATTGGTCAGGTTGGGAGCCCGGCATGTGGAGATATTATGAAAATCTTCTTAAAAATAAACGATGACGGAGTTATTGAAGACGCATCCTTTAAAACCTTTGGATGTGGTGCAGCAGTGGCCAGCAGTAGTATGGCAACGGATATGATTATCGGCAAGACCATTGAAGAAGCAGGAAAATTTAAAAACTCGGATGTGGTTGATGCACTGGGCGGGCTTCCGGCTGAAAAAATTCATTGTTCAGTGTTGGCAGCAGAGGCCATTCAGGCGGCCATTGAAGATTATCACAACAAAAAAGCACAATAGAAATGAATAAAATAAGACGCAGTTTCTGTTTGCTGGAGACCGCGTCTTTCTTTTGATCATTGATAAAGGGAGGAACCCCATGGAAAACAACAAACTATTTCAGGTATCAACGCTGGCTGCTTTTCAAAACAAAGGTTATGACGGAGAGATTTCGATAAAAACGATGCTGACTTATGGAGATACCGGCTTTGGTACCTACCATAAACTAAACGGGGAAATGATTGTTCTAAATGGAATAGCCTACCGTGCTCTGGGAGACTGTTCCGTTGAAGTGGCGGACTTGTCAGACACAACGCCCTTTGCGACCCTGGGCAGTTTGGAAAAAAGTGAAGGTCAGGCTATGGAAATAAACGGAGATATGATTCTTCTGATGAAAAACCTGGACATGTGTATTGAACATGCTGAAAATCCCATACTGGCTAGAATCTCAGGGATGTTTAATAGGATTGAGATTCATGGGGTTTGGCCTCAGGAAAAACCCTATCAAGAACTTGATAGAATTGTCAGTGAGCAGCCGGTATGTGTTCTGGAAAACATAAGCGGTTGCCTGGTGGGTGTTTTCTGTCCGGAGTTGGCCCGGGGAATGAATGTAGTCGGCTGGCACTTTCATTTTTTATCAGAAGACAAAAAAATCGGTGGACATGTCAATAATCTCGTCGCCGAACAGCTCAATATTGAATTAAAGGTAAAAGAGACCCTGTCCATCATTAGAAGGCCTTGCTGACGAATTGCCTGATCGTACAATGAGAAAAGAAAAAACAACGTTGCTATAAAAAAAATAATAGGGTAAGATAAGCATATGAAAAAAAGCGAAAGGAGCATTGAATGAAAGCAAACATTTTGCTTAATGTGGAAGTTGTTTCTCAAAAAAATGGACGACGACATGGATTGGTTAAGAGTCTGGTGGTTGTGAATCATGTTGTAAAATATCTGGTGATCAATCCCGGGGGAATTTTCTCAAAAGCTCAATTTTTCAAGCCTGAAAATATTGTTGATGTTAATTATAAACGGCTGGTAATTGAAAATGAAAAAGTTATCATAAAAGCAAAAGGGGAAAAAGTAAAAGTGTATCTGGATGAGGCATTTCCGCTGATGGATTATCCGGTGGTGGATAAAAATGAGGAGGCTTTTGGTCATGTAGTCAATGCGACGATTGAAGAAGGAACATTTGCCATCAGCGAATACGAAATTTCCCGAAGTTTCTTTGATGATATCGATCATGGCTTTGCGATTATTCCGGCCGCAGACCTGGTATATAAGGATCAGGTGCTATATTATGGGAAAGAAATGTATGATCTGGGATTTAAAAAACAGGGAACGGGCATTGCCAATAAATTACTGGGGGAAAGATAGTGGGAGATTCAGCTAATAAAAAGAGACTATTATTTCTTAATCTCATTGTTGTAGCGATAATTGGCGCACTGTGTTTTTTTATCTGGCCAACGCTGGCAGGTATGTTTGCGCCTTTCTTTTTTGCCATTGTTCTGGCTTATTTGCTTAATCCGCTAGTCAGAATTTTCGAGAATAAAGGTCTGAATCGGGGAGCCTCGGTTCTGATCGTATTTTTTGCGGTGCTGGCACTGGTGATTGGGGCTTTTATGAGCTTTATTCCCAGTCTGATTACTAATATTGCCAGTATGATCAGGAGCATTCCAAGCTTTGTGACACAAACTCAGACCTATATCACAAACTTATCTGACTATATTTCAAATTTTACCGGATATGATATTACCCAGTTTTTTAATCTGGAACAGGTTTTGGGAAATGTGCTGCAGGGCTTTGCAACCGCGCTTCAGGGAATTTCAAATGCCATTCTTCAAAACAGCGGTCAATTGATGAATATCATAATCGTGCCATTGGTGACGATCTTTCTGCTGATGGATAAGGAACTCTTTATTAAAGGCATCATGTATTTGGTGCCATTGCAGTATCGCAACAGTATGCTTAAAATGTGCTGTGACATTGATCTGGTCATTGGTGGTTTTATCAAGGGACAAGGTCTGACTTCCCTCATCGCGGGGATTGCAACTGGCATTGGGGCATTTGCGCTGGGATTGCCATATGCGACGATTATCGGAGTGATTGCCGGGGTTACGACTATGGTTCCTTATTTTGGACCAGCGGTGGGCACCATTGTGATTGTTTTACTGGTATTGTTTACCAATCCGTTGATGTTGATCCCCATGTTGGTTATAATTGGGGCCGTTCAGGTGATCTGCGGTAATTTTCTGGCACCAGCGCTGATGTCCGGAAATGTGGGCCTCCACCCGGTGTTTATTATCTTTTCGATCTTCTTTTTTGGCGCCATGTTTGGCGGTGTTGGAATGATTATGGCGGTACCGATGGCAGGTACTATTAAGGTAATCGCCGGATATATTATTTCCCTATTTGCCTCAAAGGACATCACCGATCTAAAAAAGGATTGACATTTAAATACGAAATTAATATAATCATCTCAATAGGTTAATATAAAAATGCATCGAGAACGAAGGCTCTAAAAAATAGCGATTACAGAGAGAGAGACGTTGCTGAAAGTCTTTTATGGTTTGTTTAGAGTTGCCCCGTTCGAGCAGCTGGGAAGAAAGTTTGAATACAATGTTCAATGATTATTTTCAGTCGGGAGACCGTTATTGATAAAGTGAGTTGCCAATAATTATGCAGCTAATTTGGGTGGTACCGCGGATTAAACCGTCCCTTGCAGATTTGCAGGGGATTTTTTTGTTTTTATAAACACCGAAAAGCAATAGATGCTTTAGAATCAAAGACCATAATTTCGACAAGGGAGAAAAAAATGAAACCATTAGGACTAAATGAAATCAGAGAGAAATATCTGGAATTTTTTGAGGAAAAAGGACATTTGCGATTAAATAGTTTTCCACTCGTGCCAATCAATGACAAGAGTTTGTTGTTGATCAACTCAGGGATGGCACCGCTGAAACCTTATTTTACCGGAGATGAAATACCGCCTAGAAATCGGGTGACAACCTGTCAGAAATGTATTCGCACCCCGGATATTGAAAACGTCGGAAAAACAGCAAGACATGGGACATTTTTCGAAATGCTGGGAAATTTTTCCTTTGGTGATTATTTCAAAAAAGAAGCCATTCCATGGGCCTGGGAATTCTGCACCGAGGTGATGGAAATACCGGAAGATAAGATTTGGATCACCATTTATCTGGATGATGACGAAGCCTTTAAAATCTGGAATGAAGATGTCGGAATTCCTAAAGAAAAAATTGTGCGGTTGGGAAAAGAAGATAACTTCTGGGAGCACGGCCTGGGACCCTGCGGCCCCTGTTCCGAGCTATATTTTGACCGCGGCGAAGAATATGGCTGTGACAGCCCCACCTGCAGTGTCGGCTGTGATTGCGACCGTTATGTCGAATTCTGGAACCTGGTTTTCACCCAGTTTGATAAAGATGAAGCTGGTAACTATAACCTCTTGCCCAAACCCAATATCGATACTGGGATGGGGCTGGAACGTCTGGCAGTGGTGATGCAGGGTGTGGGTACCATTTTTGAAATTGATACCGTTGGTCATGTACTCAATTATATCTGCAAAAAAGCGGGTGTGAAATACGGCGATGATCTTCAGGATGATATCTCCATCCGGGTTATCACCGATCATATCCGCAGTGTTACCTTTATGATCGCTGACGGCGTGATGCCGGGTAATGAAGGTCGCGGTTATGTATTGCGACGTTTGCTCCGCCGAGCCGTTCGTCATGGGAAATTATTGGGAATCAAGGACCTCTTCCTTTATGATGTGGCCAAAGAAGCGATTCGGGTTTCCGAAGGCGCTTATCCTGAACTACGGGAAAAACAGGATTTTATTCAAAAGCTGATCCGCATTGAAGAAGAGCGCTTTAAAGAAACCATCGATCAGGGTCTGGCGCTGTTAAACAAAGAGCTGGATAAAATTATCGAAATGGAAGAAACGGTATTCCCCGGTGGTGGCGCCTTTAAGCTCTACGATACCTATGGTTTTCCCTATGATCTGACCAAGGAAATTGTCGAAGAACGAGGATTGACCATTATTGTCGAAGAATTTGAAAAAGAAATGGAGGCCCAGCGGGAACGGGCCCGCCAGGATCGTCTCAACAGCGATTTAGCGGTGTGGGCTGATGATCCTTTTAATCCTTTGGGTTCGGATGCAGTCAACACCTTTGTGGGCTATGACAACCTGGATGCCGAAGGTACAATTTTAGGGCTTTATGTCAATGAAGCCCTGGTGGACGAAGCCACAGCTGGGGATGAGGTGCTGGTGCTCTTGGATCAGACCTCGTTCTATGCCGAAAGCGGCGGACAAACCGGCGATCACGGTGTCATTCAAAAAGGTGATGGCTTGATTGAAATCAGGGACTGTAAAAAGGGAAGCCTGAGTCGTCATATTCACTCGGGGACAGTTAAGTCGGGAACCTTCAAAGTTGGAGAAAGTGTGATTACCGAGGTCAACAAAGATTTAAGAGATGCGGTGCAACGGAACCATACCTCAACTCATTTATTGCAAAAAGCCTTGAAAAAGGTTTTAGGTGACCATGTGGAACAGGCCGGATCATTTGTCTCACCAGAACGCTTACGCTTTGACTTTAACCATTTTCAGGCGATGACCCGGGATGAAAAACGTCAGGTGGAGGATATTGTCAATACAGCGATCTTAGCTGCCCATGATGTGTCCATCTTTGAAACGAATATTGATAAAGCTAAAGAACTGGGTGCAACGGCGTTATTTGGCGAAAAATATGGCGAAATCGTCCGGGTTGTCAAAGTCGGCGATTTCAGCACCGAACTTTGCGGCGGTTGTCATATCAGTAATTCGGCTAAGGTTGGGATGTTTAAAATCATCAGTGAAGGCGGTGTTGCGGCCGGGATCCGGCGAATCGAGGCGGCAACTGGTTTTAATGCCTGGCACCTGGTGGAGAAAATGGATGATACCCTGGTTGAGGTATCCAATCTGATGAAAACTAATCCCGATCAATTACTGGAAAAGGTAACCGAATTGACCGAAATCAATAAACAAAAGGAACGCACCATCGCCGAACTGAAACAGAAATCGGCTGGGAATGCGATTATGGATATCCACCAGAAAATGGTGATCATCAGTGGGGTTCAGGTTACGATTGCTGAAGTCGAAAAAATGCCCATGGAAGAACTGCGAACGATCGGAGATTTACTAAAAGACCGGATGGGTTCTGGGGTTGTGCTGCTGGGAAGTGCCCTGGAGGGCAAGGTTAATTTTGTTGCAACGGCAACTCCGGATATCGTCAAACGCGGCTTCCATGCTGGTAAAGTCATTAAAGAAGTGGCGACGATAGCCGGCGGAGGTGGTGGCGGACGTCCAGATATGGCGCAAGCTGGGGGGAAACTTCCAGAAAAACTGGCAGAATCCCTTGTAAAGGGTGAGGCATGCATTCGGGAGCAGTTGAACTAATTTATTAAGAAAAAGAAAAATTGTATCATATGACTTGTCTTTTCTTTTGCTTTGGGGTAAAATGATATAAATTGATTGTGAAGGAGGTCAGATGACAATGGGAGAAAATACGGTGATTGATCGAGGAACCATTATGTTTGAGGTCGATAGCGAAAAGTCTCAGAAGATCGACGAAGTGATGCGCAATGTACATAAGGCTCTAGTTGAAAAAGGGTATAACCCCGTCAATCAAATTGTAGGTTATGTCATGTCAGGAGATCCGACCTATATCACAAGTCACAGAGAAGCGCGAAATGCCATACAGAAAATTGAACGGGATGAGTTACTCGAAGAACTTGTTCGACGGTACTTAAAAAGCATTTAGTAGGCTGATAAATTGGGGCTGTCTCAACCGAGGCAGTCCTATTTTAGTTCGCCACGGCGATTGTGAGCGAAAACTGATGGACACTTATTAGTGGTTAGGAAACGATTTTAGATGAAAATCAATACCCTGGGTAATACCGGTATCAAGGTCTCCCGAATGTGCTTTGGCAGTTTGACGATTGGGCCGCTGCAGAAGAACAAAACCCTTTTGGAAAGCCGGGAAATCATCGCGGCTGCCTTGGATTGCGGCATTAATTTTTTTGATACTGCGGATCTGTATAACAATTATGATCACCTGCGGGCGGCGATCCAGATGCAGCAGGATGTGGTCATTGCGACAAAATCTTATGATTATACGGCAGCGGGAGTTCGCCGCAGTTTGAATCGGGCCCTGACTGAACTGGGTCGGGATTATGTTGATCTTTACCTGCTCCATGAGCAGGAAAGCCAAAAGACCATTGAAGGTCATTGGGAAGCCATTGAGGCTCTGATTGCTGAAAAACAGGCGGGCAAAGTAAGAGCTATCGGCATTTCTACCCATCGGGTTGAAGGGGTTTACGGGGCGAATCTGTTTCCTGAGCTGGATGTGATTCATCCGCTGATTAATTTAACCGGAATCGGCATTGAAGATGGAACCGTCGAAGAAATGGCAGCAGCCATCCATGAGGCCAAAAAACTGGGGAAGGGCATTTACGGCATGAAGCCTTTAGGCGGTGGTAATCTGCTTTCCCGGAAGCAGGCCAGCTTTGAGTTTGTTTTAAATAATGCCGATCTGGACGCCATTGCGATTGGGGTTCAATCGGTTAACGAAGTGCTGTATAACGTTAAAAAATTCAATGGCAATATGATTCCTGAGGATTTGGAGGCAGCTGTTTCCAACGCCCCAAAAACACTGCATATCAGTGACTGGTGCTGCGGCTGTGGGGAATGCGTTAAGCGCTGCAACCAGAAAGCCTTGACCTTAGTCGCTGGAAAAGCGCGAGTTGATGAAAAGCTATGTGTGCTTTGCTGTTATTGCAGCTCTGCTTGTAAAGACTTTTGCATCAAGGTGATTTAATACAGTCATAACAAATAGATGGGATAATGAATGGAAAGAATTTTAGGAATTGATGTTGGCGACAAACGGATTGGGGTGGCTGTAACGGACCCGTTGCAGATTACCGCCCAGGGGGTTATGACCCTCAAGCGAAAGACCAGGGATGACGATTTAGAAGCATTTCGGGAGCTTATTGCAAAATATGAGATCAAAAAAGTGGTAGCTGGTCTGCCCCTGAACATGAACGGTTCAGAATCCGCTCAGACCCGGAAAACAGTGAACTTTTGTCAGTTTATCAAGAAACGGCTGGATATCGAAATCATCTATATTGATGAGCGATTAACCTCATCCTGGTCTGAAAAAGTATTGATCGAAGGAAATGTTTCTCGGGAGAACCGTAAAGATTATATCGATATGCTGGCAGCCCAGATCATTCTCCAGTCTTATATGGATCGGGCCGTCAAATAATTGATAAATAATGGATTCTTTAAGCATGAAAAGGTATAATTACAAGATTATGAGCGAAAAAATAAAATTGAAAGAAGAAGTTGATATGGAAGAAAAAATAATTTTAGAAGATGAAAATGGCGTTGCAAGAGAGTTTGATTTAGAAGTTTCGTTTCCTCTGGGTGAAAAGACTTATGTACTTTTAACAGAAGGCGAAGAAAGTGACGATGTATTTGCTTTCTTTATCGATGAAGACGAAGATGGTGAAATTCTGGTACCAGTTGAAGATGAAGCAGAATTTGCTTTAATTGAAGCAGAATATGATCGTATCATGGACGAAGAATACGAAGATTTAGAGGAAGACGAAGATGACGATGAAGGTGAAGTTGAGTAAATACCCCCTTGTCAACGGGATATTTATTAGCCGACCCAATCGTTTCATTGCCAGGGTAATGATCAACCAGGAAGAGATAGCCGCTCATGTGCCCAATACCGGTCGCATGAGTGAGCTTCTTGTTTCAGGTGTTCGGGCCATTCTGGCCTGGAATCCGGCGCCCCATCGAAAAACTGATTATACGCTGCTGCTAGTTGAAAAAGACGAGCATTGGGTATCTGTCAATTCGATCTTGGCTAACCAGATTGCCTACGAATTTTTAAAAGCTCAAGCGGACGTTTCAGAACTCAAACAAGAAGTGACCTACGGCAACAGTCGTTTTGACCTTGCCTGTTTTCGTGGCGGTAAATACTCCTACTATGAGGTAAAGAGTGTCAATCTGGTAGTGAATGAGATTGCCATGTTTCCAGATGCACCAACGGAGCGAGGGGCCAAACATCTTGCCGAATTGATCAGAGCTCACCAGGAGGGTTACCATACCGGGGTTATTTTTGTTGTGCAACGCAATGATGCGAAATCGTTTCAACCAAATCAAATAATGGATCCAAAATTTTCACGTTTATTGGGTCAATGTCATAGTCTGGGAATAGAGATCCGTGCGCTATCCTGTGATATTGATGGAGTAAATATAGAAATTATCAGCGAGTTGCCTGTAACTGTTTTATCAGAAGAGACTGTAAAAGAGGTGTGACAACCATGAATAACGAAAAACAAATTGTGGATGCACTCAGAAAAAGAGGGAACAAAGTAACCCCTCAACGTCTGGTTA
>NZ_JBGSHG010000095.1:0-4192 GCF_041752335.1 Acetobacterium sp. | reverse complement strand
AGGCAATTGTGCAGCGTGTGGATGTTCGTTGCCAGCATAAACTTTAAGTTTAGTCGCAATTTTATCCCCTAATTTGTTATGTGGGATCATACCCTTCACTGCTTTGAAAACCAAAAGTTCTGGTTTTTCAGCTAAGAATTTCCGGTAAGTCATTTCTTTTAACCCACCGCAATATCCAGAATATGTTTTATATAATTTTTGGTCCAGTTTGTTTCCGGTTAATACAATCTTATCGGCATTAATGATAATAACAAAATCTCCACAATCCATATGTGGTGAAAAGATTGGTTTGTTTTTTCCTCGTAAAATATTTGCAACTTCTGTCGCCAGTCGTCCTAATACCTTACCTTCCGCATCAATCACATACCATTTACGGTCTATTTCATGAGATTTGGCCATTATTGTGGCATTCGCATTCATCTCAAAAATCCTCCTCAGTTAATAATTTCTTTATTTTTTATCTATTGGCTTTCCGATAAGTGGGAGTTATCAGAAATCGTTTTTTTATCGTATCGGGGCTAGTGATACATTAACGTCCATCGTTAATTCTATAGCATCTTCCCGGGTGTGTCAAGTTATTTATGCCTTCAAATGGTATTATTTATGATATTATTTTCAATAATAAACTTCCTTTAAGTAAAGACCATGAGCCGGAGCGGTAATACCTGCCTTTCTGCGATCTTTGCCTTGGATAATCGTTTTGATGTCCGGGGGTTTTAAGCGGCCATAACCGACTTCGTAGAGGGTGCCAGTCATTATCCTGACCATATTGTACAAAAACCCATTTCCGGTGAAGGTCATTTCCCAGAGCTCGCCATTGTTGCTAAAGGAAATTTCGGCAATGGTGCGAACCGTTGTTTTAATCGAGCTGCCACTGGCCATAAACGCGGTAAAGTCATGCTCGCCCAAAAAGCTGGCGGCCGCTTCTTCCATGGCCGCCCAGTCCAGCGTCCGGGTTACGTGAAATGCCAAATCGGCCAGAAACGGGCTGGCCACCGGGCTGGCTAAAATTTTATATAGATAGCTTTTACCTTTGGCATGATAGCGGCTGTGAAAGTCCGGGTGGCACTCCCGGCTGGCAATCACCCGAATGTCGGTTGGCAGCCGGGTATTCAGGGCCAGGTAAAATACCTCCGGCGGTATCGTCGACGCGGTAAAAAAATTTGCACTCTGTCCCAAGGCATGTACCCCGGCATCGGTACGCCCAGATCCGATCAGGTTGACTGATTCGCCGGTGAGTTCTTTGATCGCTCTGATAATAACTTCCTGAATGGTGACGCCATTGGGTTGGACCTGCCAACCGCAATAATTGCTACCACGGTAACTGATGATGATTTGTATATTTTTCATCTTGAGTTTAGCCCTTTATGCCGGGAACACTAAGGGAATTTGAACCATGGTCGTCAGATAAAGACCGACAATCATCATAACCATCAGCACCAGGCTGGCACCATCCCGGAATTCAAAGGTTAATTGCTTCATCCGGGTTCTATTTTCGCCGCCCCGGTAGCAGCGGGCTTCCATCGCGGTGGCTAATTCGTCAGCCCGGCGAAAGGCTGAAATAAACAGCGGAATCAGAATCGGGATCAGGTTCTTAGCCCGGGAAATGATATTGCCGGTTTCAAAATTAGCCCCTCGGGCTTTTTGCGCCTTCATAATTCGCTCTGTTTCTTCCATCAGTGTCGGGATAAAACGCAGCGCAATCGACATCATCATTGCCAATTCGTGGGCATATCGCCGGACAAAGGGAACAAAGCGCATACACCATTCCATCCCATCGGTTAAATCAATCGGTGAGGTGGTCAACGTCATGATGGAAGTACCGATCACCAGAAAGATCAGACGCAGTGCCATATAGGTTGCCACTTTCAAACCTTCCAGCGTTACTGTCAGCGGCCCCAGCGTCGCTACCGTGGTTCCTGGGGTCATAAACAGGTTTAGAACCACCGTCAGCATGATAATCAGGACTAACCCTTTAATGCCGCGGATAATGTACCCCACCGGGATTTTAGAAAGCAGGGTGATCGTTACCAAAATCACAAATGTGGCTAGATAACCCCACAGATTATTCAAAAAAAACAACATCACAACAAATGCTGTGGTAAACAGTATCTTCGTTCGTGGGTCCAGTTTGTGAATCACCGACCCGGTTGGATAATACTGGCCAATCGTAACATCTTTTAACATTTTATGATCCTCTTATGACTTTGAGAATTTCTTTTTTGGCTGCTTCCACCGTAAAAATGTCTTCTCTAATTTCCGGGTATTTTTCTTTTAGCCGCCGCATCAGATAGGTTACTTCCGGTACCGCCAGGCCAATGCTTTCCAGGGTAGTAATTTCGGTAAAAACACGATTAGGGGTATCGAAAAACACCACTTCCCCTTCATTCATTACCAGAATCTTTTCAACCATTTTTCCAATGTCCTCCATACTATGGGACACCAGAATAACGGTTATTTTTTTTTGAGTATGCAGTGATTTGATCTGAGCCAGTATTTCTTCCCGTCCCCGAGGATCCAGGCCGGCTGTTGGTTCATCAAGGATCAGCACTGACGGTTCCATCGCTAAAACGCCGGCAATGGCTACTCGTCGCATCTGTCCACCTGATAATTCAAAGGGTGACTTATCTTTGATCGCGTCAAAATCCAGACCAACCATCTTTATCGATTGTCTGACTCGCTGATCGATTTCGTCATCACTGAGTCCCTGATTTTTGGGACCAAAAGCGACGTCCTTTTCGACGGTTTCTTCAAACAGCTGATGTTCCGGATATTGAAAAACCAGACCGATATGGTGCCTGAGCTCAATTAGTTCGGCTTTTTTTGTTTCAAAGATATTCTTTCCATCGACCAGAACCGTGCCAGAAGTGGGGGTTAACAGACCGTTTAGATGCTGAATCAGAGTTGATTTGCCAGAACCGGTGTGGCCAATAATGCCAATAAAACTGCCATCTTCGATGGTGATGTTGATATCCTTTAGGGCTTTAAATTCAAAGGGCGAACCGTCTGAATAGGTATGGGAAAGATTTTTTATTTCTACTGACATAAGGCATTCACCATTTCCTCAATGCTTAAAACATCATCGGCAATTTTTAGTCCTTCGCTGCGCAGCTCATAAGCCAACTCGGTCATTTGGGGTACATCCAGACCAATCTCTTTGAGCCGTTTGACCTGACTAAAGATCGTCCGGGGTTCCCCTTCCATGACAACCTTGCCCTTGTCCAGAACAATAATCCGATCCGCAGCCACGATTTCTTCCATGAAATGGGTGATGTGAATAACAGTCATTTCTTTATCCCGGTTAAGGCGTTTGATGGTTTCCATGACTTCCCGGCGCCCGGATGGGTCCAGCATCGCTGTGGGTTCATCAAAAATGATACATTCCGGTTCCATTGCCAGAATCCCGGCGATGGCAATCCGCTGCTTTTGTCCCCCGGATAATTGGTGGGGCTTTTGATGGGCGTAGGCCTGCATTTCGACCACCGCCAAGGCCCGGTCTACCCGTTCTCTAATTTCTTGCGGCGGCACACCCAAGTTTTCCGGCCCAAAGGCCACATCTTCTTCGACGATGGTGGCGACCAGCTGATTATCCGGGTTTTGGAAAACCATCCCGGCGGTCTGACGGATCGTCCATAGGTTTTCATGGTCCTTAGTGTTAAGACCACTGACAATCACATCGCCTTGAGTGGGAAATATGATCGCATTTAGCAATTTGGAAAGGGTCGATTTCCCCGAACCATTATGTCCGATGATTCCGACAAATTCACCTTTTTGAATATGTAGACTGACTCCATCCAGCGCTACAACTGATGCATTTTCGTTATTATGAGGATATCTGAAATGAACATCCTGCACATCGATCATTCTATTATTACTTTCCATTGTCACTTGTTATCACCTTCTTTGGTGTTAATTAATTAACTTTATAATGCAAGAAAGGGATTAAGCGTAAATAACATCTTAATCCCCTGTATGCATCATAAATTATACTAATTCAATTATAGCCATTTCTGCGCCGTCGCCACGACGTGGTCCCACACGGTAAATTCGTGTGTAGCCACCGTTTCGTTCAGTATATTTAGGTGCTATTTCGTCAAACAATTGTTTTACCACTGCTTCTTGAGTGATATAAGAAATTGCCTGTCTTCTGGCATGTAAGTCGCCTCTTTTACCTAAAGTGACCATTTTATCT
>NZ_JBGSHG010000094.1:0-10246 GCF_041752335.1 Acetobacterium sp. | reverse complement strand
GCCTCTTCACTGGCAAATGAAACCCCAACTTCTTGTAAAACCTTTAGTGAATACTCATGTAACAACTCTACATCACGGGTAGATACATATTTTTCATAAAAACGTCTGTTAATATACATTTGAAATAGCCTCCAGTTTTTTTTAATTAATACATGTATTTCGCAATGCAAATATATCATGCTCTGAAATTCATTGTCAAGCGTTTTTTTGTTAAAATTATCATGATTAATCGTCTACACTTAATAAGCTGCCTTAAAATTTTCTGTTGACTATCCCAGTTATCACTAATTCCAAAGAAAATTACCCGATAATTTCAATCAAAAAATAACTGTTGACCGTTTACAACTATCATGCTATACTTTTGCAATAGACATGTATTTCGCAATCATGAACTAGGAGGATATTATGAAAAAATTTGGATTTAAAAATGCGATGGTGTTCTTAATTTTAAGTGCAACGGTTGCGCTCGCATACCAATTACCGTTTTTGCGCTATACTTTTTATGATCAATTTGCAGCGGCATATCAACTTTCAAATATGGAAATCGGTATTTTAGCTTCGGCTTTAAATTTGACCTATACCCTATGTTACCCTATTGGTGGATGGATGGCCGATAAATTTACCATGCGATTCCTGATTTCTACTACTTTGGCAGCTTTAGCTGTGTTAACGTTCGCTTTTGCGATGACTACTAATTTCACAGTTCTACTGATTATTCACATACTTTATGGATTCTTTGGTATTGCTACCTTATGGTCTGCTTATCTGAAAGGGATCCGTAATTTAGCAAATAAAGATAACCAAAGCAAAATGTTTGGCAGTAGCGAAGCCTTACGGGGTGTCATTCAAACAATCATGGGCTTTGCGTTTCTTGCCATCGTTGGTTTAGCAGCTACTGAAGCGGCTGGAATGAAAGTGCTGTTTCTCTTTGGTGCTGGGGTGTGCGCAATGTTTTTTGTACTGGCCTTGTTTTTTCTTCCAAAAACAGACATTATACACGAAGAACATGCAACAACTAGCGAAACCAAATATCGAGTTATCGATGTACTAAAAAATAAAGGTGTCTGGGTCACAATCCTCGTTATAATGTTCTCTTATATCACATGGGCTCTAGGCAACGCCTATATGACAACCTATACAGTACAAGTATTAAATATCTCAACAACAACAGCTAGCGCCATCGGAATCGTCAGAAGCTACATCATTGTGTTGTTGGCAGGAGTAATAGGCGGATTCGTTATGGATAAGTTTACATTCAAGGGCAAAGGTTTTGTTATCCTTTTTATAGCAATCATCGCAGCTCTGATTGGCGTTCTAACAACAGCAAAAATTGTTGCCTTAAGTGTTTTCTTAACCTTAATAATCGCATTTTTGGCTAATGTCTTGAAATCGACCTATTGGTCAGTAATGGACCAGGCAGGTATTCCCATCGGGATGACCGGAATGGCTACAGGCATCATTTCGTTTATCGCTTTTCTGCCAGATGCATTTTACGGTCCAATTCTCGGCAAGTGGTTAGATGATGCAAAGGCCGCAGGAGATATTGCCGTAGGCTTCAATCAAATTTTCATCCTGCTAGTTGTATGTGGTATTCTCGGGGTTATTTCGTCTATTCTTTTAATAAAACGTACCAAAGAAGTTAAACTATTAGAAGAGCAAACGACTTAAGCAACATAACATCCAAGTCAATTTCAAAAATTAAGCCCAAATCTCAAAAATTAGCAATCAGGGAATCAAGTATACACTATCGCTTTTTAACATGCTTCGAGTCGTTATCCTGTTTGCAAATTTAACTTATCTTTCATTAAACCCTAATTTAATTGTGAATGAGATCCATTTAAAACCTTAGTTTATACTAGGGTTTTTTATACATAAAAAAAGCGTTTAACAGAGCCGTATCTGTTAAACGCTTATGGTTTGTTAACCCATTAACCCCGGATATAAGGGATATTTTTCTGTTAAGAACGCGACTTTTTCAAGCGCCAGTTCCATGTCTTTTTTAATCAGCGCCGCTTCAATGGCATCGGCTACCACTTCCATATCGGCTTCAACCAGACCTCGGGTGGTAATCGCCGGGGTACCGACACGGATTCCACTGGTGACAAAAGGACTTTCCTTATCGTAGGGAATAGCATTTTTGTTAGCGGTGATATTGACTTTTCCCAGGGTTTCATCCGCTTCTTTCCCGGTCAGACCCACCTTGCTGACATCTAACAGCATCAGGTGATTATCGGTACCCCCGGAAACAATCCGAAATCCCCGTTTTTCAAGGGCGGCCGCCAATACTTTGGCATTTTTGACTACCTGTTCCTGGTATGACTTAAACTCTGGCGTTGCGGCTTCTCTAAAAGCTACCGCCTTGGCTGCGATCATATGCTCCAGAGGACCACCCTGGGTACCTGGAAAGACACCCTTATCAATGAGTTTGGCATATTCTTTTTTACATAGAATAATGCCCCCTCTTGGGCCTCGCAAAGTTTTGTGCGTTGTGGTGGTGACAAAGTCGGCATAGGGGACGGGACTTTGATGCTGTCCGGCTGCCACCAGACCGGCAATGTGGGCCATATCCACCATCAGATAACAACCGGCGGCCTTGGTCAGCTTTGAAATGCGTTCAAAGTCGATGGCTCGGGGGTAAGAGCTCGCGCCCACAACCACCAATTTGGGATGGTGTTCTTTGATCAGCTTTTCTATTTCATCATAATCAATGGTTTCCGTTACCTGATCCACCCCATAAGAGATAAAATTATAGTATTTTCCTGACAGGTTGGCCGGGCTGCCATGGGTTAAATGCCCTCCCTGATCCAGACGCATCCCTAAAACGGTATCGCCAGGTTCTAAAATTCCCATATACACGGCAGTATTTGCCTGGGCACCAGAATGGGGCTGAACATTGGCGTGTTCGGCACCAAATAATGCCTTGGCCCGATCGATGGCAACCTGCTCAATGGTATCAACGTGAACACAGCCACCGTAGAAGCGGTGTCCCGGGGTACCTTCGGCGTATTTATTGGTTAAATGGCTTCCCATAGCAATCATTACTGCGTCTGACACGAAGTTTTCAGAGGCGATGAGCTCTAAATGACTTTGTTGTCGATGCAATTCCTTTTCCATGAGTTCATAAATCTCAGGATCTGCAACTTTTACTTTTTCAAAAAACATAAATTCCTCCATAAAACTCTTTCTAATAGTCATTTCGCCGATTTGAGAGCCTTTCTAGGGAAGCTGCAATACTTTTTAAATAGATCGATATTTCTTCAATTTTCACTTTGAAATAAAAAACAAACATGATGCCTGACATTAAAAAAAAGATCAGCAATATCGGGATGATACTCCAGGCCACTCCGGCCATACTATTTATAAATTGATTCATATTGTCCTCCATCAGGCGACTGTCTTTACGTGAAAGACACTTGTACGGCAATAACATTTACTATTGTAACACTAAATTCTGATAATGCAATACACATTCCATCATTTTTTGTGATTTGTTTCATCTCTGGAAAAATTTAAGGTTTATTTTGATCAGATGTTTCTGGTGCCGAAAATTTCGAAATGTTTCTATCTTAATTTGACATGGCACAAATGATTTTCGGTCTGACTATTCCACGACTTCAATGGCATCCCCGGCTTTAATGGAGCCGCCTTCAAGGATAATTGTAAAAATGCCTTCTCGTGGCATCACGCAATCCCCTACTTGTTGGGCAATTTCGCATCCAGCATGACATTCTTTACCGATCTGGGTAACTTCCTGAAGGGTTTCACCGATTTTTAGCTTCGTCCCCACCGGCAACTCGTACACACAGATTCCTTCGGTCGTAATGTTTTCGGCAAAATTTCCGGCGCATAGTCCGGCTGCTCCCATGGCGATCATCTTATCGATGCTCTCCTGACCTAACAGACTGACCTGCCGATGCCATTTACCGGCATGGGCGTCATTCTCAAGACCAAAATCCTTAATAAAATCCCCGGTCGGAATCGGTTTTTTCATGACGCCTTTTTTCTCACTGATATTAATTGCTATTACTTTTCCACTCATTACATTTCTCCTGCTAATTTTATTGATGTTTGGGATTGATAAACTCGCCGGATTTGCCACCGGTTTTTTTAGCCAAATAGATCTCTTCAATGGTCATTTCTTTGTCCACCGCTTTGCACATGTCATAGATGGTCAGGGCGGCCACTGAAACTGCCGTTAAAGCTTCCATTTCCACGCCAGTCTGGCCGGTATTTTTAACCGTCGCTTCGATTAGAATTCGGGAATTCGCCTCATCAATTTCAAAGTCAATGTCGCTGCCGGAAATAAAAATATTATGGCACATTGGGATCAGGTCTGCCGTCCGCTTAACGCCCATAATTCCGGCAATCTGAGCGACTCCCAGGACGTCCCCTTTTTTCATCTGTCCGGCGATTACTTTTTGCAGGGTCTCTTTGTTCATGGTGATGGCACCTTTGGCTATGGCTACCCGCTCGGAGCTTTTTTTCTCACTGACGTCAACCATTTTGCTACGGCCCGCATCATTAAAATGGGTGAACTCTAAAATTTCTTTGTCCATGTCATCCTCCAATTTCGTTCATATTTCTCAATAACTGCTTTTCATGTTCGTTGATATGATGTTTTTCCGGCTTTTCATTAATTGCCTGTAAGAGAATCTCTTGATAGGTCTTCCCAGATTGATGCAGCGCCACCAGGTCAATCTCATAGTCCGAATGAAGACAGGGTTTGATCTTGCCATCGGTGGTGACCCGGATCCGGTTGCATTCGCTACAGAAATGCTTACTGATGGGATTGATCAGGCCCACTCGGCCCTTGGCTCCGGGCAGTTGATAATATTCCGCCGGGCCGGTTTTATCAGGGATTAGCAGCGGCGTTAAAGCCGGCATCCGTTTTAATACCTCATCATTGGACAGGTATTTGTTTTCCGCAAAACCGCTGGATTCACCCAGCGGCATCAGTTCAATAAACCGTACATAAACCGCTTCGTCTCTGGTGTAATTCACAAAGGTTTCAATTTCATCGTCGTTGAAATCCTTGATCAGCACGGTGTTGATTTTAATCGGATGCATCCCCACTGCCTTGGCCGCGGCAATCCCTGCAAAAACATCTTCAAGATGGCCCCTCCGGGTAATCTCATGAAATTTGACTGGATCAAAGGTGTCCAGACTGATATTTATCCGGTTTAAACCGGCGGCTTTTAAATCTTTGGCATATTTTGGCAGGAGAATCCCATTGGTGGTCATGGTGAGATCCTCGATCCCGGGGATTTCGCCGATTCTTCTGACCAAATCGACAATCCCATGGCGGACCAGCGGTTCTCCACCGGTGAGCCGAATCTTGTTGACCCCCAGTGAAACCCCGGCCTTAATCAGCTCCAGAATTTCTTCAAAGGACAGATTTTTCTGATGGGGATGTTTTTTTATCCCCTCTTCTGGCATACAGTAGACACATCTTAAATTGCATAAATCGGTGATGGAGATACGCATGTAATTTATTTTTCTTCCATAATGATCCTTCATCTGCTTCCTGCTTTCTCCCTTGTGATGTCTAGGGTTCGACTATTTCTCCCGGTTGTTCCAGTTCATATCCCCCCAACCGCTTCAGGGTATCTTTGAATTCCGGGGATTTAAGCACCTTGATGAATATTTTCACCCGGGGATCCCCGAGATTCTCTTTTAAAATAACAAAATCGTAGGCTTCATCTCCGATTGGGATAAAATCCAGTTCCATCATATTAGCTGCCGACAAAACGCCGATACCGACATCGCAGGAACCGGATTTCACAGCCGAAGCTACCATCATATGGGTGTTCATTTCACGGGTATAACCCAAAACCTGATTGGCATCAAGTTGGGCGGTTTTCAGTAAATAATCCAATAGCACCCGGGTTCCCGAGCCCCGCTGGCGATTGACAAAGCTGATATCCGGCCGGATCAGATCGGCAATACCCTGAATATTTTTGGGGTTGCCTTTGGGGATGATCATCCCCTGGGTTCGTTTGACCCCTTTGATCAGCACCACCGCCTCATCGGCCAGATAGCGTTTCAAATAGGCCAGATTATAAATTCCGGTATCCTCATCGAGCAAATGGATTGGGGCAATATGGCACTCGCCTTTTTTGATCGCCATAATTCCCCCCAAGCTACCCACATGGGCCGAGGACAGGTTCACCAGTTCCTTATTTTTATGGATAATATTGGCGACGATATCCATCAACACATCGTGACTGCCAATCGAAACCAGGGTATTTTCAATTTCTTCCCGGGGCCGCATCAGAATCAGCTCGACCTCTTCACCGGCTTCATAGCCTTCGACATTTTTGGGGATCTTTAAGATCCCGTCGGCATTGACCAGCGACATCGTCACCCCAGCACCGCGATCCAGTGGCGTTGCCACAAAGCGCTGGTTGACCCGTCCACATTTCATCCGCACAAACTCCAGATATTTCAGCGACGACATCAGCCGTTTGGACAACACTGCTTTAATGGTGACCCCTTCGGTAAAGGTTTGGTGGTTAAAGGCCAGCATCACTGGCTTGACAAAGCTTTCAAAGACAAAGTAGGCGGAAACCGGATAGCCGGGGATCCCAATTACCGGTTTCCCCTGAACGATTCCCAAAACCACCGGTTTTCCGGGTTTAATGGCAACGCCGTGAACCACCACTTCACCCAGTTCTGCGATCAGCCTGCGGGTGTAATCTTCGGTTCCGGCCGAGGAACCGGCCGAAATCAGGACCATATCGTTTTCATCCACGGCCTTAATAATGGCGTTTTTGATCAGCTCGTAGTCATCCCGAACGGTCTGATAGCGTTTGGCAGCTCCGCCATATTCTTGCACCAGTCCGACAAACATATGGGTATTGGAATCAATTATTTTTCCCACTGCCATCGCCGCTCCAGCTTCCACCAGTTCAGTACCAGTGGGGATAATCCCGACCCGGGGTTTGTCCATCACTTCAATCTCAGTGATACCGCCGGCCAGAAGGGCGCCCAGGTCGATCGGACGAACCCGATGAAAGGCCGGGATAATCAGTTCTCCAGCGACGATGTCTTCACCAATGGGCCGGACATTCTGCCACAGCGAAACCGGATTGTTGATACTGATTTCGTCGTCACTTTTAATGATCACATCTTCAATCATCACCACGGCATTGTAGGGATCGGCGATCACATCGCCGGTATCGACAAAATTAAAATCGGCTCCTTTTATCAGAGTCCGGGGATGACGTTCATCCACACCGATCATCGCCATCGCTTCGACACAAATCCCATCCATGGCGGAGGCGTTATAATAAGGCGATGAAATTTTCGCAAAAACCGGCTCTTTCGTCACCCATCCCTGGGCTTCGATCACTGGTAATAAACGGCCTTTTTCCTGAGCTTCGGTAAAGGATAATAAGGCCAGATACTTGGCCACTGCTACATCCAGATCTTCATTTTTTAAATATAAATTCCGCTCGTCTTTTTTTCCGATATTTTCGGTATTCATTCTTCCCTCCAGTTTTGATACTAGTAATAAGGCCGTGTGCTTTCTAAAACAGGATCACTTCGACCTGGTCGCCGGTATTTTTTCCTTCTTCGTTTTCGGTGATTTCAATGTATCCGTCGGAATAGGATAAGAGCGTAATCATCCCGGATTTACCGTGGGTTGGCCGGACTTCAGTGTCATTTTCAGTTTTAGTGATAGACACAGTCTGGAAGGTCCGCCGGCCTGGGGCGGCATGGATATTTTCCATCAGCACTCCCTGGACAGTCTGATATTTGAAAACATCCTGACTATAGTACAACTTCATAAATTCCTGTAGCACAATCATCATCACCATGATGGCCGCGGCCGGCTGACCTGGTAAGCCAATCACTGGTTTTTGCAAAACAGTTCCCAAAATCGTCGGTTTTCCCGGTTTAACGGCCAGACCATGGAGCAGCACCTGCCCCAGCCCATCAATGACCTGGACGGTATAATCTTTTTCACCCATCGAACTGCCGCCGGAAAGAATGACCATATCGCCGTTTTCTATTCCGTTTTCGACGGCAGAGCGAATCTCATTGTGGTCATCTCTGGCATAAGAAGTCGAAATGACCTCGGCTCCCAATCGTTTTGCCACCGCTGCCAAGGCCGGCGTGTTAATGTCAATCACTTCCCCTGGCTTAGGGGTCTCTCCCGGCCGGATGATTTCATCACCGGTGGAAATAATGCTGAGCCGGGGACGCTTATAAACCTCAATTTGCCGGTAACCCAAAGCCGATAAAACGCCAATGTCCTGTGGTCTTAACAGATGGCCCCGGGAAAAAACCAGTTCCCCGTTTCTGATATCATCACCAATCCGCATCATATTTTCGTTGGCTCCAGCATTGATATAAATGGCCAGATCTTTTTCCCCCAATTTTTCGGTATATTCAATCATAATCATCGCTTCGGTGCCAGCTGGCACCATGCCGCCGGTTGGAACATAAAGGGTTTCACCCTGATTAAGGCTTTCGGTGGTTTCTTTGCCCATCTGAACTTCCCCGGTGATTCTTAAAAATCCCGGTATGGCAGTGGATGCGCCCTGAACGTCGGTTAGCTTCACTGCATAACCATCCACCACTGAGCGATCAAAATGCGGAACATCCATGGTCGAAACGATATCCGAGGATAATACCCGGCCCAATCCATGGCTGATATCAATGGTTTCATTCTCTAAAGTTATGTCTTTAAATGTCTCATTGATGATTTTCTTCATCTCATCAATGGTTTTTACCTTTAGCAACTCCATTTTTTCTCCTTGCCGACCAAATTTTGTCATTTTTTGTCTACTTTCTATTCTAACGATTATTGTCTGAAAAAACAATATCAATTCAAGACTTTAATTATTCGTTAAAAATTGTTATACTGATCTTAATTATTAGATTGGGATACGAGGAGGTGGCGCGATGTCACGTTATGAACGGAATTTTCCAGCTTTTTCCGAGGAAGAATTTGAGCGCATCCAGCATGCCACGGTTTGTGTGGTCGGCTGCGGCGGTTTGGGTGGCTATATTATTGAAATGCTGGCCCGGGTCGGGATTGGTGCGCTGATTTTGATTGATGGCGATGTTTTTGAAGATTCCAACCAGAATCGGCAGATTTTTTCTACTGAAAAAAATCTCGGTACCCCCAAGGCGAAAGCCGCGGCAGCCCGGGTTAAGTTGATTAATAAAGAAGTGACGACGACCTATTATCACGATTTTCTGGACGAGGATAACGGTTCTGCCCTGATTGGTGATGCCGATCTGGTGGTCGACGCCCTGGATAATGTCCCCGCCCGGCTCACCGTGCAGACCCTGTGCAAAGAAAAAAATATTCCCCTGATCCACGGTGCCATCGGCGGCTGGTTCGCCCAGATAACCACGGTTTTCCCGGAAGATGATACCCTGTCACGCCTCTATGCCGGCGAAAAAGAATACGACTCCAAAGCCCTGGGCAATCCATCCTTTACCCCAGCCCTGGCTGCTTCGCTGGAAGTTTCCGAAGCCCTAAAAGTCCTCACCGGGAAAGAGGAAATATTGCGGAATAAACTTTTATATATCGATTTATTGGCCAATGATTTTTTCACATTTAATATTTAGGAGGATCTTATGTATCGAACTGGAATAATGACCTTAAGCGATCTGGGCTCAAAGGGCCAACGGGAAGACAAAAGCGGCCCGATGATTGAGACAATGCTGGCCGAAACCAATTTGTACGAAGTGGTCAAAACCATCATCCTGCCGGATGATCTGGAAACCATCAAAACAGCCCTGATGGTCTGGGCCGATGAAGATCATCTGGATCTGATTCTGACCACCGGCGGCACCGGTTTTTCCCAGCGGGACTGGACCCCGGAAGCTACCATTGCCGTCTGCGATCGGATGACCCCGGGTATCCCCGAAGCAATGCGTTACCACAGCCTGCAGATCACCCCAAAAGCGATGCTCAGCCGCAGCGCCGCCGGTATCCGCAAGCAAACCCTGATCATTAACCTGCCCGGCAGCCCCAAAGCGGTCAAGGAAAATCTCGAAGCCATTCTGCCCGCCCTGGACCACGGCCTCGACATGCTCCTGAGTACCGGTTCCGCCAATTGCGCCGAACCCATTAAATAACTACCACCATCGGGTAGGAGGCTGACCATTAATTGATCAGCCGACCTCCCACACCACCGTACGTACCGTTCGGTATACGGCGGTTCCAGAGTTCACACCGTTACTTGCAGATAATAATCATAAAAATTGGGATATCCTGCCCGCTTGA
>NZ_JBGSHG010000093.1:0-17801 GCF_041752335.1 Acetobacterium sp. | reverse complement strand
CATGCAGAAAGCATTGGCAGAACTGGAAAGAATGGAACTCGTTTTTGCACAAAGAACCAGCGGCAGATTTATTACGGAGGATTTGAAAGTGATAGAAGAAGCGAAAAAAAACTTGGCAGTCCAGGAAATTGGCGCATTTCTTGAAAAAATGAAAAAGTTAGGTATGGGTCGAAGTGAAATACTGGCATTAATGGAAAAGATTGAGGAAGGGGAAAAGGACGATGACCATATTAAGCACTAAAAATTTGACCAAAAGCTATGGTAAAAAAACCGCCCTGGCCAACATCAATATGGAAATACCGCGTGGACGGATCATTGGCTTATTGGGGCCCAATGGCAGCGGTAAAAGTACCTTTATCAAGCTGGCTGCCGGTTTACTGGTGCCAACAGCCGGGGAAATTACCATCGATGGTGATGCCCCGGGAGTCGATACCAAAGCGAAGGTTTCATATCTGTCCGAGCGCACCTATCTCAATGACTGGATGCGGGTCAGTGAGATCATTGCCTTTTTTGAAGATTTTTTCACAGATTTCAATCGTATCAAAGCAGAAAACATGTTGAAGGATCTGAATATCAATCCAGATGATCGGCTAAAAACCATGTCCAAGGGAACAAAAGAAAAGGTGCAGCTAATTTTGGTGATGAGTCGTCAAGCCCAGCTGTATCTTCTCGATGAGCCAATTGGCGGGGTTGATCCCGCAGCCCGGGATTATATTTTAAATACCATCATCACCAATTACAAAGAAGAGGCATCAGTGATTATTTCCACCCATCTGATTGCTGATATCGAACAGATCCTGGATGACATTATTTTCATTGATCAGGGGGAACTGGTGCTCCATTCCAGTGTCGATGAAATACGGGAAACCCATAACAAGTCGGTGGATGGATTATTCAGGGAGGTTTTTAAATGTTAGGAAAACTGATTAAACACGAAACTAGGGCCACCAGTCGAATTTTTTTGCCTCTGTACGGTGCCCTGCTGATATTAACGATTTTCACCAAACTGGTGATGGCCATTGGCGCGCCGGATTTCTTTTCCGAGGCGGCGTCTAATAACAAGGTTGCTGAAATTATTTTAGGGATTAGTTTTACCCTTTATTTTATTCTGATCGTAGGCATTTGTGTGATGACCCTGGTGATGATTATTCAGCGCTTTTATAAAAACTTATTCACTGATGAGGGTTATCTGATGTTCAGCCTGCCGGTTAAAACCTGGGAACTGGTTTTATCCAAACTGCTGGTGGGATTGATCTGGTCGGCAGTCTGCACAGTAATGATTGTCCTGACCTTTTTCATTTTCTCGCTGGGAACTTTTTCGATGATGGAACTGTCGCAGACGATACGTTCGGCCTATTCGATGTTTTACCTGCAGACGGGGATGGAGCTTAATCTCTTTATGGCGGAACTGGGATTATTCATCCTGGTTGAAACTGTTGCTTCGATCCTGATGATCTATGTTTCCATTGCGATTGGTCAGCTTTTCAATCAACACCGGATCGTAGCAGCCTTTGGTGCCTATATTGTCATAACCATTGCGATGCAGGTTATTATGTCGATTGCGATGGCGGTCTTTGCCATCGGCAACCTGGAAAACATGGTGCTCAATGGCCGCGAGGCGATGACAACCATTCATTGGCTTATTAATGGGTCGACCGCACTCAATGTGGTGCTGGGGATTGGTTTCTATTACGGAACCCATATGATTATGAAAAAACGTCTAAATCTGGAATAATTTGCGTTGATTTGTGTTATAATAATCAGCAATTGATTGGTTGAAACCAGAGAACAAAAAGAAAGAGGGTCGATCTAAATTTTTATTCAAGTCAGAGATTTGCACAAAGATTTCAAGTTGGGGAAAGAAGACATCAACATCCTCAAGGGAATCAATCTGGATATTGAACAAGGGGAAATGGTGGCCCTGCTGGGTCCTTCGGGATCAGGCAAATCCACCTTTTTGAACGTGCTGGGGGGATTGGTTCCACCCACCTCCGGGGATATCATGATTCGGGATTATCGGATCAGTGAAATGACGGAGAATGAACTTTGCCTGTTCAGACGGGAACACCTCGGTTTTATTTTCCAGTCCTACAATTTGATCTCAACCATGACCGCCATGGAAAATGTAGCCCTGGCCCTGACTTTTGCTGGTGTCAAAAAAGAAATCCGGAAAGAACGGGCAATCGAAGCCCTGGAAGTGGTGGGGCTGGTGGATCGAATGGGGCATAAGCCAAGCGAGCTATCAGGGGGACAGCAGCAGCGGGTGAGTATTGCCAGGGCGCTGGTAAACCATCCGGAGATTATTCTGGCGGATGAGCCCACCGGGAATCTGGATTCAAAAACAAGTGCGGATATTATGGAAATGATCTATCGCCTGAACCGGGAAGAAAATCAGACCTTTGTCATTGTCACCCATGATCCGGACACCACCAAATATTGTACCAAGGTTATTCATATGCGGGATGGCCTGATTGAATCCGAAGTCAATCAATAAACGTTGATCAGGATCAAGACTCAAAGAAATGGAGAAATTATGAAAGAGCGAACAAAAATCAAAATCAAGACAAAATCCCTGCATTCAGTTCTGTTGGCGGTTATACTGCTATTATTATGTCTTACGCCAACAGCGCTGGCGGCACCGGAACAACCTTTGCTTCAGATCAGTTCAGTCACCTTCAATCCGGCGACGGTGTCACCGGGTAAAGAATTTAAAATGGTAGTTACCCTGACCAATCATGGCGACTACGATGCCCATAACGTGACCTTGGATGTATTATCTCAGTCTGGAGCCAATGATCTGGGAGTGTTTTCGATGGTCGGTAGTGGCAGCCATTTTTATCGGGAAGAGATTCCTTCAGCGGAAAGCGCCACCATTGAAATTCCCATGGTTACCTCGCCCAATGCCGAAGCGAAAAACTATAACTTGAATCTCCAGATCAATTGTGAAAGCAGTGGGGGAAGCGTCTATAATTTTACCGAAACCGTGGGTATTGTGATTAATGAAAGTGAGTCACTGTCCATTATTGCGCCGGATCGGTTTGTTTTAACCGAAAATGACAAGGGCGTCACCCCAATCGAGTTTGAAATCGCCAATTTTGGTTCCAACCCGGTTCGTGGGGTTCAGGTCAGCGTTTCTGCTGAAGGGGTCGACTTTAACAAAGATTATCAATATTATGGCACCTTTGAAAAGGATGATAATGATAATTTTTCAGCGGATGTCACCGCCGCTGAAACTGGTGAATTTCCGGGAAAAATAACCGTGAAATACATGGACAGTTTCAATAACGAACGGGTGATTGAAAAAGCCATTGCCATTGTTTCTGAGGAAGCCACTACCCAAACTGCCAATACCGGGGAAGAAAACTTTTTCCAGAAATTTCTCAGAGTGGTCTTTGGCATTGGCGCTTAGTGGGGTGAGGGTGTGAATAAGCAAGAACTCCTGCGATTATCCTGGGAGAATCTCTGGCGCATGAAATTTCGGACCATCCTCACCATTATCGGCGTGGTCATTGGAACAGCATCCATCATCGTGATGGTTTCCATCGGAAATGGAGCACAGAAAAGCATTACTGATGAGCTTTCCGGTATCGGTTCAGTGACTACCCTGCAGGTTTATCAGGATCTTTCCTCAATGGGGATGACCGCCATGGGCGGCGGAAAAACGGATGATAAAGTGATCCTTAATGATGATGCTATCAAAGATCTTAAAAAAATCGATGGGGTCGTGGCTGTCACCCCCGTAGTGAACCTCAGTGGCGGCGAGATTGAGGTTGATCGCGAACAGTACGGAGTTTCCTTGATGGGTGTGGATTATGCTGTTTTGGAAGACATGCGTTATGAAACGACCAGTGGTAAAAAACCCGGGGCCAATGATGAAAACAGTGTCATCCTGGGCAAGGACGTTTTAACCAGCATTACCTATACTGGCGCTTCGACCCAGCTTACCGAAAGTGAAGTTAAACCGGAAGATCTCATTGGTCAGAACATTACCATGACCATCAAACGCATCAATGCCAATGGTGAAGAAGAAATGAAGACCCAAAAGTTGAAGGTGACCGGGGTGCTCGAATCTACCGGCGGAAATGAAGATTATTCCGTCATCGCTGACTATAATCTGGTGACGGAGCTCAACGAATGGCAGACTGGCAAGAAAGCCAATGTCAAGAAGCAGGGCTATACCCAGGCATTGGTGACAGTGGAGGATTCCTCGGTGGTTAATGATGTCACAACTGAAGTTGAGGCGATGCAGTTTACAGTATTTTCGATGCAGCAGATTCTTGATTCTATGGGTTCAGTGTTCCAGATGCTGCAGATTCTGCTGGGAGGTATCGGTGGGGTGGCCCTGCTGGTTGCCTGTATCGGCATTGTCAATACGATGACCATGTCCATTTATGAGCGCACCAAAGAAATCGGGATTATGAAAGTTATCGGGGCATCAATAACGGATATTCGTAACATGTTTATTGCCGAATCAACCATGATTGGACTGATCGGCGGGTTGGTGGGGGTTGTTATCAGCCTGGTGCTTTCCGTTTTGATCAATCTCATTGCCGGCTTTTTTATTGGCGGCGAAGACGGGGTAACGATTTCTTTTATTACCCCAGGTCTGGTGATTTTTGCGTTGGTATTTTCTGCGCTAGTGGGTTTACTCTCCGGGGTACGGCCGGCTATCAGGGCTGCTAATCTCAGTTCGCTGGATGCGATTCGAAGTGAATAATCAAGCGGATTGGGAAAAAGTTGTTAAAAAATTGAAAATTATAATGAGCTGGAATGACTGTGGAAGTAATTAAAATGTGTGAATGATCAGTTGCTGAAACAGAAAATAAAAACATAAAACGAGAAGGAGTAAGGATGAACTATTTATACCTGCTAATTAATCCTGTTAAATTCTTTAAACAGGTTGCTGAAAAAGAAAAACGGTCGCTGTTGATCCCCATTTTGATTATTGCCATCATTGGGGGCTTAACGGGTATCATTGCCGGAAACGTGGTAGGCAGTATGGATCTTCCCGCCGATCAAATGGGCATGGTTAAAACGATTAGTATCGTCACCGGGATTATCTCTGGAATCATCAGTGTGGCTGTTGCCATGGTGGTGAAGGCCGCCATCTTTAACCTGGTGTTAAAGAAAATGGGTGGCGAGGGCACCTTCAAAACCGCCGTATACGTGGTGGGGCTTAGCTATTTTCCGAAGATTTTCCAGAATATTCTTAATATTTTCTTTCAAAAACCAATTGACATGACCAAGGTTTACGAAATGGATTGGGTAGCCTTTCTGGGAGGAATCTTCAGTATCTTCAACATCTGGCAGCTTGTCCTGACCATTATTGGGTTGGCGATTGTCTATGGTGTGAGCTACAAAAAAACCGCTATTCCGGTGATCGGACTGGAAATAGTAGCGGCTGGGATCGGCTTGGGGGTATCATTGATCAGCCTTAATTCCATGGCTGGTTTATCTACTACAGCGATCAGCTAGAAAATAGGAGGACAAGGATGGGAATCGGCATCGATATAGGCGGCACTGCCATTAAAGGCGGCATTGTTGATCATCTGGGAGTCATACAGGAAGAACGGCTGGTCATAACCCAAAGTCAATTGGGTTATGACCAGGTGCTAAATGATCTGGTTTTGTTAATTAAAGAACTGCAGCAACTTTCGCCAAAAGAAGCCACAGTGGGAATCGGTATTCCCGGAATCCTGTCTGCGGACGGTGCAACCGTTGTTTCCTGTCCCAACCTCAATTGGCAAAACAGAGCAGTAAAACAAGATCTCGAAAGAGCGCTGTCGCTTAAAGTGCTGCTGGTTAATGATGCTACCGCTGCCTGTATTGCCGAAGCGGCTTTCGGAAGCACCCGGGGTCGGAGTAGCTCGGTGATGCTGACCCTCGGCACCGGGGTGGGCGGTGGCGTGATCATTAATGATCGGGTTATTTCCGGTGCCCATGGGGTGGCGTCAGAAGTCGGTCATATGATTATGGAAGAAAATTTTTATGATTGCAACTGCGGAAAAAACGGATGTCTGGAGACCTTTGCTTCGGCAACAGCACTGATCCGTTACTGTCAAAAGCGGATTGCGGAAGGTGTTGGGACAGATTTAAAAGCAAATGAAAATTTTGATGCCAGGCGTATTTTTGAGGCAGCCAAAGCAGAGGATTCACTGGCTTTAGCAGCGGTTAATCGGCTGGCCCGTTATCTGGGTTGGGCCATTGCCAATATTAGCGATTTGATCGATCCTGAGATTTTTACTATCGGCGGGGGTTTATCCAGCGCCGGAGATTTTTTGCTGGAAAAGATCAAAGCTGAGACGGTCAGCCGCTTAACCTACCCCGCATTTGCCATGCCTGAGATTGTTCTGGCCACGTTTAAAAACGAGGCTGGCATGATTGGCGCCGCAAATCTTGGTCGCTTCATTTGAATCGACTGATTTTGCTATGGATAAAAAATGAGAAATGATTGAAAAAACAAAAAAAGCATTGAAATAATAGTTAGAATGATTATAATAGAGTTAAGTCATACTATAAATAAAGGAGAATGCAATGCAAAAATATGAATGTGATGTCTGTGGTTATATATATGACCCGGAATTAGGGGATCCAGACAACGGGGTAGCAGCAGGAACTGCTTTTGCGGATATTCCGGATGATTGGGTATGTCCAGAATGTGGTGTTGATAAAAGTGCATTTTCAGAAGTTTAAGTGTCATTTAAAATTATAAAAGCATTAAAGCCGGCATTTATTGCCGGCTTTTGTTTGCTCTAAATTCCTAATAACCCCATCAGCCAGATAAATAGAATCGGCATAAAAACCGCCGGCAGCAGATTGCCAACCTTGAATTCTTTGATTTTTAGCATATTCATACCAATGGCCATAATCAGAACGCCACCGACGGCGTTCATTTCGGTGATCATCTCCGGAGCAAGCAGGGTTTTAACTGAGCCGGCCAAAAGCGAAATGCTGCCCTGATAGATAAGTACCGGAATAGCCGAAAAGACAACCCCGATCCCCAAAGTCGATGACAGAATCATCGAAAAAATGCCGTCCAATAGCGATTTGCTTAAAAGAATACTGAAGGTGCCGGTGAGTCCGTTTTCCAGGGCCCCCATAATGGCCATGGAGCCAGTACAAAAAAGCAGAGACGCACTGACAAAGCCCTGGGAGATATTATTGTTATTGTTTTTCATCTTTGATTCGAGGGTATCGCCGATGCGTTTTAACTGTTTTTCAATATTAATCAGTTCCCCCAGGATTCCGCCAAACAATAGGCTCAGCAGCATCAGCATGATGTTTTCGGTTTCGATGGTCATGGTGATGCCGATGACGACGACGCCCAGGCCCAGGCCCTGGGTAATGGTTTCACAGAGACGCTGGGGCAGAGCCCGTTTAAATAAAAGTCCGATAAAGCCGCAAACAACAATGGCTGCGGCATTGATAATGGTTCCAAGCAACGATTTTTCCTCCTGAAGTGATGTCTTTCACTATTGTAACATAAAAGTGAAAGAGCTTAAATCATAACTGCTCTGGCAAGATGATTTATTGAAAAAAAACAGAGTTTCGACGAGTTTTAACATAATTTTTTTAAAAATTGTGATAGAATAGAAAAAAGAATGTGAGGTGACATTTATGATCAAGCGGTTTTCTGTTATTTATATTGGCTCAATTCGATGCGAACTGATTGTGGGACAAAGGGGAAAAGGATGCATTAAAATATTAGATCGAGCCATGTTTCCAATCAATTTTGGGAGTCAGAGTTTTACCAAAGGCGAGATCTCATTTAAATCAGTTTATGCATTGTGCCAAACGATTAACGAATATATCGAAATGTCAAAAACCTACGGGGTCGAATCCATTAAAATTTTTGGAACAACGGCTCTCAGGGAAGCGAGAAACCGGCTTTATATTCTTGAACAGATTAAAATCAATACCGGTGGTTATGAGGTTGAAATTCTGGATAAGGAAGAAGAAACCCATCTTATTTACCGGCATATGGTGTTGAAATGTGATCCCGAATTTAATATTCTTAATGAAACCAAAGAAGATCAGATGCTGGCTTCTATTTCCAGCGGAAATGTATCAGTTGCTCTGTTGAAAAACGGAATTATCGACTATCACCAGACTGCCGAATTGGGTTATCTCAAAATGAAGGAAATCCTAAAATCAATTGAAGAGAATTCGGAGCGTTTTGAGACGTTGCTGATGGAGTTTATTTCGATCAATACCCAGGACATTGTCGAAAATATCAGAAAGCGTCGTATCAAAAGACTTTTTGTATCTTCTCACGAGGTAGATGTGATTGCGCAGCTCTGCGGCTATTCTGAGCGGCAGGATTATTATGTGATCAATGCCGAGGACTTCGGCAAGCTCTGTAAGGTGGCCGGGGATTTGACCGTTAATCAGTTGCTGAAAAAGTATTCACTTCTGGATCAAAGCGAAGCCGAAACCCTGAATCATACCCTGATGCTTTATTTAAAGCTGTTGGCAGAAACGGGGGTTGAAACCTTTATTCTGATTCCGATGATCATCGGAGATGCGTTTCTGGATTTTGAATTTCAGATCACCAAAAAACAGCAATTAATTGAATGGATCGAAGAGGGCAGTTACCTTTCCGCAAAAACCATTGGGAAAAAATATCACACCAGTCAGAAGCATTCAGAATTTGTGGAAAAGATCAGCCTGAAAATATTCGACTCTTTAAAAAAATACCACCAACTGGGAAAAAGAGAGCGCCAGCTTTTGTCGATGCTCTGTTATCTGATGGAAGTGGGAAGCTTCATCGATCATAAGAATTTCTGGGTTCAGAGTCGCTACATTATTGAAACTACCGATATCATCGGTGTCACTCAGGAAGAGAAATCTGTAATGGGTAATGTGGCAGAGGCGGTTAAAACGAATTTTATCGTCGTCGAAGAAAAAATCCATTCAAGCGATGAAAAAGAGCAATTACTGGTAGCTAAACTGGCGGCGATCCTTAAGCTGGCGATTGCACTCGATAAAAGTTATCAGCAAAAAATTCAGAATCTTCATTGTCATATTAGAGATGAAAAGCTGGTTATTGATTTGACAACAGGGAAAAATTTTCAGTTGGAAGAATATTTTTTTAAAGCAAGCCGGACAACCATGGAAAATGTATTTGGCATTAAACCGATACTAAAGATTAAGAGGGTAGAATCATGAAGAGTAACTTATTTATAAACCGAGAGATCAGTTGGTTGGATTTCAATTACCGGGTCTTGGATGAGGCCTACGATAAATGCAATCGGGTTATGGATCGGCTGAAATTTTTAGCGATTACGGCATCTAACCTGGATGAGTTTTTTATGGTTCGGGTGGCCGGGATCATGGATCAGATCAATGTTGGTTACAACAAAAAATCGGTGGATGGATTAACCCCGATAGAACAACTGGCAACCCTCAATAGTATGACTCAGGAAATGATGGCCAGGCAGTATAACTGTTTAGCAAAATCCATCATCCCGGAGCTTAATCAGAATAACATCTTTTTTTTGCGTTATGATGAGCTGGATGAAGAAGGCAAGGACTTTGCGCTTCACTATTTCAGACATGAGTGTTACCCGGTTCTGACGCCTCAGGCGATTGACAACAGTCGTCCCTTTCCTTTGGTGAAAAACAATCAAGTTTATCTATGCATCATGCTCCATGATACCGAAGCAAAGGTAAAGGAAGAAAAAGATTTTATGGCTATCCTTGAGATTCCCAAGGTTCTGGATCGGATTATTGCCTTGCCCAAAGCGAAAGATACCGCGGTGCTTAATTATATTTTTGTGGAGGACATGATCAGCCCCTTTGTTAACGAACTGTTTACCGGATATGATGTCAAACAGGTTAGCGAATTTCGCATTACCCGTAATGGTGACCTGGCTATTGATGAAGATGAAGCGGAAGATTTACTGATTGAAATTGAAAAATCCATTCAGCAACGTAAATGGGGAGCCAGTATTAAACTGGAAGTCACCAAAGATATAAGTAAAAAAATGAAAAAATGGCTCATGAACGAATTGGAAATTGTGGAAAGTGAGCTTTTTGAGCTCAAGGGTAATCTGGATCTGAACTGCTTTATGAAATTTCAGAATCGCAGTGAATTTAGTGAACTCAGAGAACCCAGGTATACGCCCCTTATTTCTGAAGAATTTTATGAGGTTGAGGATATATTTGAAGTCATCCGAAAAAAAGACCGGCTGCTTCACCATCCCTACCAGTCCTTTCAAACAGTGGTAGACTTTGTCAAAGCGGCATCGGTCGATCCGGATGTGCTGGCCATCAAGCAAACCCTTTACCGGGTCAGCGGGGATTCACCCATCATTGAAGCATTGATTCAGGCTGCTCAGAATGGTAAACAGGTCACCGTCCTGGTAGAACTCAAGGCGCGCTTTGATGAAGCTAATAATATTGTCTGGGCAAAAAAACTGGAGCAGGCCGGGTGTCATGTCATTTATGGTCTGGCAGGCCTGAAAATCCATTGCAAAATGATTCTCGTGGTGCGTAAAGAATCCGATGGGATCAGGCGCTATGTGCATCTGGGAACCGGGAACTATAATGATGTGACGGCCGGTCTCTACACCGATTTGGGAATGTTTACCGCTAAAGAAAATTATGGATCGGACGTTTCGACACTGTTTAATCTGCTTTCCGGTTACAGCCATTATACCTTATGGAAAAAAATCGAAGTCGCCCCAAAAACGCTTAGAAACGCCTTTTATATCGCAATTAACCGGGAAATTGAAAATATTAAGATGGGTGAAAAGGGAAAGATTATTGCAAAAATGAATTCATTGGTGGATGAAGGTATCATCAACAAGTTGTATGAAGCATCTCAGGCAGGGGTTGAAATTAAACTGATTGTCCGGGGAATGTGCTCACTAATACCGGGTTTGCCCGGAGTCAGCGAGCACATTACGGTTCACAGCATTGTCGGAACCTTTCTGGAACATAGCCGGATCTACTATTTCTATAACCAGGGCAAGGAAGATATTTTTCTTTCCAGCGCAGACTGGATGGAAAGAAACCTGAACCGGCGAATCGAAACCCTGTTCCCGGTTAAAGAAGAGAGTTTAAAGAAAAAATTGAAACATATTTTGGAGATTACATTGAAAGATACCATTAAAACCCGGGTAATGAAAGAAACCGGAGAATACATCCGCATCGACAAACGGGGCAAAGAATTGCTTTCCTGTCAGGACTATTTTTGCAAAGAAGCTGAAGCAGAATTTGAACAGGCAAAAAGCAGGGTACTTCTAAAACAAAATATTGGAGGAGAATAAACGTGGATAGACGAAATATTGGTGTCATCGACATTGGTTCAAATAGTGTACATCTGGTCATTGGTGAATATTACAATAACGAATATTTTCAGATCATTGACGACGTGAAGGTGAATGTACGCTTAAACGACAGACTGGCAGAAACAGGGCAACTCCAACCGGATCGGATGGATTTTGGGATTGAAACCCTGGCCATGTTTGTCAGTATGTGCGAGGCTTATGGAATTGAAAAAGTTATTGCCGTGGCAACGGCAGCAGTTCGAAAAGCATCTAATGGGGCAGAATATGTGGCTCGCATCAAAGCCGAAGTCGGTTTGGATGTTGATGTTATTACCGGCGAGGTGGAGGCTGCCATGGATTATCTGGGGGCCATCAACACCCTGGATGTTAAGGACGCGCTGCTGATGGATATCGGAGGTGGGAGTACTGAATTTGTACTGATCAAAGATCGCCAGAAAGTGGAGGAAGTAAGTCTCCCTTTTGGTTCCATCGATTTAGCGGAAAAGTTTGATTTGACAGACGAGGTTTCCGAAAAAAAACTGAAGGCTCTGGACGAATTTTTAAAAGAAGCGTTTAAAGAAACGCCGATGTTGAAAAAGGCTGAGGGTCTGCCGGTAATCGGAGTGGGCGGAACCATTCGAAACGTCGGGCGGATTCACCGCAGTTTTATTGATTACCCGATGGAAATTGCCCATAATTACAAGATGAAATCAAATGATGTTAAGCGGATTTGTGAAATGGCAGCCAGCATGAATTTGGCCGAGCGCTCTAATCTGAAGGGTTTGTCAAAAGGACGAATTGATATTTTTGTTGGTTCCAGCCATACTCTGGAGCGGGTGATGAAGCACATCGATTCACCGGAACTGATTATCAGTAATGCTGGATTGCGGGACGGTATTATTTATGATTACTTTGGTTACAACGAGGATAATCTGGTTTATGATATTTTTGAGTTGTCACTGGTTAACATTATGCTCAATTTTAATGTCAACATTCCTCATTCCTACCATGTCCTCAAGCTTACTGAAAACCTCTTTGAACAGCTGAAACCGCTGCATGGAATTAAAGAAGATGTGCGTAAAATGATCCGCGCCAGTGCGATGCTCCACGATGTGGGCATCAAGCTCCAGTTCGGGAATCATCATGAGCATAGTTTTTACATTATTTTAAATTCCGGCCTGTTGGGTATCGAGCAGAAAGAACTGCTGATGAGTGCCTTTATTGCCTTGAACCATCGAACCAATAAAAAAATTCACATCTCCGAAGAGTATTTCGGATTGCTGCAAGATGAAGAACGCCATCTTATTGATCAGCTTAGTTTATTTCTGCAAATTTCTGAATATCTGGATCGCAGCATGGATGGTGTGGTAAAGGATGTAAATTGTGTGATAATGGATCATGAAGTGCAGCTCAATGTACTGACAACCGGTCATTCGGTGTTTGACAATATGATTATCAATGAATGTGGTAAGAAGTTTAAACGCGTGTTTAATAAAACCCTGACCATTAATAATAAGGTTATTATCTCGCGACGATAAAAAAACTCCAATTATTCAAAACAGAATAATTGGAGTTTTATTTATTTGTTTCTGTGGCTTTTGCCCAGATACGCTTCTTTAATGCTTTCATCAGCCAGCAATTCTCGGCCGGTGCCTTCTTTGGTTATCTTGCCTGTTTCCAGCACGTAGGCATAATCGGCAACCCGAAGGGCCATATTGGCGTTTTGTTCAATCAGCAGAATCGTCATTCCCTCTTTATTCAGGGTTTCGATGATATCAAAAATACCCTGAACAACCAGCGGTGCCAGACCCAACGATGGCTCATCCATCATCAGCAGTTTTGGTCGGCTCATCATCGCCCGGCCTACTGCCAGCATTTGCTGCTCGCCACCGGATAAGGTTCCGGCCTGTTGCCAGGAACGTTCTTCCAAACGGGGAAACAGACCATAAATCTTCTGAATATCTTCATCGAGATTATCTTTGCGCATATAAGCGCCAATCTTTAAATTCTCCAGCACGGTCAGATCAGGGAAAACATGTCGTCCTTCAGGAACCAGGGTGATACCCTTATCGACAACTTTGGTGGTGTCCAGGCCCAGCAGTTCGTTGCCATGGTAGGTAATGCTTCCGGCTTTTGATTTAACCAGATTGACAATGGCCCGGAGGGTGGTGCTTTTTCCAGCACCGTTAGCTCCGATCAGGGTCACAATTTTGCCTTCCGGCACTTCCAGATCAATACCCTTAACGGCTTCAATACCGCCATATGCGACCTGTAAATTACTAATCTTCAACATCGGCGTCTACCCCCAAATATGCTTCAATAACCTTCGGATTATTTTGAACTTCATCCGGGGTTCCTTTTGCGATTGTACATCCAAAATCCAACACATAAATATGATCAGAAATTTCCATGACCAGATCCATATGATGTTCAATCATAAAAATGGTCAGGTCAAAATCAGTTTTCAGTTTAAAAATCAGATCCGTTAATTCGTCGGTTTCCTGGGGGTTCATCCCGGCTGCCGGTTCGTCTAGCAGCAGCAGCTGGGGCTTGGTTGCGAGGGCCCGGGCGATTTCCAGATGTCGTTGCTGCCCATAGGGCAGGGACGAGGCTTTTTCATTTTTCAGATCGATGAGTCCCAGTCGTTCCAATAGGAAGTCGCAATCCATTCGAGCCTGTCGTTCACCTTTTTTTGCTTTTGGTGCTCTCAGCATGGCCGATAGAAAACTATAATCCGCATTTAAGTGGGTGGCAACCAACACATTTTCAAGAACGGTAAGCTCCTTAAACAGTCGGATGTTCTGAAAGGTTCGGGCTACGCCCATACCGGTTATTTTGTCCGGTTTTTTACCGGTAATATCAATCTCGTTAGTGGCGCCACTTTTATCGGTTGGGCTAAAAAGCACTTTTCCGCTGGTTGGTGTGTACACCCCGGTGATGACATTAAAGGCGGTCGTTTTACCGGCGCCATTAGGTCCGATCAGAGCGGCCAGCTCACCTTTTTTAATATCGATATTTAAGTCGTTGACGGCAACAACACCGCCAAACTGCATGATGACATTTTCGGTTCTCAGAAGACTCATTAATTGTCACCTCCTTCAGTTGATGTCTTTTTTCCGCTCAGTTTTTTCTTGATGGTTCGGTATTTCTGAGCAATGAAATCCCAGGTGAGCTCATTGGTACCCATTAAACCCTTTCGATAGAAGAGGACAATGATCATCAACAGGAACGAGAAGACAACCATTCTCAGACCAGGTCTGAAGATGGGTAGATCCAGGCCGAAAGCCATTGGCTCATCCAGAAAACGCAGGGCTTCCTGACCCAGTGTGACCACAAAGCTGGCAATGACGGTTCCGGAAATACTGCCCATGCCGCCAAGCACAATGATCAGTAAAAAGTTATAGGTCAGGGTGAAATAGAATTGCTTAGGGTCAACTGTACCTAATAGAGCAGCAAATAATCCGCCGCCGATGCCAGTAAAAAATGCTCCGATCAGGAATGAGGTCATCTTTGTTTTAAAGAGTCCAACCCCCATGGCTTCGGCAGCTATTTCGTCTTCACGAATGGATTTAAAGGCCCGCCCATAGGTAGAGTTAATCAGCAGGACGGTTGCAATGATGATTAGCAAAGCAGTCCCGTAGGTCCACCAGAGACTGCTGATGGTGGGGATGCTCTTAATGCCCAGCGCACCATTAGTGATGGACTGGGTATTGGTGAAGACAATTCGAATAATTTCTGAAAAACCAAGAGTGGCAATGGCCAGATAATCACCACGAAGCCGTAAACAGGGTGAGCCGATAAAAAAGGCCGCGACAACTGAAGCCAGACCGCCCAGAATCAATGCCACAATAAAGGGCAATTGAATATTGGCTAAAAAAGGCGCCATCGGTTCCAGGTAGAAAATAGCGGCCCGGGATTCGATGGGAACCGTGAAAACAGCTACAGTATAGGCACCAATGGCCATAAAACCAGCTTGCCCCAAAGAAAACTGTCCGGTAAAACCGTTAACCAGATTCATTGCCAAACTGACGATAACATAAATAGCGCATAGATTCAAAAGCCGACGCAGATAGGAATCAACAAAAATGTCGGCTAAACCAATCCCAATGAGGAGAACAACTAAGAATATCGCTGTTTTCCAGTGGAGTTTTAAGTAGGCACCAATGCTGTTTTGAGTTTCTTTCATTTCTGGTACCTCCCCTAAACCTTTTCCACTTGTTTCTTACCAAGGAGTCCATTGGGAAGAAACAGAAGAATTACAATCAAGATGACAAATGCGATGGCGTCCCGATATCCGGTCAACGCCGGGAAGAAAGCCACCATCAGCACTTCGGAAAATCCCAGGATCAGACCACCGAGAACGGCGCCCTTAACGTTGCCGATCCCGCCGATAACGGCGGCGATGAAGCATTTAAGTCCTGGAACAACGCCCATGAGGGGTAACACCGATGGGTATTTCATGCACCATAAAATAGCGCCAACTGCCGCCAGGGCCGAGCCGATGGCGAAGGTTGAAGAAATGACCCCATTGATCTTAATTCCCATGAGTTTAGCTGTATCATAATCAACCGCCACCGCCCGCATGGCCATCCCAATTTTCGTTTTATTAATAATAAAAAGTAGTGCGGACATCAGGATAAACGCAACAATTGGAATAACAATAGAAACTGGCTGAAAAGACAGTCCGCCAATAAAGAAAGGTGTTGTCATCAGTGGGAATTCTGGGAACGCTTGTGGTTTTCCAGAAAATAAGTAGGTGGCAACATTTTCCAGTAAAAACGAAACCCCGATTGCTGAAATCAGCAGTGATGTCTTGGGCGCATCCCGCAGGGGACGATAAGCGACCCGCTCGATGGTAACACCCAGGAGCATGGTTAAACCAATCGTGATAATAAATGTGACATACCAGGGAAGAAAAAATACCGCAATCCCAAAATATGTGAAATAGGCAGCCATCATAAAGATATCGCCGTGGGCAAAGTTGATCAGTCTCAGGATCCCATAAACCATGGTATAGCCTATGGCAATCAAGGCGTATAAACTCCCCACTGATAAACCATTGATAAGTTGCTGTAAGAATGTTTCCATTGTCATTCCAACGACCATAATTAAAACCTCGTTATATCATTTAATTTAAATTGAGGGTATCTGATAACAAATACCCTCAATGTTTGTTTTAGAGCGGTACGCAAATTAAATACATTGCTGTATTAGCTTACGCGCCCTTGCGTATAAAAGAGCGTCGCACTAAACAACGACCTCTTTATGTAAAACTTTTTTTATAAACTAGTCAATCGTTACAGAATCAAGGTAAGTAAATCTACCATCTTTGACTGTTTTGATGATTGCTTCGTTCTTTGTCGCATCGCCGTTAGCATCAATGGTGATCATGCCGGTAGCGCCTTCGAAATCTTTGGTAGCTGCCAATGCGTCACGGATAGCGACGGGATCTGCAGATCCGGCACGTTCGATGGCATCCAGTGTCATCATGTAGCCGTCATAACCAAGAGCGGTTACAGCAGCAATGTTGTCACGGTCTGGGTAAGCTTTTTTGTATTCAGCAACAAATGTTTTACCAGCTTCAGTCAGTGGGTTGGTATCATCAAAGAATGTTGACATAACAGCGCCTTCAACATCAGCACCACCAACAGTGATGAATTCGTTGGTTTCCCAGGTATCGCCACCGATAAATGGAGCAGTAATACCAAGGGCACGGGCCTGTTTGATGATTAATGCTGATTCGGTAAAGTTACCGGGGGCAAAAATTACATCAGGGTTTACAGCTTTGATATTTGTTAAGATGCCATTGAAATCCTGGTCGCCAGTATTGTAGTTACCAGTTGCAACGATGGCATTTGGGTCACCACTTAACTTGACAAATGAATCAGTAAAGAATTTAGCTAAACCGACGGAATAGTCATTTGATACTTCCTGGATGATAGCAACTTTTTTAGCGTTCAGATTTTTGTACGCATAGTTAGCCATTACCGTACCCTGGAAAGGATCAAGGAAACAAACACGGAAGTAATAGTCATTCCCGGCAGTAACTTGCGGGTTGGTTGCTGAAAGAGCCACAGCAGGAATCTGGTTGGTTTTTACAACGTCACCAGCAGCAATGGAGAGTGAAGATCCCCAGGAACCTAAGATTGCAACAACCTTATCTTTTTCAATTAAACGAGCGGCAGCAGTTGTTGCTTCAGCTTTGTCTGATTTGTTATCAGCAATAACCAGCTCAACTTTTTTGCCTAATACTTCGGGACGTAATTGGTTAGCCAATTCAACCCCTTCAACTTCCAGTTCACCGCCGGCTGCGTTAGCACCGGTTAATGGTTCGAACACGCCAATTTTAATAACGTCACTGTCAGCGGAAGATGTAGTCGATCCACCGGAACAGCCAGCGACCATGGTAACAACCATCGCCAAAGACAACAATAATGCTAGAGTTTTTTTCAAGGTAAAGTCCTCCTTTTTCTTTTTTTCCTAATTTTTACCTGGGCTTATTATACCAAAGGTTAAGCTTTTATTGCA
>NZ_JBGSHG010000092.1:0-51193 GCF_041752335.1 Acetobacterium sp. | reverse complement strand
ACTGGACCTGTGAGGGTGCCGTAGTCATTGATGATCCGGCAGCAAAAAGTATTTCATTTCTGGTTGATGAAGCGGATGAAGGTTCGGTTTTAACTGCCAACTTCAACCAGGAATTCACGATTACCACCAGTGCCACCCCGGCGAGCGGCGGAACGGTTACCCCCACCACGAAAGTAGTCAGTGGTGAAGCAGTCACCGTGACAGCCACCGCCAATGAGGGTTATCTCTTTGACGGCTGGTATGAAAATGAGGTTCAAGTCTCTGAGGAAGAAACCTATACCATTGAGACGGTTGAAGCTGATCATAATCTCACTGCCCAATTTGAGGCGGGATTCGAGGTAAATCTCACCGCTGACCCGGTGGCGATGGACACCCTGGTGACCTTTACCGGAGACGGATTATCGAAGACCGGAGAGCATACCATCACCGCCACCCTATTAGATACTGAAGCCGAAAATTACGTCTTTAACGGCTGGTATGTCAATCTGACCGATCCGGCACCGGTATCAACCGAAGCAACCTATACCTTCGCCCTAACCGCAGACACCAGTTACATCGCCAGTTATACTGAGCAATTCACTATTACCACCAATGCCACCCCGGAAGCAGGCGGAACGGTTACCCCAACTCAACAGGTCACGGTTGGAAATGACGCTACCGTCACAGCAACGCCAAATGAAGGCTATGTTTTTGATGGCTGGTACGAAGGCGAAGCCCAGGTTTTCGAGGACGAAAGTTATACTCTGACAGCGGTGACCGCCGATCATAATCTCACCGCCCAATTTGAATTGGGTGCCAATGTCACCCTGACGGCTGATCCGACCACAATGGACACCCTGGTGACCTTCACCGGAAACGGATTATCCCAAACCGGAGAACATACCATTACCGCAACCCTGGATGATGCGGAAACCGATAATTATATCTTTAAAGGCTGGTTTAGCGCCTTGACGGATGATGTGCCGGCTTCTACTTCAGAAACATATACCTTTGATTTGACGGCGGATACCAGTTATATCGCCAGTTATGAAGAAAACGCTTTTACCGTGGCAGCAGAATCGGAAGATGCTACCCAGGGAACCGTCACCCAAACCGGAACCAGCCCCTATAAACTTTCGGATTCAGTAACTGTCAGTGCTACCGCTTTAAAAGGATATTCCTTTACCAACTGGACCGATGAAAACAGTGCCGTGGTCTCGCAAACAGCCGATTATACTTTTGATGTCACTGAAAATACAACATTAACCGCTAATTTTGAAGCCGAAGCGGCGGTCACCATTCAAGTCCAATGTGATTATGTGGAGGGCGGCACGGTGACTTCGGATGATAAAGACATACCAGAAACTGGACTGGTCATTACAAATGGCGAGTCTGTCACCTTAAAAGCCGAAGAAAAGAAGGGCTACGAATTTGAAGGATGGTATGAAAACGGCAAGGAAGTCGAGAAGAAGGATGCCTATATCTTTACCGCCGCAAAAGACCGGACCCTGGTCGCCGCTTTTTCTCACAAAGGAATCATGGCACTGGCTTTTCCTGACCCCCTTGAAGGTGGACGGGTTTATAAGGTTTACCAGACTTCTGAAACAAAGGATGAATTTTATCTGAACGCCGTGCCATTTACCGGCTATGAATTTGTGGGCTGGTATGACATTGCCGGTATAAAGGTCTGTGATACCCCGGAATATGATTTCGTAGCCTATTATTCACGGGTGCTTTTTGCCAAATTCAAGCTTGAACAAGTTGCCGTGAATGTTGGTATCACTCCAGATGGCGGCGGCACTGTATCGGGAACGGGAACCTATGATTATGGAACGGCAGTCACCTTAACGGCCACCCCGGAAGAAGGGTATATTTTCAACGGCTTTATGGATGCCACTGGAAACCGGTTGAGTTCCGATGCCGTTTATACCTTTACCCTGCGGACGGAGGCAGACCTGACTGCCAGTTTCTCCCCCCAAACCTATACCATGACCACCACGGTTAATGATCCGGCCCTAGGGACGGTTTCTAATAGCGATCCGGATGGGATCTATCCGGCTGGCGCCGCGGTTTCACTTAAGGCTTTACCCGCCAGCGGCTCGCAATTTGTGGGCTGGTTTGAAAACGGCCAATGCGTGAGTCAGACACCCAACTATACTTTCACAGCCACCGCCGACCGCAATCTGGAAGCCGATTTCAGCAACGAAGAATTTGTCCTGACTTTAATGGCTGACCCGGTTACCGGTGGAACACTATCTGGTGAGGGCGGCTACAATCCATCCTCAGATGCCGATCAGGCCAGTATTTCAGCGGTTGCCTTGCCTGGCTATTCGTTTACCGCCTGGATGGATGCAGACACCGGGGAACAGGTCTCAAGCTTAAGCAGTGATGCCATTACCCTGACAAAAGACACCAACCTAACTGCGGTCTTTACACCCGATGTTTATCAGGTAGAGCTGACCGTTAGCGATGGTGGTACCGCCACCGGGGACGGCTATTACAATTTCGGAGACACCGTGAATTTATCGGCTACTGCCAAAGACGGCTATAGCTTTGCCGGTTGGATGATAACCGATGCCCAGGGAACGCAGTCCTGTATTTCATCAGACGGGGATTATACCTTTACCTTAAATGAAGACTGGATTAATCTGGCACCGATCACTATTTCCGCAACCTTTAAAAATACTAAAGGGGCCTTAATTATTCCGCTGGCCGAAGAGTACCTTCGTGGCAATATCGCCAGAGGCTACCATCTGGATGCTATCGTTGGGAATCAGACAACAGTAGAAGCCATCCCCGGTTATGGCTATGAATTTACCAACTGGACTGATATGAAAGGGAATGTTCTTAGTCAGGATGCAGTCTATACCTTTACGGTCACGGGTGATACCGTGGTGATAGCTCATTTTAAATCTAATGCGACGGTAAAGCTGACCGTGACGGAACAGTCTGTTTTACAAGGCAAGGCGCTCCTGGTGGGGGATCTTATTTCTGGTGAAAAGACAGTCGAATCCGGCCAATATGTAATGGCTTATGCAATTGCCTACCCTGGTTACCAATTCCTCCACTGGGTCAATCAGAACGGATTGAAAGTTTCTAATGCAAGGAGTTATCTTTTTAGAATATCTGAAGATACGACCTTAACAGCGGTGTTTGAAAAAACCACCCATGACATTAGTGCCAATGTTGATCCAAAAGGTGCTGGTTATATCACTGGCCAGAAAACCTATGCTTATGGTGATACGGCCACCCTAACAGCTGTGCCGACTCAGTCCGGTTATATCTTTGGCTACTGGTCTGATGAAAATGGCCGGATTAAAGGGGCGATATCACCAGTCTTTAAGATGACGGTTAATGGCAGTAAAACCTATACCGCCCATTTTGTCCAGGGAAAATACAGCATCACCGCCAAAGCGGTTCCTGAACAAGGGGGAACAGTATCCGGAGGCGGGTCATTTGGACAGGAAGAGGCGGTCACCTTAACGGCCGTTCCCAATACCGGGTATCAATTTGATGGCTGGTTTGTGGCTGGCGCCAGTGTCAGCACCGCTGCCAGCTGGGTCTTTGATGCCACCGAATCGGTGGATGCGGAAGCTCACTTTTCGACGGTTCCGCCGTCTGACATCAGAAAACCGGGTCTTCCTCGCCCCGGGCGAAATACGCGATAAAATTTCATGCTAACATTGAGAACACCCATGATCAAAAAAGGTCATGGGTGTTTTATTAATTGATTTTTAAGGGCTGTGTATTTGATTGCATCACTTCGGTTAGTTTAGTATAATGATTGATAAGTGAAATTGAAAGGACGGTTATGATGGATTCTAAAAATAGACGAACCCAACAAATGCTCAAGAATTTTGTCATGATCTTTGTGCCTGGATTGCTTATTGTCGTGGTTTTCGCCGGGATCTTTATTAATATTAATATCGAAAACGGTAAAAATATTATTAAAATCAGACAGCTGAATAATAGCGAGATTGTCAGCGTCAATGTCAATTCGATTTTTGAAGATATCAAGTCAGATGGAAATATTATTCTGAACTCCAGTGAAATAAAAAACTATGTCGGCAATTCATCGGCAATCCTCAACCAGGACGAATTAAAACGGATTTTTTCCAATATGATGATCAATAAAAACATCTATGATTCGATCCGGTTTGTCGGAGTTGATGGTTATGAGAAGGTTCGGGTGAATGCGGCCGATAATGGAACGATGATCGCCGTAGCGGACAATGAATTAAAATTCAAAGGTAATCAAACCTACTTTGAGGAAGGGATGAAGCTTAACCGTGGAGAGATTTTTATTTCACCCATGGATTTGAGTATGAACGGAGAGGAAGTCGAAATGCCCGTCAAACCGGTGATGAGATTGGTGTTACCAGTATTTACTGATAAAAACGAACGTCAGGGAATTCTAGTGTTAAATTATCTGGCCAAAAATATGTTGGATCAAATCGAGAATGACTCGAAAAGTAACATGGATATGAAAATTCTTTTACTAAATAATGAAGGCTATTACTTATTAAGCGAAAACAGCCATAAGGACTTTTCTTTTGTGTATCCAGATCAGCAGGAGGTTTCATTTGGTCAGGAAAATCCGGAAATTTGGCAGGCCATTTTGAATAACGAAAGTGGTTATTTTGATGATGGAAAGGATCTCTATTTTTATACCCCTATTTATCCTCTTGAAGGTTATCGGAATCTTCATTGGGTTTTGGTTGGGGCAGCGCCTTTAGATGTTCTGGGTATTTTTATCAATGAGGATAACCGGACCATTGTGCTGATCTCCGCCTTGTTGATTCTTGTTTTAGGGATCATCAGCCTGGTTGTGTCCGGACTATTGCTGATCAAAAATGAAGCCAGCTCCCGAGAAAAAATTGCAAATAGTATTTTTAAGAATTCCAGAGATGGCATTATGATTATGGACGCTGAAATGAAGATTGTTTATATCAATAAGGCGTTTTTGACCATCACCGGGTATCAGGAAGATGAGATTCTAGGCAGAAAACCCGTCGATTTCAAGTCAAGTGAAAAACTGAAAGTGATTTACCGCAACATCTGGAAAACGGTCAAAGAAGAAGGTAATTGGCAGGGCGAAATTGTGGATGAAAGAAAAGATGGCACCACCTATCCCAAATATGTTTCCATCTCGAAAATATTTGACAGCAAAAGCGATACCTTAAGCAATTATCTGGAGGTTTTTGAAGATTTAACCAATACGAAAATTACTGAAGAGGCCATCAATAAAATTAAACATTATGATGAGGTGACCGGATTGCCAACCCAGATACTTTTTGAAATAAAAACCCGGGAATTCATCAAGCAATACGATAGTATGGCCATCATTGTCCTTCAGGTTACAAATTTTAACGCCCTCTATGATAATTTAGGAAAAAAATCCGGAAACATTTTGATCCGGGAAGCATCCCTCCGGATTCAGACCTTTTTAAGAGATGATGATCTGCTGGGAATTCTTCACAAAGACCAATTCGTTATTGCCCGGATCAACAGCAATGACAGACTGGAGATGGGACAACTGCTGAATAAAATGCTGACCTATCTTAAAGAGCCGGTGGAAATTGAAAACGAGAAGATATATCTCAATGTGTCCATTGGCATCGCCCTTTTCCAGGAGGACAGCGCGGATCTGGAAAAACTCATTGAATATGGAAATATTGCTAAAAACTATGCCCTTCAAACCGGTGATAACACCTATGTTTTTTACGAGAAAGAAATCAAAGAAAATTATCTCAATAACCTGAAGTTAGAAACCGAATTGCGCAGCGCGCTTGAAAAGAACGAGCTCAGTTTAGCCTATCAGCCGCAAGTCCAGGTTGGTACCGAAGCAATCATCGCCAGTGAAGCCCTGCTGAGATGGAACAATGAGAATCTGGGATCGGTTAGCCCGGGGCAGTTTATCCCGGTAGCTGAAAGAACAGATTTAATCATCCCCATCGGGAATTGGGTTCTGGAAGAAGCGATTAAACAAAATATGAAATGGCAAAGTCTGACTAATCGGCAAATTGGTGTAGCCGTTAACCTATCCCCGATTCAATTTAAAAAATCAGATCTGCCCCAAATCATCAAAGACCTGCTGGAAAAATATGAAATGCCGGCAGAATTATTGGAAGTCGAGATTACCGAGGGCATTCTGGTGGAAAACATGGATGGGATCAGGGGCCAGTTGGAGAAGATCAAAGCTCTGGGTGTGAAAGTAGCCATCGATGATTTCGGAACCGGTTATTCATCATTAAAATACCTGCAGAATCTTAATTTTGATAAACTGAAGATTGACCGGGAATTTATTAAAGATTATCCGGAAAATGACACTGGAAATATTGCTAAAACGATTCTGAATCTGGCATCACAATTGGACTTGAAAGTGATTGCCGAGGGAGTTGAAACCTATGAGCAATTCTTGTTTTTGAAAGAAAATAACTGTCAGGCAATTCAGGGTTATTATTTTTATAAACCCCTGTTGCCAAATGACTTTGAAAAGCTGATCGCAGAGAAGATTCCGCTCAATGGGGATTAAAGAAAAATAATAATTCATATGATATGATTATACATCAAGTCGGATTCGCAAACAGGAATCGACCAAAATAAAAAATGCTTGATTGATGGCGATTGTTTCGATGATCCCTTTTGCGATGTCGTTGCGGGGAAGAAACGATGAAAGGATTCAAAGTGAAACAATTAAAAAATATTTTATCCCCCCAGGATTTAAATAATCTGTCGGATGCAGAGCTTCAAAATCTGGCTGGGGAACTGCGTGATCGTATTTTAGAAACGGTGTCAAAAAATGGCGGCCATCTGGCTTCAAACCTGGGTGTCGTAGAAACAACTCTGGCCATCCACCGGGTTTTTAACAATCCCGAGGATCAAATCGTTTTTGATGTGGGTCACCAATGTTATGCTCATAAATTGTTAACCGGCCGGCAGCAGGAATTTGATACCCTGCGTCAGTGGAATGGAATCTCAGGGTTCACCAATCGCAAAGAGAGTCAGAAAGACGCTTTTGGGGCCGGGCACAGTGGCACCTCGATATCGGCGGCGCTGGGTCTGGCCATGGCCAATCAGTTGGACGGCAAGAATAATTATGTCATTGCCATTGTGGGGGATGGATCATTCACCAATGGGATGATTTATGAAGCCTTAAATAATTGCAATAAAAAAAATCTGCGATTGATTATTATCCTCAATGATAATGAAATGTCCATTTCTGAAAATGTTGGCGGATTGTCAAATTACTTATCAAAAATCAGAAACAGTCAGAACTATTTTAATTTGAAGCATCAGACTCAGTCGTTTTTACACAAAATACCCTTAGTTGGCGATGGTCTGGTTGAAGGCACCCGAAAATTAAAAAAACATATAAAAAAGCGGGTGGTGGCTGAGAACTTTTTTGAACATCTGGGCCTGGATTACCTGGGGCCTGTTGATGGATGTGACCTAAAAAAATTGGAATCGGTGCTCAGTGAAGCAAAAAGTAAAACGAACTGCTGTCTGGTTCATATCCACACCGTCAAAGGCAAGGGCTACCTTCATGCTGAGGAACATCCGGAAATGTATCACTCGTCAGGTCCTTTCGATCTGCAAAAGGGGATCCCAAAAAAAGCATCAGAAAACAGCTTTTCAGCAATATTTGGAAAAATCATGGTTGAAACGGCCAACACAAATGATTCTATTTGTGCAATCACCGCAGCCATGACCGGTGGCACTGGTCTGGACCAGTTCAGCCAAACTCATCCGGAGCGTTTTTATGATGTGGGAATTGCCGAAGAACATGCTGTTACCTTTGCTGCCGGCCTTTCAGCCAATGGAAAAACTCCGGTTTGCGCTATTTATTCAACCTTTGTTCAACGAGTCTATGATCAACTGATTCATGATGCCGCGATTCAAAAGCTGCCGTTGATTATGGCCTTGGATCGTTGTGGATTGGTGCCTGGAGACGGTATTACCCATCAGGGTATTTACGACTGTTCTTATTTGTCGACCATTCCGGGAATAGAAATTTTTAGTCCCGAAACCGATGCCGAAATGAAACAGAGTTTTAAGCAGTGCTTTGAGAACAAAAAGCTGGCCGTCATCCGTTATCCCAAAGGAGCCGAACAGCCATACGACCGCAGCGGTTTTATTGATGATGGCGATCTCAGTTATCAGGATTTTATAGAAGTGGATAATGACCCCGATCAGCCCGAAATGGTGATCATAACCTATGGCAGAATTACCAGAAACGTTTATGAAGCGATCCAATTATTAGCAGCAAATAACCGGATCCGGTTAATCAAACTGGTTAAGGTTTACCCGCTGAATATCCCGAAAATCATCTCATTGATGGGACAGCCAAAGCTTGTTTATGTACTGGAAGAAGGGATCAGAAGCGGCGGCATTGGCGAAAAGCTGGCGGCTGCATTTGCTCAGACTGAGGACTTCAAGCCAGGTAAGGTTCGGATTCGCGCCATTGAAAATCCCTTGATGGAACACGGCGATCTCTCTGCTTTGTATGAATGTTGCGGCTTTTTACCACAGCAGATTGCCGATGAGATTGTGGGAATATTGGGAAATAAATAAAAACGGCGCAAGCCGTTTTTTATTTTGATAGGATGATTTGCTCATTACAAAAAATTCATGCAACCAGTGGAATGGTTATTTGCAAACATTGATGGACATGGTTTTAAAAACCGCATAAAGAACACAACCCTTGCTGATCTTCATGTTTTCCATCGATTTCTTGGTAATAAGGGACATGATGGGGATACCAATATCTAAGATAACCTTCACACCATCATCATTTTCAATGAGATCCACCACGGTGCCTTTAAAAATATTTCGGGCACTGCTGGTAAATGGTTCAAGGCTGAGAATAATATCCTCCGGCCGGATGGAAAGCTTCACGTCTCCGGTTAAATCGGTATGAACGTGGATATTGACATCATCAAGTTTGACGAATTGTTCATCCTGTTCTGTAAACACTGTTCCCTGATACTGGTTGGCGGAACCCTTGGATTTTAATAAATAGTTTTCGAACTGGGATTGGGAAATGCGTAGATGCTTGCCGAGGCGATGGGCATCAAGATCTCCCCGTTTGATCATCTCGTAAACCGTGTTTTTAGTTATTTTAAGTTTTTTGCTGATTTCTTCAGGGGTAAATAAAAGTTCGTCATTCACTATGATCCTCCTTTTGATTTTTATTGATATTGACTAATTGCGAAACAATAGAACTTCAGTCAATTGCGATATTTAAACAGACAACGAAGCACAGTGATTTTGCAATTGTATACTTATCTCTATTATACCCAATCTTGAATCAATGTGAAAGAAATAAAACTGTCAGAAGAAGCTAATTAATGAAAAACGGATGAAAATGTTCTAAAAAAAAACAGCAGAATGATTTGACTTAAACAATTCTGTTTTGTATAATGAAAAATAGTCAAACAAGGTAAAACATAACTAAAAAAAAGAAAAGGAGAAACGAGATGAAGTTGCTTAAAAGAGGAGTTGTAGTGGTTGTATTATTATCAATGGTTTTCGCTCTGGCAGGGTGTCAGTCAACGGCCAAGGAGGAAGCAAAGTCTGAACCGGTGGCACTGACGATATCAGCAGCGGCCAGCTTGAAGGATGCTATGACTGAAATTCAGATATTATACTTAGAAGAAGCCCCTGATACCACGCTAACCCTTAATTTTGGATCATCCGGATCCCTGGCCCAGCAGATTCAACAAGGCGCAGAGGTTGATGTGTTTATGTCGGCATCATCTAAGGATATGACAACTTTAAAAGACGCTCAATTGATGAGTGACGATACCGTCAAGAATATTTTGGGGAATGAAGTCGTTCTGGTTGTACCGAAGGACTCAACAACCACCATCACCAGTTTTGACCAACTTGTCGATCCACCAATTACTAAAATTGGTATTGGTGAACCAACCAGTGTTCCGGTTGGTCAATATGCAGTAGATGTCTTTAACTTTTATAAGATAACGGATCAGATTGAGAGTAAAATTATTAATGGTAAAGATGTTAAAGAGGTGTTAACCTGGGTTGAAACTGGTAATGTGGATGCTGGGGTGGTATATTCAACTGATGCTAAGGTATCTACCAGTGTAAAAGTTGCGGCAATAGCTCCAGCTGATTCTCATAAAACTATAGTATATCCTGCCGGAGTTGTTAAAGCCAGCAAAAATGCTGAGGCAGCAACCGCTTTTGTTGATTATTTAAGTAGTGATGCAGCCACAGAAGTATTTGAAAAATATGGTTTCACTATTTTATAAATGACTGATGTGATAAAATAGAAGTTAGCAGAATAATTATTTTGTATCGAAATTTTAAGGTTTGGAATAAATGTTTATTAAGAAAGTGAGGGGGTGGCTTGGATGGATTTTGATTTATCACCAGCATGGATATCAATAAAGGTGACGTTGACAGCCACTGCCATTGTCTTTTTTCTGGGTCTTATTATTGCCTGGCTGATGACAAATTATAATGGCCGATGGAAGGGCCTGATCGATGGTATTCTGACACTTCCCCTGGTCTTGCCACCGACCGTGGCAGGATTTGCCATTCTTTTGCTGATCGGGAAAAACGGTCCGATTGGTAATTTTCTGGAAATCTTTGGCGTGAATATTATTTTTTCCTGGTACGCCGCGGTGATTGCGGCCATCGTGGTGGCCTTTCCACTGATGTATAAAACCACCATGGGAGCTTTTGAGCAAATTGACCCTAATATTCTCAGCGCGGCCAGAACATTGGGAGCCTCAGAAGCCAAAGTATTCTGGCGGGTGGCGGTTCCGGTTGCCAGGCCGGGGATTGCTGCCGCCACTGCCCTGACCTTTGCACGTTGCCTTGGAGAATTTGGGGCAACCCTGATGGTAGCCGGCAGTATTCCCGGAAAAACCGAAACCATTCCCATTGCCATCTATTTTGCAACCCAGGGCGGAGAGATGCAAGTAGCTCTGATCTGGGTGCTGATTATTTTTGCCATTTCACTGACGGTTCTGGTTATCAATAACTATTGGGAAAGTCACAAAAAGAATCAACAGCGGGGCTTGGGAGGGTGATCAGATGGAATTTCTAGTTGCGATAAAAAAGAAGCTCTATGGATTTCAGCTTGATGTCAAACTTCAGTCACAGGAAGAAGTTATTGGAATTTTAGGGGCTTCTGGTTCGGGAAAGAGTATGCTGTTGCGATGCATCGCTGGACTGGTCAAACCGGATGAAGGCCAAATTGTGATCAACGGAAAAACTTTTTTTGATTCAGAAAAAAAAATCAACCTTTCCATGGGGGAAAGAAAGGTGGGATTCCTCTTTCAGAACTACGCCCTTTTTCCCAATATGACCATTGCGGAAAATATTGCCTTCGGACTCGACAAGCTATCTAAGATCGAAAAAAAGAATCGGGTCAGTGCCCTGATGGAAAAATATCATTTGGGTGATATCGGCAAACGATATCCTGGCCAAATCTCAGGGGGACAGCAGCAACGGGTAGCCCTGGCCAGAGCGGTGGCGGTTGAGCCGGATATTCTTTTATTGGATGAACCATTTTCAGCATTGGATGTGCATCTCAGAAATCACATGATGCGGGAAATGTCAGAGTTATTAAAAGAGTTTCACGGAATGACCCTCTTTGTCACCCATAATCGTGAGGAAGCTTACCGCCTTTCTGATTATATCGCCGTTTTCAATACCGGGAAAGTTGAAATCTATGGACAGAAAGATGCCATCTTTAAATGGCCGGCATCATTGGAAACCGCAAAAATAACCGGCTGTAAAAATATTGTGGAAGCAACCCGGCTTTCTGAAAATCGCCTGCACATACCCCAGTGGGATATTTCTCTTTCCACGGCGATGAAAATAGAACCGGAGTTTGGTTATATGGGGGTCCGAGCCAATCAGGTAAAGCTGGTGGATGAGCAGGATTGCCCGCAAGATAATTGTTTCAAGGTTTGGATTGCGGATGAAAGCGATGGACCCTTTCGAACATCGCTGTATTTAAAAATAGGTTCCCGACCGGAATCGATACATGACTTTCATATTCAATGTGAAATCAGCAGGGAAGAACGCAATCAGTTAGTTGAGCGCAGTGAACCATTTGTCATTTACATCAATCCGGAATTTGTTTTCTTTGTTGATCAATAAATTTATCACCATTTTATTATGATTAAAAACAGGAAATCAGCAAAGCTGATTTCCTGTTTTTGTTTTTGATAAAAACAATCGATTTAATCATGGGTTTAAAGGCCCCGGTGGGTATATAGATTAAAAACGCTACAAATAATAAATCTGAAAGGTTGGAAAATAGCGATGATGATGGAAAAGCTGTCAACGGTATTAATAGAAAATCAGGGGCGATATGAAAAAGGTTTACTGCTTCCCCAGATACCACCGATAAAATCAGTGCGGGTTGTTAGTCAATCAAGCCTGAATATCAAAGCAAAAAAGAAGGTGGCCGTGTCGGTAGAGATCATAATGAATAGAGGATTTAATGAAATTCTAAATGCCTACGATCAATTTTTTGAAAATTACAGCGATCCGGAAGGGGCTCATCAGGTTCGGGTTCGAATCCGAAAATTTCGGGCGATGCTGGCTTTTTTTATGCCCTTATTCAAAGCCGAAAACTATCTGGTGCAACAGGATACCCTAAGGAAAATGGGACAGCAATTTGCCGAAGTCCGGCAGCTGGATGTTCTACTGGAAGGGATTTCAGAAATCGAAAAGGATAGCGCTATGGCGATCAGTGCGTTTGGGCAGATCAAAGACTATCTTCTGGGAAAACGGAAAACGGCCTTGACCCTTTTGTTGGCGAGTCTTAAAACCGATGCCTTTGCCCTGGATCTGCTGGACATTTGGGTATGGCGGCTCAATGATCCATGGGAAGCAGGATCACCCGATTTACAATTATCGGTTAAAGACTATACCGCAACGCACATTGACAATTGGCTGAAAAAAATTAAAAAAGGCATGAAAAATATGGATCTAAAAGATCAGCAAGCGATTCATCGGGTCCGGATCAAAAGTAAAAAACTTCGCTATGTCATCGAACAGCTGTCGTCTATTCTTAATAAAGAGATTTGCAAATCCATGGATGCGTTTGAAAAAATGCAGGACGATCTGGGTTATTTCCATGATGTCTTCGCCAACCAGCAATTGCTGGAACAACTCGTTTCAGAAAGCGATGACTGCCAACTCCACTACCAATCCGGCATTATCATCGGCTGGCAGATGATGGCGGGGAACCGCAAGATCAGGAAGTTTATAAAATAAACTTTACAGTCGGCTTGTCAGGTGTAAAGATACATGCTATACTTTTAATCATGAAAACCCGGTTAAAAGTAGGAGGCAAAAAAATGAAAGAAAACTTGTTAAAAATAGAAAAACTGAAAGCAGAAAAAGATGCGGTTATTTTAGCCCATTACTATGTTAATGATGAAATCCAGGAAATTGCCGATTATGTCGGTGACTCTTATTATCTCAGCAAAATTGCCGTTGAGCTGCCCCAAAAAGTGATTGTCTTTTGTGGGGTCACCTTTATGGGCGAAAGTGCCAAAATTCTCAGTCCCGAAAAAACAGTGATCATGCCAGAAGCCAATGCCGATTGTCCGATGGCCCATATGGCTGCCATCGATAAAATTGCCGAGGTGCGGGAAAATTATGATGATCTGGCGGTAGTTTGCTATATTAATTCAACCGCTGAAATCAAAAAATACGTGGATGTATGTGTGACCTCATCCAATGCGCTAAAAATCGTCAGGGCTTTGCCGCAGCAGAATATTTATTTTGTGCCGGATCAAAACCTCGGCCAATACATTGCCAGTCAGGTTCCGGAAAAGCATTTTATTTTTAATGACGGCTATTGTCACGTCCATGACGAAATCATGATCGATGAGCTGGAAGATGCCAAAGCTGCCCATCCCAATGCCAAGGTGCTGGTGCATCCCGAATGTACGATGACCGTGATTGGCGCCGCCGATTATGTGGGGAGTACCGCGGGAATCATTGATTACGCCACTGCCAGTGACGCCGATGAATTTATTATCGGGACCGAAATCGGCATTCTCTATCAGCTGGGGAAAAACAATCCTGATAAAAAGTTCTATACCATCAATAAAAACCAGATTTGTCCCAACATGAAAAAGATCACCCTGGCTAAGCTGGCCGATGCCCTGGAAAACGGCATCAATCAGATGGAAGTTGACGATGAAACCCGGACAAAGGCTGTTTTGGCGCTGGAAAAAATGCTGGAACTGGCCAAATGAGGGAGCACTTGAAATGAACGGCAAAACAGATATTATTGTGGTTGGCACCGGCGCCGCTGGTTTGTTTTATGCCCTGAATATTCCCCAGAATAAAGAGATTCTGATGATCACCAAAACAGCTGTGGATGAAAGTGATTCCTACCTGGCCCAGGGCGGGATCTGCGTCTTAAGAGACGAGGATGATTATGACAGTTTTTTCGAGGATACCCTGAAAGCCGGACACTATGAAAATGATCGTGCTTCGGTGGATGTAATGATTCGCAGCTCACCGGAAATCATCACCGATCTGATTGGTTATGGCGTGGAGTTTGAAAAGAAAAATGGCGAACTGGCCTATACCAGAGAAGGGGCTCATTCCCGGGCCCGGATTCTTTATCACGAAGACCTTACCGGCAAAGAAATCACCAGTAAATTGCTGGCCCAGGTTAAAAAGCGGCCCAATATTACGATCATCGAAAATATGGCGATGGTCGATCTGATCTGTCAGGATAACTGCTGCAGCGGAGTCGTGGCCAGTGACGGGACCGGCGCCATTCATTTATACCGCTCCGACTACGTGGTTCTGGCCACCGGCGGCCTGGGTGGGTTGTTTCACAGCTCGACCAATTTAGCCCACCTCACTGGAGACGCTATCGCCATCGCCTTAAAACGTCAGATCGAACTGGAAAACATCAGTTATATTCAAATTCACCCCACGACCCTGTATTCCCAAAAGCCCGGGCGCCGTTTTCTGATTTCTGAATCGGTTCGGGGGGAAGGGGCGGTGCTCTATAACCGTAAAATGCAGCGGTTTGTCGATGAACTATTACCCCGAGATCTGCTGACCAAGGCCATTCATGAGCAAATGGAACAGGACGAAAGTGATTTCGTCTGGCTGTCGATGCAGGACATGGGCAGTGATGTGATCACGCATCGTTTTCCCAATATCTTTAAACACTGTCTGGAAGAAGGCTATGATATTACCCGGGAATGCATCCCGGTGACCCCTGCCCAGCATTATTTTATGGGCGGCATCAAAGTCGATCTGGACAGCCGAACTTCTATGTCCCATCTCTATGCCATTGGTGAAATCAGCTGCAATCGGGTCCATGGTGCCAACCGGCTGGCCAGTAATTCGCTGCTGGAAAGCCTGGTCTTTGCTAAAAGAGCGGCTCTAGACACCCACGATCATTATGAAATTACCGAAGCTTTTCAACCAACGCTTGATCTGGACAACTTCAAAGATCTGGAGCAGTTGAGAGCCGATTATAAAAAAATAATCCTGGACGAAATTGAAAGGAGCAAAGTCATTGAACGAATCGATAAAGCTTAACATGGATCCTCTTATTTTACAGGCGCTGCAGGAGGATATTACCAGTGAGGATATTACCACCAACGCGGTCATCAAAGCGGGGATCAGAGCCCAGGTGGAACTGCTTGCCAAGGAGGCCGGCATCATTGCCGGTCTGGCGGTTTACCAGCGAACCTTTGAACTAATGGATACTGCGGCCACGGTGGAACAGTTTGTCAGCGACGGCGATACCGTTAACCCCGGAGATCTTTTGGCGGTCGTGGAAGCCGATGCCCGAACCCTGCTCTCCTGCGAGCGGACCGCCCTGAACTATCTGCAGCGGATGAGCGGAATCGCCACCCACACCCGGAAGCTGGTGGGTTATTTGACCGGCACCAAAACCAGATTGCTGGACACGCGGAAAACCACACCGAATATGCGGGTTTTCGAAAAATATGCCGTGACGGTTGGTGGCGGTTATAACCACCGCTTTAACCTGTCCGATGGCATTCTGATCAAAGACAATCATATCAATGCCGCCGGTGGGGTAAAAGAAGCCATCGCAGCGACAAAAAAATATGCTCCCTTTGTCCGCAAGATTGAAGTGGAAGTTGAAAATCTGGAAATGCTAAGCCAGGCCATAGAAGCCGGGGCCGACATCATCATGCTGGACAACATGGATAACGCGACGATGAAGGCAGCCATTAAAATTGTCAATGGCAGAGCAGTAACCGAATGTTCCGGGAATGTAACCGAAGCGCGGTTAAAAGAGCTTGGCGACATTGGGGTGGACTTTATCTCCTGTGGCGCCCTGACCCATTCCTCGCCGATTCTTGATTTAACGATGAAAAACCTGCGCATTTTATAAGGTCTCAACCAATTACAAATATCAGGAAAGGAGTGTAAACCATGAAAAAACAACAACGGCAGGAAGATATCATCAAGACTCTCCGCGCTTCCCGGGAACCGGTTTCAGGAACCGCCTTGTCCGAAATTTTTCAGGTCAGTCGACAAAGCATTGTTCAGGATATTGCACTCCTGAAAGCAGCACATTACAATATCATTTCCACCAATAAAGGTTATATCATTGTGGATCCGCCGGCAAAGGAAAAGGTGTTTAAAGTGTATCACAGTCACGAAGAAATTGGAGATGAGCTTTATACCATTATTGATGCCGGGGGTTTTGTAAAAGATGTTTTTATCATCCATGATATTTACGGAAAAATCCAGGTTGATTTATTTCTGGCTACCCGGGAAGATGTGGACAGATTTGTGACCGGGCTCGAAGAAAAAAAAACCAGTCCACTGATGAAGCTCACTGACAAGGTTCATTATCATACTGTCGAAGCACCCTCAGACAGCATTCTCTGGTTAGTCGAAAAAAGTTTGAAAGAAAAAGGATATTTAATCGTGAGCGAGTGATTCTTAAACCAACGATTTGGGTATGAATAGAATAGCACAAAAAAAGAAGGAAGACATCATGAAGTTTTCCTTTTTTTGCGCGAAGGCAACGAGCCAATCGCAAGCTCGCTTGCAGTTGGCGACTGCCCGCGACCGAAATGAAGCGGAGCGGAATTGAGGTTGCGCGAAGGCAACGAGCCAATCGCAAGCTTGCTTGCAGTTGGCGACTGCCCGCGACCGAAATGAAGCGGAGCGGAATTGAGGTTGCACCAGAAACGTTCATTGCCTTGAAATGGATGGGCAGTTTGGTTAGTGTAAATCAACGAAGGGTGGAAAAACTGTGAGTAAAATAGCATGTCGGCTCTGTCCCCATCATTGTCAATTGGATGAGGGTGAGATTGGATTTTGCCGGGCCCGAATTAATCGGTCCGATGTCATTGAAGACTTGAATTATGGAATGGTTACAGCCATTGCCTTGGATCCTATTGAAAAAAAACCATTGCGTCATTTTTATCCGGGCTCCCGAATTTTGTCAGTGGGAAGTTTCGGATGTAATTTAAGGTGTTCATTTTGTCAAAACTACGAAATTTCTATGGCTGGAATGGAAGAAGCCCATGGCCGCAGAATGACTCCTCAAAGTCTGGTGGCCAATGCGCTAAGACTGGTGGGTGAAGGGAATATCGGGCTGGCCTATACCTATAACGAACCCTTGGTAGGTTATGAATTTGTGCGAGATTGCGCCAAAGAGGCAAAAAAGAACGGCTTGAAAAACGTGGTGGTGACCAATGGCTGCTTTTGCGAAGAAGCGGTAAGGGAAATCCTTCCGGATATCGATGCCTTAAACATTGATCTGAAAGCCTTTAATCAGAAATTTTATAAAAAAATCAGCGGCGATCTTGAAACGGTCAAACAGACGATCCGGATTGCCAGCGAAATTACTCATGTGGAAGTGACTACCCTGATTGTTCCCGATGAAAATGACAGCGAAGTGGAAATCAGGGCATTATCTCAGTGGCTGGGATCAGTAGGGCGAACAATTCCCCTTCATCTGTCCCGCTTTTTTCCCAGATTTGAAATGATGGATCGGGATGCCACCGACGTTGCCCAGGTTTATCATCTGGCTGATATAGCCAGAGAATCTCTGGAATTTGTTTATGTTGGAAATTGTTGAGGCAGACCGATGGGAAATAAACGTTCGAAAAAATCAAATCGCTTATTAAAACAGCTTAAAGAAATGGAGCATCTGATTTGTCCTGTTGCGGTGCCAATAAATGAGGGCGAAATAAGCTTCAATTTTGAAAAAGAAACCTATACCTTTTTTTTGGATCCGGTGATTGCCACCTCGCCCCAGGTGGATGCCACCGAAATCCTCAGATCTGCAAAAGAAGGCTATGGGGGATGGATTGCAGCCTCCCATCAGGAACCGGAAAAGCGGCTGGATCTGATGCCGGCTGACTATCAGATTTCTGACCAGAGGCAGCCCGAACAGTTGCTCCATTTCTTCGCCGTTACCGATATCCACATCACCGATGGAGAATTTCCGGCGCATGGGATCTATTCAAAATACGGCGGCGGGATCGTGTCAGTGTATTCGGAGATGATGCACTATACTACCCACGTATTGGATGGTGCCATTCATTCGGTTAATGCTATTCATCATCAGAATCCCCTGGATTTTGGTTTGTCTATGGGTGATAATACCAACAATGCCATGTATAGCGAACTCCGGTGGTCCATCGACGTTTTTGACGGCCAAGAAATAAATCTGGACTTTGGCGTCAACCCTAATCCCCGAATTGGTCCCCGGAAAAATTTCTATGACGAATTTATGGCGGTGGGACTGAATCAGCAGATTCCCTGGTATCAGATTATTGGTAACCATGATCATATCTGGCCGGACAAACCGCAAAAAGCAGTTTCCGATGATCCTAACCGGCGGTTTCTGTCCCGGATGGAATGGATGAAGGAGTTTTTCAATACCGAAACCCTGCCGATTGGCCATGGATTTAAACAAGATAATCTTGAAACCGGTTTTGCCTGTTACAGCTTTGAGCCCAAAGAGGGGGTTCCCATCAAGGTGATTGTGCTGGATAATACCCAACGGGATGATGAACCCAACGTCCAGGGTTATGCTCATGGCTCCCTGGATCGGTCGCGTTTTGACTGGCTGGTGGAGGAACTGGAGAATGGTCAGCAAGAGGGCAAGCTGATGATGATTGCCGCTCACATCCCCATCGGGGTGGAATACCAGGAACCATTAACCAGACCGTTTATGTCCTGGAGTTCGATTTCCCCGGTGCCGGAACAAGAACTGATTGAAAAACTGCAATCCTATCCCAATTTGATCCTATGGGTTGCCGGGCATCGTCACCGCAATACCATAACACCTGTAATATCACCGGATCCGGATCAGCCGGAACGTGGCTTTTGGGTAGTGGAAACGGCATCACTCCGAGATTTTCCACAGAATTTTCGAGTCTTTGAAATCCTCAAAAATGCAGATAGGACGATTTCAATTATCGCTAAAAATATCAATCCAACCATAAAAGAAGGATCTTTTGCCAGCATTGCCCGGTCCTATGCGGTGGCGGCCCAGCAAATTTTCAATGGCCGCACCGAACACTTACCCACCGGGTCGTACAATGGCGAATTGCTGCTAAGCTTAACTAAACCGATGCAAGAAAAAATTGGGAAGCTGGCAGCGATGAACATTCCCTAAAGTAAATAAAGGAAGGCCATGCAAATTGATTAAGGTCTGTCAGGAAAGCCTTTATTAAGGTCATAACATGTAATTTTAGTAGAACTGGTGATTCATTGGGAGGTAAAATTCATGGAAGTAAAGACGCTGATGGAAAAATTGAAAAACGGCGATGTGCTAACCCGGGAAATGCGACATGAGATTGCAGATTCTTATAAATTAATGGACTTGGCCCTGGATTCAATTCTTAACGGCCTGATGATTATTGATACCGATCTGAGCGTAAAAAAATTCAATTATAGAATTTTAGAATTGTTTCAAATGAGTGAAGAAGAGATACTAAAGCTCGACATGAGCGATGTACTAAAAGACATTGATGTGGTGGATAATATTTTTATCAATAAACGTAAATTCTCGTATTCAGATATAACCCTTTTTATTGGTTCGAGAAAAATCGACTGCTTTCTGGATATTACCCCGGTGGCCTTCAACGATAAGGTCATGGGAGCTGTGCTGGTGATTCGGGAATCTAAACAGGTTCGTAAAGAGATCAACAAACTGGCTGGTTTTCGGGCAAACTATACTTTCGACAAGATTATTACCAGAAACAAGACCATGCTGGAGCTTATCAATACAGCCAAGCGGATCTCCCGAACAAATTGCTCGGTGCTGATCGAAGGGGAAAGCGGTACTGGCAAAGAGCTGTTTGCTCAATCCATTCATAATGAAAGTCACCGGCGAAATGGGCCCTTTATTGCCATCAATTGTGCGGCCATCCCCAAGGAGCTGGTTGAGAGTGAGTTTTTTGGTTATGAAACCGGATCATTTACCGGCGCCGCTAAAGGGGGAATGCCAGGAAAATTCGAACTGGCCAATGGTGGCACGCTGTTTCTCGATGAAATAGGAGAAATCCCGATGGAGATGCAGCCGAAATTATTAAGAGTTTTGGATGAAAAAAAAGTGATGCGAATCGGCGGAAATTATGAAAGGAAGCTTGATGTTCGGATTATTGCGGCAACCAACCGAAATCTCCTGAATGAAATGTCCAAGGATGCCTTCAGGCAGGATCTGTATTTCAGACTCAATGTTATCAACCTGCGATTGTTGCCACTTAAAAGAAGACGAGAAGATATTTTGGTATTGGGTCAATACTTTCTGCAACAATTAAATCAGGAAAACAGTGGGGTGAATAAATATTTTACTGAAAAATTCGCCGAAAAACTCCATGAATATAAGTGGGAAGGAAATGTCAGAGAGCTAAAAAACATTGTCCAGCGAGGGTACTATATGTCAATGGGTGATCAGATCGATGATATCGAAGTGCTGGTAAAAGAAAAAGAGGATAAGAGTATTTATAGTGAGAGTGAAGGTGAGACCCTCAAAGATCTCGAAAAAAACAGTATTGAGCATGCGTTATTGCTTAATAAAGGGAATGCCGTAAAGGCGGCCGAAGAGCTCAGCATCAGCAAGGCGACCATCTATCGAAAAATAAAAGCCTACGACATTCATGTCCGTAGTGTATAAAATTCACGACCATAAAATCTGGCATGATAATTGCTGCACTTAAACATAAGCTAAATTTTAAATGAATGAGATTGGAGGTTAAGATTATTTAGATTTAGGTATTGGATTTATGTGAAAGATCAGATTGAAAGGAGAAAATAATGAAAGCAGCAGTATGGTATGGAAAAAAAGATGTCAGAGTTATGGATGTTCCTGAACCCAAGTTACCGGGAGAAAATTTTGTTAAAATTAAAGTTGAGTGGTGTGGAATTTGTGGTTCTGATTTACATGAATATCTGGCCGGACCAATCTTTATACCAACTACGACACCTCATCCATTAACTGGCGGGACGGCGCCAATTACGCTTGGTCATGAATTTTCAGGTACGATTGTTGAAGTAGGCTCTGAAGTAAAAGGATTCAATGTCGGGGATCGAGTTGCTCCAGATGCTTGCTGGGTCTGTCATGAGTGTAATCCCTGCAAATTGGGAATGTACAATGTCTGCGAAAAACTGGCATTTACTGGTCTCATGACGGACGGCGCTTTTGCCGAATACGTTGTTGTTCCCGACTATACCTTATATAAGATGCCGGATAATATGTCATTTGAAGCTGGTGCGTTAATTGAACCACTTTCAGTAGGGATTCATGCCGTCCGCTCAGGTCCGCTTATCGAAGGAGAAAGTGTGGTCATCTTTGGGGCTGGAACCATTGGATTATGCACACTTTTGGCCGCCAGAGCGGCTGGCGCCGGAAAAATTTATGTGGTTGAAGTTGCCAAAGCGAGAAAAGAATTTGCCGCTAAAATGGGAGCTCACGAAGTTCTGGATCCGACCGAAATCGATATAAAAGCGCGGATTTTGGAACTGACAGATGGGATTGGGCCAGATGTTGTCTTTGAGTGTATTGGTAGTGACAAGGTCACCCCGATCGCTATTGAAGTTGCGAGAACAGGTGGAAAAATTATTCTCTCCGGGATTTATGAAAAAGAAACGAGTATTCAGATTAATTCGATCGTATTTACAGATAAGACCGTTATTGGTTCATTAGCTTATGCCGGGGATTTTAAAACGGCAATTGATTTAGTATCCGACGGCCGGATTGATATTTCGCCGCTGGTTACTGGAAGAATCGATATTGATGATATTATTGAAAAAGGATTTGAAGAACTGGTCAACAGAAAAGATGAAAATGTTAAAATCATTGTAAAACCATATTAATCAATAGTGCTTATGGTTGGGGTGTCGAATGTAATTTTGGCTGTATTTGCGGACAAGATGTTGGTGGTAATTTTTTTAAATCAATATGTTGGATGCCGAATAGTAAACTTTACGGATTGACACTCTAACCAATTATAGTATAAAGGAGAAAAAACCAATGAAACCAGTATTTACAAATTTGTTGCAAGTTGGTGTTGTTGTGAAAGATCTTGATGCGACAGTTAGGACATATGCCGACAAATATGGAATTGGACCTTGGAAAATATATGAGTTTAACAAAGATACGGTTGCGGATATGAGCGTTGGCGGTAAACGAATTGATTATGCGATGCGTCTGGCACTTGCAGATGTAGGAACGGTACAATGGGAATTGATTGAGCCACTCGATGAAATCAGTGATTATGCACGATTTTTGAGAGAACATGGGGAAGGAATTCACCATGTGGCGATGGATACAGAATCCTATGAAAGTGCACTGGGATTTTGTGATAAAAACGATTTAAAACCGCTTCAATATGGCTACTGGGGAAGTAACTTTCATTATGACTACAGGGAAACCCGGGATGATTTAAAATGTATTGTCGAGTTATATGGTCCAGAAGAAAGTTTTGAATGGCCGGAACCGGTTGCAATTTATCCAAAATAAGTTGTTGCATTAAACCAATATATTGACAACATTGCTCAGTAAAGGTTAATCTTAAACGAATGATTGTTCACACATTTATTTTCTCTTTTTCTCAAAATGAGATCAAAATCTCATTTTGAGAATTTTTGAGAAAAAAAGAAACATCTGATGATAAAATAAAACAAAAAAAAAGTTAAAAATAGCAGGCAATAAAAGTGATAAGCATAACAATTGCTTATTTAAAATACAACGAATTAAAAATTTAATTCGTTGTATTTTAAATAACTTATGGAGGTCATTATTATGGCAAAAGTAAATCTAAGCTTGCAGGTTTTGCCGGTGGTGCCGGATAGCGAAATTTATTATGTGGTCGATCAGGTGATTGAGATGATCAGTCAAACCGGTCTGGAGTATGTGGTAGGTCCTTTTGAGACATCCATTGAAGGTGAACTGGACGAACTCCTGGATATTGTTAAACGAGCCCAGTCTATCTGTATCCAGCATGGTGCGGAGCGGGTGGTTTCAATTGTAAAAATTGATTACAAGGAAGAAGGCGTCACAATCAATGAGAAAGTATCAAAATATCGGTGACAAGCTGATCCCCATTTTTTTTATTCTGACGATTCTGATCCTGTGGGAGCTGGTGGTTAACCTGGGTGTGGTGGAACGATACATTTTGCCATCACCCACAGATATCGGCTATGCCCTGATCGCAAACTGGTCGGATATTATGATGCATACCTGGGTAACTTTTTTTGAAGGTATGACAGGTCTTCTGGTTGCCGTTTTTTTATCACTGATCATGGCGATTGTGATGGATCAGTTTCCGGTAGTTAAAAAAGCGATCTATCCGGTTCTGGTTATGTCTCAAACAGTCCCGATTATCGTTATTGCACCGCTGCTGGCGATGTGGTTTGGATTTGGGATCGCACCAAAAATATTTGTGGTCGTGCTGGTCTGCTTTTTTCCCATTACTGTAAACCTGATTGAAGGTCTTCAAAGTGTGGATGGGGAACTGATTAATCTGGTCCGGTCGATGGGGGCCACCAAGAGTCAGATTTTTGCTAAAATTAAATTTCCCAGCGCCTTGCCTTATTTTTTTTCCGGCCTTAAAATTGCCGCAACCTACAGTATCATGGGGGCGGTAATTGGAGAATGGCTGGGCGGGAAAGCGGGACTTGGGGTTTATATGTTAAGAGCCAGGCATGCTTTTGCTCTGGATCTGGTTTTCGCATCCATTTTGGTGATTGTAATCTTGTCAATTGCGCTTTTTTACAGCATTGCCGGGATTCAAAGGGCACTGATGCCCTGGGATAAATTAAAGGAGGAAGAGGAATGAAAAAGAAACTTGTGATCATTTTAGTCGGTTTACTGATGATTGGATTAACCGGGTGTACAACGAAAGAGAATGAAAAATTAACCGTGGTACTGGATTGGGTTCCCAATACCAATCATACCGGGCTATATGTTGCCCAGGAACTGGGCTATTTTGAAGAAGAAGGTCTGGAAGTGGAGATCATCCAGCCCAGCGAGGGCGGCAGTGCGGATCTGATCGCTGCTGGACAGGGTGAATTTGGCGTCAGTTATCAGGAACAGGTAACCTATGCCAGAACGGCGGCCAATCCATTGCCAGTTATAGCGATTGCAGCGATTATCCAGCATAATACCTCGGGTTTTGCTTCACCGGTGGATCGTAATATTGTCAGCCCCAAAAATTTTGAAGGTAAAAAATATGGCGGCTGGGGTTCCCCCATGGAGGTGGCTACCCTGAAAGGGTTGATGGAAGCGGATAACGCCGATTTCAGTAAATTAGAGATTGTGGATGTCGGAGCCATGGACTTTTTTACAGCGGTCAAAGATCATGTCGATTTCACCTGGATCTATTATGGCTGGGATGGGGTCTCAGCTGAATTGCAGAACATTCCCATTAATTTTATCCGGCTTCAGGAGGTTGATAAAAACCTGGATTTCTACACCCCGGTGATTATTGCCAATGAAGATTATCTGGAAGAAAATCCGGAAACAGCTAAGAAGTTCTTGCGGGCTGTTACCAGGGGGTATCAATATGCCATCGAAAATCCCGAAGCGGCAGCCGATCTATTATTGAAGGACAACCCGGAAATTGATCGGGATCTGGCGGTGGCTTCCCAAAAGTATCTGGCTGAGGAATACCAGAATGATGCTGAAAAATGGGGTGTCATGAGTTTGAACATCTGGGAAAACTATGGAAAATGGATGTATGATCATGGGTTGCTGGAGAACCAGCTCAATGCAGACGAGGCTTTTACCAATGAATACCTGCCACAATAAATGCGTCCTTAAGGTTTCCGGGGTAACCAAGGAGTATAATCATAAAAATATTATTGAAGATATCGATATCCATTTGAATCAGGGCGAGTTTGTATCCATTCTTGGCCCCAGCGGATGCGGAAAAAGTACGCTGTTCAACGTCATTGCCGGACTACTGAAACCGGAAGCGGGCAAGGTTTTTGTCAATAACAAAGCGGTCACCGGGGAAACCGGTATTGTCAGCTATATGTATCAGAAGGATCTGCTGCTGCCCTGGCGAAATGTCATTGACAATGGCATCTTACCCCTGGAAATCCGGGGAATATCCAAAAAAGAGGCCCGCGAAAAGGTAAAAGAGATGCTGCCGGTTTTCCAGCTGGAAGAAGATGGGGAAAAGTATCCTGTTCAATTATCCGGTGGGATGAAACAGCGGGTTTCGCTGCTGCGAACGACTATGTTTTCAAAGGAGATCATGCTGCTGGATGAACCTTTCGGGGGATTGGATGCCATTACCCGGCTGAAAATGCAGGAGTATCTGCTGGAGATATTAAAAAAAATCAAGGGTTCGGTTTTGTTTATTACCCATGATATCGATGAGGCCATTTTTCTGTCTGACCGCATCTATATTATTAATGGATCACCGGCCCATATTGTCGAGGAAATCATCGTTCCTGTCAAGCACCCCAGCCCAAAGGAAATGATGACTTCCGGGGAATTGCGCCAGCTGCGCAGTGACATTCTAAAACGATTGTGAAACCAACGGGCGATACGGCTCGCCCGACAAACCGGACTAGTCAGAGCAAACAATAAAAAAAGCATGTTCTATCTTGAAGGAGCGGTTATCAACCGCCCGCGTAACCTCAGCAGTCTCATTTTTGAGACTGCTTTTCTTATAATGAGACAAAAATTCTCATAATGAGAAAAAAATACGCTTGCTTTTGTCGTGGAAATCTTTAACGAATCAAAAAAAAACCGAAATTAACACCATTTAAGTAAACGTTTAAATAAAAAGAAGATCTAGAGATTTTGGCACGAATATTGCTATAAATATTGCTGTATCATACAACTCAATCAAAACAAGGAGGTTTGCATATGGCATTAAAGGCAGCATTTATTTTTATTGCGCCCAACGCAGATCCGGCCATTCACCGGTCTGTGGTTGAAACCGAACAGGTTACCCTGATCTCAGTTGGAGTTTCGTCCTATGAAACGGCGGTGGATGCAGCTCTGAAGCTGGTGGAAGAAGGTGTAGCAGCCTTTGAACTCTGTGGCGGGTTTGGAAATGAGGGGACGGCAATGATTAGTAAAGCCGTCAAAGGAAAGGCAGCGGTCGGCGTGGTTCGATTCGATATTCACCCCGGTCTTGACAATAAAAGCGGAGACGAAATTTTTTGACCCAACTACGGGCACTTATGATCAAAAGGTATCAAAAAGGTAGGAGGTGACTTTTATCAAAAAGTTTATCATTGAATTTGGAATGGGGATGGATTTTCATGGTCAGGATGTCAATAAAGCGGCGGGAAAAGCGATCAAAGACGCGATTTCCAAAAGCTGTCTGATCGGACTGAATGAAATTCATGGTTTAACCGAAGAAAATCTCGATGAAAAAATGATGATTGAGGCAATTATCGGCGTATCCAGGCCTGAAGATCTAAACACTGAGGAGCTAAAAAAACTCTTCCCGGTGGGAAAGGTGACCATTATAGCCAAGAAAGGAGGATTGACAACCGCCGGTCTTTTCTTTCCCGGTTTTGGTGATACCGATAATACCATTGAAGCAGCCATTGTATGCGTAACCGTTAGTGTATAAATCACGCTGTGTTTGTATGATTCCATGTAAACAAAGCAAATACGAAGGAGGAAATATTTTGAAAATTTCAAACGAAACGATCATCGAAATGTATGAAAAAATGGTAAAAATCAGGAAGTTCGAAAATAGGGCTATGAATCTTTTTGCTGAAGGTCAGGTTGGCGGATTCGTTCACCTTTATATTGGTGAAGAAGCAGTAGCAACTGGAGTGTGCGAAAGTTTACGGGATGATGACTTCATTACCAGTACCCATCGTGGTCATGGACATATTTTAGCAAAAGGCGGCGACATGAAATTCATGATGGCTGAACTCTTTGGCAAAGATACCGGTTATTGCAAAGGTAAAGGTGGTTCCATGCATATTGCCGATGCAACCAAGGGCATCCTCGGTGCCAATGGGATTGTCGGGGCTGGTCATAATATTGCTACCGGTGCCGGACTGGGCATTCAGTACAAGGGCACCGATCAGGTGTGTGCCTGCTTCTTTGGTGATGCCTCCACCAACCAGAGTACCTTCCATGAAGGTTTAAACTTAGCCAGTACCTGGAAATTGCCGGTCGTCTTTATTTGCGAAAATAATGGTTACGGAATATCCGTGAGCCAGGCCCGGCATCAGAACATCACTGACATCTCTCAGCGAGCTGTTTCTTATAATATCCCCGGTATTACGGTCGACGGAAATGATGTCTTTGCTGTGTTTGAAGCCGTTCAGGAAGCCGTTGCCAGAGCCCGTAAAGGTCAGGGACCAACCCTTATTGAATGCAAAACATATCGCTGGCGCGGTCATTTCGAAGGTGATCCAACGGTTTACCGACCAGAAGGCGAATTGGAACAATGGAAGAAAAAAGATCCAATACCCAGATTAGAAAAATATATTCTTGAAAACCAGGTCATGACTCAAGAAGAGATGGATAAACTAAACGCGAAAATTGACGCTCTCGTTGAAGAAGCCGTTGATTTTGCGCTGGCCAGTAAATTCCCAGATGTATCATCCGCTGTTGAAGATGTTTACACCGATATAGTAGAGGAGGGACGATCAAGATGAGAGAGCTCACTTATGGTCAAGGAATCAAAGAAGGTATGCGCATAAAAATGTTGGAAAATCCTGACGTATTCATTTTCGGAGAAGATGTTGGTCTCTTTGGTGGATGCTTTGGTGTAACAGCAGGATTATTTGAAGAATTCGGAGAAAAAAGAGTTCGCGATACACCAATATCAGAAGGAGCCATCATCGGTGCCGCGGTAGGAGCTGCAGCTGTTGGTCTGCGACCGATCCCGGAACTGATGTTTGTTGACTTTGCGACGGTTGGGATGGATCAGCTGGTTAATCAGGCCGCTAAAATGCGATACATGTTCGGCGGGAAACTAAAATTACCGATGGTGGTGCGTTTGCCATCCGGTGGCGGCGTAGCCGCAGCAGCCCAGCATTCCCAATCGCTGGAAGCATGGTTTACCCATGTTCCTGGCCTTAAAGTTGTGTACCCATCAAACGCCCAGGATGCCATCGGTTTGATGCTTACGGCCATCGATGATGATAATCCGGTTATTTATCTTGAAAATAAAACCTTGTATGCAGTAGCCAGCCAAGTCGAAGATGAGGTCAAACCGATTCCTTTAGGAAAAGCCAATATCAAACGGGAAGGGAGTGATGTCACCATTATCACTTATGGTAAACAGGTTTATGATTCCCTCAAAGCAGCTGAAATGCTGGAAAAAGATGGGATTGATGTGGAAGTCATCGATTTAAGATCCCTCTATCCTCTGGATACAGAAGCTATCTTTGAATCAGTTAAAAAAACCCATAAGGTTGTGATTGTCTCTGAAGAAGCAAAACGCGGCAGTTATGCCGGAGAATTGGCAGCGATCATTGCCGATGAATGTTTCTACGAATGTGACGCTCCGATTAAACGGGTTTGTGCCCTGAATACCCCGATTCCGTTTTCTGGCAATCTGGAAGCATATGTGCTGCCAAATGCCGACGATGTGGTTCAGGCGGTTAAATCTTTATTTTAATAACCTTTATTAATTAACCCGGTAAAAAGGGTCATGGTTTTGGAAATAATGGAGTGTCAAGCGATGATATTATTTCCAGAACCTTTTTTTAGACAAAAAGACAGAAAAAAGGTGGTGAACATATGAATTCAATTGGAATCATTGCCAATCCTGCTTCAGGAAAGGACATCAGACGACTGGTTTCCCATGCAACAGTTATTGATAATAACGAAAAGATAAATATTGTCGAGCGAATCATCTTGGGCGCCCAACAAAATGGGGTGGAAAAAGTATATATGATGCCAGATCCCTATAATATGGGATATCGGGTGGAGGATAAGCTTGAAACCTCAGGCGAGCTGAGATGTCAAATTGAAGTGTTCGATTTTTATAAGGAGGACACCGTCGAAGACACTTATCGAGCGGTGCAATTAATGAATGAAAAAAAAGTGGGGTGCATTGTCACCCTGGGGGGCGATGGCACCAACCGGGCGGTGGCTAAAGATATCAAGGAAATCCCGATGATTTCCATCTCCACCGGCACTAATAATGTCTATCCGGACATGATTGAAGGAACCATTGCTGGCATTGCCGCAGCAGTGGTGGCTTCCCATAAATTTGACAAAGAAGTCTATTCAAATAGAGATAAGATTATCGAGATATACTCAGAGGGGCAGCTCAAAGACATTGCCCTCATCGATGCGGTGATTTCCCGGGATATCTTTGTGGGATCCCGAGCCATCTGGAAAGTTGAGGATATCGAAAAAATATTTGTCGCCCGCAGTCATCCGGCCTCGATTGGTTTTTCGTCCGTAGTAGGGGGGAAAACAATCATCACCGAAGCTGACAATTTTGGTGCCTATGTCAGTATTGATAAAAATGCGCCCAAAATTCGGATCCCCATGGCGGCCGGGATCGTTCTACCCATTGGCACCAGTGAACCGGTGATTTTGAAATTTAATGAAAAATATGAGATGACCACCTTTGGGAGAGGAACCATTGCCCTGGACGGTGAACGTGAAATAGAATTTCATCAAAATCAGACCTTTACCTTTAAAATCAGCCGGAATGGGCCATGGCATGTGGATATTAAAAAAGCCATCGAAGCGGGACAGAAAAACGGATTTTTCAAGGTTTCAGAATAATAGGAGGAAGCACTATGGCTAAGTTTTTAGTAATGCCCAAGCTCGGGTTGACGATGACCGAAGGGAACATTGCCAACTGGCGGAAATCAGAAGGTGACAGCGTCGCCATGGGCGAAATTATCTTTGATGTGGAAACAGATAAAATAACCAAGGAATTTGAGTCCCCAGGAGAAGGGATTATTAGAAAGATATTGGTGGCAGAGGGCACAGTGGAGGTCCTAAAACCGATTGCCATTATCGGAAAGGCCGACGAAGATATTTCGGGATTGCTGGCAGAGGCGCAAAAAGCGGTGGCTAGCCCGGCAGTCGCCGATGAAAAACCGGCAGTTGCCGAGCCGCCAAAGGCCGAGCAAGCTGCCCCCCAGCCGGCTGCTGGGGGGCGGGTCAAAGCTTCGGCCCGAATCAAAAAAATAGCGGCCGATTTAAACATTGACATTTCCGAGGTATCGGGCACCGGCCCTCAGGGCGCCATTACTGAAAAAGATGTGACTGAATTTGCAGAAAAAGCAAAAACAGCCCCGCCGAAAATGTCTCCAACGGCTGGGGTGATTGCTGCCGGTTTGGGGGTTGATCCAGGTCAGATTGACAAGGATGGTCGGATTATGAAGGCTGATGTGCTGGCCTTTAAACAAAACGCTGACTTCATGAAATTTGCCGATCCTCAGGAAGCCACCCGGCCGATGTCAGCGATGCGTAAAATTATTGCCAGCCGAATGTCAGCCAGTCAGGCAACATCGGCAACGGTTAACTATAACCAGCGGGTCGATACTACCGCCATGAAACAGCTCAGAGAAGAATTAAAAAGCACGGCTAAAATAACCTATACCGATATACTGGTGAAGGTACTAGCTAAAGCCTTGATGGAATTCCCGTTGCTGAACAGTTCCATTGTCGGCACTGACATCGTGACCCGGAATTTTGTAAATATTGGGGTGGCCGTGGCGCTCCCGGATGGACTGATTGTGCCGGTACTGAAATTTGTCAACAAAAAAGATTTGGGCGCAATTTCGACAGAAATTAAGGCCCTGGCAGAAAAAGCCAGAAACAATGAACTGGGAACCGATGAAATCACCGGGGGAACCTTTACCATAACCAATATCGGTATGTTTGGGATGGAATCTTTTACGCCGATTATCAATCAGCCCGAGGTTGCCATTTTGGGAGTTAATACCATCATGGATACCCCCATGGTAGTTGATGGACAGGTAGTTATTAAACCCATGATGAACCTCAGCTTGACGGCTGATCATCGGGTGGTGGATGGTTCGGTAGCAGCGCAGTTTGTGGCCAGACTCAAAGAACTGATCGAAAAACCCGGATTGTTGTTATTGTAATGGAGGCGAAATGATGAAGATTGTAATATTAGGAGGAGGTCCGGGGGGATATGTAGCGGCCATCCGAGCGGCTCAGTTAGGCGCTGAGGTGACCCTGGTTGAAAACAAATACTTAGGCGGGACCTGTCTCAATGTGGGCTGCATTCCCACCAAGGTGCTGCTACATACCACCGAACTGATTGACGCTCTTGAAAATGACGCCAAAGAACTGGGCATCACAATTTCCGGCTATGAAGCTGACTGGACAAAACTCCAGGCCAGAAAAACGAAAATTGTCAAAAAATTGGTTGGCGGTGTTAATGGCTTATTGAAGAATAACAATGTTACTAAAATAATGGGGACCGGTGTTTTTTTAAACGATCATCAAATTAAAGTCGTCACTGACAATCAAGACGCAGCGAGCAAAGCAGTAACGATTATTGATTTTGATTTTGCCATCATTGCCAGCGGTTCAAAACCGGTGATTCCGCCGATACCAGGGTCTGATCATCCGGATGTGATCACCAGTGACGAAGCTCTGTCCCTGGAAGCTGTGCCGGAAAGCATGTGCATTATCGGCGGCGGCGTCATTGGTTGTGAATTTGCCAGTGTCTACAATGCCTTTGGATGCAAGGTTACGATCATTGAAATGTTACCGGAAATAGTGGCCAATATGGACCACGATATTGTTAAACCCCTGAAAGCGAAACTACTTAAAGAAGGGGTTGAAATTTTCACCAGAACAAAGGTCGAATCAATCCAGGCAGGACCGGACGGCTTAGCGGTTATGACAAGCTCCGAAGCTGGAGAAAAAGTCGTTACGGCTAAAAAAGTGTTGCTTTCGGTGGGTCGAAAACCAGTGATTGATAGCCTGGAACTGAATACGGTTGGTGTTGAAACCGTAAGAGGGGCCATTAAAGTCAATCAGAAAATGCAAACCAATAAGCGTAATATCTATGCTGTGGGAGATTGCAATGGCGGTGTGATGCTGGCGCATGTGGCATCGGCTGAAGGCATCGTTGCGGTTGAGACGATTATGGGAATAAAATCACAAATTGATTTTAAAACCATCCCCTATTGTGTTTATACCAAACCGGAACTGGCCAGCGTCGGGCTGACTGAGGATCAGGCCAGGGATCTTGGCTATGACGTGAAGGTCGGAAATTTCCCCATGGCCGTCAATGGCAAAGCGATGATCATGGGCGAAACCTCCGGTTTAGTCAAATACGTGACTGATGCCGCAACCGGTGAAATACTAGGACTGCACATGGCCGGTCCGCGGGCCACCGATCTGATTGTCGAAGGAGCCCTGGCCATTCGCCTGGAAGCAACGGTGGCAGAACTGATGTCTACCATCCACGCCCACCCCACCGTCGGCGAAGCCCTGATGGAAGCCGCCCATGCAGTGAAGGGTGAAGCCATCCATATGATGAGATAATTGTAAACGGTAAAAAGAAGCGGATCAAGCTCTGAAATGAGTATGATCCGCTTCTTTTTTCAAACAAAGGCTAATATGGCAAGATTTCACATTATTTTACTTTTATTTCAACATTTTTTATCGTTTCTTTATAATTTTAAGGTTAATAACCGATATAAGAGGTATATACTTAAGTGTAAAGATTTTTCCTATTATTGTAGTAGGCCTTAAATCACGAAAGGATTTGTGAATCAATGGACGCTTATTTAAGATTATTAATCGAGGGCACGGTGCTGATTGGCTGTACCTTGCTTTTGTTGTGGATTTTTTTGATGAAATCGGGGAAATCACCCCGACTCAACATGCGCGATGCTTCGCTCTCAAGTGAAGAATTAGAAGGTCATGCCAAAAGAATTGCCATCGAGCATGCCGTATCCATCAAAAAAAGAGCCAACAAATCGCCAATTGTCAGGATGAATGAAAACTATAAATTCATTTTGAATGTGTATCAGGATCTGAATGAAGATCTTCAAAAAAAGGTGGCCGTACCACCGGCTTCTGAGTGGCTGCTGGATAACTTCTATATCATCGAAAAACAGGTCAAAGGAATGCGTCGGGACATAAAAAAATCCGATTATAACCGCCTGCCAATTCTTAAGTCCGGCCCACTCAAGGGACAAATCCGGATTTTTGCGGTGGCCGTGGAGCTTGTCGCCCATACCGACGGTCAGATCGACGAAAAGATACTGACCGACTATTTAAAGGCTTACCAGTCCCATGCGGTTCTTTTTGACCGGGAAATTGTTGCGCTGCCAATGATGATCACCCTGGCTCTGATTGAAAACATCCGGGTACTTTGTGAAGAAATAAAAAATACCCAGAACCAGTGGCATAAGGCCGATAAGATATTTACCAAATGGCTGGAAAACGAAGATGACGATACTAAGAAAACGATCAAACTATTTGAAGACAGTCTCCAAAGCCTGGACGAAGCCAACCCCTCCTTTGTTGATCATTTATTCTATCGGCTCCGACGTTCCGGTCGCAGTTATGTGGAAGTGCTAAGGACCATGGATGAAAACTTAAATAAATTGGGGGCCACTACCGAGGAAATCACCCAGAAAGAACATGGAACTCAATCTGTTAATACCATTTCGATGGGAAATACCATTACCAGTATTCATTTTTTCGCTTCCCTGGATTGGTCTGAGCTCTTTGAATCGGTGAGTATGGTTGAACAGATCTTAAAAAAGGATCCCGACGGAACCTATCCACTAATGGACATTGCCACCCGGAGTCACTACCGAACCAAAGTGGAAAAACTGGCTCTGGGGTTTGGGGTATCAGAAATTTACCTGGCCAAAGAGGTGGTTTTGTTTGCCGAAGCAGCCTATATGAACCGTGATCAAACCCAGTTGGAAGATCCCGCTGTCCAGAAAACCTGGCATGTCGGATATTACCTGATTGGCAAGGGCCTGAGAAGTATGGAAAGCAAAGAAAAAAAAATCAACAGCTTTAGACCAAAAGCAGACAGTATGGGGATAAAAAATCCGGGCTTCCTTTATTTGGGTTCCATGGGTCTGATCACCCTGCTTTTTTTATTGGTGGCAGTCCGTTACTCTAATTTTACGGCACCCTCACATCTGGTACTGTTTTCGGTGCTGGCTATCATTGCGGTGCTGATCCCGGCATCAGAAATTGCTGTGGAAGCGGTGAACTGGATTGTTTGTAATGCCCTGAAGCCTGCTTTTTTCCCGCGACTTCAATTAAGAGAGGGGATTCCTGAAAGCATGAGCACCATTGTTGCGGTGCCAACCCTGCTGTCTGACAAAAAACGGGTGACGGAATTACTGGCTGGGATGGAAAGCCATTATCTTTCCAACCGCGAAGATAATCTTTACTTTGCCCTGGTCGGTGCATTCAGCGATGCCGACAAATCCGCCATGAAAGATGATCCCGAGATTATAAAAACCGCTCTGGCCGGCATCAGTAGGCTTAATCAAAAATATGCTGCGGCTGGCAGCGATAAGTTCTATTTTTTCCATCGGGACAGTCAATATAATGAAAAAAACGACAAGTGGTTTGGATGGGAACGAAAAAGAGGGGCCTTGATGGAATTCAACGACCTGATTCTCGGCGCCACTGATACCAGTTTTGTCTACGCTTCAGCTAAAAAACCGCCCTTTGCCCATATCAAATATGTGATCACCCTGGACAGCGATACCATTTTGCCAATGGGGATGGCAAAAAAAATGATTGCCACCATGGCGCACCCGCTGAATCGACCGGTTATCGACAGGCAGCGTGGGATAGTGGTGGAAGGCTATGGCCTGATGCAGCCACGAATCGAAGTGGAAAACGAAAGTTCCAACAAGTCGCTTTTTTCCCGGATATTTACTGGTCAGGAAGGGATTGATCCCTATGCCACTGCTATTTCTGACGTTTATCAGGATCTTTTTGGGGAAGGGATTTTTGTCGGCAAGGGCATTTATGATTTAGCTGTTTTTCAGACCATCATGAGGGATGCCATTCCTGACAATACCATTCTCAGTCATGATCTGCTGGAAGGCTCTTATGTGCGCACCGGACTGGTTACCGATCTTAAGCTGGTGGATTCCTACCCGTCAAAATATAATTCATTTTCGGCCCGGCTTCATCGTTGGGTTCGCGGGGACTGGCAATTGGTACCGATTCTATTTCGGAAAATTTTCGATCGTCGTCACGATAAAATATTCAATCCCCTGTCCCGATTGTCCAAGTGGAAAATGTTTGATAATTTAAGAAGAAGTCTGGTGCCACCATCATTAATGGTATTAGTCTTTTTAAGCTTTTCAATTTTGCCAGGAAGTATTTTTTTCTGGCTGGGTTTTTTCCTGCTGCCCCAGATATTTCCGCTGCTGATGGGGGTCATCGGATTTCTCGTTTCGGCCCGGATTGGCAACGACCGGATCAAGCGCTATATGCCGGTGATGTTCGGCCTTAAAGCGGTACTGATGCAGTTTTTGCTGGTGCTGCTCTTTTTGCCCTACCAGGCCTGGCTGATGAGTCATGCCATCATCGTGACCCTGACCAGGGTTTTTATTACAAGGAAAAATCTGCTGGAATGGGTAACTGCTGATGATACCGAGAAATTCCAGAAAAATTCACTCTTTAGTTATGTTTTTACCATGAAGGCAGCGCTGCTGCAGGCACCGATACCAGTCATTCTGGCCCTTCTTTTTAAGCCGGACGCATTGGTGATCGGTCTGCTTTTCTTCGCCATGTGGGTCAGCAGTCCCGTTATTGCCTGGTTCATCAGTAGAGATCAACCGGAAAAAGTTCATGTGCTATCGGCAAATGATTCTCTAGAACTGGGCCGGATTACCCGCAAAACATGGCGCTATTTTGAGGATTTTTCTAATGCCAAAAGTCATTATCTGATTCCGGACAATTATCAGGCAGACCCGCCCCGAGGTCTTGCCCAGCGGACATCGCCCACCAATATCGGGCTGGGTCTGCTGGCGCCGCTCACGGCCAGAGACTTTGGCTATATCAGCACCGGCCGGATGATGGAGTTGATCGATAAAACGATGGTCACCATTGAAGAGCTGGAAAAATGGCAGGGTCATCTGCTTAACTGGTATGATACTCTGACCCTGAAACCTCTGCGGCCGGCCTATATTTCAACGGTGGACAGCGGAAATTTTCTCTGCTACCTGGTTACCCTGAAACAAGGACTAACAGACTATCTTTACAGTCCCCTGATTGATCCCCGGTTTTTAAGTGGAATCCGGGATACCCTTCATTGCGTCGGAAAAAGCGATTACGCTGTCTACGGGGAAATCCCGATGAGTGACAGCCTGGAGACAAGGGTGGATTTAAAAAAATGGCATCAGACCCTGGAGACCCTGATGAAAGCCGACGCCATGGCGGAACTGGATGAAGGTGTCTGGAAAACAAAAGTAGTCGCGATGATCACCCTGTTCAGAGCCGAAATGAAAACCTTTCTGCCGGGCATTGATATGCTTAATAAAAGACCAGAGGGCATGATGGCTGCGGCAAAAAAAGAAGCCGCTTCGGATGACGTCTTCGAGGATATTAAAAACCTCGAAAATCGCTTAATAAGTAATAATGATTTAATTGATTTACCAAAATGTCATCAGGAAACCGCAGCAATTACCGAACGATTGGCAGAGTCTGTCAAGAAATGGGATCAGGACGATTACCGCGATGAATTAGCCTGGCTGGCAGAAACCAGCGGAGCTCTGAACATTGCAGCGGCAGCGAGCCAGAATTTTGTCGACCAGTATACCCGGCTGCTTAAACGGATTGAGTCCCTCATTGCGGCCATGGTATTTCTACCCCTATATGACAAGAAAAAGGAACTGTTCAGTATCGGGTTTAATCTGGAAGATAACAAGCTCACCAATTCGTTCTATGATCTGCTCGCCTCAGAGGCGCGTCAAACCAGTTATATTTGTATCGCCAAAGGTAAGATCCCGGCTTCCCACTGGTTTAAACTGGGTCGGGCACTGACTACCGTGGATCGTTATAAAGGCCTGATTTCCTGGACCGGTACCATGTTTGAGTATTTAATGCCGCTTTTGATTATGAAAAGCTATCAGAATACCTTATTGGATGAAACCTATTCTTTTGTTATTAAGAGTCAGAAGAAATATGGAAACCAGCGGGAAATGCCCTGGGGCACATCCGAGTCCGGCTATAATGCCATGGATAAACACCACGATTACAAATACAAGGCCATTGGCGTGCCCTGGTTGGGGCTTAAACGGGGTTTAATTGAAGATGCGGTAACTGCTCCCTATGCCACCTTCCTGGCGCTGATGGTTGACCCGGAAGCGGCTATTAAGAATATTAAACGGCTTAAGGCCGACGGTCTGGAAGGACCCTACGGCTTTTATGAAGCTGCCGACTATACCCCGGAACGACTGGGCTTTGAAACAAAGCGGGCCGTTGTAAAAAGTTTTATGGCCCATCATCAGGGCATGAGCTTACTGGCACTCAATAACTGCGTCAATGCTAATATCATGCAGACCCGTTTTCATGAAGATCCGGAAATCCATGCGGCCCGGCTGCTGCTTCAGGAAAAAGTTTCCTCCGACCTGATCTTTACCAAGGGTACCAAAGAAAAGCTGGTTCCCTACAAGGGCAAGATCACCAAAGAGAAAAGCGCCGTGCGACGTTATACAAAACCCAATACCATTTTGCCCAAAGCGCATATTCTTTCTAATGGTAATTATTCGGTGATGATTACCGAGCGCGGAACCGGCTACAGCAAAAGCAAAATGGCAGCCGTTACCCGCTGGCGAGAAGACAGCACCCTGGATCAATACGGGATGTTTTTCTATTTAAAAAACATCGAGAGCAAAGCCGTCTGGTCGGCTGCCTATGCGCCGTTTAATCAAAAACCGGATCAATATGAGGTGGTTTTTACCGCTGACAAAGCTACCTTCAAGCGCACTGATGGTGACATTGAGACGAAAATGGAGATAGTTGTAGCATCTGGCGACAACGTCGAAATCAGACGAATTACCCTGAAAAATAACGGCAAAAAATCCTGTACCCTGGAATTGACCAGCTATTTTGAACTGGTCATGGCATCCCAGGCCGGGGATATTGCTCATCCGGCCTTTGGCAATCTTTTTGTCGAAACTGAAATAGAACATAGCAGAAAATGCCTTATTGCCAATCGGCGGCCCCGATCTGACAGCGATAAAAGCATGTGGCTGGCCAATGCCCTTGTGACCAAAGGCAATATCTTGGGCGAGATCCAGTATGAAACCGATCGGATGCAGTTAATCGGCCGGGGCAACAACACTAAAAATCCGTTGGTCATCAATCAGGATAAGCCCCTGTCAGGCACCAGTGGACCGGTGCTTGATCCAGTGATGAGTACCCGGATCAAGGTGACCATCGAAGTCGGTAAAACCGCCCAGTTTTCCTTTGTCACCGCCTTCTGCGAAAGCAAAGAATCGATTCTTCATTTGATCGATAAATATGAAACCCCCAGTGCGGTGGAAGGTGCTTTCAAATTGGCCTTAACAAGGAGCCAGGTGGAAACCCGATACCTCAATCTGGATGCGGACGAGTCCGAGCTTTATCAGGATATGATCTCCCATCTTGTTTTTATTAGTCCTATTAAGATGATGAGTCAGGAAATAATTCGCAAAAATACCCAGGGTCAGTCGGCCTTGTGGAAATATGGAATTTCCGGAGACAACCCCATTGTAGTGGTCGACTTATGTAACATCGACCAGGTCAAGTTATTGGTTGAGGTTTTAAAAGCCCATGAATACTGGCGTCTGATGGGCTTAAACGTGGATCTGGTGATCTTAAGTGAAGAGGAATATTCTTATTCACTGCCCTTGTATGCGCTGATTTCTGATATGGTCTTATCCAAACAAACCCAGGAAATGTTAAAAATTAGTGAGGACCTCTTTATTCTGGAAAAAAATAAAATAGCTGCGACAGACATACCGCTACTCTATGCAGTTGCCCGGGTGATTTTGAAAGGTGGTATGGGAACCCTGCGGGAACAACTTGAATGTGTTCGAGAAACACCAACAGCCAGATTGATTCCCGAAAAAATAGTGGTGATGAACAAGCCCATCAATTACCCCTTATTGCCAACCGATGAACCAGAACGCTTATACAATAATGGCATTGGCGGATTCAAAAAAGACGGCAGTGAGTATATTATCCATCTGGAAAATGGTGAGAATACCCCGGCGCCTTGGGTGAATGTGATTGCCAACCCCAGCTTCGGCTTTATGGTTTCAGAATCAGGTTCCGGCTATAGTTGGTATCAAAACAGCCGGGAAAACAAACTCACACCCTGGTCAAATGATGTGGTATCCGATCCACCGGGAGAAGTGATTTATCTGGGCGATGGGGATACCGGAGAAATCTGGACCATCACCCCGCTGCCGATTCGGGAAGTGGAAGATTATACCATCAAGCATGGATTTGGCTATACCAACTTTGAACATGCCAGTCACGGCATCAAACAACGCATGATCCAGTTTGTTCCGACAACAGATGCCGTAAAAATAAGCCTGATTAATTTAAAAAATGAATCAAATCAGGAACGGCATCTCACCCTGACTTACTATATCCGGCCAGTAATGGGGGTCAGTGATCAGGCCACGGCCCTGCACATCAATGCCGATCAGGATGAAACCGGAGCGCTGTTAATGAGAAACCCCTATAATGAAGGATTTCCGGGAGAAATACTATTTATTGATGCATCAATTACTAAGCGGTCGGTTACCAGTGATCGCAAAGCCTTTTTTGGTACCGGCGATATGTCATCTCCGGAAAGTCTGGCTGACATAAGTCTTAACGGGGCTTTAGGCGCTGGCTTTGATCCTTGTGGGGCGATCCAGGTAAAGGTCACCCTGGGACCAAATGAGCGGAAAGATATCGCCTTCCTGTTGGGGGCAGCCAATAATCAGGATGAGGTGATAATGCTGAGCCAGAAGTATCGTGAGCTGCGAACTGTTCAGGATGCGTTAAACGAAGTCATCGGTTTCTGGAAAAGCAAGCTGGGAGTGATCCAGGTGGAAACATCAACGGATTCCATCAATCTGATGGTCAATGGATGGCTGCAGTATCAGGTGATCTCCTGTCGACTATGGGGAAGATCAGGATTTTACCAGGCCGGTGGCGCATTCGGATTCAGAGATCAGCTCCAGGATTCCTTATCCATTGCCAATTTATGGCCAGAAATTACCCGAGCACAAATCCTGCTCCATGCCAGTCACCAGTACATTCAGGGCGATGTTCAGCATTGGTGGCATGAACCAATGGGTTTGGGAACCCGGACCCATTTTTCCGATGACCGACTATGGCTGCCCTATGTCACCGCCGAGTATATCCGGATCACCGGTGACTGGCAAATTCTTAAAGAAGTGGTTAATTTTATCGAGGAGCCAGAATTAGGCGAATTTGAAGATGAAAAATGCGGCATCCCCTGGAAAATTGAGACTTCGGCATCCTTGTATGAGCATTGTCTGCGGGCACTAGAAATTTCTCTGAAATTTGGGAAACATGGACTGCCACTGATGGGTTCCGGGGACTGGAATGACGGGATGAATACCGTCGGTAATAAGGGCCGGGGTGAAAGTGTCTGGTTAGGATGGTTCCTGATTGCCAATCTGGATTTGTTTATTCCCATTTGTAAAGAAAAAGGAGACCTGGAACGGGCCGAAAAGTATCAGAGCGTCAAAGTAGAGATTATGGCGGCCATCGAAAAAAATGCCTGGGATGGCAGCTGGTATCGTCGGGCTTATTTCGACAACGGTGATGTCCTGGGGTCGGCTGGGAACAGCGAGTGTAAAATCGACTCCATTGCTCAAAGCTGGTCAGTCATTTCCGGAGCCGGGGAAAGCGAGCGTTCGCTTACGGCCATGAATTCACTGGAAGACTATCTGGTCAGCCGTGAAGACGGTCTGATCAAGCTGCTGACCCCACCTTTTGACAAGTCCGCGTTGGAGCCTGGATACATCAAGGGCTATATTCCGGGTGTTCGGGAAAATGGGGGACAATACACCCATGCAGCGGCCTGGGCCATCATTGCCTTTGCCAAACTGGGTGATGGCGATAAAGCCTGGGAACTGTTTGAACTCATTAACCCGATTAACCATACCACCAACATGCGAGACTATACCCGCTATAAGGTCGAGCCCTATGTGTTTGCTGCCGATGTTTATTCCACCTATCCCCATACGGGCAGAGGTGGCTGGACCTGGTATACCGGTGCCGCTGGCTGGATCTACCGGGCTGGCCTGGAATATATTCTGGGGTTCCAAAAAAATGGCGAAATCATTGTCATGGATCCATGCATTCCCGAAAGAATGAAAGAATATCAGATCAGCTATCACTACCTGGAAACTGACTATCAAATAAAAGTTAAGAATCCGGATGGGGTCCATAAAGGCGTCAAAACAATTTCCGTCGATGGGATCATCTCAACCAGAAATATTATCAACCTGGTCAATGATAAAGCAAATCATCAGGTTGAAGTGTTGATGGGAGTGTAAGGAATTAGAATAAGGCCACTACCATTATATATAAGGGGCGATCCGTGATGACCAAGGGTCAGATCCTCGCCCGCACACGGCGTTAATTCTTAAGCGACAAACTCAAAGCCAGGTATGAAAAATCATACCTGGCTTTGTTGTTAAAACATTATTGAGAATGAATGGCTAAGGATTATTGAGTCTGACCATGAACCTCAAGGTCCTTAAGTGCGGTCACATGATTGTTATCATCCAGAATCAGGACCCGGGGCTTTAAATCCAGAGCTTCTTTCCGGTCGATCATGGCATAGGCGATGATGATTACCTTATCCCCTTTATGAACCAGTCGGGCGGCGGCGCCATTGACACAGATCACGCCGCTGCCCCGTTTTCCCACAATCGTATAGGTTTCAAAACGTTCTCCGTTATTGACGTTGACCACCTGAACCTTTTCACCGGGAAGAATATCTGCCTGTTCCAGCAGCTCCACATCGATGGTGATGCTCCCCACATAATTGAGATCTGCTTCGGTGACCGTTGCCCGATGGAGCTTTGACTTAAATAGGGTGATATACATGATTTACCTCTTAATCTAAAATGATATTATCAAGTAGCCGGGTTTTCTCAAAGCGAACGGCTACGGCCGCCAGGGCCGGCGATGCGATGCTTTCGATGCTTTCCAGGGTTTCAAAGTCGAGAATGTCAACATAATCTATGCAGGTGAGGGGCATGGAACTGATCTGGCTGACAATTTTGTCTTTTAAGAACTTAACTGAGCCTTCGCCAGCTTGATAAAGGGCTCCAGCGGAAGCCAGGGACTGGCTGAGAACCAGAGCCTGGTTTCGTTCCTCGGGATTCAGCAACACATTTCGGGAACTCATGGCCAAACCATCTGCTTCCCGGACAATCGGGCAAACGATAATCTGGACCGGCAGATGTAAATCACGGACCATTTTTTTTATCACTGCCACCTGCTGGGCATCCTTCTGGCCAAAATAGGCCCTGGTTGGATAAATCAAATTGAACAAAATGTTGACTACCGTGGTTACTCCTTTAAAGTGAGTGGGCCGGGACTGGCCGCAGAGTTTCTTGGTGATCTCGCCGTCTACTTCCACAAAGGTGGAGGCACCCGTCGGATAGATTTCAGTCGGATCAGGAAAGAACAGCAGATCGGTTCCGGCTGCTTTGGCAAGTTGTGAATCCCGGTCAAAATCCCGGGGATAGGCATCCAGATCCTCTCCCGGGGCAAACTGGGTGGGATTGACGAAGATACTCAAGACGGTTACATCATTTTCTGCATGTGCTGCTTTGATTAGCGCCAGATGACCATCGTGAAGATAGCCCATGGTGGGGACAAAGCCGATGGTTTTATCCTTGCCAATTGCTTCAAGACAGGTCTTAAGTTCCGCTACTGTTTTGGCAATCTTCATGGTTTTATTGCTGCAATGCTGCGATAACCGCATCATCAATGGTGAAGGTATGTATTTCTTCCGGGAACTGGGCAGTCTTCACCTCAGCGACATAGGCCTTAACGGAATCCTGGATGGTTTCATTCAGTGCCGCATAGCGCTTGGAAAACTTGGGTGATTGACCTGAATACATGCCCAGTAGATCATGGATTACCAGTACCTGACCGTCGCAGTAGCGACCGGCACCAATGCCGATGGTCGGTACGGATAATTTTTGTGTAATCAGAGTTGCCAGTTTTTCAGGAATCCCTTCCAGAACAATGGCAAAGACACCCGCCGCTTCCAGCGCCAGGGCATCATCAATAACTTTCTGGGCCTGGGCAATGTCCTTGCCCTGAACCTTAAATCCACCAAACATATTAACCGACTGAGGAGTCAAACCGATATGTCCCATGACGGGAATCTGCGCCTTGACAATGGCTTTGACGTTGTCAACCTGATCCACCCCACCCTCAAGTTTGACGGCGTGGGCCTTGCCCTCCTGTATCAACCGGCCGGCGTTGCGAACGGCATCTTCCACTGAAATGTGATAGGACAAAAAGGGCATATCGCCGACGATCATGGCGTTTTCAGCCCCCCGGGCAACGGCTTTACAATGGTAAACCATATCATCCATGGTCACTTCCAGGGTAGATTCATAGCCCTGGACAACCATCCCCAGTGAATCGCCCACCAGGATCGCATCGATGCCGGCATCGTTGACGATTTTGGCCATGGAATAATCATAGGCTGTTAACATGGTGATTTTTTCCTTGTTTGCTTTGGCCTGAAAAAAAGAGCTGACAGTAAATTTACTTTTCATTGGTTTCTTCCTTTATTTTTTATTTTAGTCGATTTTTTAAATGATCATAGGTTTTACCATCAATGCGTTTGTCTTTGATCATATCGATGGTGGCTAAGCCCATGGTCTGGTAGAGATTCAGGAATTTCGGGGTCTGGGTTTTTATGGCTTCGATGTGTTTGCCAATGGTGTTTTCGTCCCCTCGGACCAGCGGGCCGGTGAGGGCGTTTACCGTTCCGGATTTTTCGACGTTTCCCAGCGTGGCGGTGATCAGCGGCATAAACGCCTTCATGATTTCGTCTTCGGCAATTCCAGTGGTCTTAAGCAGTTCAAAACCGGAATCAATCAGGGTCACCAGATAGTTGGAGAGAATGCAGGCGGCAGCATGATAAAGGACCTTATCGCTCTTGTTAATCACCGAATAGGGATTGCCGGTGATCATAAGGATTTTTTGTATATCGGCCAAACCCTTTTCATTGCCTTCCAGGGTAAAAACCGTTTGTTTTAAGTTGTGAGAAGCAGTGAGACTATCAGCAAAACTCATGATCGGGTGAAGTGAGCACAAACCGCACCCTGAAGATAAAAGCGGATCAAAAAGATCGGTGGATAGGGCGCCGCTGGTATGGACAAGAGTGTGATCCCGGGTTAAGCAGGAGGTTTGGACAAGTTGGTTGATAACCGTAGAAATTTGATCATCCCCGGTGGTGATAAAAATCACTTCACTGGCGTTAATAAGGCTGGGAATGTCGAAAAAAACAGGGGAGTCAGTTGCTTTAGCGGCGCAATGAGATGAGGTCTCGCTGCGGCTTAGGTAACCAGATAGGGTAAGACTATTTTGTTTGAAAAAAATGCCCATGGCAGTGCCGACTTTGCCGGCGCCAATAAATCCGATTTTCATGTGTTTCACCTGTTTATAGTATTTGGTTATTCCGTCAAAGAGCAGAGAAACACATGTCACGCAAACCTGAAGTTGCTGAAAATCTGATTTTTTATCGAGGTCATTAAGGTCGGTATCATTTAAATTCAGGTTGTTGGTACGCTGAATTAAGAAACCCGTGAGCAAGCGGTTAAAATCCAGGCAAAGAAAAAAGGTCCTCTGCACTGAAAATAAACAACTGCAAAAAGACCTATCATTACACTTAAAAAAATGCAAAACAGCATGGTTTTATTCAGTCTCTATCACCAGGGATTAGAGCAGGTTTTTAATTTTATTATCTGTCTTAATGCGTTAATCATGTGCAGCTCATAACGATGCCACCATGTGGATATGTTACAACATAGCGAATAAAAATGCAAGCCTTTATTTTGAGGCGATCATTTAAAAAATGAAAAACAAGCGGCCCTAAAACCACTTGTTTTTTTTGAAATACAGCAGTGTACCCATCACGACTACCATGCATAAAACAATCACAAAAGGATAACCGTATTCCCAATGAAACTCCGGCATCATGATGTTCATGCCGTACCAGCCGACAATCAGGGTCAGGGGCAGGAAAATGGAAGTAACCACGGTGAAAATTTTCATGACCTTATTCAGGTTAATGTCCAGTTGAGCCTGGTAGGCTTCCCGAACCTGGGTGCCATAATCCCGGAGGTTCAGAACATTGGTAAACAGCCGGTTGATCCGATTGGTCAGAATTTTAAAATAGCGCAGTTCTTTTTTATCAATCAGGTTATTTTCATTTTCTTCGATGGCCTCAGAGATTTCGAAAAGCTGTTCATAATACTGTTTAAGACTTAGCAGACGCTTGCGAAAGGTGATCAGGTAATCGACCAGATCATTTTTGACGGATATGATAAATTCTTCCTCCAGGCTGGAGATTTCCTCTTCAATAGCGGTTAGCACTTCCCGGTCATCAATGGTAAGTTTGTCAAAAAACAAATGGAAAAATTTTCCCAGGCTGTGAACCTTAATACCTTCAGTCTGGGTGTTGACGACAATACCATTGATAAAGTCGCTGTGATCCGAGACAAAAAGAAGTAAATCGGCCCGGAAATAGATACAGATCCGCTGCGGTTTGAGATTCTGGCAGATGGCTTCGGGAAGAATAATGGTAATAAAATCAAAGCCATCATAGCTGTCGAATTTTGATGAGCGGCTGTTCAGACATTCATCAACCAGTCGGTCGCTGATTCCCAGCTTGCCGCTGATGCCCGCCAACTCCGTGAAGTCAAGGATGCAGAGATGGATTTGATCATTGTTTGGATCAATATGTTCAAAGAAATCCGTTATGAAGACCTCATTTTCAAGACGATAACTGCTTATCATTATCTTTGCTTTGCTTTGTTGCGGACAACATAGTGCGAATTCTGATTTTTGCTGGTTCGGCGAGCTTCAATTTCAAATTGATTGAGGGATAAAATCAGCGGCCGCAGTTTTGAATGGCCGTAGTTTCGGGTATCAAAATCCGGATAGCGGTTGTTGAGCCGGGAGCCAACCTCGCCCAGGTTTGCCCAACCATCTTCATCGGAGCTTTCAGTGATAATGGTTTTGAGTGACTGAATCAGTTCTTTCTTGCTGGCCATGCCCTCTTTTTGAGTGCCCTGTTTTCCATTTTGGACGCTTTCAGATTGTTCCGCAGCAGCTTCCGGATCACTGGCCAGGACTTCCAGATATTTGAACTTTTCGCAGGCCGAGATAAAGGGGGTGGGGGTTTTCTTTTCGCCCATTCCGACCACATACATCCCGGCTTCCCGGAGTCGGGTAGCCAGACGGGTGAAGTCGCTGTCACTGGAGACAATGCAGAAGCCGTCGACGTTATTGGAGTAAAGAATATCCATGGCGTCAATTATTAGTGCTGCATCGGTGGCGTTTTTTCCGTTGGTGTAACTGTATTGCTGATGTGGTGTAATGGAATAGTTTAGTAATACTGTTTTCCAGGAACCCAGCTGAGGTTTGGTCCAGTCACCGTAGATGCGCTTAAACGTTGGCATGCCAAGGTTGGAAATTTCATCAAAAATATACTTGATATATTTATCCGATACATTATCGGCATCAATTAAGACGGCAATTTTCATATCATTTTTCATCGGTCACCCTTCAATTTCTATAGCGATTAGTTGTTTTCGATCAATTTGCTACTCTCAGTATAATAGAAATCGCGTTTTTTTACAACCGACAGCCGCTACAAAAAAATAACTGATCATAATTGATCAGTTATTTCAGGTTGGCGGTAAACTGCTGTACCGACCAATTGTTAATCTGTTGTTTGCTGCGCAATGCGAAATCCGCTACGCTCCTTTCGCATTGGTCACGGGCAGTCGCCAACTACAAGCAAGCTTGTGATTGGCTCATTGCCTGCGCGCAGGATCGGACAGGCTATCGCCGTGTCTGCCCCGATGCAAACAACATAATGTAACAATTGTCGGTACGGCAGTATTCTTTTTTACAAATTTTACTCGTGATTTAAGGTTGGTCGTAAAGATGTTCATCTTCGCGGTCATTGGTCAGATTCAGTTTATCCAGGATAAAGAAGATCAGGCTTAAAATCATTCCAACCACTGCGGCCAGAACCATGCCTTTGAGTTGAATACTGCCAAAGGTCACGGCGATGCCGGACAAACCTACCACAAAGACCACTGAAGTCAGGGCCAGATTACGGGATTTGCCGTAATCAACCTGGGCATCAACCAGAATACGGATACCAGCGGCACCGATCATCCCATATAAAAGGAAGGAAATTCCGCCGATGACCGGGCCGGGAATGGTGGAGATCAGCATCGATAATTTACCCACAAAAGAACAGATGATTGAAATAATCGCAGCGCCGGCAATGACCTGGACACTATAGACCTTGGTAACAGCCATAACGCCAATATTTTCACCATAGGTGGTAGTTGGTACAGATCCAATTAAACCCGATAACATCGTGGAAAAATTATCCGCAAACAAAGAGCGGTGTAAACCCGGATCTTTTAAGAGATCCCGTCCCACAACCTTGCTGGTGACAATCTGGTGACCAATGTGCTCAGAAGCAATAACCAGCAGCACTGGCAAAATGATAATAATTGCTTCCAGATTAAATTGCGGAAACTGGAAGTTTGGTAACGAAAACCAGGGTGCTTCGGCCACCGCGGAAAAGGTCGCCGGGCCAACCACACCGGTAATCAGGGCGGTGATATAACCGGCCACAATGGCGATCAGGATGGGAATAACCGCCAGAAATTTCCGGAACATCACCGATCCAAAAACGGCAAAGGCCAGGGTAACCAGAAAAACAATAACATTTTCCGGAACAATGGTGGTGACCACCTGTTCATAAAGGCCGGAAGCTTCATCGAGGACATAACTGGTGCTGCTGATAATGCCAGCCGTGCTGGCGGCTGTACCGGCCAACTCCAGACCAATCAGGGCGACTACCGGGCCCATCGCTGCCGGGGGGAGTACCACGTTGATCCACTCAATCCCGAACTTATAAATAATGCCGGCCAGGATACAGCCACATAAACCAACGACCACAAAACCGCCGAGGGCATAGGAATACCCCCAGGTGGCAATCACAATACCGGCCGGCGCTAAGAAGGCAAAACTGGAACCCAAATAAGCCGGGGCCTTGCCCTTGGTGATAAACATAAATAATAGCGTTCCCACACCATTCATAAAGAGTACGATGGCCGGGTTGATTCCAAAGAGGAAGGGCACTAAAACAGATGCGCCAAACATCGCAAACATATGTTGTAAGCTTAGCGGCACCAGCATCTTCAAAGGCACCTTTTCCTCCACTTGTATAATTCTTCGACTGTCCAAAACATTTCCTCCGTTCTTTTCTTTTTCCTTTGAAATTATAACACAGGAACGGTGAGGCGCAAAGACTTTATACAATTAAATGCATAATAATAAAAAAATCAGAAGAAGGTCATTTGTGATTATTTACCAGCCCTTCAACCTGTGTTACAATGCAGATAAATCGATAAATTTTTAGGAGGGCGCGCATGAAAATTTCAGCTACTACCAAAATATATGCCGTTATCGGCGACCCCATAGCCCAAAGCTTATCCCCCCAACTACACAACGGATTATTTCAAGAAACCGCTGTGGATGCCCTTTACCTGCCGATTGCGGTCAAGTCTGAGGATCTGGAAAAACTGATCGATGGCTTCAGACTGATGAATTTTGGCGGATTCAATATCACCAAACCCCATAAACTGGAGATCATGAAAGTTTTAGATCAATTGGATCCCTTAGCCGAAAAAATCGGGGCCGTTAATACGGTAGTTTACCGTGACGAGAAGATGGTCGGTTACAATACCGATGGATTTGGTTTTATTAAATCGATTGAATCAAAAATTGGTGAAATTCCCAAGGATGCATTAACCATTCTGATTTTAGGGTGTGGAGGCGCCGTTAAATCCGTGGCCATGGCTTTGGCCGACTGGGGAATCAAAAAAGTTATCATTGCCAATCGTACGGTTGCAAAAGCTGAAGAGCTGGTCAGCCAGATTAATAAGAGCTGGCCGGGGAAAGCGCAGGCCATCGAAATGGCACCTGAGGCGCTGAAAAAAGCCGTGGATGAGGCGATGGTTGTGGTTAACGGAACCAGTCTGGGGATGGCCGATACCGCCTTACAATCACCGCTTCCCAAAGAACTGCTAAAAAAAGAGTTGTTGGTTTATGATATGATCTACAGCCCAGCCGTAACACAATTGCTGAAGGATGCCCAGGCGATCGGTGCGCAGACCGAAAACGGGTTGGAAATGCTCTTGTACCAGGGACTTTTGGCCTTTGAATTATGGACCGGGATTTTTCCGGATCCGGTGGTGGGAAAAAAATTGCTTGAGGAGGGAATAAATGCAGATGAAAAGTGAAAAAAATAAAAATAAAATAAAATGCCTTGCCTTGATTGGTTTTATGGCAACCGGAAAATCCACCATCGGGCCCCTGCTGGCCCGGGAACTGGAATATGATTATTTAGATACTGATGCCATGGTGGAAGCGGACATGGGCAGGTCGGTAACGGACATTTTTGCCCAGATGGGGGAAGATACCTTCCGGGATGCCGAACATGAGGCCTTGAAAAAGGCGTTAAGCATGGAAAATACGGTGCTTTCCACCGGCGGCGGGATTATTCTGTTTAAAAGAAATCGTCAATTATTAATGGAAAAGGCTTTTGTGGTCAGCTTGTCAGCCCAGCCGGAAACAATCTATGGGCGAGTCAAAGACGATCATACCAGGCCCTTGCTCAGGTGTGAAGATCCGCTGTTGCGGATCAGGCAAATGCTGGCCGAACGGCAGAAGTATTACGATGTCTGCGATCTTAAAATTTCGACAGAAACCTGGACCGCTGAAGAAATTTGTCAGAAAATCAAAAAAGCCTTCTATTTAAAATAATAGGTGAGAAAAATAGGAAATCTGGACAAAATAATACACCGATCAGATGATCGGTGTTGCAATTTATTATTTCATGGCTTTCAGATCGCAAATATAGCAATCAGTCAATCGTTGGACCGCTGCGGGGTTTTTTACCGGCCAGGTGGTTTCCAGTGCCTCGCAATGCCCCGTGGAGGTTTCTTCATCGAATACAAAATCAATACAGCCGTTGCATTTTTTAACTTTTGTTTTTTTGATCAGTTCAAGAACAGATTCATTTACAAACTCTCGGAACTCCTTATATGCGATTGTTTTGTGGTTTTCAAACATACTCATCACGTCACCTTGCTTTCTGGAAATAGGATTATTGGAGTGGCGAATAAATTCTTTGTTAATAACCACTCCATTATTAACTTATAGTAACCTATAAAATTGAAAAAACAAGATAAAATTTTGTCGTATTTTTGTTTTAAGAAAATTAATTTAAAAATTAAAAAAATCATTGATTTTTATTTTTAGCTGTGTTATTATTTATGACAGTGTCCTGTGGACATGAAGTTTACGCCGAAGTGATGGAATTGGCAGACGTGACGGACTCAAAATCCGTTGTGAGTGATCACGTGCGGGTTCGAGTCCCGCCTTCGGCACCACTATTGCTCCCTTAGCTCAGTTGGCTAGAGCACCTGACTCTTAATCAGG
>NZ_JBGSHG010000091.1:0-82465 GCF_041752335.1 Acetobacterium sp. | reverse complement strand
AGATTTAAAAACCATCGGAACACAATATCTGTTTGAATTCGTTTTACAACTTCGACATCGGAAAGTCGATACAAGTATTCCAGAAGAAAAATTTTAACCAGCATGACCGGATCTTTCGAACCACGGCCAATTGGACTATATTGATCTTTTACCAAGTCATAAATGAATGAAAAATCGATGATTGAATCAATTTTTATTAGCAGGTGATCCTTGGGCACCAACTTCTCAAAGATGATATGATCAAACATATCTAATTGCGGTCTGTTTTTTTTCAACATGGACTGAAACCCCCTTGTATACAACGTTTTACATGATTTCTTTATACCCACTATTGGCTATTTTAGTTGCTATTATGGGGTAGTTAATCAATAAATTTCGTTGTGAGATTAGAGCGAGCATATTTATTCGTGTTATTGTATAGATTTACAGGTGGCTTCGTTTTTCGGAGGTTTCAGTGGCACCGCTAACCCATTTTTCGGAGGTTTCAGTGGCACCGCTACCACTAGCAGCTTACTTTTAACAGCTGTGCCTTTCCATGTAATTTTAAAGGTACGGAGTTTGCAGGAATAAAGATGCAATCTCCCTTAAAGAAATTAAGCGGTATATTTTCATCAAACAAGATCCCACAACCATCCACGCACAATAGAACCTGAAAGGAATTACCATCAGTCTGGAAGTCTGCCATCGTCCTCGTCCGTTCCGTATTTATCAATACCCGTTCCACCTGGAAATACTTGCACCTACACAAAAACTCTGATGCATAACCTCTTTTATATTTTAATACACGCATAGGCTGTCTCGGTGCTACACTCCCTTTTAAATTTGCTACCGCCAATGCCTTATCGATGTGTAATTCTCTTGTTTTTCCATTCTTATTCAGACGGTTATAATCATAAAGACGATAAGTGAGATTTGAATTCTCCTGTATTTCAGCAATCAAAGCACCTGCCCCGATTGCATGAACCGTTCCTGATTCAATATAAAACACATCATCTTTTTGAATTTTCACTTTCTGCAAATATTTTTCTACTGTGCCTTCATGCAGACTCTTACGTAGAATCTCCTGGTCCATATCACGGTAGAAACCATATACTAGCGTGGCATCTTTTGTAGCATCCAAAACATACCACATTTCATTTTTGCCTAGAGATCCCATTTCATGTTCTTTGGCATAGGCATCATCTGGATGAACTTGAACAGATAAATCCTTCTTTGCGTCAATCAGTTTAATAAGAATTGGTAACTCTCCATCAGTTTTTGGATGGGTTCCAAGATACTCTGGATGTTCTTTCAGTACTTTGGACAAAAGCATCCCTTCCATCTCTCCACTAGCAACAATACTAATTCCATCAGGATGTGTGGAACATTCCCATGTTTCTGCCAATGGTGTCAAATCAAATTCTTTAGAAAATTCGTCTTTTAGACGCCTACCACCCCACAAATAATCCTGTCCAGCTGGTTTTAACAAAAATGCATTACAATTCAAGCTCATATTTATTTTTGTCATGAACACTTATCTCCTTACCAAGCTGCACTTCCACAATCTTCAATTCCGTATCTGCTAGAATCGTGTGTCTACAACCTGCTTGCATTGTTACAACATCACCCGCTGTTACCAGCTGTTCCATGCCATCGACAACACTTCGACCTTTACCAGAAATAAATGTCCAGACTTCATCCCTTCTCTCATGACTGTGGTAGTTCATTTTATAACCGGGATTTAATGTTATCTTAATGGTCATACTTTCATCTTCTACGTCCAGAACCCGGAAACTTCCCCATGACTTTTCCGCAAACATAATCTGCTGGTCTATTTTATCCACATATGGCTTTATGTAGCTAGACTGTTCCTTATCTGAAACCAGAATTCCCTCTGGACTTGCAGACACTACTACATCCTTCAACCCCATACATAAAATAGGGACATCCAGTTCATTAATTACATGAACATTCTCACATTTGTCATTTAGAGTAGCATCTCCAACAATATCTTCCTGCATAGCTTCTGTCAGTGTATTCCAGGTTCCAAGGTCTTTCCATCCCCCCGCAAAACGCATCACCTGAATATTATCTTCCTTTTCAACCACTGCATAATCAAAACTAATTTTAGACAAGGTTTCATATTTCGCAAATAAATCTTGATAATCTGTAAAATCGATTAATGCGTGTGCCTTATTCAGCACGTACTTCAGTTTATATGCAAACACACCACCATTCCAGAGTGCCCCTTGACTAATATAGGATTTTGCTGTCGCTACATCAGGTTTTTCTTTGAAGGTAGAAACCTTACTTACATTATCTTTGCTTTCTGGAATGATATAACCATATTTCTCACTCGAGTAGGTTGGTTCAATTCCCATTAACACCAAGTTCGCATCACCTTTTTCTGCAAGATTCTGAAGTTCTTTTAATGCTTCAAAATAATTCGATTCTACATAAGAGTCAATTGGGCAAACTATCACCGATTCCTCTTCGGATATCCCACAAACATCTGTTAAGTATGCTGTTGCCAAAGCAATTGCAGGGAATGTATCTCTTCTGCAAGGCTCAATGGAAATCCCTACATTCTCTCCCAACTGATTGTGAATTGAAGATACTTGTGACTTTGAAGTAGCAATAGTGACCACTGCATCAGAATCCACTTTCTTAATCTGTCGATATACCCTTTGTACCATAGATTCATAATCACCATTTTCGGTCCTGAAAATCTTTATAAATTGTTTGGAACGGATGTCATTTGATAACGGCCAAAGTCGTTTTCCAGAACCACCTGATAAAAGAACAATATTCATAGTTTTTCTCCATATAATCTGCGTTATTTTATGAAACCCATCTATATTTACAAATCAGTCAGCTGATTTTGTAGTTTTCTCTTTTTCAACAAATTTCACATCATATTCAACCATTATGCGAACAAGTTCAGCAAATGGAGTTTTGGTTGGATTCCATCCCAATTCATTTCTTGCTTTTGATGGGTCTCCCCATAAGTTTACAACATCAGTTGGACGGTAAAAATCAGGTGACACTTCAATTACTATTCTACCTGTTTCTTTATTGATACCCTTCTCTTCCATGCCCTCACCAATAAACTTTAATTCAATGCCAACATGACTAAACGCCGCTTCGCAAAACTCTCTTACTGAGTGTTGTTCACCTGTTGCAATAACAAAATCATCTGGCGTGTTATTCTGAAGGATCAACCACATGCATTCAACATAATCTTTAGCATAACCCCAATCACGTAAACTTGATAGATTCCCGAGAAACAATTTATCTTGCTTTCCTTGAGCAATTCGCGCGGCAGCTAAAGAAATTTTTCGTGTAACAAAGGTCTCCCCTCTTCGCTCAGATTCATGATTAAATAATATTCCAGAGCAACAAAACATGTTATATGCTTCTCTATATTCTTTAATAATCCAAAAACCATACTGCTTTGCAACAGCATAAGGACTATAAGGATGAAATGGCGTCGTCTCTTTCTGCGGAACTTCTTCAACCTTTCCATATAATTCAGAAGTTGATGCTTGATAAATCCTACAGGTTTTCTCTAATCCACAAATTCTAACAGCCTCTAATACTCGCAAAACTCCTATAGCAACAACATCTGCAGTATACTCAGGAACATCAAAAGAAACGCCAACATGGCTCTGTGCTGCTAAATTATAGATTTCGTCCGGTCTAACTATTCCAATCACTTTTATTAAACTAATCGCATCACTCAAATCACCATAGTGCAAGTGAAAGTCAGGATTATCTTCTAAATGTGCAACTCTTTCCCTATAATCTACTGACGAACGGCGGATGACACCATGCACATCATACCCTTTTTCTAATAAAAATTCCGATAGATAAGAACCGTCTTGACCAGTTACACCTGTAATTAACGCAACTTTTTCCATTTTATTTATCTCCCTTTTCATTCGCATAAGCATCAAGATATTTACCTATCATTTCAATTTGATAGTCTAATTGTTCTATTGTTAATCCATGATGACAACCAATATAAAAACCATAATGATCTATATATTCTGCAACTGGATAATCTTTTTCAATATCACCAAACAGTTCTATATAAATTGGCTGATTCAATAACGGTAGCATCGGACGCGTTTCAATATTGCATTTTTCAAGATATTTTACGAATTCCTTCATTGTGATACCTGTGGAAGACTTGATAACAATTGGGAACATCATATATGTATGTTCAATATTTTCTGGATGCCTAGGTAATTGAATCAAGTTTTCATATTTTTCCAAGCCATTAATCAAATAGTTTGCATTTTCATGTCTCTTACCCATAATTTCATCTTTTCTCTCTAATTGGGCTAAACCTAACGCACCCTCAATTTCACCAACACGATAGCTGTAACCGATTCTAATAAAAGTGAACCGTCGATCTAAATCCGACTGCATCCGTTTAGGGCAAACAGTTTTTCCATCAGATGCAACACATCTTTCGCAAGTACATGCTCTGCCATGAGCAACAAGCGAACGTAGAATCTCCATATAATTTTTATCGCTTGTACAAACAACACCACCGATTCCTGTTGTAATGGTGTGTGCAACGTATGTGCTAAAACATGTGATAACGCCAAAGCTACCAACCGGTTTATCATCCACCTTGGCAAAATGAGCTTCCGCACAATCCTCGACCACTCTCAAATTGTGTTTCTTAGCGATTTCCATTATTGCATTCATATTGCAAGGCATACCGAAGGTATGTACGGGGATGATGCACTTTGTATTATCCGTTATGTGTTTTTCTATTTCTTTAGGATCCATGTTATAGGTATCAGGTTCCACATCCACAAACACAACCTTCAGCCCAGTGTGTAAAACTGAGTTTGATGTCGCAATAAATGTAATTGTAGGGACAATCACTTCCGTATTTTCATCCCAGCCGTCAACCTCTTTAAGTGTCTCAAGTGCCAGGTGAAGGGCTGATGTTCCGCTATTGCACATAACGCCATATTTCTGGCCGTGAACCAATGCAAATTCTCTCTCAAATTTCTGAACATACTTTCCTTGAGACAATCTTTCATCATCTAGGGCATCCATAACATACTTTTTTTCTATATCTGTTACTGATGCAAAACCAACACCAATTTTCTCCATTTCTTATTTCACCTTTAATTAAACCTCTCGTAGTTATCGATATACCACTGATATGTCTTTGCAATGCCATCCCTAAGTTCAGTCTGATATTTCCAGCCGTTCTCAGTCAATTTAGAACAATCCATTAGTTTCTGCGGCATGCCATCTGGTTTTGTTTTATCATAAACAAGTTCACCTTCATAACCCACAATATCCTTTACAATCAGCGAAAGATCTGTAATAGATACATCTGATCCGGTTCCTACATTAAAGAAATCATTGCCTGAATATGATTCCATCAGATAAACGCACGCATCTGCCATGTCATCAACAAAAAGTAATTCTCTCCTTGCCTTTCCAGTTCCCCAGATAGTTACTGTTGGAGAATTATTTATCTTAGCTTCATGGAATTTCCTAATCGTAGCTGCTACAACATGTGAACGAACCAGGTCAAAACTATCTCCGATTCCATAAAGATTACATGGCATGATACTTATATAATCAGTGCCATATTGACGATTATACATTTCACACAACTTTATTCCCGCAATCTTTGCGATAGCATATCCTTCATTCGTAGGCTCAACCTTACCGTCTAGAAGATACTCCTCTTTCATCGGTTGCGGACACTCCCGCGGATAAATACATGAAGAGCCAAGAAATACCAGTTTCTTTACTCCATTTTTATACGCTGAATTGATAATATTATTCTGAATCATCAAATTATCATAAAGGAAAACAGCTGGCGACTGGATATTGGCCATAATACCTCCAACTTTAGCTGCCGCCAAAATAACAATGTCCGGTTTTTCTTTGTTGAAAAACTGCTCTACATCCGCCTGTACTGTTAAATCCAGTTCTTTAGACGTTCTTAGTACAAAATTTGTATACCCTTTTTCAATTAACTTTCTGTATATTGCGGATCCAGCCATACCTCGATGACCTGCTATATATATATTAGAATCTTCACTGATCATAAAAAGAGCCTCCTCTCCTACAGATATTCTTCAGAAAATTCTACTGCGTTAAAATACATATTTCATTCATCTTTAAATCTCCTTTTCATTTTATCACATACCTGCATCAGGATAGGTTCTTTAATTATTAGCAAAGAGACATAATAAACTATGAAAAAAACACTTCCTGTCAAAGCTAATTGTACTATTACATACACTCCACTTATAAATCTACCAACTATAAAACTTATTACCGTTGCTAATATCAACGGAACAAAATATTTCCACAATGTAATTCTAGAAAAAATATACATTCTATATTCTTTGGCTAAGCCACCGCTCATACAAAGTACGTTCCAGCTTTCTGTTACTAACGTTCCAATAGCAGCGCCAAACGCCCCCCAAAACGGAATCATAATTGCATTCAAAATTATGTTTATCCACATTCCAACAAAAACACTCAGGGAATATCTTTTTTCATCTCCAAGTGGAATAAGAATCTGATTGCCAAACAGATTACTCATGACCAACGGTACTATGCATACCATGAGTACTCTCAATGTATTTGCTACCGGAAGGAATTCGCTTCCACATAAAAATGCAATACAGTTTTCTGCAAATACTACTACATATAACGCAATAGGGATCGCCAAAAGAAATGAGACTCTCAAGGATTTTTCCGTCAAATTCTTCGCAAGCTCTTTATTGCCATTTTTTATATAATACGACATTCTTGGCACAATAACAGCCGTGACTGCGGTAGAAAGCGATAAAATCATCGCTTTTATTTTAAGTGCTGCATAATATAATCCAACCTGCTCTTCAGTACCAATAAACCCCAGCATAGAAACGTCAAAGTTGGAATACAATGTTATAATAATTGACGCTGAGAAAAAAAACATAATGGGCTTCAAATGTCGTTTCAGATTGTACTTGGCTTTTTTCTTTAGCGAAACATATTTCCTTAAATTTATAAAATTTAAAATATATGATGCTGACATGGTAAAAATCGTCAAGAAGCCATAAAACAAATAATCGCTTTCTGAACGGATTAATAAAAATGTTAGCACCACAGATATTATCTTGAATGTAATAGAGCGTATAGTAATATATCTATACTCCTCTAAAGCATTATAAACCCATTCTAAACCTATTGTATTCAAGAAAATGTAAACTCCCATTATAACAAAGAGAGCTTTATAACTCTCTAATTTAGGAACTGATAAAACCGCGGCAGTTAAGCATGCATATGCGATAGCAGTAGATATTAAGTTTATAATCAATAATTCTTGAACCAAATGTGATAGCTTCTCTTTATCATCTCGAATTTTGGCACATTCTCTAAGCCCATACCCAGGTATTCCTAATATGGCAATATATAAAAAATAAGACAAAATAGAATTTACAAAAGCAACTTTTCCCGTCCCTACTGTTCCCAAAACTCGTGCTACATATGAATAAGTAATTAGAGGAAAAATAAAGTTCGAAGTAGTCAGGATTATACTCATAAACATGTTCTTCTTAATTGACTTTTGACTAACCATAAATACTAAATTCAGCCTCCATTCTATTCGCCATGTAACAAAGGGATTTATCTACTCAGCAACAATTATTATTGTTATCATCAGCTCCCTTATATTCCTCAATTAGAGCAAGAAAAATCATCAAGAAGAAATATCCATGTTCCCAATACCAATGAGCTTCTGTCAAACTGGTAATGATAAAAAATAATGGAAACAAGAAATACACCATTAAATTATATTTCTTAAATATACTCCATCCATTTCGTAGCAACTTAATCCATAATGTTATAAACCAGACTAATCCAAAAGAACCATACAAATAAACAAAACCTATAAGACCATTATCATTTAATAAGATGCCTTCATTATTTCCAGACGCATTCAATGATAATACATTACTTGCACTAGGATAACCACAACCTAGGATTGGATGGCTAGCAATTGATGCCAAATAAAAGGTTCTGCCACTCGTTCTAGTAGCTAAATAAGCATCTCCGCCAGAAAATATCGCGTTCAAAATGTTCTGATAATAATCGGTGCTTATTAAAAATCCAACAACTATACATCCTAAAATGACATATCCAATCTTATATTGTTGCCTATTTATCATCAATAAAACAAATATAATCAAACAAATCAAAAGGCCAATACTGGTCATACGATATTTCTGAACTACTACAATCTCCAAAAGTATTGCTGCAATAATGACTAAATCTTTAATTTTTCTTATTCCCTTATCAGTTGTAAAACTATCCAATTTCACAAACATTAAAAAAACAAATAGTATTGGCATATAATAATACCTTAGTCCTCTAGCCGTACTATTTATTGTGTAAACATGAAGAAGCTCCACGTTTTGTGAAAGGAAGTACTGTATAAAGCACAGTAACAGCTGTATTATTCCAATATTCTCTAAAATTTTTACAAAAGAACTCTTGTTTATATACCCATTTTTTAATATACTCGAGATTGCAAAATACACCAATGACCAGACCAATATTCTTCTCTGCGGACTCAATGTATCTACTATACTTTGATGGTATAAAATAGAACTTTGAATCATGCAAACTAATACTAACCCTATGCCCCCCAGAACCCAAGGCGTATATTCAAATTTCCCCTTCTTTTTCCATGATGTTTTCCATATCCAATATGAACACCATACAAGGCATATTAAATAACTTATATTTTCATATGTCACACCTAGAATTCCTGTCTTAATGTCAATAAGATACAGATAAGACATGGATATAATCAAAATAAAATAAATCTGAATGTTTATACGTTTTATCTTTAATTTCAAGTCCATTTTCTCCCAATCTAGGCTACTTGAATCGTTGTTTCAGTTCAATTAATCTAATGAAGTTTTTTCGCCCAATTACATGCTTTATTATATTTCTAAGCTTCATTTTAAACTTGAGTCCATTACTTCTCCAGGTTGCTGCATAATGATGTACAGAAATAGTATTGTCAGTTATACAAGGTTCTTTTAAAATCTGATCATATGCACAGAAAAAATCAGAAGGATATATAGCAATATCTTCAACTATTTGAAACTGATTATTTCGCACAAGTCCATACCTATCTAACACATCTGACATTCGTTCATTTATTGTATATAAATGTTCTTTATCATCAAATACATCACCATCAAATGAATCTAGTATTTCCTTCACTATTAAACATCTTGGTTCACATGCAAACACTAATCCTGGATTAACATATCCCATGTCTTCAAAACCAGCAAACGCTTTATACTGAATAATTGTTTCCGGAATCTCTCTTATCAATTCAACATCTGTATCAAAATAAATCCCCCCATATTCATAGAGAACATCAAACCTGATATAGTCAGCTACAAACGCCCACTTTCTCTCTGAATAAGCCTTATCAATATATGGATTTTTATGAATATCGTAATTACTTTCATTCCACTCGATGATATCGTAATCTGGAAGAACTCTTTTCCATGAATCAATACACTTCTGTATCAACGGTGATTTTTGACCATTCCCAACCCAAACATAATGTATTTTTTTTGGTATTGCCATAGCTCCGTCTCCTGTAACTCAACAATGATGTGTTGTATTTATCTGAACCTCAGGCGAAACTGTTATCTTATTTTTATAATCAATTAGAAAAGCAGACCACCAACTAAAAGAGCTCAATGTTATTATACAATTCTTACACAGAGTCATAAGCTGCATATCTCTATAGCTTTCTTTCCCTTTATTCCAATCAACAAATTTAATACAATCATCCCGGTTTAATCCAAGCATTTTCAGATTGTTTTTTGCCCATGTCACACTATCAGGATCACTAAAAATATAAAATTGCGGATTAGACACTTCTCTTTTTATTAATTTTACAGCTCTCCGGAAATATCCCCCGCTGTTATACTTTTGGGTACCTCCGACCATATCTCCTCTCCGGACATGAATTGCTACGGAATCTGAAGACATGATTTGATTAGCTACTTCTATATTATTATTTTCAATAAATTCTGGAAACACAAACGATTTCCGTATTTCTTTTTCTAAAGTTTCAATTTGATTTCCTCTAAATCTAAATAGTAATGTAAATCCGCATAGCAAGTCTCTTTCATCAACAAAAAATAATCGTTCTGGTAGTTTTGTTCTTGCTATAATTCTATTTGGGTTATACTCTATTATTTTGCGTCGAATGTTATATCCTAAATCTGTCTTGAAGAATTCTGACAACTTTTCTCGTAACCACCCTCTATTTCGCTTAATATCATTAGAAACGCAAATATTACTTAAATTCAAATTACCATATATATTTAAAGCATTTACTATCGCTTCCGGATAATTCCAGGAATGTTCCCAAAATCTACTTTCTTTTACAGCATCAATAACCTTTTCCCATGCCTCATCTGAAAACAAGTCTCTAATATTAGGCAAATCAAGCCCGAATATTCTATCCAGCTCATATCCATTCCACTGACATATATATTCCGAGGCTTCTGGTATTTCATAAATAATTGTTTCTATATAACATTTTTCTGTGGGATGATTTTTCTTAATTGCAAGATACTCTACATACCCCAGCATTTGATTTCCCAAACCCGATTCTATATGAACTACCTTCATAATCTATACCCCTTTCTTTGCCTGCCTAAAATGCCTTATTCCTTATAAAGAAGTCCTAATTCCGAAAAGACCAATTCGAATCTTTTCATCCAAGTATGCTCACTTTCCGCACGTTTTCTCGCACACATTCTTATTTGTTTTCTTTCAGCATCTCTTTTTGGGTCTAAATAGTATTTTGCTTTCCGTATCATTTCCTCTTCTGTTCTGTAAAAAATTATTTCCTTATCTTCTTCAAAATACCTCGACAGTTCTTCATTATATTTGCAAAATAGTATACCGCCGCTCATAGGTATTTCGAAACATCTCAGCACAATCACTTCGACTGAATTTTTTAAAATACCTGTGTCTCTCGCTGATGTGCTGGATAAAGACAGTGAATATTCTGAATATAGTTTTGATATTTCATCAAATTCCACGCCTGGACGAATAACCAAGGAGTTATTATCTTTAATGAAGGAATGTTTTCTTACTTTTTGCTTTAAAGCAGACCAAAGAACTTTTCTTCCTATAGAGAACGAAAAAAACCTTACCATTTTCTGCATATATTCCGTAATGGTATGCTTTTTCTTTACCACTTTACCATTATTTACATTTGCGTAAACATCAACTGGTATACCAGCGCTGGTAATGTTATTTATCATATTAGCCCTACTACCATAAGGAGTTCCATTAAAGACCATCTTATTGCGCTCTAAATCAGCTACCTTGTAATAATATTTATAAGGATTTGCAGCATACGGCGAAAAAACAGTCTTGGCTCCCCAACGATCAAACATATGCTTGGTTTCAATTGCAGTTAACCATACCAAATCAAAGTATGCACATACCTTTTTATGTTCATATGGAATAAGAAGATTATCAAAACAAATTAAAAGATTCGGAATACCAAGCTTTTTTATTTCCTTCAATGTGTCTATATATAACAGTTTCTCATTGTGGCATGTCATAAACATGTCATATTTCTTTTCTTGTAACTGTCCTATAAGATTTGCATTAGCAAGATCAACATTTTTAAAATTCAGCGGATTAAAAACTTCAATATTAATACCGTGGTGGCTCAATTCATCAATAAAGTGAACATTTTGCCACAAATACATCGGAGTTTGTTGTTGCCGAAAATAGTATAAAATTTCCAATTTACATTCCTCTTTATTATTATCTCAATGATTTATTTTGACAGATAAACATTTCTGTATACTTCAAATAGTTTTTTCAAAAAAATGTCAATAGAAAATTTATCTACAGCTATACATCTAGCATTAATAGACATATTTTTATAGTTTTCTTTCATTGATACTTTTCCTAATGCATCCGTTAATGCTTCAATATCACCAGGTCTAATTAAAAAACCGCTGATATTATCTAAAACAACAGATGCTATATCTCCAACATCTGTCGCTACAATAGGCATCCCATAACTCGCAGCTTCTAGAATGGAAATGGGAAGACCTTCATTATAAGAAGGCGACACCATTACCTGACAATGTTCTAAATAATATGTTTTTTTATCTCCAGAAACCCAGCCAACAAATTCCACCTTATCGTTTAGGTGCATTTTTTCAACCTCTGTTTTTAGTTTCTTTTCATCGGATCCTGTGCCGGCAATTATAAAATGCATATTGCTAATAGAACCTGTATCCTTTAGCCTTTTTATCGCATTTAACAAATCAGAAAGTCCTTTTCTTGGAATTAGAACTCCTAAATATAGGATTTTACAACAATCAACTCTCCACTGAACCGTCTTTTCAGGTATCTTTATACCATTACTAATAACATATATTTTTGTAGTAGATTCAATGCGACTAATAACTTTTTTCCATTTATCTCCAAGAACTATAAATTGACTACATTCTCTAAGTAACTTTCTGATTTTCTTTTGTTTTAACTCACTGGAGGAATCATACCATTTTTCAAACTCCGACCCATGAAGATGAATAACATCCTTTACCCCTAAGAGTTTGCACAACAAATGAATTGAAAATGCACGAGTAAAACTACCTTTATATGACATATGGACATGGACAATATCAGGTCTATCGCAAATCATTTTACTTATGAGTTTAAAATAAGAGCAACAGAAAAACAAAATCTTAACAGCAGAATTTCCGGGTTTAAAGGTTGGGATAAAGCTCAATTGAATATCATCTTGCTTCCAATCATATTCGCAAATCTGGTTGATAACACTTGTCATTCCGCCTTTATTCGTCGGATGATTCCCGCACATTAATATTTTTATCATTTCTGTTGCTCCCTCCTTCTCTTATAATTCTGCTTCTAAAACATCTGCAATTCTTTCACTTGCATGACCATCGCCATACGGATTTGCTGCATGAGCCATCTTTGCATACTCTTCCTCATCATCGAGCAGTTTTGTGAACCACTCATAAATCATATCTTCATTTGTTCCAACAAGTTTCAATGTACCCGCATCTACCCCTTCAGGTCTTTCTGTTGTGTCTCGCATAACAAGAACAGGTTTACCATAAGTAGGACACTCCTCTTGGATTCCACCGGAGTCTGTCAGGCACAAATGACATCTTGCCTCAAAATTATGACAGTCAAATACTTCAATTGGCTCAATGATACGGATCTGCTTGCTATCTCCGAGTTCTTCATCAGCAGCCTTACGTACAATAGGGTTCATATGAATCGGATAGATTGCTTTTACATCGGGGTGCTCATCCAGTACTCTGCGGATTGCCCGAAACATATTATGCATTGGCTGTCCAAGATTTTCTCTTCTGTGAGCTGTAATAAAAATCATTCTTCCATTACCAACCCAATCCAACTCCGGATGATGATAATCTTCTATTACCGTATACTGCATAGCATCAATAACTGTATTTCCAGTAACATAAATGGTGGAAGCATCTTTTCCCTCATCAAGAAGATGTTTCTTTGCCAACTCTGTTGGTGCAAAATTGAACCGACTGATAATACCTACAGCCTGTCGGTTAAACTCTTCCGGATATGGAGAATAGATATTATATGTGCGAAGACCGGCTTCAACATGACCGACTGGTATCTGGAGATAGAAACATGCAAGAGATGTCACAAATGAAGTGGTTGTATCCCCATGCACCAAGCAAACATCAGGCTTTACTTCTTCTAATACAGCTTTGATACTCTCAAGAATATTTACAGTAACATCAAAGAGAGACTGCTTATCCTTCATAATAGAAAGATCATAATCAGGCACAACATGGAAAGTTTCCAGTACCTGATCTAACATCTGACGATGCTGGCCTGTAACACAAACAATTGACTTAATACTTTCCCTTTTTTTTAATTCATGTACCAGAGGGCACATTTTAATTGCTTCAGGACGTGTACCAAATACAAGCATTATCTTTTTCACTACTAATTGCCCCCTACATTATTACTATGTTTCACAATCTTTGCAGCACGCCTACTGCCAACAAATATCTGGTAAATCATTTAAGATCACGGCACCAGCACCAACAATAATATTATTTCCAACATGAACCGGTCCTTTTATATTTGCACCCGTACCTATACTCACATTATCTCCAAGCACCGGTACTTCATAAATGTTAGATGTACCGCCTAATGTAACATTCTGCGAGATATGACACCCTTTATTTTGTAAACCTTGGTAACCAAAAACTGTTCCTTCACCAATATAAGCTTGAAAAGGTATAACTGATGCCCAAAGTATTCTGATCAATATTTTTATAACTTGTGGTAAAAATGGAATGTGATGAAGATATTAGAATCTCGATACTTTATACAATTTATATACGTTCAGTGAATACTCCTAAATTTACAATCTATACGTCCCCTCTAAGTCGCAAATTTTTCTAGTATCAAGAATAACTTTATCTTTCAATTTATCCATATTATTCTTGATTTCATCATGGCCAACAAGGAGGACAACCAAATCAACAGCTTCAAGGAATTCATCTAAATCATGCATCTGATTCGGGATAATATCTATTTCAATAAATGGATCATAGACCTTTACAAGATTACCACATAAGTGTTTTTCCATGGTCTCTAACATCTGAAGAGTCGGCGATTCTCTCATATCGTCGACATTTTCTTTATATGTCAGACCATAAAAACCAACACGACTTACGTCGGTTATTCTGGTTTCTTTCATAATGTCATAGATTCTCTCCAAGACAAACTCAGGCATCGAATCATTAATCTTTCTAGCTGCTAAAATGATATTCGCGAGACCAGGATAATCACCAACCAAGAACCAAGGATCAACAGAAATACAGTGACCGCCAACACCTGGGCCTGGTGAAAGAATATTTACACGTGGATGCTTGTTGGCAATTCTGATAATTTCATAAACGTCCAAATTATCAGAACGACAAATCTTTGCAAGCTCATTAGCATAAGCAATATTGATATCACGGTAAGTATTCTCAATAACTTTCGTCATCTCAGCTGTACAAATATCTGTCACAACAATTTCACCTTGGCAGAATGAAGAATAAAAATTTTTAATTTTTTCTCCAATTTCTCTGCTATCAGCCCCTATAGTACGATTGTTATGCAATAATTCATAAATCATATTACCTGGAATAATTCGTTCAGGAGCATGTACCAAATTGATATCCTGGCCTATAATAAATCCTTTTTCTTCAACTAAAGGACGAACATGTTTGTCAATTGTACCGGGTGAAATCGTAGACTCGATAACTATTATCGAACCTTTAAGGCACACTTCCATGACGCACTTAACAGCTGCTTGAACATACTTTGCGTCTATCTTTTTGCTAAATACATCATATGGTGTTGGAACAGTCACAATATAAGTATCTGTCTCTTGATACACTGTCGAAAACTTAATACCGGTATTAACTGCATCTTGGAACAGCTCATCCAAACCGTCTTCCTTAAAAGTAGTTTTCCCAGCATTTAAAGTCTGAATTAGTTCCTTATTGCAATCTGTACCAACTATCTCAATGCCATGTGATGCCATCATAAGAGCTGTCGGCAATCCAATATATCCTAACCCAATAACATTAATCATTATCAGAACCTCCAATTTGCTGTCTTTAATTTAGCTTTCGTTCTATATGTCAATACAACAAATTTTGTATTACCTACAATATAGCGTTTCCACATTCTCCTTGGTTCTTGTATAAATCTATAGAACCATTCTAAATTGTTATTTTGCATCCACATCGGAGCTCTGTTGACAAGACCAGCTACAACGTCGAAGCTCCCACCAACTCCCATAACAAACGGTATCTTAAGCTGTTGCAGATACTTATTCACCCAATATTCTTTCTTAGGCGACGAAAAAGCTACAAACATCATATCTGCTCCTGACTCTTCCATATTCTTAACGATTTCCGGTTCATCCTTTTCTGTAAAATATCCATTTCGATAGCCTACTACTTGTAGATTAGGGTATTTTTCTTCGAATATTCTCTTTACTTTGACTATGACTTCTTCTTTTGCACCAAAAAGATATATCTTATACTCTTTTTGGTGAGCAAGTTCCACAAGCCTGTTGAATAGATCTATTCCTGTTACTCGCTCTTTCAGTGGAATACCTAAATTTTTAGCTGCCCATACAATGGATGCTCCATCTGCATTTATCAGAGGGCAAGAATTTACAATTTTACGGAGTTCTTTATCTTTCTGCATGAGATTTACTTTTGACGCATTAATAACAACGTGCTGTGTCGGAATACGTCTCTTAATAATACTTTCTACTTCAGCAATCGTGTCATCCATAGAGATTGCGTTTACATATGTATTAAGAATACTATATCGATTTTTCTCTTTTATATCTTCCATATTTTATTTCCTTTACTTCACCGCTACTGACAATACCTTTATCCTGTATTTTCTAAATATTTTCAATATTTTCGAAAGAAAGTAACTATTTTTATTAACCTAAGCTTCTCGTCTTTCTATCAGCCATCAAAACATTTCTGACCCACGCTTTTAACTCACTTTTCCCAATAAAAAATCCACCATAGTCCCCCCACAGTGGATCATTTATCCCTTCATCCTCACACCGCTCCACACCGCCCAACCACCACCATCACCGTCTTAAACAGTATCTTCACATCCGACCCCATCCGCCACTCACTGATATATTGATTATCCAGCGCCACGACGTCTTCAAAACTGGTCACTTCACTGCGGCCACTAATCTGCCATAACCCGGTAATCCCCGGCTTCATTGCCAGTCGTGACTTATGGTGAAAGCTATACTCATTAAACTCATCTAGCGTCGGCGGCCGGGTGCCCACCAGCGACATCTCGCCTTTTAAGACATTCCACATCTGCGGTAGTTCATCAATGCTGGTGGTCCGGATAAACTGCCCGATTATGGGGATGATCCGGGGATCATTATCCACCTTAAACATCAGTCCGCTCATTTTATTGCGGGACATCAATTCCGCTTTGCGCTTTTCGGCGTCGGGATACATCGACCGGAACTTATAGATTTTAAAGGGCCGCCCGTTGATCCCCACCCGGGTTTGGGAGTAAAAGATGGGCCCGGGGCTCTTAATGTAAATCAGCGGGGCCACAAAGAGACAACAGATTGCCATAATCAGCAAGCCCACCAGGCTGCCGATGATATCAATTGCCCGCTTAACAAGCAATTGCCGGGCACTGATGACATTTAAACCACTGGTGACAATTTTATACTGACCAAACTCCTCAACGATTTCTTTTTTCGGATATTTACTCTTTCGTTCACCCAGCACATAATGGACCACTACACCCATTGAAATACAGGTTTCTTCGATTTCATAAATCAGTTCATTGTAATGATTGGCAAAGATCAGCACATCGTCAACCACATTTCTTTTGATATATTTATAGGCCGCCTCTTTAGATGGCAATTGGGGAATCTTACAACCGTCGACCGGCTGATTATCCAGTACCACCACCCGGTTGAAATGGTAATCCTTGCAATCATTATTTTGAACGGTAGTAATAATGTTGTCCAGTTCATCCAGGCGATCGCTGAACGTAAACACGACCCCCTTCTTGGCATTCTCATTATTATTTAAACGCTTTTTGCTGGTTGCCTTAATCAGGCTCCTGACCGAATAGGTCAGCACTAATGTCAATAAATACATGAAGGTTAAACTCAGCCGTGAATAAGTAGCGGTGGTTTTTAAAAGAAAGGTAATAAAGATGACCCATCCATAAATTAAACTGACCTGATATAAGACCGACGTCGCTTCAACGAAATAACCGCGGCAGTAAATATTCTTATAAGCATCGTTTAGGATAACGTAAATATAAAAACATAAACACATAATCATTGCCAATCCAAAATACGACCGGTAGTTGTTTTTAGTAATAATGCCACTGATAAGCGGTAATAAAAATGTAATATTCATACAGATAAAATCGCTTATTGTAAACTTATAATACTTTAACCAACTTTCCTTATAGACCTTATACATCGCTTACCCCATTTTCAAAATACCTCTAACCAATAAAAATTGCTGCCATGCTATTCTGCCAGCTTATAAAAAAGATCAACGGTTACCTGGGTCAAATTTCCCTGATCCGGGTAAAACTCAATAAATTCCGGGCCCTGTCGGGCTTCGCCGGCCATCGTATAAATGGCTGCTTCGGGATAGGTTTTAATATAGTTCTGAAACTCATTCATCTTCACATAATCACAATCGGTGGTCAGATAATCTTCCACGGTACCAAAGGCTTTAACTAGAAAATTGCCGTTTTCGGCCACCCGCAGTCTTAAATTGTTATAAAAGCCGTTAATATACTGTTCCTGCCGACGAATCCGCGATAAATTGGTGCCGTCCGCGACATCCATCCGGCGGCGGATAAATTGCAAGGCCAAATCGCCGGTTAAGTTCACCGGGGTCACCGGGGTCTCCGAGGTCTCCGGAGGCGCCGGTACAAAACTGGGATCAATGACGCTGAGATCTTCCGTGATCACAACCTGAACCCCGCCCACCATATCATTTAAGATGGGAATGGCATCCATTTTCATAATCGCGTAATTGTCGACGGTGATGCCGCCCAGCAGTTTTTCCACGGCGTTGACGGTATTTTCCGCACTATCTTTCAGGCCGGTTCCATAAGTATGAGACAAAGCAATTTGTTGATAGGCGGTGCCGGCGCTTTTGCCGCCTAAGCCAAGTACCGGTACTTCCATCATCGTGTCGCGGTTGATAATCAAAATTTTACAGCTGTTTTTGTTTTTATCGTAGGCAATCAGGGCGAGAAAGTCGATCTGCTCATTATTAATGTAGGAATCACTTTCTGTTACCGTGCCAAACTTGTCAACCCCACCGAGAAGAAACGTATATACATCGGGATCTGGTAAGTATTTCTGATCACCGATATAGATTGCTTTTGACTCTTCATAATTTGTCAGGGTTTGACCGGCATTTTCAATTTCTTCTTGTCCAAGTACTTTTCCAAATTCGTGTCCAAAATTTGTTACTGCTAAATAAGCAGTAACAATCGTGATCGTCCCAATAATCAGGATGACAAAGGTACGAAACACGATGTTACTGCTGGTTCTACTATTTTTTCTCATCAGGATAGGTTAATTAGACGGATTTTTTCTTTTTCAGGGCCACGAATACTACTGCTAAAATCACAGCACCCAGACCTAAAACCGGAATCAGCATGGAACTGCCATTGTTGCCGCCTTCTTGACCCGAACTGGTCGGTGGGGCTGCATTTTTCTTGGTCGTGTCGACGGTTGTTGTGGCTGTTGTTGATGTCGTGTCGGCAACCAGAATCGCCACTGGACATAAATGCGGGAATTTAACGGTGATGCTGCCATCGGCATTGACTTTTACATCATTGGACTCGATGAAATCCCATTTGCCGGTATCCTTGTTGTAAACGGTCACGATGACGGTGTCACCTGGTTTGTAATTGCCGCTTAAGGTCAGCTCCAGTTTTTGGCCATTGTCAAATGATAATTCCTGAGCCACTTTGATGTCAAAGATTTCCTTGACAACAATCTTGTCGGCATCAATCCCGGGGAAATTCGCAGTTATATAATCTGCCAAATCCTTAGTGTATTGGGAATCGGGATTGGTGAATTGGGCTTTGGCCTCGTCATAAATCGCTTTTTCTTCCGGACTTAAGGTTCCCTCTGCTGCGTCCGCGGTGATAATAATATCGCTGGCATTGATGGTAATCACATTGCCATCGGCATCGGTGAATGTCGCTGCACCGACTACCTCCGGTGCAGCCTTTGCGCTAACACTCGGGGCTACCGTTGCAAATACCTGCGCACTTGTCAGCGATAACAGCACCGCTGTCATCAACACGATAACTTTCCAATTTTTCTTACCTTTCATAAATAATACCTCCTTCTAAATATTGGTTTTGTTTATCATTAAAAGCATTCACGCTTTTTATGCCTAATTTTTTTTCAATGGTTTGATAGGCTTCCCTCATATTGGGTGGCCGGGATGTTAAATTGTGACAATCCGAGCCGATAAAATCGACGCTGTTTTCATTGATCAGCTTCAGGGCTTTTCTTTGGGTGCCGCGGTTGATGAAATAATCGGCGTTGACCTGAATAAAAAAGTTATCACAGACATAGTCAATATTGTCACTTCTTTTTTGAACCCTGAGATAGCGATCCAAATGGGCAATCACTACTTTTAGTCGGGTTCTATTTTCAATGGCATGCAGGGAATCCAGCATCCGCCTGGTCCAGACTGTCATCGGCATTTCGACTAACAGGAAATCGGTGTCGGAAATTTTTAGTAATTCAATGTCTTCGGAAGAAGCGATCCCATCGTAATAGGCAACTTCGGCGCCAAACCGGAACTTATCAAGTGGCAGAGTCAGGGATTTGATGGCGCTGGCTCTTCTTGCTAAAAAATCGACCGGTCTTTCCAGCCAGGGGTAAAAGTGCGGCGTTGCGACAATCATTTCAACGCCCTGATTAAAAGATGCTTCAATCATTTTCGTTGATTCTGCAACGTTTTTACTGCCGTCATCCATCCCTGGTAAAATGTGCGAATGAAAATCGATCATCCGCTCACCCCTGGGTTAGTGAAGCGCTGGCCTCCACATAATCCGTTTCGTAGTATCCTTTATTCCCATATTTTTTATAATACCCCGATTTTGCCTGGTTGTAACCATTAAAAACAAATCCTAAAATTTTCGTGTTGGAGAATTTTAGCTGTCGAATTGTCTCATTTAGAGATTTGTGATCGCAGCGATCCTGCCGCACCACGACCACCATGCCGTCAAGATGTTTAGAGGCAATCACGGCGTCAGCCACGGCGGTGAGCGGCGGTAAATCAATTAAGATATAATCATAACCCTCGGAACAGATATCTAAAAAACCCTTTAGCTTGTTGGAATCCAGTAGCTCCCCGGGATTGGGGGGAATTCTGCCCGTCGGCGCCAGGTCAAACTTGACCTGTTCCGACATTCTTACGCCCACTAGAATATCACTCACCGTAATCTCATGGTTGACCAGCAGATCGGTCAACCCGACATTTTCATTCAGGCCCAGCTTGGACGCGATGGTCGGTTTTCTAAAATCGGCTTCCAGAACCAGCACCTTCTTTTCGTTTGAGGCAATCGCATAGGCGACATTGATGGTGGTCAGGCTTTTTCCTTCGCCACTTAAGGCACTGGTAATGCCAATAATCTTGCATTTTTTTTCATCGGCAAACGAGAATTCCAAATTGGTTCGTAACAGTTTATAGGCCTCAGCGGCTTGAAAATTCAGGTTCCCGCCGATTTTTTGCTGTTCATTTAATTTATTACGATCAGCACCTTTACCAGATGTCATTTTCTTTCTCCAACCCATCGGCTCACTCCTCCTTTCGCTATTTTTTTATTTGTAATGACTGTAATAATTGTTGTTAATGGCCTTACTGTCCATATCCGGGATAATCGCCAGTAAGGGGATGTCTTCATAGTTGGTGATCAGGTAATTATCATCCCGGATGGTGGTATCACTCAGTTCCAGAACAATAATCATGCCGGCACACAACATAAAACCGATTAACGCACCCACTAAGCTGTTTTTAATCAGGCTGGGGCTGCTTTTCTCCGCCGGAATAACGGCGTAGTCAACAATCCGTACGGAGCTTCCTTCAACGATGCCGCTGATTTTTTCCGGTAAGATTCCGGCAATGGTATTAGCAATTTTTTCGGCCCGGTAGGGGTCGGTATCGGTCACCACCACTTCAAAGACTTCGGTTGAGCTGACCGATTCCGCCGTGATCATTGCGCTTAACTCTTCATAGGTTAAATCCAGTTCGGCCTTGCTGATGATCTCGGTCAGCACCTGTCGGGATTGAAGGATGACAATGTAGGTGGCAACGAGACTTTTTGCCGCGGAAATATCACCGCTGGTCAGACTCAGCGCCGCGGAATCAAACGACAGCGAACTATTGTTAACATACATTTGCGCCCGGGATTCATAAAGCGGTTCAACGTAGAAATAGGTAAAGGCCAGTACCAGGCCACCGCAAATAACTGCTGATAAAACGATTAACCAGGCTTTTCGCCACAGCGCTTTGATCAGTTTAAGTAAATCTATTTCTAAGTCTTCTTCTAATTGATGGGTTGTGTTTGCCATTGATTCTCTCCTAAATAGCACAGTAATAGCACAGTGTTTAATCTTGCATTGGTTGATCGTACATTGTTTAGCATCATTCATTAGACATTTTTCAGTTCATTTCAGTCTAGCACATTTTTTTTGTAAAACAACGTGTGGCAAGCTGTGTGACAGATTTTTTTGCGTTTTTTTGAATTTATTTTGATCGTTTTTTTCGTTTTTTTGACATATGTCAAAGATTTGCGTTTAATTAAGTTTTTTTTAAGAAATGTCTGTTTTTCACCATTAGCGACGGTACGGCCCTTGATCGATGTCCCACCGGGACAATACCAGCGCCTGGACTAAAAATAATGGGAAAAACAGTTGGAAAAATTGCGAAAAATTGCGAAAAATTGCGAAAAAAAACGCCGATCATAACGATCGACGTTTGGTTACCTTTTTATTCATAATTCATCACATCAATGGACTGCCACTATTTAGATCCTGGCCTGACTGCACTCAATAGCCAATTTCGCTTAAGACGATTTGATTTTTGTACCGGGACTTATTGACATCAATAATCCGCTGATTGCGGGAGCCCCGAAATTTGAGCATCAGGCTCTTTTTTGCCACTTCAAACTTTCCATCCACCAGCAGATCGGTGTGCTCCAGCAGCCCCAGCTGATCTTTTTTTGTCACCAGGGTTTCATAGCTGTAGCCGGTATAAGCCATCACATGATAGCCCAGCGCCTGTGATCGTCGGGCCAGTTCGCAAAAGGCCTGCGGCTGTTCAAATGGTTCGCCGCCGCTTAAGGTAATGCCGTCCAGCAGCGGGTTCTTTTGCATTTCGGCAATAATGGTTTCCACCGCGACCAGGTTGCCGCCGTTAAAATCGTGGGTGGCCGGATTGTGGCAGCCCGGGCAATGATGCTGACAGCCCTGGGCAAAAACCACAAAGCGGATGCCCGGGCCATCGACAATCGATTCCTTAACCACCCCGGCAATTCTTAACTTTTCGCTCATCGCAATGGCGCCATCCGGTCTCCACCAGCGCCTGGCCCGGGGGCGTTGAAATGATTGACCCGGTCTCTTACTTCGGCTTTTTTGGCATCGTTGAAACGATCCAGGGTGCCCACCAGATAACCGGTGATGCGACGGATCCGCTCAAATTGGACAGCCCCTTCGGGACGCCCGCATTTGGGGCAGCAATCGCCGATGATGCCGGTGTAACCACACACCGGATCCCGGTCCACCGGGTGGTTAATGGAGCCATAGCCGATGCCGGCTTCTTTCATCGTCCGGACCACTTTCTCAAAGGCTTCCAGGTTATCCAGGGGATCCCCATCCATTTCCACGTAGGTGATATGCCCGGCGTTGGTAAGCTCATGATAGGGAGCTTCCAGGGTGATTTTTTGATAGGCCGTGGTGGGGTAGTAAACGGGAATGTGAAAGCTGTTGGTATAATATTCCCGGTCGGTGACCCCGGGGATTTCACCAAACTGCTCTTTATCCAGCTTGACAAAGCGCCCGGCGGTACCTTCGGCGGGGGTGCCCAGCAGGGTGAAGTTCAGCTGGTACGCCTGGCTGGTTTCATCCATACGCTGACGCATCTGGCCAATAATTTTAAGCCCCAATGCCTGCACGGCGGCCGCTTCGCCATGGTGTTTTCCGGTTAAAACCGTCAGACATTCCGCCAGCCCGATAAAGCCCATGCTGAGGGTGCCATGTTTGAGCACTTCCCGGATTTCCATCTCATCAGTGAGATCCTCGGAATCAATCCAGACCCCCTGGCCCATTAAGAAGGGAAAATTCTTAACCTTTTTGTGGGCCTGAATTTCAAAGCGTTCCAGCAGCTGTTCAATCACCAGATCAATTTTCTGATCCAACTCTGTGAAAAATAGTTCCTGGTCGCCATTGCAGTTTAAGGCAATCCGGGGCAGATTGATGGTGGTAAAGCTGAGGTTGCCGCGGCCGTAAGTGATTTCCCGATTGCGATCGTGAACGTTACCGATCACCCGGGTGCGGCAGCCCATATAGGCAATTTCGGTTTCCGGCTGGCCGGCCTGGTAATATTTCAGGTTGTAGGGCGCATCCAAAAAGGAGAAATTCGGGAAGAGCCGCTTGGCGCTGACCCGACAGGCCAATTTGAATAAATCATAGTTGGGATCCCAGGGGTTGTAATTGACCCCTTCCTTAACCTTAAAAATATGAATTGGGAAGATCGGGGTTTCACCATTGCCCAGGCCGGCCTCGGTGGCCAGCAGCAGGTTTTTAATCACCAGGCGCCCTTCGATGGAGGTGTCCATGCCGTAATTGATGGAACTGAAGGGGATCTGCGCACCGGCCCGGCTGTGCATGGTGTTGAGATTATGGACAAAGGCCTCCATCGCCTGATAGACACTGCGGTCGATTTCTTTTTCGGCATTTTCCATGGCAAATTTCTGCACTCGACTGATGATGTTGGCATCGTAAATCCATTGGCCCAGACCCCGGGCTTCTGCTTTAAGATAATTTTGAGGGCGATTCAACTCGGGACTTAGGCCCAGCTTCTTCTCGATATCTTCACTGATGGCTTTGACCTTAGCGATGGCGTTTTTGGTATCGGTCAACAAGGTTAAGGCCTTGGCCAGATTTTCCCGATACAGCCGGATAAAGGTTTTTTTGACCCCGGGTACCATGGCGTAGTCAAAATTGGGAATACTCTGTCCGCCATGCTGATCATTTTGATTGGACTGGATGGCAATGCAGGCCAGGGCTGAATAGCTCTGAATGTCATTGGGTTCCCGCAGATGGCCATGGCCGGTGGAAAAACCATTTTTAAACAGCTGTTCTAAATCAATCTGACAGCAGGTGGTGGTCAGGGTTAAAAAGTCCATATCATGAATGTGGATTTCACCGGCCTTATGGGCTTTTGAATGCTCCGGATTGAGGACAAACATTTCATAAAACTGCTTGGCCCCCTCGGAGCCGTATTTCAGCATTGTGCCCATGGCGGTATCGCCGTCAATATTGGCGTTTTCCCGTTTGACATCGTTGTCTTTGGCCTCTTTAAAGGTCAGGTCTTCATATATTTTCATCAGCCGGGTATCCATTTCCCGGATCCGGGTCCGTTCCGCCCGGTAGAGAATATATTTCTTGGCGGTTCTGGCATGTCCGCTTTCGATCAAGATTTTTTCAACCGCATCCTGAATTTCTTCCACCGTCGGGGCGTTGGTCTTCATTTCCCGTTCGATATAGATGGTCACCTGCTCGGCCAGATCCATGGCGGTCTGGTAATTCTGGCCGCCGATTTCAGTGGCGGCCTTAAAAATGGCATTGGCAATTTTTTCAATATTAAAGGGGGCTTCCCGTCCGTCTCGTTTTTTTATCTTAGTAATCATCGTATTTCCTCTTTCCTGCCAGTCTTTTTATTTGTTATTTATGGCTACGGGCATTGAAAAACCCCTCGACGGCGTGATCAAGAGGCATAAAATTGCTTGGCGCAAACACCCTCTATCACGCGTAGAGTCTGGTGTGTCTAATAACGGCGGGTAATCTGACTTAGGGTTAATTTTTAAAAACCTCCCCATTACAGCGGCGGGACCGTGCTGGATTTGCACCAGCTTCCCCTTAAACTGCACCGATTGGCACAGTTCCTTTATTATCTTATTTTGTTGTGGGTATTTTATCACATACAAGATGTGGTGTCAAACTGGTTCTGCGCTGCAAACGGTCATCATTATTTTTATCGCCGTGCTCTGGTATTAAAGCCCCTTATTTTAATGCTTATCGATGATAGCATCAACGCGAATATTTATGCCGTTTAAATTGATGTAAACCCTTTCAAATTGAAAAACCCCCTAATTTTTTTTAGAAATGCCTTAATTTAACTGAAAAGTGTTGACAAATAAAAAAAGGTAATGTATTATCTTTTAAGGTAACATGTTACCTTAAAAGATAACTGGAGGTTATATTTTGGACAATGTTGATTCAATGCCAGATCATAAATTTATCTTTGGCGGTGTTCAAATCGTTGCCAACCAGATGGATACCATGCTGGAGCGGGAACTAAAAGAACACAATTTAACAACCAAGCAATGGCTGCTCACCATTGTGGTTGCCAACACCTTTGATCACGACCCGACCATCAAAGAAGTTGCTAAAGGAATGGGGAGTTCCCATCAGAATGTCAAACAGGTGGCGCTCAAATTGGAGCAAAAGGGCTTCGTGGTGATGGCCAAAGATGCCAAAGATGCCCGGATCACCCGCATTAAACTAACGGATGCCGTTGATATTTTTGGTAAAGAAAGTCAGGAGAAATCGGTGATTTTTACTGAAAAATTATTTGCCGGCATCTCGGCCGAAGAAATGGCGATGACCCGGTCAGCTCTTGAAAAAATGCTGACTAACCTGGAAAAAATGGACCAGGAATCAAAATAACAGGAGGAAAAACACGTGAAAAAAGCAATGATTATTATTCTCAGTATTCTGGGCGTATTGGTACTGGTCGGTGCCGGTGGGATGTTTTACATCACCAACGGCCTGGAGTCCGGTGAAAACCTGGCGATCAACCCCGTCGATCTGACCGAAATTGAAGATGGTAGCTATGCCGGTGTGTACCAGGCGGGACGCTGGAGCAATGAGGTCGCCGTCAGCGTGGCCGATCATCAGATTAAAAACATCGAGGTGGTCAAAACCATCAACATTGATGATCCGGAAATGACCAGCACCATCATCAATAATGTCATCGAAAAACAGAATACCACCGTCGACACCGTCACCGGCGCCACAGTATCCAGTAAAGCCTATCTCAAATCCATTGAAAACGCCTTATCCCAGTGAGACAATTAAAGATTGACTGCATAGATAAACGTTTTTTATAAAGCTAAGAGCCTGTTGTCGATTTGACAACAGGCTCTTTGTTTTCACTTTTTTTATGATATCTTTATTTTAAACTCCTGGCTGGTTTATTTCTTCCAGGGTTATCCCCATCGTTTCCTTACCAAATATTGCCACCACCACGGCCACCACCGCAAACACCAGGGTCAGGGTGATAAAAACATTGGTATAGCCGATTTCGGTGCCATAGTAATTATAGATCACCGGCACAATAAACGGTGCGGAAAAGGCGCCGATGCGGCCAAAGGCGGCGGCCCAACCGGACCCGGTGGCCCGGAAAAAGGTGGGATAGACTTCCGGGGTATAGGCATAAACGCAGCCCCAGGCCCCGAGACTAAAGAAATAGAGCATCGATCCGTAGATCAGAATTTGCTCAACACTGCCGGCATGGCCAAACAGCCAGGCCGCCAGCGCCGTTCCGGCAAAATAAATGGCCAGTACTTTTTTGCGCCCGACTTTTTCAATCAGGTAGGCGGCACTGAAGTATCCCGGTAACTGAGCCAGACACATAATCAGGGTAAACTCAAAACTTTTAGTCAGAGTAAAGCCCTTGGCCACCAATAGGGTTGGGGTCCATAACACAAAGCCATAATAACCAAAATTAATCCCAAACCAGATCACCCATAAGACAATGGTGGAACGGATATATTCTTTGCCCCATAAATCCAGAAATGATGCTTTAATATGAACAAACTTGCTGGTTCCCGTTTCATCGGCTTTCGCCTGACTGGTAATATTGGCCTGTTTTTCCATGATCATCAGCAGATTTTCCGCTTCACCGGTTTTCCCCACTGATTCCAGGTAACGGGGGGATTCGGGCATGGCCATCCGAAAAAAGGCCGCAAACAGGGCTGGGATGCCACCCACAAAAAAGGCCATCCGCCAACCGTACACGGGAATAAACAAATACGCCACGAAGGCCGCAATCAGCCATCCCCAGGCCCAGAAGCTCTCTAAAATAATAACATTGCGACCCCGCATCCGGGTCGGCGAAAACTCACTGACCAGGGTTGATGCCGCCGGCAGTTCCCCGCCCAGTCCAAAACCGGTACAGAACCGTAACACCAGCAGCATTGTAAAATTCACGGCAAAACCGGACAGCGCACTGGACACCCCATAAATAACCAGGGTCCACATAATCACCGTCCGGCGGCCCCATTTATCGGCGGCCATGCCGGACAAGCCGGCGCCCAAAGCCATCCCCAGCATCCCGATGCTGCCCAGCAAACCCAGCTGGCTGGGATCTAACGCCCATTCTTTGCCAATGGCTGCCATCACACCGGAAACCATCCCCTGATCCATCGCATCAAACATCCAGCCGATCCCGGTTAACAGCAGCACCTTCTTTAACATCGGGGTCATCGGCAGCTGATCAATCCGCGCAGCAATATTTAACATTGTTACCCTCCTCATCATACTTAAGTTGAGATTATTATAGCATACCTATTTTTTTTTGCTACAAAATCCCGTTAAGAAATGGGAGAATTTGTATGTCTTTGACCTTCAGAGCAGGCGCCGGCACTTATTTAACAGCGCTTCCTTTTTAACCCTCAGCCGTTTTTAATCGCCGCCAGCAATTGCTTCATGGCCGCTGTAAACTTCGGATGAAGACTGGCTATTTCCTTTTCCGCCCCGCTTTCAAGGGCTTTTTGCAATTCCCTGGCGATTTCAAAAAGTTGTTTGGCACCGATACTGCCCGAACTGCTTTTAACCTTATGCACCGTCTGGGCGGCTTCCTGATAGCGCCCGTTTTTGATGTCAAGATCGAGGTTTTCTGACACTTCCTGGTTTTCGCTGAAATAGGCTTCCAGCACACTCTCATAAAGTGACGGATTGTCCCCCATATAGCGGAGTCCCTCTTCGCGGTCAAGCACCATCGCGGCATCATCCGCGCCTTCATTTTTGTGATCAGCACGCTGGCGCTCCGGTTCCATTTTACTTTTTGTTTCGGCGCTGACAATTTTACTGATGATTTCCACAAATTGTTCAGGATCGAAGGGTTTACTGATGTAGTGATGAATGCCATAAGATTCACACTTTTCTTTAACGCCCTCGATGACGTCAGCCGTCATGGCAACAATTGGGATATCGGCCGAAAGCGCTCTAATTTGCTCCGCCGCGTCATAACCGTTAAGCACCGGCATGTGCAGATCCATCAGAATTAAATCGATCGCGCTGCGGTGGGCCTTAAACAGATCAATTCCCTCCTGGCCGTCATTACCCAGCCAAACCTTAAATCCCACTGGTTCCAGCAGTGATTTGGCAATCAGCTGATTGGTTTTGTTGTCCTCCACTACTAAGATACCATAATTGTGGGCCATTATGTCTTTGTTGATATCTTCCTGTTTAAACTCCTGATTGGCAACCAGGGCTTTGGTTCTGAAAATTTCCAGAATGCCGTTGTATAAAACCGACGGGATAATCGGCTTGCCGATGCCAATGTCCACTCCCTGGGTATCCAGTTGGTCAAATAAGTCCTCCCGCATCATCGGCAACAGCATAATGACTTTGGGTTTTTTCAGGATTTTCTTGTTCTCCTGGATCATTTCAATAAATTTAAAGCCACCGCCGGCCGGGGTATCATAATCCAGAATCAGCAGGTCAAAAGGCTCTGAAAACTTGCCATTTTCCAGTTCCAGCATATTGATCGCACTGCTCGGAGCGGTTGTCAGTTCGCAATGCATGCCAAAGGCCCCTAAATAACTGTCAATAATATTCATGTTCGATCCGGTTTTTTCCAGGACCAGGGTCTTGATGTCATTAAAATACAGTGACGAGACCTGGAGCTGATATTCCTGTTCTTTTTCCACATCTTTTTCCAGGGATAATTCGACAATAAAGGTTGATCCTTCCCCCACGGTGCTGTAAACCTGGATCTCCCCATTCATCATTTCCACCAGACTTTTAACGATCGACAGCCCCAGCCCGGTGCCGCCAAAGCGGCGGTTAATGCTGGCATCCCCCTGGGCAAAGGGCTCGAAAAGGTTTTTGATCTGCTCGTCCGACATGCCGATTCCTGAGTCCCTGACGGTAAAAGCCAGATGATAAAAATCCGATTCCCGGGCCACCAGGCGGATGTCCAGGGAGACTTCGCCGGCATTGGTAAATTTGGTGGCATTATTAATCAGGTTCAGTAGTATCTGTTCAATGCGTTTGGCATCGCCAAAATAACAGTTGGGTATTTTGGGGTCTTTGCTGAGCTTAAAGCCGATCCGCTGTTCTTCAATTTTATAAGAAACAATATTGATGACGTCCTGAATCACCAGATCGAGATTAAAGGGGACCCGCTCCAGCTCGATTTTTCCGGCTTCAATTTTGGAAAAATCGAGAATGTCATTAATGATGCTGAGCATCGTATTGGCTGACTGGGTAATGCGGTCCAGATACATCTTCTGGGTCAGGGTTACCTCGGTTTTTTTAACCAGATAGGCCATCCCGGTAATGGCATTGAGCGGCGTTCTAATTTCATGGGACATCCGCGCCAGAAAACTGGATTTAATATTGTTGGCGGCCTCGGCTTCCTGCTTGGCACTTTCCAGGTCACGCTGGATTTTTTTGCGCTTATCGATTTCCCGGCGGAGCCGTAAAATCCAGTAGACGGAGACCAGCCAGATCAGGATGATCACCCCGCTGACAACCATAACCACCTGATAAACGGATTCGTAGTTTGGTTCCACGTCAACCCCAATCCACTTGCTGTTAATCGCAATCCGTTCTTCCTTGCTGATCGTTGCCAACGCTTTATTTGTGATATCAATCAGCTCGGGCCAGTCTTTGCGCACGGCAAAATATAAACCCTGCTGATTTTCAGCTTCAAAGGCGACATACTTCAGATTGGTCAAACCAGTTGATTGAATGATATAATTGCTGGTGGCCAGATTTCCCACACAAACCGTTTCCGTTCCATTGGCAACGGCAGTGACAGCCGCTTCTGCCGAGTCGTACAGGCTCAGGTTAATTTGTGGATATTGTTCGAGGTAACCTTGATGGGAACTGTTTCTTTGAACTGCCACTGTTTGTCCATACAGATCTTCAATGCTGTTGATGCCCTGGGTGGAATCCCGCACGACAATCACTCGTTTAAAGTAATAATAGGGTTCTGAGAATAAAAAATTCTGTTCTCGGGCTGGCGTTTTAGAAACCGCCGGGAGCATATCAATTTCACCTTGAAGCGCTTTTTCATAGGCTTCGGTCCAGGTCAGTCCGGGGGTGACAACCATTTCTAATCCCGTTTTTTCGCTGATTATTTCCAGATAGTCGGAGGTAATACCCTGATAGGTGCCATCCTCATCAAAAAACTCAAAGGGCACAAACTTGGGGTCAACCCCCAGCCGAATCACCGGATGCGCTTCCATAAAGGCCAGTTCTTCGGGAGTCCAGTCGATGCTGTCATCCCGGGCATAACAAAAAGACGGCCATCCCAGAATAAAAATTAATAAAATGATTAACCGGGTCAGTCTTTTCATCACTCTACCTCCGCCGTATGGGTCTCCTGTAGAAATTTGCGGGAAATCTCAATGATATTTTCCTTGATTTCCATAAATCCGGTCACAATATCCGGATCAAAATGCTTGCCGCTTTCACTCTTGATCAGGTCGATGCTGTAGTCAAAATCATAGGCTGCCTTATAGACCCGTTTGCTGGTCAGGGCGTCATAGACATCAATAATGGCCATCAGCCGCCCCGGCAGCGGAATATCTGCCCCGCTTAAGCCCCGGGGATAACCACTGCCATCATATTTTTCGTGATGCGCACCGACAATTTCCATGGCCGTTTTGATAAAGCTGGGCACATCCTCATCGCAATAAATTTCGTTTTGCAGGGCATTGACTCCATAATTGACATGTTTTTTCATAATCACAAATTCGTCCTCAGTGAGTCGACCCGGTTTTAATAAGATATTATCGGGAATGCCGACCTTGCCGATATCATGGAGCGGGGTGGTGGTCACCAGCTCCTGGACGTAGGTCTCCGTCAGAATGTCCTGATACCTGTCTTTTGTTCTTAAATGAGCACACAAAATTTTCATAATCAATTGGGTGCGGATGGTGTGTTTTGAAGATTCAACATTGCGGACTTCCAGCAAACCAACCAGGGCATGAATGGTAATATCCCGGGTGGCTGCCACTTCTCTGGTTTTCTTTAACACCATCGCATCCAGCCGTTCATTATCCTGTTCGATCGTTTTTTGGATCCGTTTTAATTTGATATGGATATTGATCCGGATCAACAGTGATTGAAGATTGAGTGGCTTTCTGATGTAATCCACCGCTCCTAATTCCAGACCTTTGACCTCATTATCAATTTCGTCATAGTTGGTCAGAATAATCGTGCGGATCTTGCGATATTCGGGATTCTGCTGCAGCGCCTCAAGCACCTCAAAACCATTCATTCTGGGCATGTTTAAATCAAGAATAACCAGATCAATGTCTGTATTTTTAGCAATCAATTCCATCGCTTCTAATCCATCGCTGGCTGTCAGCGTGTGGTAATCAGCTAACATTGTGCTGATAATCAGCCGATCGGTGGTCGAATCATCCACAATCAATATCTTTGTGCTCATAGTTCCCTCCTCAGAGCCTTTCATTACCTAATCGGCTTGATTTATAAATCAATTTATTATAATCTGTAAGAACAATTTACAGATTCAACCTGATTATAACCATAATACCACGTTTAATAACATTTAAACATAAATAAGTGCTGGCGATTTTCACGACAAGTATTTAATTCGAAGATAAATGGGTAATCATAAATTATCATCAGCTTTGTTGATTGTATCGTAGTTTTGAAACTGCCGAATCGAAAACCTGGAGGAGAAAAAATGAAAAGAATTGTTGTGTTAATTCTGATGGTGGCGATGTTATGCCCCCTGTTTGCCGGTTGCAACAAGGCCACGGTTGAAGGAGACAAATCAAAAACCCAGGAGACAGTGAAAATTATCGATTCAAGAGGGAAAGAAGTTGAGGTTAATTATCCTGCTCAAAAAATTGTGTGCCTGTTAAACAGCGCCCTCAATGATCTGTATATGTTGGGAGCGAAAGATCAGATCATCGCCATTGATCAGTGGACCTATGATACAACAGAAGTGTATGATTTCACCGCTCAAATTGATGAGCGGGTAAAGAATAAAACCTTGCCGGCCATTGATCGCAATATTGAAGACATTGTTGCGCTGAATCCGGATGTTGTTGTGATCTGGGCAGATCAGGCTGAAGATATCAAAGTGCTTGAAGATAATGGCATCAAAGTTATCGGTATTCAGGTTGATAATTTTGAAGATGTCTATACAAAACTCGATATTCTTGGTAAAATTTCAGGAAAAGAAGAGCGGGCCGCAGAAATTGTCACCTACACCAGAAAACAGCTCAAAAGTGTTACGGATATCATTTCAGGAATAAATGAAAGCAAAAAACTGTCGTCGCTGTTTGTCTGGGGGCCGTCAAAATTTGATCTGGCCGGCAATAACAGTACTGGTGACAGTATTATTGAAAAGGCTGGTGGAAAAAATGCGGCTGATAGCCTCCGTGAAGAGCATTTTGTCGCAACTATGGAAGATGTCGCGGACTGGAATCCCGATACCATGCTGATGTGGTATCTGCCGGAGCTTACTCCGCAAAGCTATTATGATGATGCCCAGTGGACCGGGATCAAAGCCATTCAAAATAAAAAGGTTTTTGAATTGCCGCATCCATTTTATTGTGACCTGTGGACTGTCAAGTATATGTATTCGATTCAGTTTTTGGCAAAATCTTTATATCCTGATGAATTCACAACGATTGATCTTGAAAAAACAAAAAATGATATGCTGAAGTTTTTATATGGCGTTGATTTTAAATAGTCATTGCTGCCCCATTGTCAATTGTTAACGTCTGGCTCAATTTTTGCAGCAATCCCCTTTGTTATCCGGACTAAACAACAACGTTTCAGAATCCTAACGGATTCTGAAACGTTGTTTCCTTATATCTACCTGAATTTTCTCTACCTGTATTTTTCTCAGCCCTCGAGATCCTTGCCGTTTTAGCCGGTACTAACTACCAGAGTCATTGATGAGCCAATTTAAATCACTCAATCAAAAGCTTCGATGGAAACTTCCTTCGTGGCATGACCAGAAAACTGGAGTTCCGGGGTTTTTATACTGACCTTTGTCCCTTCTGGCACTGATTTGGTAATAAAAACATTACTGCCAATGACAACGCCTTTTCCCACAACGGTATCCCCTCCTAAGATGGAAGCCCCGGAATAAACCGTTACCTCATCTTCCAGACAGGGATGTCGCCGCACGCCTCGGAGTTTCTGTCCGCCCCGGGTGGACAGTGCCCCCAGGGTCACCCCCTGGTATATTTTGACATGCTCGCCGATAATAGCGGTTTCGCCAATAACCACTCCAGTACCATGGTCAATAAAAAAATGCTTGCCAATGGTGGCACCGGGATGAATATCAATGCCGGTGATATTATGGGCATACTCGCTCATGATCCGGGGAATCAGCGGCACCGACAGCTTGTAAAGCTCATGGGCCAGGCGGTGAATGCTGATGGCAAAAACGCCGGGATAGCAAAATATAATCTCATCCTTGCTCTTGGCCGCCGGGTCGCCATCAAAGGCGGCAATCACATCAGTGGCCAGAAACTCCCGGATCTGGGGAATTTTGCTCATAAATTCATCACAGATTCGTTCCGCTTCCTGACGACACTCGACTTCACCCAAATCTCCGGATCGACCCGCCTGATGCTTTAGCGCCAGGGTGAACTGCTTGGTCAGACTTTCGATGATACAAACCAGCAATTCGCCAATATGATAGTCCTGAATTTCTCGGCGAAAATTGGTTCTCCCGAAATAGCTGGGGAAAATAAGCTGCCGCAACGCTTTGGTGGTATCAATAATCACGGTCCGGTTCGGTAAAAAACCTAAATCATGGGGCGCAATATAGCACTCCTTTTTATAACTCTCAGAAATACTGTCAACCAAGGTTCCTATTTTTTCTTTATATTCGTTGCTCATGGTGTTCCTTTCTCTTTGGCTTATGCTTTAATTAATCTTTACGCATCCATCTCATCATTGAATTTTTGTCTATTTTGAAAAGTTTTCTCTATTATACTACAAAATTCCATTCAATCCGGAAAAATAATAAGGATTAACCCCTTTAAATACTAGGAGTTAATCCTCAGTTCTATTTATCAACCGGCCAAATAATCAGTACCGGTACACCGCTGCAATATCCCTTTCCGTTGGCATCTCTCCGTTGTCTAAGATCAGCACCTCGCCACCGCGGCTTAACACCACCTCGGCCATGTCATCATAAACGTCGCCCACTCGGGGGTCGGCAATTTCACCCTGGATGATGGTCCCCAGCTGGGGATCAAAGACTCCTGGATGAACCTTGTTTTCTTCCAGATACAGGGTGGCTACCCGGCCCTGGGCAATGGCGCGGCCGATCTGTACCAGATCGTCAGACCCCAAATCCTTGGCGTGGGCTTCAGAAAAGCTGTCCATCCGTTCTTTGAGCTCTTTTTTAAACAGCTCCTTCATCACAACCTGAACTTTTTCATGAAGACTCTTCATGTCCTGGGAATCAACATCAATTTTTATCCCCTCGTCAATCAGGTAATTATTCTTGGTCAGCTTTCTGAATTCACCCTGATGTTCATCCGGACTGACAAGAATCAGGGGGATCTTATGGATCTTGGAATACTGTTCCAGAACAAAGGCATCAACATGACGGAAAAACTTCTCCTGATCAACTTTCCGCTCATCCTTGGCGCCGCCATGACCGTGAAACATTGACTGATCGCCGCCGATGCTGGCCACAGAAAGATGGGGGGCGGTTTTTTCGGTTCCCAGCACCCCTTCCATGGTTGAGTCTTTTTCGTCTACTGGGATCCCGTCGATGCCGTCGCGGTCAGCTTCAAAAAGAATAAAATTATCCCGATTCAAGCCCAGCACGTGATAATGTCCATAGGACTGAAAGCTCCTTAGCATAGGCTTTATATAATAGCTGTCTGACACAATTGCCAGGCTTTTAACATTCACCGGCAGCTTATAGACAATGCATTCTTCTTCGTCCCCCAAAATTGCCAGACTTTCGGTGGCACCTTCCCAGAATAAAGCATCTTCCTCCATTTCTTTAAAAAGCGAAAACAGATCTTTAAATCCTTTGAACTCCTTGTCTTTTAAAGAAGCCTGGGCTTCTTTGACGAGATTTTTAAAACGGATGGGATTTTCCAGACGATCCGGTTTCTTGATGTTGGTATCCACATAAATGGAGATCACCGGCCGCTTTCCTTTTTCCATCATCGGATGGGGAAATTCTTTAATGATTTGATAGTTCATCGATAAATCCTCCTCTCTGGTATACGGAATACTTACCCGTTTTATTGACAGAATCACATCATCACTCGATTCTGCCCTTCCGATTTCACAAAATAATACCCTAACCTGACTTTGACAAAGCCGTAAAACAATGCTAAGATTGCCTTATTAAACTGAAAACGTTATTTTACTGCTATCATCCTGACCGAAAAGATTTTTCTGACCGGAAAGGTGCGAAATCTGCAAGTTTATTTTTATTTTAATATTTTACTTAATATTTTATTTCAATAAACCGTTATGCTATTACGCTCTCTTTCCGTCCATTTTTCGGAAAGAGAGTTTTTTTGTCTTTGATTTTGTTGAAATGAGGGAACAGATGCGAACAGAACACGATTTATTGGGCCCCCTAAAGGTGCCGGTTGATGCCTATTACGGCATCCATACGGTGCGGGCCCTGGAAAACTTTTATATCACCGGCATACCGATTCACAAAGAGTTGGTGGCAGCCCTGGTAATCATCAAGAAGGCAGCGGCGCTGACCAATATCAGCATTGGCGCCCTGGATCTTAAAAAGGGTGAAGCCATTACGGCGGCCTGCGATGAGATCCTGGCCGGGGCGCTGCACAGCCAGTTTGTGGTGGATTGTCTGCAGGGCGGCGCCGGCACCTCGGCCAATATGAATGTCAATGAGGTGATTGCCAACCGCGCCATTGAATATCTGGGCGGACAAAAAGGCGATTATAACCTGATTCATCCCCTGGATCACGTCAATCTCCACCAGTCCACCAATGATGTCTTTCCCACGGCGGTGCGGATTGCCGCCATCCGGCTGTTAAAGCCGGTGACCGAGTCCTTTGCCAACCTGCAATCGGCGCTCCAGGAAAAGGAAGAAGAATTTTCCCGGGTTATCAAAGCCGGACGCACCCAGCTCCAGGATGCGGTACCGGTGACCCTGGGCCAGGAGTTTGGGGCCTGGGCCCAGGCCATTTCCCGGGACCGCTGGCGCCTTTACAAGGCTGAAGAACGGCTCCGGCAGGTGAATATTGGCGGCACTGCCGTAGGCACCGGCCTCAATGCCCCCCGTTCCTATATCTTTACGATGATTGAAAAGCTCCGGGATCTCACCGGCATCAGCCTGGCCCGAACCGATTATATGATGGATCCAACCCAGAACTGTGATGTCTTTGTGGAGGTTTCCGGGCTGTTAAAAACTGCCGCCGTCAATCTTTCCAAAATCGCCAATGATCTGCGGCTGCTTTCTTCAGGGCCCTACACCGGTCTTGGTGAAATCACCCTGCCCGCTGTTCAGGCCGGCTCTTCGATTATGCCCGGCAAGGTCAATCCGGTGATTCCCGAGGCCGTCAATCAGGTGGCCTTTCAGATTATCGCCAACGATACGGCGATCACCCTGGCGGCGATGTCGGGACAGCTGGAGCTTAATGCCTTTTTGCCGGTGATTGCCAAAAACCTGTTTGAAGAACTGGACCTGCTCAATCACACCCTGCCGATCTTTATCCGTCGCTGCATCGAGGGGATTGCCGCCAACGAGCAGACCTGTCGCGACAATCTGGAAAACAGTACCGTGACCCTCACCGCCCTGACCACCATCATCGGTTACGACAAGGGCACTGAAGCGGCCCTGATTTTAAAAGAAACCGGCCAATCCATCAAGGCTATTATTCTGGAAAAAAACTGGATGACCGCGGCTGAACTGGAGGCTGTGCTAAAACCGGAACGCCTGACCTCACCCAGCCTGGATAAAAAGCATTGATTATACTCACTGATTTAAATCACTGATTGAAAGGAAAAAAATCATGAATCTAAATAGTATGAATGAAACCCCGATGTCCAGCCGGATGGCGATTGGCCTTTTTGGCAAACGAAATGCCGGTAAATCGTCGCTGATCAATGCCCTCACCGACCAGTCGGTGGCGGTTATTTCGGACGTTGCCGGGACCACCACCGATCCGGTTTATAAAACCATGGAGCTGCTGCCCATCGGTCCGGTGGTCTTTATTGATACCGCCGGTCTGGATGACAGCGGGGAACTGGGGCTGCTGCGCATTGAAAAAACCTACGAGGTGCTGAGAAAATGTCATTTTGCCATTGTCGTGGCCGATATTGAAACCGGCATTACCGACTTTGAAGAAGAATTCATTGACCAGCTGATTAAGCGAAAAATCCCCAGTGTCTTTGTGTTAAACAAAGCCGATAAGGGTTGTCCTGCTCCCGAAGAGATCGAAGCCTTAAAAAAATCCCTTAAAATCCCCTTATCCTTTACCAGTGTTTATAACGGCAGCGGCATCAAAGCAGTTAAGCAGATGATCATCGATCATGCCAACTACGAAGATGTGGAACCGGCGCTGGTGGGGGATCTGATCGACTCCGGGGATGTGGTGGTGCTGGTGACTCCGATTGATAAGTCTGCCCCCAAGGGCCGGCTGATTCTGCCCCAGCAGCAAACCATCCGGGACATTCTTGAAAAAGACGCGGTGGCGATGATCACCAAGGAACATGAACTCAAGCACACCCTGGAAAACCTGGCTCAGCCGCCAGCTCTTGTCATCACTGATTCCCAGGCCTTCCTGAAGGTCTCGGCTGACACCCCTGCCGGTATCCCGCTAACCTCCTTTTCGATTTTGTTTGCCCGCCAAAAAACCGATCTGGCCGAGATGGTCAGAGGGATTAAACGGATTGAACAGCTGGCCCCCGGGGATAAGGTGCTGATCGTGGAAGGCTGTACCCATCACCGCCAGGCCGATGATATCGGCAAGGTCAAAATCCCCCGTTGGATTCGTCAGATCACCGGCGGTGATATTGAGTTTCACTGGGCTTCCGGGGCCCATTATCCCAAGGATATCGGCGAATACGCAGTCATTGTTCATTGCGGCGGCTGCATGCTCAACCGCCGGGAAATGCAGTACCGGGTGCATACCGCCCGACAAAAAGGGGTTTATATTACCAATTACGGCGTGCTGATTGCCTATGTTCAGGGCATTTTAAGCCGCGTCCTGGAACCCTTCCCGGCCGCCAAACTGGCCCTGGAGGAAAATCAACTGATTTAAAGCTTACCGGCATTCTGATTAACTCAGGATGTCGGCATTTTTTTGCCTATAGCTGTGCCATTTCGTCAAAAGTATCGGTCTACTCGAAGGGTTCACCGGTTTGATTTACCCCATTTCCCAATAAACTTTAGTATTAATCTTTATTAACAAATTTAACATGTTCCAAACCTTTTACGCTCTTTTTTGGTGTACACTCAAGGTAAACTGCAAAACATAAAATAGATTTTATGGAGGTTTTCTATGCCAAAAACGTATGTCCTTGATACCAATGTCTTAATTCAATCCCCCCAGGCGCTGTTATCCTTTGAGGATAATAAGATTGTTCTGCCCATCGCCGTATTGGAAGATTTGGACAAGCTTAAAAACGAAGATGGTGAGCGGGGTTCAAACGCCCGGCAATCGATTCGCTTTCTGGAGGGGTTAAGACAAAAAGGAAATCTTTTTGAAGGGGTGAGTCTGGAAAGTGGTGGACTACTTAAAATCGAAGCAAATTTTGCCTCAGTGGATCTGCCCTATGGTTTTCAGGCCAATTCCAACGATAATCGCATTCTGAAAGTCTGTAAGGGACTGCTCAGTCAGGGCGAACCGGTAACATTGGTGACCAAAGATATCATCGTCCGGTTGAAATCCCAGATGCTGGAAATTCCCACCGAAGATTTCTTTGCTGAACAATCGCCAGTGTTTCAGGATCAATATACCGGCCGGACTGAAGTCTATGCGCCGGATGACAAAATGGATGAATTTAAGAAAAAAGGCATCTTGCCAGAAAACATCTATGTCATGAATAATAACAAAACAAAATCCGGAATCATCCCTGAACACAATCAGTTTTTTATTATTCATTCCGAACTCAATGAGCGAAAAACCCTGCTGGGCCGCTTCAATGGCAAAAAAATTGTCCCCTTAAAAAGTTTGGATCTGGAGCCTTTCGGCGTTAAACCTAAAAACGTCGGGCAACGATTTTTACAGGAAGCGCTGATGCAGGACGCCGACACCGCCCCGCTGGTGATTGTGAAGGGCACCGCCGGAACGGCGAAAACCTTCTATTCTCTGGCCGTGGGTCTGCACCAAACCCTGGATCCCGATTTTAAAGGATACCGCAAAATCTTAGTGACCCGACCCAATGTTCAGTTTGACGATGAAATCGGCTTTTTACCGGGCAGCGAACAGGAAAAGATCGCCCCGCTGTTACGGCCGATTATTGATAATCTGGAGATCTTAATGAATCGCAGTGATAAATCCCGGTTTCAGAATGAAATTGAAATGCGCAAGAAAATTGAAGAATTGTTTGAACGCGGCGTTATTACCGCCGAAGCCATGAACTTTATCCGCGGCCGCTCGATTACCCATACCTATCTGATTATTGATGAAGCCCAAAACCTCACTCCCAAACAGGTAAAGGGTATTATTACCCGGGTTGGCAAGGGTACCAAGGTTGTTTTACTGGGTGACCCGCAACAGATCGATCACCCCTTGTTAGATGAAAAAACCAACGGTTTAAGCTACGCCTCTGAAAAAATGAAGGGCAGTCCGCTATGCTTCCAATTGACCATGTTTGCCGATGAGTGCCTGCGCTCGCCGCTGGCCTTCGATGCCACGCAACGCATGTAAAAAGTCAAGCACCCTATTCCTAATCAGGAATAGGGTGCTTGACCTTAAAATCAGCACATTAATAAATCCCATAAAACTCTTCCATGGTTTTGCCGCTGTTGTAAATGGTGGTGGCCACCGGAACCCCAAGGTAACGGAGATGCCAGGGTTCATAGGCATAACCGGTGATATGGGTTTTGCCCTGAGGATAGCGGACGATAAACCCATATTCATGGGCATGATCGCGAATAAATTGGCCTTCTGCAGTATAACCAAAGTTTTCCACCAGATCAAAGTCAACGGTGGCCGAGGTCACATCCATGGCCAATCCCAATTGATGCTCACTCATGCCCGGCCGGGCACTGACCAGCTCCGCTCCGGCCTCCCCATACATTTCCACATTCCATTGATACAGGGCGGACTGGGTCGCATAGGAGCGATACCCGGAACAGCAGTAAAGGGTCAAACCCTGAGCACTGGCGCCATTAAACAGCTGGATGAGATGCTGGGCGGCATCGGCCCGCAGCTGGGTATCCCGGGTGGATGGCAGATTAACCCAGACCAGATCGCCAGGCACATAGTCCGCTGGGATACTGTGGTTTTTATTGACCAATTGGGCCATCGATCCCAGCGTATTTTCGCTGTTTTTAGGGGGCGTTGATCCTTTTAACTGTACCTGAATCCGGATCCCCTCCAGTCGCAGAGCCAGACCTTCGGTTCCGGCATTTTCACCATTGCTCACCCAGGGCAGCCAGCCAAAACCTTCCACATAGGCTTCGTAATACACATCAAACAGCTCGGCATTGGCTCCGGTCAGCTGGATTTGAAGGCCTTCGAGGCGGAGGCCCTGGTTCGAGGTGCCGCTCGTTTCGCCATCCTCTTTCCAGCCTTGCCAGCCAAGATTCTGGACATGGGTCTGGTATTTTAAGCCGACGTTACTTTCCTGATTATTGTTTTTAATTTCAATGGCTTCCAAACGGAGGTTCTGGCCCGTGGTTCCGCTTAACTCACCATTTTGTTTCCAGCCCTCCCAACCGATATTCTGGATATGGGTCTGGTAGACAACTTGGGTGTTGGTGGTGACAAAGGGCCGCTCCGTTGGACCCGGCGCCGGCTCACCCTTGGGAACAACCATGATTTTAATCCCCTCCAGCCTTAAGCCAAACCCTTCGGTTCCGGCACTGGCATCGTTTTTGGCCCAATCCAGCCAGCCAAAATTTTGGGCGTGAACCTGATAATAAACGTCATAATTCTCTGCGTCAGCCCCAATCAGCCGGATTTTGATGGCTTCCAGACGCAGTGACTGGCCCGAGGTGCCGCTCATGGCACCATTTTTCACATAGTTCTGCCAGCCGATATTTTCCACATGGGTCGTGTATTCCACACCCACATCGCCACTGACATTGTCCAGTTTGACTTCAATGCCCTCTAAACGCAGACCCTGGCCTTCGGTCCCGCTGATGACGCCGTTGCTGACAAAACTCTGCCACCCCACATTTTGTACGTGGGTACGATATGAACAGCCCACCGTCGCATTCACCGTGCGCTCCGAGGTCATTACCCGGTCCACCGAATCCGCCGTGACAGCGTTTTCAGCCTGGGCTGGATTGTCCTCTGCGCTGACACTACTGATAAGCGGCGTCAACGCCATCAATAAAACCAGACCGAATAAACCCACCAGTACGATTTTCATTGCCCTTAATCTTAACATCTCATTCAACCCTTCCTTTTATATCATGTATCATCTCATAAAAGCTTTCCGATGATTTATTCTATCATAAATCATCGGGATGGTCAGATAATTTGTTTTTGATTTGTGATAAAATCATATCTGTTGGCATTTCTTTTCAGCTGCTCTTTTCGGCTTGTTCGGCAATCCTGTTTTTCTTTGGAGCGCTCTGCTTTTCGGAAATGACCAATCCCAATAAGGTCAAGGCAATGCCCAGAACCGCCAACCCGGTTAATCTTTCCTGGAGGACAATCACCGATGTTGCCACGGTAATTACCGGCACCAGATAAATATAAACCGCCGTTTTGGTGGCTCCCACCCACTTGACCGCCAGACTCCAGGTGACAAAGCAAAGGGCCGAGGCCAACAATCCCAGAAACAGCAAATTAAAAAGATAGACCGGCTGGGCTAAAGGTTTTAAACTCCAATTGACATTAAAAAAGGGCAGGGCTGGCATCATAAAGATAAGCCCGTAAAAAAAGATCCGCCTCGTGGTTTGAATGGTATGATAACCCAGCGCACTTATTTTCCGGGTCAGCACCGAATAAACAGCCCACACCCCGGCCGCCAGCAGCGCCAGCAAATCACCAATGGGATTGAGTTGCAGCACCATGATCCCATTAAAGCTGATCAGAAAAATTCCGATGATGGCCGCCAGAAATCCAATAAAAAAATTCAGGCTCAGTTTTTCTCCAGCCAAAAAGAAATGAGCCAGGATAGCCGTGAAAAAGGGCGCAATGGAAATAATCACGCCAACATTGGAGGCATAGGTATAGGTGAGGGCGATGTTCTCAAACAAAAAATAGAGCGTCACCCCACATAACCCGGCGGCCATCAAAAGCATTTCCTCTGAACGGCTGCGAAGCCCCATTCTTCGGGGATAGACAAGGGTCAGAACGAAGTACCCGATGGCGAACCGTAAAATCAGAATCTCAATCGGGGTAAAAACATCCAGTAAAATTTTGGTGGAAACAAAGGTGATCCCCCAGATAAAAATAGAAAATGCTGCCGCCAGATGGCCGGCCAGCCGGTGTTCACTGATCAATTTTTGCTCCCTTCATCCTCATACCGGGATCTCCGGGTTTGTGAATCATTCGGGATAAATATTTTCTGGTATTGTTTGGGAGTAATCCCGATGAATTCCTTGAAAAAATTGGTGAAGTGGCTCTGATCTGAAAATCCCGTCTGGTGGGCTGTTTCAAGCGGTTCCAGGCCTTTTTCCAGCAACTGCTTGGCCTGGTTGATGCGCACCGTCTCCAGATATCGGTAGGGGGTAATTCCCTTTGTTTTTGTAAACGCCCGCACCAGATAATACTTGCTGCATCCGGTTAAGGTACATAAGTCATCTAACGCGATCCGCTCCTGATAATGTTCTTCCAGGTAAGCACAGATCATGTCAATGTCGCTATTGACTTCCTGCTGATCACCATCCGTTTCCCAGTTTCCATATTCTTCGATCAGCTGTTCGATCATGAATAGAAATACTTCGTCCTTGTTGAATTCTTTTTCTTCCTGCATCACCATCTGATGCAGTTCCTTAAGCGCTTTTACCTGCTCGCACTGGCACACCACCGGCTGTTTAAAAATCAGTTTATCCTGTTTCCGGGTAATTTCGAAAACCACTTTCCGCATTACTTCCGGCTTGATGTTAAGACAGCGATAGTCCAGCGGGTCTTCATCAATTTGTTCGCAAAAATGATTATCATAAGGATTAAAAAGCAGCAAATCGCCCGGTCCTATCCGGTATTCTTTGTTCTTACAGGACAGTTTTCGCTGTCCACTTTCAATAAAACCAATCACATAATGCTCATGAAAGTGGTTGGGAAATTTTTGGATGATGCCTTTTAACCGCAAGGCTTCTATTTTCAGGGTGCTATCATAACGCACGTTCCGTTCTTCATGGTGTTTCATTGCTCTACCTCCGCTTCCCTCCCAGTGTAGCATTGATCTGATTTAATCTCTTGGATGATATTGCAGTTCCGAAAAAAAACAGGAAATTACTTTCCAGCATAGAGATTCATGCGTTTGCCTCTGACAAACCCAATCAGAGTGAGATTAAACTGACGGGCCAGTAAAACTGCTTCATCGGTGGGGGCTGAATGAGAGGCAATCACCGGGATGCGGCTTCTGATCGCTTTTATCACCATATCCGAGGGAATCCGACCGGTGGTAAACAAGATCGCCTCAGTGAGGTTTTTTTCTTCCATCAAGGCCTGGCCAATGGCTTTATCCACGGCATTATGACGGCCAATATCTTCACAGATAAAAGCCAGTTCCCCCCCGATGCTCATGGCACAGCAGTGGGTTCCGCCGGTTTCGGCAAACAGCCCGGCATTCCGGTTGCAGGCATTGGCCAGCATCAATACCGTTTCATGGGACCAGTCATGGATCGGCAAAGGGATCAGACTTTTGGCGTAAGCCGCCTGGCGGATTTTCCGGTTATTGCCACAGGAAATCGAGTTGCTGCTGGTATCATGGTTAATTTCCGGCAAGGCCAGCGGTTTGTTCAGCTGGACCTTGACCCGCTCACCGCTTTCGCAGACATAGATAAATTCAATTTCATCGCGATTTTTAATATAGCCCTCGCTGAGCAAAAAGCCCAGCACCAGAGCATCCAGTTTTTCCGGGGTGCAGACCAGCTTAAAGGCCAGTTGATCGTTGATATAGGCGTTTAGATGATGTTCGACAATCACCAGATCAGTCATTTTTTCACCGATCAACTGATGATCTGCCTGTAGCCGTAATCGTTCGATTGAAAAATCTTCTTTTAAATTTATACTGTGGGTTTCATTGATTATTTTCATCGCGCTTCTTTCTCCACTTTTTTACTATATACAATCGAGTATATCATCCACTTTCACGGATAACGGTTATCAATGCGGATGACCAGGGCAAAGAGATTTTTGTAGAGCTTTAAGCCATACATTTTTTCCCGTTCCTCAATGGCCGTGTGATCATACATTTTCTGATTCAGCAGGGCGATTAAGAAGGTATCACTGAGCGAACTTGCGATATGACTGCTGTCGCTTACGTGCGCCATGGTCATGGCCACCGCATGACACAGCATAATTAAAATTTCTTCATCACTTTCAGTAATCGGATGATGATATTCCAACAGTTTGAGATATGCCAGCGGGCGATTATTGTCTAAAACCCGACCAACCAATTGGCGATGGTTTAACAGACCGGTTTCCCAGATGACCAGCACCGTATCACCCTCAAGCATTTCCGTTTGAGAGTCGTCGGTCATCACTGATCGGGCGTACTCTTTGTTGACATATCCCTTAGAAAGGGTCCATTCCCAGAGCGGTTCATTATCAATATTATTGCCTCCGGAATGGGCAATAAAGCATAACGAAACGTCAACCAGAAGCAACGGATTACAAAGCATCTGGTAGCCCAGATCCAGGAGTTGCTGGATGGTTGCGCCTTTCTGGCAAGCCATTAGAATTTTTATTGAGCTGTCACCAACCCGATACTGATCCTCAAATAATTGTCTTATCTGTTTGACGACACCTTCCGGCGCCCACTCTTTATCGACCAGAATAGCATTGTTTTCCCGGAGTTGTTTTTCGTCTAGCGGTTCATTCTCGATGATGATGAAGTAATTTTTGTTCCCCAGTGGCCGTCGGTAAATTTCAGACGCTTTTAAAACATAGACATAGTCAGGCGACAAGTCAGTGAGCTGTTCCGTATAATAGTCAATGCCTTTAATTTCAATGTTTTCTCCGTCGCCACTACTGCTCAATTTAAGGGGCCGCCCATTCAAGATCGAAATAATTTTTTTAAGTGTAACTGCCATCAGAACCACCTTGCCATCTTATCGAATTTGCCTCATTATATCACGAGGTTAAACGCGTGTACATTAAGAAAAACCGCTGACTTTGATCGTATCCATTGATCGTATCCATTGATCTCATCGATTTCTTTGGATTTTCTGACAATTTTACCATCCTTCATTTGTTAATATTTACAAAGTTCCTTTGTCAGCTGAGTTCTTTCCGGTCGCTAAAATCTCAAACCATTACAAAGACGAAAACGCTTTCAACTGCTATACTAGTAATAAAATACGAAAGACATGTCTTTTACTAAATCAAGGAGGATTTGAGATGGTACAACGATACACCCAAATCTGATTATTACTGAAGTCACCCGGGTCAACAACGAAACCGGGGTGATGATGCCCCGCCAAACCTCTGCCGCCACCGATGACTGCATCCCGGGGCTGGCAAAACTGGCTAACGCCGTTCATTTTTATGACGGAGCCATCTTTGTCCAGCTTCATCATCCCGGCCGCCAGACTGATAACATGGCCATCGGCGGGCGGGCGACCATCTCCCCCAGCGGCATCAAAAGTATGTTGACCCAGGCCGAATGCCGGGAAATGACCAATGCTGAAATAAAAAGCTTTGTTCAGGATTATATCAATGCCGCAGAGCGTTGCTACAAAGCCGGGATCGATGGGGTTGAACTGCATGGTGCCCATGGCTATATGTTAAACCAGTTCATTTCCCCGCTGACCAATAAACGGACTGATGAATACGGTGGCAGCACCAAAAACCGGGCTCGGGTCATTAAAGAAATTATTGAAGGCATCCGCGAACGGGTCGGGCGGGACTACCCAGTGATGCTGCGAATCTCAGCCGATGAGTTTCTGCGGGAATCGATGTTCCCCTTTTCCGAAGATGGCCTGCTGCTGGATGAAGCGGTGGAAATCTGTAAATATCTGGTGCCCTTTGGTCTGGATGCCATCAATGTCTCCGCTGGTATTTATGAAACCATGAACCAGGCCTGGGAGCCGATTTCTTTTGCTGAAGGCTGGAAGATCTACCTGGCCGAAGCCATTAAAAAAGCGGTGGACGTGCCGGTCTTTGGGGTCGGTGTGATCCGCAACCCGGAGTTTGCTGAAAAAATCATTGCTGAGGGACGAGTAGACGGGGTTACCATCGCCCGGGGTTTACTGGCCGATCCCGATTGGGTCAATAAGGCTGCCGCCGGCCAGGTGGACGATATCCGCCGCTGTATTTCCTGTCTGAATTGCATGGACTCGATGATTGCCAATGGGATGAAGGGCGAACCCTTTGCCTGTGCCATCAATCCCCGGGCTGCCCGGGAATGGTTCTACAACGATGAACGCCGGGATGGCGATGGACGTTTAGTAGTTATTATCGGTGGCGGACCAGCGGGAATGGAAGCCGCTAGAAAACTTGCTGAACGACAATTTAAGGTCGTCTTATTTGAGAAAAATAGTGAACTGGGCGGACAGCTTTGTTTGGGAAACAAGCCGCCGCATAAGGATAAAATCAACTGGCTGATTGACTATTATAAAACTCAGCTCGCAAAACTTGGCGTGGATGTTCGGCTTAGTACTCCGGCAACCCATAATGCCCTAACCGCCCTCGATCCTTATGCCGTTTTTGTGGGAACCGGTGCTGAAGCCATTGTTCCCCAATCCATCAAGGGTGTCAAAAAAGCCCATGTCTGTACCAGTACCGATATTCTCTCCGGGAAGGTCACTCTCACCGGGAAAAAAGTAGCTGTTATCGGCTCTGGCATGACCGGTGTGGAAACAGCCGAACTGCTGGAAACCCAGGATAATGAGGTTTTTGTAGTGGAAATGGCGGATCGCATTGGTCCCGATGCCAGCTGGCAGAGCTTCAGCGACGTTCAGGCCCGGCTGATTAAATTTGGCACGGTCTTTATGCCAGCTCACAAACTGGTTGGAATTGGTGATACCACTATTAAATTAAAGCAAAACGACGGCCAATGCGTTGATCTCACCGTTGATCATGTGGTTTTATCCTTAGGTGTCAAAGCTGATCAGACCCTGGCTAATGAGCTTGTCATTCACTTTGATCGGGTTGTCAAAATTGGTGATACCGCCCAGATTGGCCGCATTGCCAATGCGGTGGAAACCGGTTTTGTGGCCGCCTATCATCTGGTTTAGGTTTTAATGCATCACAACTTTGTGTTTTTCTGAAAAAAAATGGCGAAGCCCCCGGGACTTCGCCATTTTTTTCACGTTTGATTCTTTATTTTCCTCCTAAATTACCGTTATATAAAAATTACCCTTGTTCACTGTACTTATCAACAGGCTGATTTTTTATTCAGCCTTATTAATTGTTGGCGGTTGCCAGGTTCCATTTAACACCGACTCCTGAGGGAGATAGATGCGCAGATACAAATGAAAATTGTCAGCTGAAATCGGCAGCCAGTTATTGGCCATTGCGGCATCTGGTGGCGCCTGAGTTTGCAGCAACAGATCCAGCGAACCATCCTGATTATAGGTTACGGCACTGCGATCATTAATACTATAGCGATCAATCGGATTATCGATCAAAAAATTATCACTGTCATAGGCGGTGATCGACCAGAAACCGGTATCTTTAGTGGGCGGCAACTGATCTTTGTCAAAATGAATGACATAATGATTGGTGCCGTCAAAGGTAACACCCTCACTGTCGGTACTGGCATTAGGGTAAATGGCTACTGAAACCGGACTAACGAAAAGGCATAAACATAGGCATCATAGATGGTCTCTTTGATGCTCTCTGTTTTTGGTTCGTTTTGACTGGCGGTACAGCCGGTCAAAAACAGCAACGAAAGAAATAGGCAGATAATTCTGGTAATCTTCTTCATGACAAATTTCCTTTCTTTTTCAAATAATCTAAATCTGCAATCACCCTTGATTGTTTTTCGACGCATGATCAATTGCGCAATTTAATTCATTGTAACCCAATTGGGGCAAAAAAATAAGACTCAAAATAAAGTTTGAGTCTTATTATTTGCTTTACTTTTTAAAAGCTGAACTGATAGGGGAATTGATCGCCTTCGTTCCCAATAAACATCACATAGGAACCGGCTGTGACTGGCACACTTTCGGCAACGGCATAAAGACTGTCATAGCTAAGGGTAAAATCCGGAGCAAAGATAATCACCCGGCCGCCTTCTGGCATCGTGACCCCAAACATGCCGTCAGCATCCAGTTTTCTGACCTGGTTTTCATTGGCTTTGGCAATACTGATGGTCTCATCTTTTGCCAGCGCCGTCACATCCTGAGCATCGATAAAGGTATAACTCATCATATTAAGAACTTTTTTTCCGTTGACTTCGCTAATTCGGGGTTCAACCAAATCCCGGGCATAGGGCAGGATCATTTCGGCGGTGTTGCCATCTTTTAAGCGGTAGGGCGTAAAGGTATCGTCGCCGCCAAAATAGATGAAGCCCGGCAATTCTGGAATACTGCCAGTGGCAGCGACAAAGGTATTGAGGTCAATGGCGCTGAAATTCGTGGGGATCCACCATTTATTGGCAAAGTTCTGGGTATCCACGGGATTGACTGAAGTGATCCCCTGGGCCACAACCAGGGAATAATCCGCCGTTGGAAGGGTTTGCAGGATCAGTTTTTGCCCAAAGCTGTCACTAAAGGACAGCCGATTTCCGGATGCCATATAGAAATAACCGTCGTCCATATAGGCGTAGGCACCGGTACTGACAAATTCGCTGCCATTGAATTTTTTGTAATTCATGGTGTTGTTCTGGCGGTCAAACTCAACTTTAATGGTGCTGCCATTGGCCCCATAATATCCGGCAAAGCTGTTAAGTTGATCAGGAATGGCAGCTGGATTCGGTGCGGCTGCGGCACTGGTTTCACTCCCCGGTAAAGCTTCCTGTTCCTCCAGCAAAGCCTGAGTAATGGCATTAGTGATCGTGGTTGTATCGGCAGCGCCGGCAAAAATCACGGCCACGGATAAGCCTTGTTCCGGCAGCACATAAAGCTGTGAGTTAAACTGCAGGGTGCCGCCGTTTTTGCTGAGTACCTGAATTCCCTGTTCGGCAAAATCCGCCACCGCTACCATATCCCAGCCCAAGCCATAATTGGTAATTGGCGTTCCTGATGGCACTGTTTCCGGGGCATACTGGGGGCTGGTATATTCGCTAAAAGACTCAGCGGTCATGATCTTATTGGTCAGCAAGGCGTTTCCGAACCGGCATAAATCTGCGGCGGTGGAGGAAATCCCCCCGGTACCCATCAGGTTGACATATTCCGCCGGTAAGGCTGACCCGTCATCGTTGTCGTATTTTAGGGCAATATTAGGGTTGTCAGGTTTAAAATAACAACTGCTGTCTTCCATACCCGCCTTCGCAAAGAGATTCTCATTGAGATATTCTGCATAAGACTGACCCGATACCTTTTCGATCAGCACTTCCGCCAGGGTAAAGCCATCGTTGCAGTAAACACTGACTACCCCGGGATCATCCTTTAAATTGCTGTTGGCCAGATAGACCATAAAAGTCGCCAGAAAATCCGGATCCACTGCTGCGGCAAAACCGTTATAAATGTCGGTTCCCGGCAATCCTGAGGAATGATTTAGCAGCATCCGGACTGTGATATTTTTGTAACGGCTATCCTGCATGGTAAAATCAGGAACATAGTCGACTACTGGTTTATCCAGATCCACCTGGCCCGCTTCGACCAGCTGCATTACCGCTGCGGCCGTAAAAATCTTACTGACCGAGCCAATATTAAACTGGGTGCTGGTATTCACCCCCACAGCATCCCCCCGGTTGGCCATGGCAAAGCCTTCTTCATAAACAATTTTACCATTGTCCATAATCGCCACAGTGGCACTGGACGCCCCGCCGCCGGAAATAGCCTTCCATATTTCAGTTCGGGCCGTTACTATGGTTTTTTCATAGCTCTGGTTCTGGCTCTGGTTCTGGCTCTGGCTCTGGCTCTGTAAAGGGGTTGTGGCGCAACCCGAAAACATCAGAACCATCAATGTCAGACAGAATCCCCAGATCATAATTTTTCTTTTCATTTTTATTCGTTCCTTTCAAAAATCACCCGGAATTTTTTCGCTATTTACTTTTTACCCCAACAAGATTTTATCAACCTTTTTTTACATTAAAAAATAGATAGTTATTAAACTATCTGTTTTTCAGGCCTTAACACCTGCGATTATCTTGATTATAAAATGAAAAACGATACCGCCATGATCAGGTAGACCGCCAGCAGCTGAACCCCTTCCAGCCAGTTGGATTCGCCGTCACTGGCGACCCGATTGGCAATCAGCACCGATAATACCAGGGCTACCAGTTCAAACTCGTTGAAAATGATGCTCATCGGCGTAAACAGCAGGCTCAAAAAAATCAGCACCGGCGTGACAAACAGAATCATCTGGAGACTGGATCCAATGGCAATCTCCATCGCCACGTCCATTTTATTTTTATATGCCATCACAATAGCGGTGCTATGTTCCGCAGCATTTCCGATAATTGGCACCAGAATAATCCCGACGAAAAACTCACTGAGTCCAATGGCTTCGGTCATCGGCTCAACCGCTCCCACAAACATCTCACTTTCGACCCCGATAAGGACGGTTGCGCCAATTAATACCGCAATCGCCTTGTTGAGTGACCATTTGGGCGTGGCTTCCTCTTCCGGTACGGCTGAATAAATATCTTTATGAGTATAAAAAGAAAAATACAGACTCATCAGATAGATGGCAAACATGATCACCGCCACTGTAATACTAAGCCCCTCATAGCGGGTATTGAGAAGATCGGCAGCCACTGTATGGGTAAAGATTGCCGGAACAGTTAAACCAATGACGGCAAACAGCAGCATGCTCGATGAAACCTCAATGGATTGTTTATTAAACGATTGGGACTTGAATTTCATTCCCCCCATTAGCATACTGGCACCCAGCACCAACAGGATATTACCAATCACCGATCCGGCAATCGACGCTTTGACCACATCAAACAGTCCTGCCTGCATGGCAAAAAAGGCGATGATCAGTTCGGTGGCATTACCAAAGGTAGCATTGAGAAATCCGCCGATTCGCGGCCCTGAATAGAAAGAAATTTCTTCTGTTGCTTCTCCCATGATGCCCGCCAGGGGGATAATGGCCAAAGCCGAAAGAACAAACATTAATGTGGGTGAAAAGTGCATGAATTCTCCCACAATGCTTATCGGGACAAAAATCAGCAAAAACCTTAGTATCTTCATCTACGCACCAACCTCATTTTTTAATTTCTGATACAATGACACTGGTAAAAGAATACCACAAATCTTAATGAAAATAAATGCAAATTTATGAAAGCATCGAACTTTCCCGGCGGCACAAATAAATAAAATGACGCGCTAAAATTTTACTGCAAAGATACCCAAATCAGGCTATAATAAGTATTAACTCTAAACCGTTAATATTTAAATTTTCTGGAGGTATTTCCATGACACTGGATAATGAACAGTACCGGATCATTGTTGAGTCATCCCCTAACATGATCTGGCGCGCGGGTACCGATACATTGTGTAATTACTTTAACACCACCTGGCTGAGCTTTTCCGGCAAAGCCATGGCCGAAGAAGTCGGAACCGGCTGGGCCGAAGGCGTTCATCCTGAGGATTTTGAGATGTGCCTGAAAATTTATTTAGACGCTTTTGCCAAACAGGAATCCTTTGAAATGGAATACCGGCTTAAGCGAAAAGATGGCGTTTATCGATGGATCAATGACCGGGGTGTTCCCTACTATATCAAGGATCATGAATTTGCCGGCTATATTGGCAGCTGCATGGATGTGACCGATAAGGTGGAAGGTCAGAAAATGCGTGATCTTGCCCAGCGGGATGGTCTGACCCGGATCTTCAATCGTCAGTATTTTGAACAGTTGGCCTCTGTTGAATTTTCCAAAGCCAAACGGTTTCATGCAGATCTTTGTGTTGCCATGATCGATATTGATCGGTTTAAGAATATCAATGATACCTATGGTCATCATGCCGGGGATCTGGTTTTAAAAACGGTCGCCCAAACGATCAATGAAAGCATCCGCGATTTTGACCTTTTTGGGCGCTATGGCGGGGATGAATTTGTATTGCTGATGTCAAACACCAATTATGCCGAGGCTTCTATCCTCATCGCCCGCTTAAAGCATGTTCTCGAAACCGTCGAAATTAATTATAACGACACCCTTATCCACATCAGTGCCAGTTTTGGATTATACCAGATGCGTGACCAAGAAATTCTCGAAAAGGTCATCATTGAAGCCGACAAGAAATTATATGAAATAAAAAACAGCCGCACAAAATAACCCCCTCATTCACTTGAATAACAGCCTTTCTTAATCTAAAAAAAGTCAGGAAAGAGAGTCTCTTTCCTGACCAGTTGGAACATGTCGTTAGCGATGCTATTATCTTGTAAACAAATTAATGATAACCAGCAGGATTACCGCTCCCACGCAAGCAACGAATATACTCCACAAATTAAATCCGGTTACCCCGGTTGCTCCGAAAAAGCTAAATACAAAGCCACCGATCATTGCGCCCAGAATTCCGACCACAATGTTTTTAATTAATCCCATCTTTTCATTGTTTTTAGTCAGCATGCTGGCCAGCCAACCGGCTAAACCGCCAAGTATGATCCAGGTGAAAATTCCCATAAGTCCACTTCCTTTCTTTTTCTATCTTTTAATATACCCACTTATCTAAAAACAAATCATTCAATTCGCCAGGTGGCGCCAGATCAGCTTTAGCCACTCAGTTATTTCCATAGAATCGCATGGCTGTCACCGGAAATTTCGTTTTAATGATCACATCCGCCCAATCTTTAAATTGCACCTAAGGTTTTAGATGTATAATTACAACTTGTAGACTTTATTTAATATCAACCGCATCCACCAAATGCGTTCATCATTGTTGAAATACTTGTTAAGGCTTATCTCGTTAGTCTTCATCAATATTAGAATGTCTCCCGATTTCCTATTTACAGCTTACTTATTAACACGATTAACTATAGAAAGGCACTTTCTACTCTTAACTGACTAAAGTGATAAAAATCAATGCAAATTAATTCAACTGAAGTACCCTTTTCTGAAGATCTGGACATTAACGGAAATCTGAAGGAATTTCTCCTGCAGCAGCAGATTTATCGGGCTGCCATAAAAGAAATTAAAACCAAGCTTGAGATCCTCGATGAAGAATTCCAGGCCCGATACGACCATAATCCCATCCATCATATGGAATACCGTTTAAAGGCACCCCAGAGCATCGCTGAAAAAATGCAGAAAAAAGGGCTGGAGATTACTGCCGAGAACATCCGCAAAAACTTGACGGATATTGCCGGAGTTCGGGTAATCTGTAACTATTTAAATGATATTAACCATATTGCCAACCTGTTAGTCCGTCAGGATGATATTACCCTGGTTCGAAAAAACGACTATATCAATGAGCCGAAGAAAAACGGCTACCGAAGCCTGCACCTGATTGTTCTGGTACCCATTTTCCTGGCGGAACGAACCGAATCTGTTCCCGTTGAAATCCAAATTAGAACCATCGCCATGGATTTCTGGGCCAGTCTTGAGCATCAGCTCAAATACAAAGGACATAACGATATGTCCGAAGGTCTCCGGGAACGGCTGAAATACTGTGCCGAGTCGATCACCCGACTGGATGAAGAAATGCAGATGATTTATGAAGAAATTACCGCTGACGACTGCGATCAAAAATAATCAATGCCGAAGCAATAGCTTCGGTTTTTTTATTATAATTTTTTGCAGATTTTATTGACACCTCTATTTTTCTATGGTATCTTATTCATAATCATTACTGATTAGTAATTGTTACTTTATTGCGGCGTTTGCTCTGCCTGACCGGAATGTTCCCTTTCTTTCCCGGATCACAACGCATCAAACTGCCTAAATAAAATATTGATATGGAGGAAAACAAATGTCAGAATCTAAAACACTTAACAATCTTATGGAGGCGTTTGCCGGCGAGTCCCAGGCAAACAGAAAGTACACTGCTTATTCAAAGAAAGCTGAAGCCGACGGAAAAATCAATGCGGCTAAATTATTTCGCGCCGCGTCTGATGCCGAAACCCTGCATGCCCTGAAGCATTTTGAAGTTGCCGGAAAGATCCATACTACTGCTGAAAACCTTAAAGATGCGGTCGCTGGAGAAACCCATGAATTTACTGAAATGTATCCGGACTTCTTAAAAGAAGCCGAAGCCGAAGGAAATAAAGAAGCCATTAAAACCTTTACCCTGGCTATGAAAGCCGAAGCTGTTCATGCCAGACTGTATCAGGAAGCCCTGGAAAATCTGGATCAAACCGAAGAAGTCTTTTACTATCTCTGCCCGCTCTGCGGCAATATTGAAAAAGCAGTGCCTGACAAATGCGTTATCTGCGGCGTTCCTGGAGCCAGCTTTATTAAGTATTAAGTAACTAATCATACGAATCGCCTAACCAAAAAACCAGAAGTATTGCGCCCTCTTAATGGCATGATTCTTCTGGTTTTTTAATCGATAATCGTTTAATTCTTTACAGTAACTCTTATAAAGGGTATACTTAACTCGTAAATCTTTAAAGTTCCAGTTATTAACTCAAGCTCTAGCAAAGCCCTGGAAAATCTTGTTTTTTCACTTTGAATCAGCAACCACATCTCATCGTTGCGATTTAATAAAATTTTCACCACTGGAGGTTGAACATGAAAACAAAAGAAAACATATTGCTAAATGTAACCTATACTACTAAGCCGGGTAGAAGAACCGAATTTTTAAATGCCTTAACTCAACTTGGTGTTGTAGAACAGTCAAAACAGGAGTTTGGCAATCACAGATACGACTATTATTATCCAGTTGACTCTGACGATCAGCTATTACTTGTAGAAATCTGGGAAAATGATGAGGCGCTGGCTTTTCATGCCCAGACTAAGCATTATCAACAATTGCAATCGATCAAAAGCGATTATCTGCTCAATGCTAATATTGAGAAATTTTATATCCATCCCTGTGAGTAAAATTGGTCAATTAAGATTCCTAGAAAAACATCGAATATTTCATTGATATCAGTCAATAAAAAATACTCAGCCATTCGGAGGCAATTGCTGAATAACTGAGTTTTTTTAAACTGGTTTGATTATTTGATTTTATTTAATCATCTGAATTCTGACTTTTCAGCCAGATTTCCACTAAAAAAAGAGTTTCACCGAGACAATTGCTGTCATCGCAATAATTAAATACCGAAATGATTTTTCATTGATTCGTTTAATAATAAACGCCCCGAAAACTGCACCGATACCAATAAAAGGTATCATTAAACCAGTGAGTACAAACGTCTGGACTGTAATATTATGCCAGATGAATACTTGCATGGGTAGTTTTGTGACGTTGACGATAAAGAAGAACCACGCTGTCATCCCCAGAAAATTTACTTTATTCACGCCTTTTGCCAACAGGTACACACTAAAAATGGGCCCTGCCGCATTTCCGATCATTGATGTGAACCCGGAAAGAATTCCGACTAAAGCATGCAACCAGGTCTTGTCGGGAATTTTCAGTTGATCGCCTTTTTTTTCAAAATAAATTAACAAAAACAGACATAGTAAAACTGATAGTGCAATCAGGCTTTTGAATTGTTCATCATTTATGTAACCGCCAATGATCAAACCAAATATTAGTCCCATAAAAGTCCATGGCAGTAATTTAATAATGTCTTCCCGTTTCGCATTATGTTTATAATAAAAAACCGCAAAAACATCACCTACAATCAACATCGGAAGGATAATCCCAGTTGAAGCTTTTCCTCCGAATACAGCTGCTAATATTGGGATTACTAGTGTCAGAAGACCGCCAATACCAGTTTTTGATATACCAATCAACAATGCGGCCAAAATAATCCAAGCCCATTGCCCCGTTTCTAAATCCGGGAATATTTCCACAAGTCAGCCTCCAATCATATGCATTGCTCGAGTTGATTTGAAATCCTTATCGAAATGATGCCCCCGCGGTTTATCCCTAATAATCTGACTGACAATTTGATTGAAATCCTCAGGTTTAAGATTAAGCGCTTGCCGAATATTTACCTCCCCATTGTTTCCCAGACAAGGTCGGATCTTTCCGTCAGAAGTCAGCCGGATGCGGTTACAGTCTGCACAGAATTGGTGGGACATGGGTGAAATAAAGCCGATTTTGCCATTGTAACCATCCATCTGATAATAAATCGCCGGAGAACCCTTATCGGTTCTTGCCTGATACTGAAGACCCGGTCTGGCTGCAATTAAGTCGTCATTGTGAATGATTTTATCCCTGTTATCTGCGCCAAAACTCCCCATCGGCATCAGTTCAATAAAACGGACTTCAATGGGTCGATTCCTTGTCAGTTCGATCAAGTCATCAATTTCATCATCATTGATCCCCTTAATCAAAACGGTGTTAATCTTTACTGGCGTCATCCCCAATTCCAGGGTCCGGTCAATTCCATCCATAGTTCTTTTTAAATCACCGCCGCCGGTAATGAATTTAAATTTTTCTGGCTTCAGAGAATCCAGGCTGATGTTAATCCGTCGAAGGCCAGCAGCTTTTAAATCACCTGCCATCTTTAAGAGATGAATGCCATTGGTTGTCATGCAAATATCTTCGATACCATCAATCTTCGCTATTCTGGAAATAATTTCACAGATATCCCGTCTTAACAGCGGTTCACCGCCAGTAATTCTGATTTTTCTAATCCCTGCATTAACCATCGATCGCGTAATTTTTTCTAATTCCCGAGGTGTTAGACTATCGTCTTCGCTACCCTTACAATTTTCACCATCCGGATCACAGTAGATACACTTCAGATTACATTTCTGGGTCACAGAGATTCGCATATATTCAATTTTTCTTCCATATTGATCCAGCATAATTTTATCCAACTTTCTTTTTTCAAAAACTATTATATCGTTGATCAGTATTTTCCAGAAACAAATATCATGGTACTACGCTTTCCAGAAATACTTCAATAATCCCCCCGCAAACCATGCCTTCTTCTTCCGCCTGCCATCCTGTCATGTCGACTCGATGCAATTCCGATTTAGCTTTGTCACTGTTTAGTATCGACAAGGCCCTAATTTTTATATCTGCTTCGGCACAACCCCCACCAAGGGATTCCACCGTCCGGCCATCTGGGTAAATTAACATCTTGGTGCCCACTTCCCTGGGGGCTGAACCTTTTCTGCTGATAATCGTCGCCATGACTTTTTTTTCGCTTAATTTCTCAGCTGCGTTGAGGGTTTCAAGTATTTCTTTGGAGTAACCACAGCTCTGTTTTTTCTGATTTTTTTCCTGGACGATTTCTGCCATAACAGAGATGGCAATTTCAACCGGGGTTTCTGCCCTGATCTTTAAACCAATGGGCGTATGTACCTTTTCCAGTTTTTCTAAGTTAACCCCTTTTTGGGCCAGCTGATCTTTCACATTTTTCACCCGGACTTTACTGCCGATCATGCCAATATATGCATTCTCTTTTTTGATAATTCCCTCCAGGCAGATCTGATCATAACGATGACCCCGAGTTACAATGACAAAATAGGTGTTTTTATCCCCTTCAATTTTCTTCAATCCCTGCTCAAAGGGTTCACAGATCACCTGATTTGCGCCGGCCCGAAGGGCATCATTGGCAAAGGTGTAGCGATCCTCAATAACACTAACTGAAAAGTCAGCCATCAATCCAATTTTTATTATCGGAATTGATACATGACCAGCCCCACAAATAACCAGCTTTTTATCAGGTTGTAAGATTTCACAGAAAATCCGGTTGCCATCGACAGTGATCAATCCCGTTTCCAATTGATTTAAAATTATTTCGATATGCTGTTTCAGAAAACTGCTTTTTCCAGTTTCATAAACGATTTTTTCCAGGGATACAAATACTTTCTCTCCTGAATGTTCGCCTTCCACCACGGTAGCGATCAGATACTTCTGGTTAGCATCACTTTTTTTAATTAATTCATATAGATTACCCAAAACTTATCCCCTCATCTTCCTTACTAGCTTCTTTTTGCTCTGATACCTGAGAATCGCAAATTTCACTTCTTACACACCTTTCCCAAACCCACAGTTCGGATAAATACAGACCTGACAATTTAGACAGAGACCGCCTTGCCCCAAAATGGTAAAATCATTGATTCTCAATCGTTCATCGGTCATGATCCGGGGTAGTACCAAATCAAAGATTGTTCGTTTAGCATACATCACACACCCAGGTAGGCCCACAATGGGAATTGTGCCCTTATAATAAGCCAGTAAAAACATCGCTCCCGGCAGCACCGGTGCACCATAAGTAATCATTTTTGCGCCGGTGTTTTTGATGGCAAGGGGTGTCCGATCATCCGGATCGACACTCATTCCCCCGGTGCAGATGATCATATCAGCTCCCTGTTCCAGCAGTGTCATAATCGACTCGGTAATCATCTCATGATTATCATTGGAAATAAGATGCCCGATGATTTCGACATCAAATTCTGCCAGTTTTTCTTCGATAACCGGTGTAAAGGTGTCTTTAATCCGACCGTGGAAGACTTCGCTACCAGTCGTGACAATCCCTACCTTTTTGTGCACATATTGTTTGATCTGAAAAATCGATCCTTCTCCACACACTTCTTTGGCCTGATTCATTTTGCTTTCAGCAATCACCAGCGGAATAACCCGGGTACCTGCCAGAATGTCCCCAGTCTTAACTGGAAAATTTCCGTGCCGGCTGGCAATCATCATCTCGCCCAGGGCATTCACCCGATTCATTTTATCCTTATCAATTTTAAGTACCCCATCACAGCTGGCAATGAGTTCGATTTTGCCTTCTTTGATTTCTGATGGCCGCATATTTTCGCCTTTACAAAGATCATAGAGGATTTCAGCCGCCTCGTTTTCATGAAGCATCCCTTCTTCTTTTTCCCAAACGTAAAGGTTTTCTTTTCCCACGGATAATAATACAGAAATATCTTCCTTTCTAATTGTATGTCCTTTGCTAAATATCGTATCTTTTTTCACGCCTTTGATAATCTGGGTAATATCATGACATAGTACATGGCCTACTGCATTGGTTGTTTCAATTAATTGCATCGTTTTTCTCCTTTTAATAAACCATCGCTTCTTCTAACAGAATTTCTACTTTTTTTGCCTGTAGATAAGCTAACCGATGTTTAACTCTTCCTACCAAGGTGGTGCATTTTTTTCTACTTCTATTAAACCGTTCCTCAATGCTGACCCGTTGACACCCTGATACCTTTTTATCTGCCAAATAGACAATTGTTTTTTCTGTAATTCGCTCTTCATCATAACTTGAAAGATGATGATGAAACTCAATCACCTCCGCAACTAAGGGGTAACCTTCTCTGTTAATCCAATCTGCACCAATTTGTGCATGCTCTTTTTCAGCCCGAGCAATATCATGAAGCAGTGCTGCGGCTGCAATCAAGTTACGATTCAGATAATAATTTTTATGCATCAACAGATCAGTCCATTCCAATGCCAGTTCACAGACGCTTCTTCCGTGATTTCGAACGTCCTCACCGACCTGAAATCTTTCTAAAATAGCCTGGCACTCATCTTGATCAGGAATTGCCTCTAAATTTTTACCTACATACTTTACTTTTTTAGTATGTTTATCTATTTCAATCAGACTAATGCTCCCATATGATTGGAGCAGCCCAGGTGCCTGCTCCAAATCCAAACCCATCCACCTGCTCAACAATCCCTGATTGACACATGTATGACCAACAATGGCCAAATTTCCTTTATAATTTTTCATCATTTTCTCAATGCATGGCTCAGTCCGCATCAAAACTTGATGATACGATTCCCCCTTCGGAAAGGGTACTCTAGCCAAATTTTCTCCTCTCTGCTGATAATCCTCTGGATACTTTTGTTTAATCAAATCAAACGGCAATCCGTCCCACAATCCCGTATCAATCTCCTCTAATTCAACAACAGAGACAATAGGGTATCTGCCATTTGAAATAATTTCGGCAGTTTGCCGGCTCCTGGCCAGCGGGCTGGTAATAATCGTAGATAACGCTATTTTAGAAAAATAGGTCGCCAACTTTTTTGCCTCAAGTCGCCCTTCTTCACTCAATGACAAATCAAGTTTCCCGAGACAGCATTTTACGCCGTTTGGATACGCTGGCTGACAATGACGAATTAGATAAATGCTTCTCATGTCCTTTAATCAACATCTATGCTTTGATGAAGATGGCAGTACCATGAAAATCGCAGAGTGGAATTATAAATAACTTCTGCTCATTTAAATACTCATCAACCGCTTTTTTTACCCCGGGAAACTGCATGCTGTTATAATCATGGATTAACATTACTCCACCAGAACTGAGCCGGGGATAAAAATACGAAAGGCCTTGCCAGGTGGGTTCATACAAATCAGCATCCAGGCTGACAAAGGCATATAGAATTTCTTCATCAGGAATGGTCTCGGGAAAACGGCCTTTAAAAATCTCAACTTGCCCCGGAAAGGGCATTTTATTGAGAATGTCTTCTTCGCTGGTATCGGAAAAATCCCCGGGGTTAGCTTTGGACAGCCCCCTTTCGCTGGCAATGTCTTCCGGCACAAAACCCTCAAAGGTATCAAAGAGATACAGTTGTCGATCCGAAAAATTCTGATTCAGTTCCCGGGCAAATTTTCCCTGGTAGACGCCTAATTCTGCAATTACCCCTGTAACCCTGCGTTTCCTTATTTGATCTCCAATAAGCCGCAGTTCAGCAAGCCGAAGATCATATCTGTTTTTTAAATCGCTGGCATGTTTAACGGTTCCGTCAAACCCCAGACCTCTGATTTGATTCTCTATATCAATTGCCACATCTGCGTTTAAACTGCCGGTCCAAATAATCTCAGGGTTATCATCCAGAAGTTTATCCGGCGACCTGACTGTTAATCCCGAAATAATTGACCCCCACTTGTCAGGGTTATTATCAAAACAAGCAACGACTTCATAGTCACTGGATATCAAATTCATCAGTGCATTTCCACCCTGTCCGACTCCAAATATTGCAGCTTTCATATTATCCAAACTCCTTTTTTTCTACTTTTTCTGTTGAATTAAACGGTTCATTTAAAGAACCTATCAAATATTTAACGCTTTGGCTAATAATCGAGTTGTTTCACAAAACAATTCGATCTTAAAAAAAATAACGGTCGAATATTTCGTCAACACTCTTGATTGACTCTTTTTCAAATTTTTGGTACTTTTCCAAAAAATCGATTCCCTTTTCCGTTAAAATGGTTTTGCCGCCGTTCATGCCTCCACGCTTACGATAAACGATTGGAAATCCTAGTTGTTCTTCAACCTGATTAATCATCTTCCATCCCTTACTGTATGAAAGATTCATTTTTCCACAGGCGCTTTTAACCGATTCGCCGATCTTGATTAAATTTAACAATTGTTCAGTACCAGTACCGAAAAAAGATTCTTCCTTTTCCACGCTGACACGGACTTTTGGTTTTAATTTCCGTTTATAATATAAATCCAACAAGCTTTTAAATTCATCTTTGGTATCCGCATCCAGCAAAATTCCTTCATCTTCGACTTCAACCTCAATCTGTTCATAATCACAGCTCTCAACGGCTCCCAGTAAACCTTTGTTTCCGGTATAAGCTAAGATCTCTGGCAAAACCCGAGTGTCAATCATAAAGGGATGCCCTTTTACACCCCGATGTACCGGATTAATAAACATACCTTTTGAATCCATCAGTTTCATCACCGATTCTTTGGAAAAAAGGGGAATATCAATGGGCGTAATGAGAATTCGTTCACACCTATGCTCTAGATATTTCAGACCTATTTTCACCGAATCCAACATCTGAGTTGTGGCAAACTTATGATTATGAAGACAGGTAACGTTCATACTTTTTACCAGTTCTTCGACAATTCTAGCCTTATTCCCGGTAATCACAACAATTTCTATGATACCAGCATCCTGAAAGGTTAATATGATCCTTTCTAAAATTGAAAGATTCCCAATTTTCAGCACCGGTTTAAAGTCACCCATCCGTGAGGACATCCCGGCTGCCAGAATGACAGCTCCTTCCTTTACTTTTTTCACTTTGTTACCTCTTTCCATAAACCGACTCCTCCATTAAAGGAGTCGGCTGATAAATAAGCAATGCTTTGATATTATTTTTCCAAAATTGGCAGGGTTGAGCCGCCGTGGGGCATTACTAAAACTTTAGAATCGGGTCCCAGTTTGTCAAAGGCTGCCTTTAATGCTCCCTGAACGGTGATGTACGGTTTCATAAAGATAGATTCGACCACTTCCGGTTCCATTTTTGAAACAAAGAAGATCTCGCTCTTTTCCAGAACCATGGCAATGGCTGCAGCCTTATGTCCCCCTAATTGAAAATCATTTTTGATCCGTTCAATTAAGGACTGGGAATCCGTAGCTGTTAGCAGCCATTCTTCAAACACCCCTTCGCCAAAGCCCTCTTCGCAGGAACCCACCAGAATGATGATGCCGCCATCTTTAACCGCATGCTTGGCATTATCCAGGGCTTTCTGGGTTTGATAAAGATTTAAATCTTTGGGTGCTCCTCCCTGGGATACAATCACAATATCTGCCAGCACAGCAATCGGCTTACTGTACAATTGATCGAGGAATTTACAGCCTTCCCGATGGGCTTTGATATAATGACCGGCTACGGCATGGATGACATTTTTTTTCTCATCGAGAATGACATTGACAATAAAGTCTATGGGGCAGTATTCAATCGCTTCTTCCAGGTCCTGTCGCACCGGATTGTCGTCAATCTTTCCGGCCACCGCCAGAGGATCAACCATACAGCTGTGGTTCATCTGAATCGCGGCTCGGGTCGAAACACCTGGCATGATAGCCTTGGCACCGCCACTGTAACCGGCAAAATAATGGTATTCAATATTACCCAGGCAAATGCGACGGTCTGCTTCTGCCACAATCCGGGTCACATCCACAGGGGTACCATTTTTTGTTTTGCCCATGTTCACGAAATCTTTTGGATCGCCATCGACACAACGAATGGTTGAATAAATGTAATCACCGACCAGTTTTTTCATTTCCTCGGCGGTATGTTTCCGATGGCTCCCCAGAGCGAAGACAATGGTTATGTCTTCACATTTGATGCCCTTCTTTTTCAGTTCATGAAGAATCGGCGGTAATACCACATGTGACGGCAATGGCCGGGTAATATCACTGGTAATAATCACAACCTTTTCACCCTGTCTGATAAGCTCTTTTAAAGGGGGTGTTCCGATGGGATTTTGGAGCGCTGCGCAGACGGCATCTTCACCTTTTGTCGTCACTTCAATGGAATTTGGTTTTAAAATTGCTTCCAGATTTTTTTCCGGAATATTAACCGCTTGTTTTTCTTTTCCAATTGCTATCTCTATTTTCATAAATGACTCCCAACCCCTAGATGCGGCTGACACCGCTTTCCTGGGCAGCCTTTGCCACCGCTTTGGCGACTGCGTCTTTAATCCGGGGATCAAAAGCATTGGGGATAATAAAATCTGAACGGAGTTCTTGATCGGTTACTAAACCAGCAATGGCGTAGGCTGCGGCGATTTTCATGGCGTCATTGATATCACTGGCTCTGACATCCAGTGCGCCCCTAAAAATTCCCGGAAAGGCTAAGACGTTATTAATCTGATTGGCAAAATCACTTCGACCGGTACCAACAACCGCTGCTCCAGCTTTCAAGGCCAGATCCGGCATGATTTCTGGAGTGGGATTGGCCATCGGAAATAGAATTGGATCTTTCTTCATGGACAGCACCATTTCTGGAGTAACGGTATTGGGGGCGGATACACCAATAAATACATCGGCATCCTTCATTGCATTGGCAAGACTCCCTTTGATTCCGACTTTGTTGGTCACTTTTGCAATTTCCTGCTTATCCGGTGTCAACCCTTCCTGACCGGCATAAATGACACCAACCCGGTCACACATGGTGATGTCTTCAACACCCACCTGCAACAGCAGCTTGGCAATGGCAATCCCCGCTGATCCGGCGCCGTTCATGACCACTTTCATGGTTTTAAACTCTTTACCGGTTAATTTCGCAGCGTTTAACACCGCTGCCAGGGTGACCACCGCGGTACCATGCTGATCATCATGAAAGATGGGAATATCGCAGATTTCTTTGAGCCGTTTCTCAATTTCAAAACATCGCGGAGCGGCAATGTCTTCAAGGTTCACACCGCCGAAGCTACCGGCCAGGAGACTGACGGTCTGAACAATTTCATCCACATCTTTGGAACGGATGCAGAGGGGAATGGCATCCACATCGCCAAATTCTTTGAACAAAACGCATTTCCCTTCCATTACCGGCATGCTTGCTTCTGGGCCGATATCACCTAACCCGAGTACCGCAGTTCCGTCACTGATGACAGCAACGGTATTCCAACGACCGGTCAGTTCATAACTTTTGCTGATATCTTTTTGAATTTCAAGACAAGGCTGGGCCACCCCCGGGGTGTAAGCCAGGGACAGATCCTCCTTATTATCAACGGAAACCTTGGCATTTACTTCCAGTTTCCCCTTCCATTGATAGTGCAGTTTTAATGATTCCTGTGCATAATCCATTTTAATAACCTCTCTTCATTTCCTTCTTACTATCTGGTGTTCGTTTTTATTTTTCCTTTATTTCTGAACCATGCATCAATGCTTTAACAACCGGCAGGGTTTCACCCGTTAAAAATCGGATCAGGGCACCACCACCAGTGCAGATATAATCAATTTTTTCGCTTAAATTGTATTTATTGGTGGCGGTAATGCTGTCTCCACCGCCGATAACCGTGTAAGCTGCGGTTTTTCCCAGGGCGTCCCAGACATTTTTGGTGCCGTATTCCGTAATTTCTTCTTCAAAAATCCCCATCGGTCCGTTGGTGAAAACTGTTTTGGCGCCAAGGATGATCTCCTGAAATTTCTGGGTTGATTCGCGACCGATATCCACCAGCATTTTATCAACCGGCAAATCAGTCAGTTTCACTTCTTTTCTGACCCCGCCATCCAGATAGGCTAAATCCGTTGGCAATTCAATCATCGCCCCATATTTTCCCAGCAATTCTTTGGCATCCTCAATGTATTGATTAAACCCTCTTTTTTCAATAAAGGCTTTTGAGCTTGCGCCGATGTCAAATCCTTTTGCCAGTAACATGATGTTTCCCACTAAACCACCGGCCAAAACCGTGTCGGCAATTCCTTTTCCCAGCACCGAGTTCATCATGATAAAGGCATCGGATATTTTGGCGCCGCCTAAAACAAAGACCGATGGTCTGCCGGGATTTTCGGTAATTTCGGACAGGACACTGTACTCTTCTTCAAACAATCTCCCCATTGCTGACGGCAGTACCTGTTCAAAACCGCAGAGGGAGGGTTGATCCCGGTGGGCAGCTGCAAAAGCATCACAAACATACAGATCCGCCAGCGGTGCCAGTTTTCTGACCAGCAGGGTTTTAGCCTGGTCTTCATGGTTTAATTTTAAATTCGTTTCAAACAAGGTCTGTTCTTCCGAGACAAAACGGACATTATCCAATAATAGAATCTCGCCATCATTCAATGCTGAAATCGCTGCTCTGGCGGTGGGACCGCAAACATCCTCAACGAATTTCACTTCTTTATTAAGCAATTCGGTTAAAACTTTTGCATGCGGTGCGGTGGTATAAAAGTTTTCATATTCAATATCGCTGCCCTGATGAGCCAGAATCACCACCTTGGCGCCCTGATCCGATAATTCCCGGATAGTCGGAAGACAGGCTTTGATTCGGGTAATATCTTTTAAAGTATTTTTTTCTTTGTCCACCGGCTGGTTAATATCCACCCGGAGGAGGACCGTTTTTCCGGAGTATTGAAAGTCATCCAAGGTTTTAATTCCAAATTTCATTGGCCCACTCCCTTAACGGCATTGACAATTCAAATATTTATTGGTTGCTGCTGTTCCGTCTTCGCGGGTTTGCTGCATCCCGGTAGCGGCTCTGACCGCATCCATTGTTTCGGGAATGGTGACACTTTCCTGGGGAATATTAATGGCGAACATAATATCGTTTCCACTTTCGACGATACAATCTTCCCATAAACCAATTTCATACATGTCGCCTCTGGTATTGCCCAGATCTCTGGCATATCGGAAGAAGGAGGCATTTCCCAGGAAACCATCATCAATTTTTACCACCCGAATACGGGGATGTTTTTTGAATGCTTCCAAAGCCATTTCTTTGGTGATTTTCTCCTTGCCGGTGGCCAGTACCGTGATAATATGACCATGAGTAACTGGTGTATGAACCAGCACGCCGGTGGCTTCAACATGGGGCATGATGGTCATTAAATCCACCGCCTGATGGGAAGGGGCCTTGTCTACCTGTAGCGCATTGGTTAAGCCGCGGTGATAATCGCCGGGATCGGCAACCCGACGGATAATGGTAATGGCAACCCGTTCTACCCCACCACAGTTTCGGTCCAGACAATCAACGGCACGAATCAGACCGGTGGTATTACAACTGGTGAGTTTCAAATAATCCTGATCCAGCCCTTGTTCGTAATTGGCATAGCCGTGGAAGAATACATCAGCGACCGAATTCTTTTCACCGCCCTGGAAAATAGCCTTCACGCCTTTTGATGCGTAGAGTTCTTTATTTTTAACCCCAACACCGCCTGGTGAAGAATCCAGCATAATATCAACCTGATCGACCAGGTCTTCAAAAGATCCGGCAATGGGAATTTCCAGGGCATCAAACTCTGGTTTCCGGTTCATGTCCACTAAAAACAAGTTATAAGGCATCCCTTTTTCTTTTAATGCCCGAATTGACAAAGTCGGTGCTAAATCGGCAACCCCCACCAGTTCCATATCGCCTTGCAGTGCCACTGCATCTGCCAGTCTCTGACCAATGACGCCGTATCCGGCAACTCCTACTTTAATTTTTTTCATTCTATTTTCCTCCTGATTTTTATTTCTTAGGCGGTGCATTACAGCACAGCCCTTCCACATCGTGAGCCGCCTCTACAATAATTTCACAAACGGTGGGATGAGGATGAATGGCGTCTGATAATTCTTCAATGGTGCCTTCGCATTCCATAATTACCGCAATTTCACCGATCATATCGGTGGCTCTGGGGGCCATGATCTGGGCTCCGTAAACTTCACCGGTGGCATGGTCACAGACCAGTTTGATGAGTCCCTTGCTATGGCCCATGACACTGGACTTGCCATTACCGCCGACTCCATAGCGTCCGATTTTTATATGCTTTCCGGCCTTAATCGCTTCTTCTTCGCTTAAGCCAATCCAGGCAATTTCCGGATTGGAATAAAGACAGGAAGGTACCACCTCATATTTCATCCGCTGCTGTTTGCCACTGATATTTGCTGCGGCAACCATCCCTTGTTTGGTGGCCACATGGGCCAGCTGTATTTTTCCGGTGATATCACCAATCGCATAGATATTGGGGATATTGGTTCTGAGATACGCATCAACTTCAACAAATCCGCCATGACGCTTAATGCCGACGGCATCCAACCCGATTTGATCGATTTGCGCTTTTCGACCGACACTGACAATGCAACAAGCCCCGGCAGCACTGCTAGGCTGTCCGTCTTTTTCATAATTCACGGTGATTTCTTCCGCTTCTTCGATCCCCGTGACCTTGGCACCAGCGATAATCTGAACTCCTTTGCGCTTAAGAATCTGGGACAGTTCCTTAACAATTTCCTTGTCAATTCCCTTTAGAATATCCGGCTGCATTTCCAGAACCGTCACCTTTTTTCCCAGTGATGCATATAAGGTCGCAAATTCAATGCCGATGATGCCGCCGCCGATGATTACCAGGCTTTCCGGACATTGTTTCATTTCCAGAACTTCATCACTGGTCATGACGGATTTATTATCGACCCCTGGAATGGGTGGCAAAAACGGACTGGAACCGGTAGCCAGGATGATGTGATCGGCCACTACCGTTTCCCCATTTACGGCTATTTCATTAGCATTTTTTAACGCCCCAAAGCCTTTGATGATGGTGACACCATGGGCTTTTTCAAGTCCTTCAATGCCCTTTCTCAACCTGCTGACGATCTTTTCTTTATAGACTGCCAATTTTTGATAGTCAAATGCGAGATTGTCAAAAAGAACACCAAACTCTTGGGCACTCTTTGCTTCATCGTAAAATTCGGCACCATGAAGCAAGGCTTTGGTTGGAATACAACCACGATTCAAACAGGTGCCGCCAAGTTCTCTTGCTTCGATGAGCACTGTTTTGAGACCATACTGGGAACAGCGGATTGCTGCTTCGTATCCCCCGGGGCCTCCTCCTAAAACTGCAACATCATATTTCATAAAGTCATTCTCCTTAAATCAGCAACATCGGATTTTCAAGTAATTCTTTGATCCGTTTCAGGAACTGAGCGGCCGGGGCACCGTCCACGGTACGATGATCATAGGTCAGGCTGAGCTGCATCATCATTCGGATAACAATTTCATCCCCGCTTACCACCGGTTGTTTGGCCAGCTTACCAACCGCCAGGATGCCAGCTTCTGGTGGGTTGATGATGGCAGTGAAGCCGTCAATATCAAACATCCCCAGATTGGAAACGGTAAAGGTTCCACCGCTATAGTCTTCTGGCTGAAGTCGGTTTTCTTTTGCTTTTAAGGCTAGTTCACTGGATTCTTTTGAAATTTGATCCAACGATTTGAGATGAATATTTTTAATGACAGGAACAATTAAACCTTGATTAATGGCCACGGCCATACCCATATTTATGTATTTCTTAAGCACAATGCCCTCACTTGTCCAGGAGGAGTTCATCATTGGGAATTCAGTTAAGGCTTTGGCCGTGCAACGCAGCACGATGTCGTTGTAACTGACCTTTCTGCCCACTGCTTTATACTGCTCTCGAAGCGCCACCGAATTGGTCATATCGACGGTGATACGATGGTTGGCCTGAGCCATTTCGCCAAGGCTTTGTTTCATCCGTTCAGCCACAATTTTTCGCATCCCTTTAATCGGAATCAATTCTTCATCAAGTTGCTGAACCATCTGAACCGGCGCCTGACTGACTGATGCCGATGCCCGGACATCGTCGGCTAACACTTTATTGCGTACGCCGGTGCCCTGAATCCCATTGATATCAATATTTTCCAGCTCAGCAACTTTTCTTGCCAATGGCGTTGCGGCTGTTTTCGTCCCAGGCATTGCTTCAAAATTAAAAGCAAAATCCATCACATCTTTTTCAATGACCAGTCCCTCCGGGCCGGAACCATCAATATCGGCAACATCAATCCCTTTTTCTTCAGCCAGCATTTTAGCCCGGGGGGAAGCAAAAAATCTTCCTGTTCGTGGTGCCTTAACGGCTGCTGTTCCGATTGCTGCTTCCTTACTCTGAACTGCTTCCGCACTTTCAGCAACTGCTGCTGCCGGTGCCCCGATGGAACCTAATAAAGCGGAAAAATCTTCGTCCTTTTCACCGATAATGGCAATCGGTTCGGTAATCGGAACCACGGCTCCGGCGTCATGAATTATTTTTAACAAGGTACCACTGGCACTGGCGTCAATGGAAATGGTTAATTTATCCGTCTCCATTTCGAATAAAGGAGTATCGGCAATAACTTCCTCTCCTTCTCCAACCAACCATTCCATGATGGTTCCTTCGGTCATCTGGAGACCTTGTTTGGGCATAATTATAAATTCTGCCATTCTATCCTCCTAACTATCGAGTCTATCGATAACACACTTTTTTTGCTGCTTCAACGATCTGCTGAACACTGGGTACAACTGCATTTTCCAATTCAATATTAAACGGCAGCGGACAGGCTTTTGCACCGAGATGGATGGGTGCCGCATCTAAATATTTAAAGGCCGCCTCAACTACTTCTGAAACGACTTCTGCACCCCAACCGGCGACCTTATGGGCTTCATGAACGACCACCAGTTTTCCGGTTTTTTTAACTGATTCGATAATGGTGTCCATATCAAAAGGTACCATCGTTCGGGGATCAATCACTTCGGCATCGATCCCCATTTTTTCCAGTTCAGCTGCCGCTTCCAGGGCTCTACTGACATAAAGCAGTGAACCCACGATGGTGACATCTTTACCGGTTCGCTTGATCTCAGCCTTACCAAACGGCACACAGAAATCCGGATCATCGGGTACTTCGAATTTAGAAGCATAGAGTGCCTTATGTTCAAAGAACATTACCGGGTTATCATCGCGAATTGCGGTTCTTAATAAACCGGCGGCATCGGCGGCATTAGACGGACAAGCAAGCTTAATCCCCGGAAAATGCATAAAAATTGTTTCCAGACTCTGACTGTGGGTGGCGGCGTTGCCCCGGCCAATTCCCTGTTGTCCCCGGATGACCAGGGGAATCTTCGCTTTACCCCCAAAAATATAGCGGGTTTTGGCAGCCTGGTTAATAATCTGATCTGCTGCAACTAAGGTAAAGTCCATGTACATCAGTTCTACAATTGGACGCATACCAGCACAAGCGGCCCCAACGCCGGCTCCGATCATCGCGGCTTCGGAGATTGGCGTATTTCTGATCCGATCGGTACCAAATTCTTTATATAAATCCCGGGTGCATCCAAAAATACCACCCAGTAACTCAATATCTTCTCCCATAACAAAAACATTTTCATCCCGACGCATTTCTTCTGCAATGACGTCGCGAATGGCTGTTGCGTAAGTTTTTATACTCATTTTTGCTCCTTTCTCAAGCTTCGTAGAAAACATCGTTCATGACATCGGCAGGATCCGGATTCGGACTGTTGATGGCAAACTCGGCGGCGGCATCTGCTTCCACTTTAGCAGCTTCTTCAACCTTATCCAGTTCTGCAGCCGTGAAATCACCGGCATCAATAAGGCGTTTTTTGAACAATTGAATCGGGTCTTTGGTATCTCGCCACATTTCAACGTCTTTTTTATCCCGATAGGTTTGGGGATCTCCGGTCCAATGACCAAGGGTCCGATAGGTTTTACATTCAATCAAAGTCGGACCGTCGCCTGCCTTCGCCCGTTTAAGGGCGGTTTCAAAGGCTTCATAAACAGCAAAAACATCATTCCCGTCAACGGTTACTCCAGGAATCCCATAGCCGACCGCACGATCACTGATGTTTTCAACCGATGTTGACTGGGCAACCGGAACCGAGATACCGAAACCATTATTTTCACAGATAAAAATGATGGGCAGTTTCCAGACGGCTGCCAGATTCAGACTTTCATGGAAGGTTCCTTCATTAGAAGCACCATCCCCAAAAAATGAAACGGCGACCTTGTCATTTTTCTGAAGCTTGGCGGCCAGCGCCGCTCCGGTGGCAATCGGAATGCCCCCACCGACAATGGCATTGGCACCAAGATTACCTTTGGTAAAATCGGCAATGTGCATGGAACCGCTGCGGCCTTTACAGTAGCCGGTTTCCTTGCCCATTAATTCAGCCATGGCTTTATCCAGCTCAGCGCCTTTGGCAATACAATGACCATGGCCCCGATGGGTACTGGTGATATAATCGTCATCGGTTAATTGGGAACATACCGCGGCGGCAACGGCTTCTTCGCCGGCATATAAATGAACCGATCCACGGAGTTTATTTTCTTCAAACAAGCGCAGGGCCTTTAATTCAAAATATCTGATTTTATTCATGATCTCGTAGATCCAAAATTTTCGTTCTTTTGATATCACGTTATTACTCCTTTCAATCCTTACTGTTATTTTTTCTTACTCTTCTTCGGGTAAACTCCAGTTGAAAAACTCAAAATATGGTTTTGCGGCTTTCATCCGGAATTCGTCCATATCCACCTTCGACCAATCGTAGACGCCTAAACCGGTTTTCTGACCGAGATCACCTTTTTCAAAGCGTGACCGGATATAATCCGGAGTTTTCTCGGCATTTGAAAGATCTGGAAAGAGATAATCATCAATGCTGACGATCATATCCAAACCGGCATAGTCAAAATGTTCAAAAATACCGATGGAGGTATACCGGGGTACAAAACTGTATTTTAAGGTTTTATCAATGTCTTCCGGTGACGCAATGCCCTGTTCCACCATGTGGACGGCTTCCCGGTACAACGCATGTTGCAGGCGATTGCCGATAAATCCGGGCGCGGCTTTTTTCATGACCACCACTTTTCGTCCGACCGATTCCAGAAACTCATAAATGACTTCGATGACACCCGCGTCCGACCATTGGCTTGGCACCAACTCCACACAAGGAACCAGATGAGGGGGATTCCAGGGGTGAGCCACCACCAGCTTTTCTTTTTGTTTCAAGCCTTCGGCCAGATCATCGGCGGAAATCGCTGATGTCGACGAGGCAATAGCTTTAAAGTTCGGACAGTGCTCTTCAATGGCTTGATAAACGCTGTGTTTAACCGCCAGATTTTCAACCACACATTCAAAAATCAGTTCGGTATCAGAAATGTCCTGATAGTCAGTTGTTATCGTCAACAGTTTTTCACAGGCTTGGTATTGTTTTTCGGTGACCAGTTTTTTTTGTACCAGATCTTCAAAACAGGCCTGATAACGTTGTTTTCCGGCTTCTACTTCGGCCTCGTTATAGGCCAGGATGGTCGTTTTATAGCCATTTCCGGTAAACAACACGGCCATACTGGCACCGATCATGCCAGTTCCGATAATCGAAACGTTATGAATTGAATCCAATTTCATCTGCAAAATGTCCTCCTTTTTTCATTTTGGATAAGCCCTTCGTCGCTTATCCCTGGGTTAAGTAGTTGTAACACTTGATGATATTTGTTCGTTGAATGTACTCCATCATTTCATCCTGACCAATATCCACTGGACATCGGTCCGCAAAACTTATTTTTTCGATACATTCGTCGAGGGTCCATTCTTTGGCAATCCCTTCGGCAACCTGGTTAAGCCACTCATAAATAAAAGATAATTGTTTTAAAATATATGATTTTTTAACCACTGGTCCATGACCCGGGACAATATAATCCACATCCAGGGTATAGATGAATTTAAGCGAATTGATCAACTCATCGATGTTGGCTGAGTGCAGCCAGGTTTGGCAATCAGAAAAAATGGTATCTCCGACGAAAACAACCCGTTCCTCTGGTACATAAACCGCAATCTGCGAATCAGAATGACCTGGTGTATGGTAGAGCTTAAAGGTATGATCGCCCACCTTCATTGACATATCTTTAGAGAAGGTTATTTGTGGTTTATTAATAATATAATCTTCCCGGGATGGCATTAATGGCAGGCCTTTGGGATCTTGTCGGGTTAACACATCCACAGAGTAGTCATAGCCATCCATCTCACCTGGCACCAGGAAGAAATCTTTGTCGATTGCTTCGTGTCCAATAACCGGACATTTGCCAGCAAACCAGTGATTTCCGAAAATATGGTCAATATGGGGCTCCGTATTGATCATGTATTTGATCGGTCCTTTTTCTTCGGCAAAGGCGATCATTTCCAGTAAGTCGGTTAGAATCTGAGCGGTATCAATAAATACCGCACCTTCTTTTGTGAAAACAATACTGGGATTACACCCCCGAATCTTTGTTTCTGTATAGACATTCGATGTTAATTTCTCCATTTAAATTTCCTTTCTCAATCGGCGTAATTGATTTATTGGTTTAAAAAAGGAGCAGCGATGCCTTGCGGCATCATTTCTGCTCCTTAACTGGCTTAGTTGTTTTGAGCTTCCTGTGCCGCATCGGTTAATACATGTCGTACCCAAACCTTAACCATTTCAGTTCGATACTCTTTTGTCGCACGAGCATCGGTTATCGGTGTACACGATTCTGAAGCGATCACTGCAGCTTCTTCAATTAGTTGAAAGGTCAGTTTCTTTCCTGTTAATAAGGCTTCGGCTTTTTGCACCCGCATAACGGTTGGGGCGACACCACCTAAAGCAATTTTCACATCAGCTACTTCACCCTGATCATTCAAAGTGATTTTCCCCGCAACGCCGATAATTGCAATATCGGTATCGCCACGGATTGAATATTTTTTGTAAACAGCACCGGTTTTATCGGCGTATTTTGGGAGTTTAAAACTCACTAACATTTCGTCATCAGCTAATACGGTTTTGCCTGGGCCGGTAAAAAAGTCTTCCAGCAGAACACTTCGGTTACCATTTTTCCCCGCAATATTGGCAACTGCTCCGGAAACAACCAGACCAGGAACGGTGTCGGCACTTGGGGAAGCATTACAGGTGTTTCCGCCAAGGGTGGCAATATTTCGCACCTGCATGCTGGATACATTTCCGGCCCCAGTTTTGACGATTTTCCAGGCCCCAGTCAAAAGTTCCGATTTAGAAACATCCATCAGCCGAGCCATGGCGCCAATATAAAGGCCATCTTCGGTTAAGGTCACCTCGCTTAATTCAGGAATGGCATTTAAGCTCACGACTGTTTTAGGTTTTAGCACCCGGTTTCTCATCCGGATAACCAGATCAGTTCCACCAGCCAGAATTTTAGCATCAGATCCCTGTTCTTCCATTATGGTTAAACATTCTTCAATAGTTTCTGGTTCACAATATGAATCAAATCTCATTATTTTTCACCCCCAACATTCATCTGATCTCGGGCATCTTCAATAGCTTCCACAACTTTTACATAGCCCGTGCATCTGCATAAATTACCATGTAATCCTTCGCGGATATCTTCTTCTGTAGCATTGGGATTTTCATTGAGTATCGCAATCGCTGTCATAATCATCCCTGGCGTACAGAAGCCACACTGAATTGCAAAATGGTCAATAAACGCCTGCTGCATTGGATGAAGCACATCTCCGTTGCTGACACCTTCGATGGTTGTAATCTTTTTATTTTTTGCCTGCCCAATCAGCATTGAACAGCTTTTTGCCGCTTTGCCATCAACTAAAATGGTGCAGGCACCGCAATTCCCGTCATCACACCCTTGTTTTGTTCCGGTTAAACCCAATTCATTTCTCAATACATCAACTACGGTTCGGTCTGGTGAAACTAGTAAATCAACTGGTTTTCCATTTATTTCACATTCAACTTGAATATAATTCGTTCTATTTTGCATCATTGGCCTCCTTATCTTTAATCAACTTCAATATTCTTTCTGCTGTCATTGGCATTTCTGTCGGTCGTACGCCAATCGCCTGATAAATGGCTGCTGCAATGGCCGGTCCAACAGGAATCATGATGGATTCTGCCATCCCTTTTGCATTAAACGGACCATCTGGAAGTGGATCTGGTAAGATCGCACGCATAAAGTTTTTCTGTAGCGGTGTTTCCAGGGTTGTTGGCAAACGATAGTCTGACATATTGGGATTCATCATTTTTCCATCCTGGAACATATGATGATCCATAATCGAGAATCCCAGTGCCATGATAACACCACCATCAATCTGACCTTCAACCAGTTTTGGATTGATAGGGTTTCCCGAATCCGCAGTACTCATCAGTTTTAGAATTTTAATTTGACCTGTTTCTTCATTAACAGCCACCTCTGCACCAAAAGCACTGAACTGATACCAGTTCCACATTCTTGGTGTTCGGCCATCTTCGTGACCAGGTCCAAACCATTCCACTGCTGGAGCCGGACAGAATACGCCACGACCTCTTACTGGTGTACCTTTTAATAATCCCCAGGTCTGCTGGGTAAAGAAATCAAATGGCTTGAATAAATCAGGGATATCAATGGATTCAATATTTGAACCAACGATGTAGGCTTTCCCGCCCTTAATCGTAATCTGTTTTTTTGCCAAACCAACTTCACGGCCAGCGGCTTCCTTTAATTGATCAATTGCATCCTGGCAGGCAATAATGACGGCATTCCCAGTTGTATAAGTTGTTCGGCTGGAAGCCCCAAAGTTATCAAATGGAGTGATGGCGGTATCAGCTCGGGTTACTTTTATTCTGTCAATGTCAATCTGGAATTCAGTCGCTGCCATTTGCCGGAGTGCTGATTGAACACCCATTCCCTGCTCATCACAACTGACAAGAATTTCGATACTGCCATCGCTGTGAACTAAACAGTCCGCTTCGGCACGACCAAGTGGTGTGTTCTGCTTTCCGGCCGCCGCAATCCCTTTTCCGTATTTCCATGGACCATCATCTTGTTGGCACGGTTCATCAATTTTGATCCCTTCAGCTACAGCCTTTAAACATTTTCCGAGACCAATACTGGTTACTTTTTCACCATAAGCATTGGATTCCCCATTTTTGATCATATTCTTTAATCTGATTTCTAAAGGATCCATGTCCAGTTTTTCGGCCAGTACATCCAGAAGGTTTTCCATTGCCCATTCCGATTCTGCACAGCCTAAACCACGATATGGAGCACATGGCATGGTGTTTGTTCGAACTGCATAAGAATCACAGTGAACATTTGGAATATTATAGACGCACATTAAACCTGAAGATGATAAACGTCCATCAAAATAACCTCTGATCTGTGCTCCGGCATCTTCAACCAATTCCAGCTTTTCAGCAATGATCGTTCCATCTTTTTTAGCGCCTAGTTTCAATTTGGTATAAACCGGCCAGTTGGATGGTGATGAGATATACATTTCTTTTCTGGAAAGAACATATGAAACAGTTCTTTTTGTTCTTAAAGCCATTAATACTGCTAGTGGCTCAACTAATGGGAACAGACGGTTTCCGAAACTACCGCCGGTAACCGGCTGGATAACGCGCAATTTGGATGATGTAAGCTGTGGATACATGGTCAGTAAGTGATTTTTTATTACACCGTGAACACCACAGCCATTAGTGATTACCGTCACACCGCCATCTTCTTGATATTCAACAATACTGCCATTGCATTCAATTTGGGAAGTTGATTTTTTACCAGCCTGGTATTCTTCCTCAACGATTACATCTGCTTCAGCAAAGGCTTTATCAACATCACCATGTCTCAATTTATAGCTTCCCATGACATTGGGTCCTTCAGGTTGAACCCCACCATATCCAGCAGCAATTCCCAGTTCAGGGCTTGTAACTGATATAGCGTCTGGTCCCATTGCCAAGTGCTGATCAGTAACATATGGTAGTTCGTCATAAACAACCTTAACCAACTCTAAGGCTTGTTCGGCGATTTCAATGGTCTCTGCCGCTACAGCTACAACCGCCTGTCCGGCCCAGATAACCTCATCTTTTGCCGGGTTTCCATAATAACTGGATGCATAGGGGAGGTCAGACCAGGGAATATCTGGATCACTTCCTTTTGCTACAGTTATTACACCTTGCAGTGCTTCTGCTGCACTCACATCGATGCTGACAATTTTTGCATGAGCATGTGGGCTACGTAAAACCTTTACATGCAGCAAATCTCTATACTGGACCTGATAATCCTCAAAGTATTTCGCCTTACCGGTTGCTTTTTCAAATGCGTCAATTCTTTGAACACTTTTACCAATATAATTGGTCTTTTCACAATCAGACATAATTAAACCTCCAAATTAAAGTAAAAATTTTAAAATACTTGAAAATCTAACAACAGGATTTTTAGCATTCATAAGCGGTGCTTTAAGAACCACAAGGAAATTAGCGTTTTCATACCATTGCTATTAATACCAATATTTTAATTTTTCTTTGCACTACATAATTTTTTAAATATTATATATAATCGATTATATTTTATAGATGAATACTAACACCTCCCTTTCCTAATGTCAATTGTTATTTCGTAAATTTATTAAATTAATTTTGCACAAAAAAAATCTGTTTAAAAAAATTCCCATAATGATTAACCAATCATTATGGGAATCTCTGTCAAACAGAATTGATATTATTTACTTTAATTTTTTTCTTGCTTCCTCTTGTCAGGAAATATTATTCATTTCTTCGATCAGTACTTCAAAATGCTCCGTGACAGCTTCCATCGCCATCTCCTTGTTTCTTGTTTTCAATGCTTCATACAGGCTATTATGCCGCTCGGCCAATGTTTCCAGGGTAAGATCTGAAATCCAGGCACTGATGCTGGTATATTCCCGGATCTTACACTGATTCCAAAGCTTGATTAATAACCCATTATCGGATATCTGCATAATTTTTTCATGGAACAAGCTGTCTTTTTCAACAAAAAGTTCAAAATTTCCATCTTTAACCGCTTGTTTCATTTCTTCCATCACATTGAGTATGTCTTCCAGTTGGTCATCGGTAATGACTTCAACGGCATAACGCATGGCTGCCATTTCCAGGGCTTCCCGAACGTAATACGCATCAATCACATCTTTCTTGTCCATTTTGCGCACAAAGGCTCCCTGATAAGGACGGTTTTCAATAAAACCCATCATTTCAAGATCACGAATGGCTTCTCTCACCGGTGATTGAGATACCCCCAGTTTTTTTGCCCAACGGGTTTCAACTACCCGTTCGCCGGGTTTTAACTCCTCGCTGATGATGGCCTGTTTGATGACTTCTCGTATCTCATCACTATATAAAGTTCTTTTTTTTAATTTTCCGTCTAACTCTACCACAATAGATCTCTCCTTGCTACAACATTCATTATTGATTTATTATAGCACAAATTCTATGCATGTCAAAATTATCTATAATCGTTAATGCCTTATTCTCCTCATCTTTTAAATCCGAATAATATTTATAAATTTTCCAGATTCCTGATTATATTGATGATTAATTTTTTTATTATTCAAAGCAATGCTGAATTTTTAAATATATCTAATTTTCATTGCCGTAATTAATGCGCCAAGACGGTTTCCTTTTAACCCCAAAAATACGATTTGCCTGTATCATTGCAAAATAATTTGACTCAACCAGAAAAGACGTATTGCTTTTAACATGAAGTTATCTGGCAATACGTCTTTTGGACGTGATCGATCATTGTTGCTACTTATGCGATTTAAAACTCAACTGACTCTGACAAATTTTTTATGCTTGTTGTTCTGCCACTGCTTTTTCCGGAATTTTTTTTGCAATTAAACCGGCAATTGGGCCTGCTGCTTTTTCAGCCACCCAACCCATTACTGCTCCCAGTACCAGTGCAATGACTACACCAACAATGTTTCCACTGGGGAAATCGGCCGATGCCGTGCCAAAAAGACAGGCCGCTCCAATAAATGCTCCTGGAATAAAGGAAAGGATTTCAATTTTAGCCTGGATACACATCATCAAAACCGCAAGAAATACAGCTAAACCCATGGCCAGTGGCGAAGCCCATGCGCCGACAATAAAAAATATGACATAACCCCAGAATACACCTGCCAGGTTTGACGCAAGACCTTTTACAAAACCCATATTTTTTCCCCCAGCAGCGAAGAAGCTAGCTTCTCCGGCGAAGGATACCCACACAATGACTGGTAATACCGCTGCTATGAATGCCAAATGTGTAAAAACCCCGGCGATAACTCCCGCCGTAAGACCAATTGCTACTAAATACCCCATAATAATTCCACCTTTCAATTTTACCATTTCGGTAATAATTAATAATATGATTGCTCCTGTTGTCTTTTTTAATCGCATAAGTCTCGATTAATGATTAAACTAGCGAAAATCGATACTCAACTACCTTCCCGCTTTATTATACATAATCGATTATCTTTAATATACAATATATTATTGTAAACGTCAATCACTATTTAACCTGTATTTACGATAACATGATATTTTTAACACCAATAAAAAAAGAACCTTTCTCAATTGTATTTTAACAATAATGAAAAGCTCTTATTCAACAGCCTATGACTAGATTTTCAATTGAAAAGCACCCACCATTTTTTTTAAGAACTCTGCCTGGCCTGAGAGTTCCTCACTGGCTGCTGCACTTTCTTCCGCAGTTGCTGAATTTGTTTGGACAACCATTGATACTTGTTCGATTCCCTGATTGATTTGAGCAATTTCAGACGCCTGATCATTCGATGCCCGAGCAATGTTGCCAACTAAATCAGTAACCTTCGCTACTCTTTTTTGGATATCGTTCAAACTTTCAGCCGTATCGTTAGCAATCTTGCTTCCTGCTTTCGCTTTTTCAATGGAGCCTTCAATCAGATTTGTAGTTTCTTTAGCCGCCTCTGCACTTCTTGCTGCTAATGTTCTGACTTCTTCAGCAACCACAGCAAAACCTTTGCCATGCTGTCCAGCCCGCGCCGCTTCTACTGCAGCATTTAATGCCAGAATATTTGTTTGAAAAGCAATATCGTCAATCACTTTGATAATTTTTGAAATGTTACCGGAAGATTCATTAATCTCTACCATGGCCGTAACCATTTTGCTCATTTGTTCATTCCCTGTTACTGCACCTTGAAGCACAGCCAACGCTAATTTATTGGCCTCATTGGCGTTTTTAGCGTTTTTTATTGTTTCATCCGCAACTTCTTCTATGGAAGCAGTCAGTTCTTGAATCGAACTGGCTTGTTCGGTAGTTCCCTGAGCCAATGCCTGTCCGCCATCTGAAATCTGCTGCGCACCCATCTCAACCTGACCAGCTGCTAAATTTATATTCAGTATGGTTTCGTTTAATTTTGATATGATTTCGTTTAATGCATTCTGAATCGGTAAGAAATCTCCCAAATATTCTGTTGTGATTTTTTGATTGAGATTGCCATTTCCCATTTCTTTAAGAGTTATGGTAATTTCTGATACATATTGTTTTAAAAAGGCAATGGTCTGGTTTAACGCATTTTTGATTTGAGCGTGGTCACCCCTATAATCACCAACCATCTCCGAACTCAAATCTCCCTGAGATAATTTTTTCAGGGTATCTGACGCTTCCATCACTGGTGCAATGACCGCATCCAGTATCTGGTTAAATCCACCGATTACTCTTGCATATTCGCCATTGAATTTTGATACATCACCCCGGTTGTGTTTGTCAATCAAAAAGTTTAGCGTTTGGTCTCGAAAAGTTGTGCACTTGCCAACACAATTTTGTTCATTAGCAGATGGTCGTCCAATCTCTTTTTAACAGAGTACCATCTGCGCAACTTTTGAATACTTTTTGCCAG
>NZ_JBGSHG010000090.1:0-6698 GCF_041752335.1 Acetobacterium sp. | reverse complement strand
ACAGATGGCCGATCTTTATCATCAGATCAATGAAAATGATAAAGAGATTGAGCTTCTAGAAAAACAAATTGAGACCACAAAAGACAAGGAAAAGTTAAAGAAGTTGTATGATGCTTTAATTCCGGCCTATATTGATGGAGGTAAAAGTGATACCGAAATAAAGGCGTTAATCGAACAGGCGAAAAGCAGCATCGGTGAATACACCAATTCATATTATCAATACTACGCTTCTTATGCCCCGATCTTAGATGAATACAGGAAAGCGGAGGCAAGTCGGTTTTCCTACGATGCGACAAGGTCTTTACCTGATGTAAACAGAGAACTGAGTTCAAGCAGTCTGAAGAAAAAATTGTATTATATGCTTGAAGATATTTCTGGGGATTCCTTTCCGGAACTTGTGATTGCCATGAATAACTCTGAAAATACATTCGATCAACCAGGAAACATCCGGATTTATGACGTATACAGATTGAAGGATGGTATGCCAGAACGTATTTTTGATATAAATTCGATGGGATATCGTTCTGTCTACACAATTTGTGAGAACGGATTTATCAGATGTAGAGGAAGTGGCGGAGCAGATGCAAGTAACGATAGGTTTTATAAACTTGAAGGAAACACCGAAACGATCATCCAGGATATTGAGTATTGTGTAATTGATCATGTTCCCAGCTATTTCCAGACCGATGCAAATCACAATCGGTCTCAGATATCAAAAGAAGATGCAACCGAAATTATTAACAGTTATAACCTTAAAACGGGTATTCGTTGGATCGCTTTATAGTGGTGGTAATTATTAATTAAGATTGACTAAATCAATGATATTATATTGAATAAATTTAAAAGATGAAATTAAAATACAATAACGAAACAGAAGGTTTTTAAAACTGATAAAGGAGAGTAAGACGATGGAAGTAGTAGTTGGAATATCTTGTTTGGCCGTCTTTATAGCAATTTATTGGATTATTGACAGCGTTTTTACGAAAGGGATAAATGCAGCTTCAAAAGTTGCAAACAAAAATATTTTGTATCGTTCAGAGCATAAAGAAGGACAAGATCTGGTGTTTCAGAAATTGTCCTATCAAACAACTGTACCGATAAAAGTACTGATGGAAGAAGTGTCAAAGGAAGTTCTAACCGCTGAAAGTCCGAATTCAATGAAGTGTGTAACTTATGAGACAAGCAGAAGTGAGGACCGGATCACATTTGCGTATGGGAATGCACTGGATCCAACCTTGTTTGAAGCAGTTGTGGCTTTTTCAGATCATGATGGCATTACGGAGTGTCTGTTTTCAATTACTGGTTGGACGGAAAAAAACGGGATAATAAGCGAACATCAAAGGAGTGAGATTAAAAAACTGAAAAACCGGCTTCAGGTGGTATTTGAAAGGGATGATGGTAGTTTGGTTAGAAATCAGGAAGGTAACATTAATAATAAAAAAGGGAAATCAAGTAATTCGGAACTTCAGTTGTGCAAAAATTGCAGTACAGAATTAAATGGTAGATCGAAATACTGTCCAAATTGTGGGGTGTTCATTGATTTAACGGATCAAAGGGATTCAGACTGCGATACGGTAGTATTGTGTCCAGATGATACTGGATGTTCTAATGTAAAAGAAACACAACAACGAGTGTGTTTAGAATGTGATTCAGAAATTAATCCGACTTCAAAGTATTGTCCAAACTGCGGGGCACCAAGTGTATTTCCAGTCGAAAATGACTGGGACGATGAAACAGTAATGTTGAATCAAAATGATGCCGAATTAGGAGAGTCGGAAAAACAACCGCTGCGGTTGTGTCCGGTGTGTACTCAGGAAATAAATTTGAATGCAAAGTTTTGTCCCGAGTGTGGAGGCAGGGTTACGGTTCAAGGTGAAAAAAAATCAGTCTCTAAATCTGCTGAATCGATGGATGAAGAAAACAGTAAAGACTTTAGTGAGGCCAAAAAGAAGCGTGTCTTCTTTCAGATTATCGGTGCTGTTTTATCATTAATAGGCATTGTGAAATTTAGGTTTGTTGGATACTATCAAAGTGAAGCGATTTTTTATGTGGCTGTTCTGTTGGCTGGTTTGGTGTTTTTTTATCTGGCTTCAAAAATAAAAGTCCAGGAATAAAAGATGTTTTCTGAAAAAGCATGATGATAAAAATATAATAGGTAATTGCGAAACTAATTATAAAAACTAACGAAAACAAGCCATTCCGAGCCCATTTTGGTTAAATATAAGCTAATTTGGTGAGGAGATGCATAAATATATTATGTAAAAAATGGCTTATCCATGGGGTTTATTGAGTTTCGCAAACGCCTATAAAAATATAAGGAAAAGAGGAAGAATGATGAAGTGTAATGTATGCGGGTTTGAAAATGGAGAAAAAAACAATTTTTGTGAAGAATGCGGCAACAGCTTAAGCAACCCCCAAAAAGAAGTTGTTACTGAGGAAAAGACACTAGCTAAGAATAAATTTGAAGAGCCATGCCAGATTGAGATTTCTGTTTTAGAAACTGGTGACTTGGTCATTCAGCTGATCAGTTCTAAGAATGAAGTCAGACTAAATGGGGAATCATTGGATTCAATAAATATGTATGAACTATTGGATGGGGATTTAATTAAAACGTCTGATTCATTAATTAAAATAAGAATTTTACAGGAAGGTTGAGATCGGCATCATCAGTAAATGCGAATTAAAGTAAAGTGCTTGTGAGAGGCGGCAATTAAATGTATGAAGAGGAAAGAACTGAGTCGTTATTAGAAATAGAATCAAACAGCAACAAAAAAAGAAACCTGATTATTTTTATTTTGATTTGTGCGTTGCTGGTGATTGGATTAGCCGGTGGATTTGGGTGGTATTTCTATCGAGTAAATTTGGTTTCAGGGAATCTGGAAAAAGGTAATTCGCTATTAAATGATAAAAAATATCAGGAAGCGGTTAAGATTTTTGATGAAGTATTAAAAATCGATGGGAACAATTTGGATGCGTATATTGGAACGGCTAATGCTTATTCCGGTTCAGGCGACTTTGATAAAGCAAAAACATATTTTGAAGACGCAATTAAACTGAATACGGATACTGAAGAATTAATGCACATATTTGATGCTTATATTGCAGGGGCGATCAATAATAAAATATCCCAAGAGAATTTGTTCAGTCTTTTAGATCAAGCTTTTGAAAAAACCGGAAGTAGTGTTTACAGCGAGAAAAAATCAGAATATGAAGCAAAGATACCATCGTTTAGCCTCAATCCCGGAAGCTATCAGGCAAAGCAGACCTTACAGATCAATAAAGGAAATGACAATGACAAAATCTATTATACTACTGATGGCTCTGATCCCACGTCCAGTTCAAAGGAGTATAACGCTGCAATTGAGCTAAACATAGGGAAAACGACAGTCAAAGCGATTGAAATTGGACAGGATGGATTTGCCGGGAAGGTTGTTCAGGGTGAATATAGTGTTCAGGAGGTGGCGGCATCTACGGTTCAATTACAAGGAACAACAACATCTTCAGGTAGTTCATCGATTCGCAGTTTTAGTGCCCGAGCTTCGTCAACGTTACCGGATATGGGAGGAATCAATTATAGCCCCAGTAATGTTCTTGATCAGAGTGATAACACCGCTTGGGTTGAAGGCGTATCCGGAGATGGAATTGGTGAGTATATTGAATTGGTATATAACGGATCTCAGCCAATAACAATAAATGGTTTTTTGATTAAAAATGGCTATCTCAAAAGTGTGAAAGCTTTTAATGAAAATGGGAGTCCCAGTGAATTGGAAGTTCTTGTAAATGACGTGAGCAAATTCAGTTGTAAATTGGAAAGATCGCGAAGTGAACAAAAATTTTCAGTAAATCCCCTAAGTCTTTCAAATGGGGATACGATACGTTTTGTGATCCGAAACGTAGTGGCGGGATCGGATGATGGCGTTCACGATACGGCTATTTCAGAGATAATAGTTTTTTAGGAAATTATTTGGAGTGGAAGATATCTCCGGTGATGCCATTCCTGAATTGGTAATTTCAGGAAGTTACCAAAGCTTGACATCTTCTAAAAAAATATCTTTGACACCTACAGGATAATTGACAATAAACCGGAACGGATATTTGACATTTCCGCTGGGGCGTTTGTTTTCTAAATCGATAGAAAAAAGATGAATGAGAGGTAAGCATGAAAAATGATAATGAATCAATGGATTGTCAATTAGGAAAGTCAGAGATTCAAGATTCAAATCAAGAAAGTGAAGATAAACCATTAATTGAAGAAAATTTGATTTCTCAATCAGTTGAAGTCCCCGAAGAAGTAACTGAAGCGTTGGAGAATGGAAAAAATCTGATAGGTTATAAGAAATCCAAGCGGGGTTATATTATTTTAGGACTCTTGGTGGGAGTGATTATTTTTTTGGGGGGTACTTTTCTGATTCTTTCGCAAATGAAAACATCTCAAATGAACAAGGCGCTTGATCTCGGAGAGAAATACCTGGAAGAGGGTAAATATGAAGAAGCGATTCTTGCTTTTGATGAAGTAATCACCATTGAACCGAAACAAGTTGCGGCATATGAAGGAAAAGGGGCTTCTTATTTAGGTCTTGATAATTATTCTGAAGCTGAAACCCAATTAGAAAATGCTAAAGCCATTGACTTTACCGACAATGGGAAAGTCCTAATGGCAGACGTTTATATCAATACTCAACGTAAAGATCAAGGGGTCGACCTGATTGATGAAGTTTTGAAAAAAGAACCTGGTGAAACAAAGACGATTATTCAAATTGCCGATCTGTACAGCCAGATCAATGAATATGCTAAGGTCATTGATCTAACAGAAAAACAAATCGGAAATACCCAGGATAAAGAAGAACTCAAAAAACTGTATAATCAATTGATCGGCGCCTACATAAAGTCCGGAAAAACAGAGGCTGAAATTCTGGCTTTACTGGAAAGAGCAGCCAATGCGACCGGCGATCAAAGCTATATCCAGAAAAAAGAAAGCTATATTGTAAAAAAACCGAGCTTTAATTTAGCGCCCGGCGAATATCAGGGAGCACAAACGCTGGAAATTATTAAAGGCAATGCAGCGGATAAGGTTTACTATACTATTGATGGAACCGAACCCAGTATTATTTCTTCTGAATATACTGCGCCTATTTCTATGCAGCCTGGCGATATCACAGTTAAATTGATTGAGGTAAATGAGCAGGGGGTTAAAAGTCCAGTAATAGTAGGTACTTATACTGTTAAAACGAATTGGTTAATTCCCGATGAAATACAAGGAAAATGGGTTGGTGATAAGTACATACTGATTTTTTCAGGAAACGACTGTTCTTTTGGTAATAGGACTGACGGAATACAATCGACTTTAGTTGCATATCGAGTTGATATAAAATCGGATACGATAATTTGGATCTTTGCAGGAACAGCAACTCATGCGCTTATGGTAGACAAAGGGGCTCCTAATGACGGAAAAATCAAGGTTGATGGTGAAACATACGTATATTCGGAATAAATTTCTTGAACGATATGCGTCATGAAAAATAATTTGAGAATCGATTATTTAGTGTGATTGACAAAAAGACCATCCGGAGTAGTATTAAAATAATTAATCGGGATGGTCTTTGTTATTGATGTTAAGAGGGGGTGTTTGTTGAAAATTTTATTTTGATTGAAGCGGAGAGTATAAAAGATAATCGGAGTCGTGGTCAACGGTTTCCTAATTTTGTGATATTGCTCCCATCTAAATTGGCCACACAACAAATACCACCATCTTTAAAACCGAGAGTTAGATAATAAAGATTGTTACCGGAAATATTCGGCAAGGTATAGGCAGTTTTTCGATCAGATTCAGTTAAGTTATGATCTCTAAGCGGACCATAAGCGGTAGCGATTTCTTCATCTGTTTGGGCAATAAGCGTTGTCACTTTACTGCCATCACACTTCATTTTTTTAATGGTTAGCGAATCGGCAGAGGTGTAGTAGATCCAGTTATTATGAATGTTAATATAGTCGATTTTGTCATTGCTTAGAGGTGCAAAATTCTTCTCTGAGAGCGTTGCTTTAGATAGCAAATGCTTATTTAACATATAGATTGAGTCGTCATTAACCCAGATTGTTGCATAAGCGTCGAGATCTTCAAATAGGCATTCTTGCTGAGTACCATCAGGCTTCATTCGGTAAAGACCTTTGGGATTCAAATATTCTCCAGGGCGATAATAGATCCAGCCATTATCAATCGTGTAAACTAAGCAGTTTTCAATAACTGTTTTTGTATTAGTTCCATCTAAGTTCATTGAATATACAGCACCAGCTTTTGTTCCGACATGATGCGAATAGTAATAGATATGGTTATTAGCGATTGAGTAATGATAATTAGTATTAACCTTAGATGAGAATATTAAAGTGATGTTACTGCCATCAACTTTCATTTTTTTGAAACTGGATTCGGTACCTGTGGAGAGCGTACTGCAATAATATAACCAACCATCCACAATATTGAGGTCAGACTGAATGGAGTCAATGGTATCTTTAAAAATCAAACTGGTTTCGTTGCCGGCTTTTTTGTAAATGCAATTATCTGTGTTTGTCAATCAAAAAGTTTAGCGTTTGGTCTCGAAAAGTTGTGCACTTGCCAACACAATTTTGTTCATTAGCAGATGGTCGTCCAATCTCTTTTTAACAGAGTACCATCTGCGCAACTTTTGAATACTTTTTGCCAG
>NZ_JBGSHG010000089.1:0-15422 GCF_041752335.1 Acetobacterium sp. | reverse complement strand
GGCTGAAAAATTCATATTTCTGGAGTACTTTATTATTACATCAGGAAAGATGTACGATCAATTAATGGCAGCCTTGTTTGCAAAAGCAGAAGCCGGGGTTGAAGTGAGGATGATGGTTGATGCCGGGGGAAGCATGACGACTATGCCAAAAGATTTCTTTAAAATCTGTGCTGACCATAATATTCGATGCGTTCCTTTTAACCCGCTGTCGGCATCACTTTACCGGTTTATCAGCTTTCGGGACCATCGCAAAATGACGATTGTGGATAGCAATGTAGCGGTTGCTGGTGGGATCAATATTGGTGATGAATACATCAATGAAATTGAAGTCCATGGTCATTGGAAGGATATGGCATTGCGAATTGAAGGTGACGCTGTTTACAGTATGACCGCCATGTTTCTCAATATGTGGGAATACGTCACAAAAGAACAAACGGAGTTGATGGATTATCGGGGAACTAAAGAACGACCCCAGTCCAATGAATTTGTGATGCCATTTTGTGATGGTCCCATGAACGTCAGGGAACCGATTGAAAATACTTACATGAATATTTTTGCCAATGCCAAACGATACATTTATATCACAACACCCTATCTCATCTTAGATACGGATCTGACAAATTGTATCCTACTGGCAGCAAGAAGCGGGGTTGATGTCCGAATTATCACCCCGGGAATACCAGATCAAAAAATCGTCTATGCAACAACCCGTTCATTTTATGGCACACTTTTAGCAGAAGGGGTGCGGATTTATGAGTACACACCGGGTTTCCTTCATGGCAAGGTGCTGGTTACCGATGATACAGTTGCTATTGTGGGATCAATCAACATGGATTATCGCAGTTTAACCTGGAATTATGAATATGGAACCTGGATTCATAATTCTCAAACAGTGATGGAGATCAAGGAAGATTTGTCAGGTATTATTGAAGTCAGTCGCGAGGTTTTGTACTCGGACTGGAAAAAGTCGTCGTTCATGAAAAAAGTCGGTCAAGCGATTTTAAGAATTACTGCGCCCTTGATGTAATTCGGTTTTGCTGCAAATAAAATGCGATGGAAGTTAAAAATTTGACTTCCATCGCATTTCTTTTTATGGCGGCATGAACGCAGTTTAGATATTAAAAAAAATTACTAAACAAACGTCAGATTCAATAATTTTACACTGGAAAAGTGGTGTCAGTTCGACACATTTATCTCGGTCCAGGCCCGGTTATAGATTTCCATGACGTCATTAGGCAGATCCTTGAAGATCTCGCTACGGGCCAGATCTTCCTTGCTGATGTTAAAACCGGCATTGGCTGACCAACTGGCATCAAGAAGAGCCAGAGCTGGGGTATTCGGCGAGGAATAACCCACATATTCAATATTTTTGGCGGCAATTTCTGGGGTCAACATGAAATTAATGAATTGTTCGGCCAGTTCCGGATTCTGGGCATTTTTGGGAATCACAAAATTATCATAAAAGGCATTGGAGCCTTCTTTGGGAACCGCAAAATCGAGATTATCGGTTTCACTCATGATAATCGCCGCATCGCCGGAGTAGACCACTGCCATGGCGGCGTCGCCGCTGGCCATCAGGCTTTTGACATTATCAGTGACATAGGCCATCACCAGTGGCTTCTGGGTAATCAGGGCATCCCGGGCAGCATTGATGTTGGCTTCGTTGGTTTCATTCATCGAGAAGCCCAGCCGCTTCAGAGAGACCCCCATGCTGTCGCGGATGCTGTCATACATTAAGATTTTAGATGCGTATTTATCATTCCAGAGAATATTCCAGCTGTCCACCGGATCGATGACCTGAGCGGTGTTATAAACAATCCCCAAAACCCCGTAGAAATAGGGCACCGAGTATTGATTACCAGGATCAAAGGCCAGATCTTGGGCCGCGGCATCGATGTTAGCCAGATTGGGGATATTGTCTTTGGTGATCGGCCGGAGCATGTCTTCGCTGATCAGCCGTTCAATCATATAATCGGAAGGTACCAGCACATCGTAGGTATCCGATGAATTCTTGACCTTGACATACATGTCTTCGTTGGAGGTAAAGGTTTCGTAATTGACCCGACAATTGTATTCTTCTTCAAACTGGGCGATGACCTCAGGATCCATATAGTCGCCCCAGTTATAAACGGTGAGCTCGGCCCGATCATCAGACCCGCAGCCACCGGCCAGAAATGGCAGACACAGTAACGACAAAATTAATACGATTTTTTTCATTGCATTCTCCTTTGTTATTGGATATGTTTAATCCCTTTTTCACTGCGGATGTTGATCAGGATCAATAAGACCATGATACACCCGAACATGATGGTTGACAAGGCGTTGATTTTGGGGTTGATGCCAGCCTTGGCCATCGAGTAGATGGTGATGGACAGGTTGCTGACGCCGTTGCCGGCGGTAAAGAAGCTGATTACGAAATCATCAATGGACAGGGTAAAGGCAATCAGGGCGCCAGAGGTGACACCGGGCAGTATTTCCGGGAACAGCACCTTCCAGAAAGCCTGCCGGGGCGTAGCACCCAGATCCAGGGCGGCCTCAAAAATATTTTCCGGCAGCCGGTTAAATCGGGGCAGTACCGCCAAAATCACATAGGGGATACAAAAGGTGATGTGGGCGATAATAATGGTGGTTAGACCCATTTTCAGGCCGGCAAAAATAAACAGTGACATCAGGGTGATCCCCATGACGATATCCGGAACCAGAACCGGGATGTTATTTAATAACAGATAGGGTCGTTTCAGTTTGGATCGCATCCGGTAAATACCCAGCGCCGAGATGGTCCCCACAATGGTGGAAACAGTGGTGGCCACCGCGGCGATAATCAGGGTATAGTACAAGGCCTGCAGGATATAGCGATCCTGAAAAAGCATCACATACCATTTAAGGGTAAAGCCGGCCCAGGGTCCCATAATTTTTGAATCATTAAACGAATAAACAATCAGGACCAAAATCGGTGCGTATAAAAACAGTAGGATCAGCCCAAAGGCCAGGGTTTTAAAAATCTTTTTCATAGCAGCTGACCTCCGGTATCAAGTTCTTTCCCGGTGATCAGACGGGCGATGCCGAGAACCAGAAAGATAATCGTCATCAGGACCATCGAAATAGCCGAGCCGAAGTTCCAGTTGTTGAGGGTTAAAAACTGCTGCTCAATCAGATTTCCGATGAGCATATATTTTCCGCCGCCTAACAGGTTGGAAATAACAAAGGTACTCACCGCTGGCATAAAGACCATCATACAGCCGGAGACGATACCGGGAAGACTGAGGGGCAGCTTGATTTTTACGAACATCTGGAAATGGTTGGCGCCCAGATCGGTGGCGGCCCGTAACAAATCTGGATCGATTTTTTTCAGAGAGGTGTAAATGGGTAACAGCATATAGGGAAAAAAGTTATAAACCATCCCCAGAATAACAGCGGATTGGGTATATAGCAGGGAAACATCCCGGAAGCCCAACAGGCCCAGAAATTGCGAGATCAGACCGCTGCCGCTGAGCAGCACCATCCAGGCGTAGGTTCGCAGCAGGAAATTGACCCACATCGGGATGATCAGCAGCACGATCATCAGATTCTGGCGATGCCCGGGCAGGGATACGATCAGATTTCCCAGCGGATAGGCAATGATAAAACAAATCAGGGTGGCGATGACGGCATATAAAAACGAGCGGTACAGAAGCTCCAGGTACACCGGGTCCATAAACTCTTGATAGTTGTTTAAGGTAAAGGTGTAGACCCCGGCTTTAAAATCCGGGTTGGATAAAAAGCTGAACCAGACCACTACCAGCAGCGGAACGGCAATAAAAATAAGCATCCATAGACCATAGGGATAGGCAATATATTCTTTAAATGATTTCATGGTCTATTTCCTTTTTCATAATATGAATATTGTTGGGGTCAACCTGGATGCTGATCTGGTCGCCGGCGAAAAACTCCCGGGTGGTATGAATCAGCCAGTTGATGCCCTTGCAGTTCATGACGATTTCATAGTGCATACCCAGAAAGGTCACTGATTCAATGAAGCCATCCAGTAATCCGGCACCGGAGGGAAGAATTTCGATGTCCTCGGGCCGGATCACGGTGAGTACCGCTTCGTTTTCTTCAAACCCTTTGTCAACGCAGGGAAACTCGACATCCTGAAGCTTGACCAGACAGTCTTTGAGCATAATCGAAGTAAGAATATTGCTTTCACCAATAAAATCTGCGGCAAAGGCGTTGCGGGGTTCGTTGTATATATCCACCGGCGATCCGATCTGCTGGATCCGGCCACGGTTCATAATGATGATGGTATCGGACATGGTCATCGCTTCTTCCTGGTCGTGGGTGACGTAAATAAAGGTGATGCCGGTTTTTTTCTGGAGATTTTTCAGTTCCAGCTGCATATTTTTACGAAGCTTGAGATCCAGAGCACCCAGGGGTTCGTCCAGTAGCAGCACCTGGGGATGATTGACCAGGGCTCGGGCAATCGCGACCCGCTGCTGTTCGCCGCCGCTTAAGGAATTGACATCCCGCTGTTCCTGACCCTGGAGATTAACCATCCGCAGCATTTCCTGAACCAGGCTTTCTATTTCGTCCTTGGATTTTTTTTGAATTTTCAACCCAAAGGCAACGTTATCATAAACATTTAAATGGGGAAACAGGGCATACTTTTGAAAAACGGTATTAATGGGCCGTTTGTTGGCCGGAATATTGAGCAGTGTCTTGCCTTCAAACAGAATATCGCCGCCATCCGGGGTTTCAAAACCGCCGATCATCCGTAACAGGGTAGTTTTTCCGCAGCCGCTGGGGCCGAGAATGGTCAGGAATTCATTGGCGCGAATGTGAAAATTAATTTCATCGATAATGGTTTTGTCCCCATAGCATTTAACCAGGTTTTTAACTTGAATAATCTTTTCCGTGTTTTTTTTCAATTCATAAATCCTCCGTCTGTATCGATATGATAAATTTAAGCAAAAAAATCCCCAGGCTTTCCCCAGGGTTGATTAAGCGGTTCGTTGCTTCTTGATATGCGCTATTACAATTAAGTTAATTCTAACATGTAATCGATCAGATGGCAATGAAATTAGGTTTGCGAACCAGGATTTTTAAATTGAATAAAAGCAGAGTGCTGCTCCATTTTCGGGAACAACACTCGAGCAGAATTTTTACTATTTTCAGGCAGTTAACATCGGCCTGGTACATTGCGCATTTATAAGATACTGGTAACGGTAATATTCAGGAAAGCCCGGTCACTGAGATTGAGCTCAAACGGCGTAACATCTTCCCCGTCTTTTTTAAAAATCCGAACCCGGGGGCGCATCGAGAAGCTTTCGTAGTTTTCAATGATAATTCCGGTTAACCGGTTGCTCAGTTCCACACAGGTACCAATCGGGTAGGGGGCGATCTTGCGGATGAAGATGTTCACCAGATCGGGATCAAAAAGGATATGAGATGAACCCATAATATATTCGATGACTTCTGAGGGGATGATGGCTTTGCGGTAGGGGCGGTCAGAAGTCATAGCATCGTAAACATCGGCAATTGCGATGATTCGCCCAAACAGGGAAATCTTTTCTTCTTTCAAATTGTTGGGGTAACCGCCGCCGCTGTATTTCTCGTGGTGGTCTAAAATCCCGATTCGGGCAGACATACTGATATGCGACACTTTTTTGATGTAATCATAGCCCAGGGTGGAATGGTTTTGCATTTCACAGGATTCATCATCAGAGAGAACTCCTGCTTTGCAGAGAATATCCTTTTTAACAAAAACCTTTCCGATATCATGGAGAATGGCGCCAATGCCCAGATCACATAGTTGTTCCCGACTTAAACCCAGAGCCGTCCCCAGCACAATGGAAAGAACCGCCACATTGACCGAATGGAAATAGGTATAGTCATCAAAAACCTTTAAATCCACCATGTTGATAACCATGCTGCTGTTTTTAAGTATTTCATCAACAATGTTCTCGATTTGTTTTTGCATGTCATTGAAGGTATTCTTTTTTAACGATCCTTTATTTTCGGTGGTAATAAAGACATCCTTAACACATTTGACGGTTTCAGCCCGGACCCGGTCGTTGATAATATTTATGATTTGGATATCTTTGGTCAGATCATCTTCAACATATATGCCATTATAATTCAATTTTTTTATTCGTTCGATGTAATCCTCAGTGAGAACAGTATCTTTGGCAAGAATCAACTCGCCCCGTTCACCCCAAAGATTATTTCCTAACATCATTCCTTCACGCAGGCAAAATGTTGGTACATATCTCATGGTTTTCCTCCCAATATAATGACCCCTTATAAAGTCTGGACTAAGTAATAATTATAACTATAAGACCCCTGTTTGTGCAATCAAAATTTCCTGGCAACCATGAAAAAGATGGTTATGAAAAAGAAAATTAAGTTTGTATGAGTTTAGTTATGACAATAAAACCTTAAAATCGATTGAATGAGATAAATTCATCGATGGTCGGATCGGTGGATACCATGATTTTTTCTGGTGTATCTGAAAACAGGCAGGATCCCTGATCCAGAAAAGTCAGGTGGTTGCAGATCCGGAAGGCCTGGCTGAGATTATGGGTAATGATGATAATGGACAGGCCTTGTTCACGATTTCGCTTTTTTAGAGCCGCTTCTATAATCTGGATGCTTTTAGGATCGATATTTGCCGTGGGCTCATCTAAAAAAAGAACCTTGGGGGAAAATGACAGGGCCCGGGCCAGGGCTGTTTTCTGAGATTCACCACCGGAAAGATGTCGGGCACTCTGATTCTTGATATCGTCGATTTCGAACTCTTCCAGCAGTTGCGATACCAGCTGATGGATCTCGTCTTTTTCACGTTTGCGGATTTTTAACGGATAGGCAATATTTTCATAAACGGATCGGGAAAAGAGGGTGGGAGTGTGGTTGGAATAAGTCATTTTGGATCGGATGTCCTGACCTAGGGGCTGGCCACTATAAAGTACATCGCCGCCGGTAGGCAGGATGAGGCCGGCCATTATTTTCATCAGAGTCGTTTTTCCGGAACCGTTGGGACCGATAATGCCATGGATTTTACCGGATTCAAAAAAAAGATCGCGGTAGTCACCGTTCAGATTGAGTACGGTTTTTTCGTTGTAGGTTTTAACGATATTTTTAGTCTCGATATTCATTATGATCCCCTATGATAAAATGGTATAAAATTGAATTGGTAATGAATGAAATGGTCATCAGGATCAGTCCCATGGCAATGGAGACGCTGTATTGACCCATGTTATTATTCATGGCGATAAAGGTGGTCATTACCCGGGTGAATCCCCGGATATTGCCGCCGACAATCATGACGGCACCGACTTCCGAAATGGCCCGACCAAAACCGGTGACCAGAGCGATCATAATGACACCTTTTAATTCCAGAACCAATAAGATGAGAATATTCCACCCCTGGGCTCCTAAGGTTCTCCCGGTTTGCACCACCTCATAACCGCTGGAACTGGCATGATTAAAGACAATGCCCATAATAACCGGTGTTACCAGAATGGTTTGAGCAATGATCATGGCGGCGGGGGTATACATCAGCTGAAACTGACCGAAAGGTCCGGAACGGGCTAAAAAGAGGGCGGTGAACAAACCGATGATAACCGGGGGAAATGACATAAAGGTGTATAGAAAACGGGAAACTACTTTTTTGCCCTTAAAATTGTTGACTCCCAGCAGCAGGCCAAGGGGAACCCCAATCAGGGTGCCATAAAGGGTGGACGAAAAAGAGACAAAAAGCGATAATAAAACAATTTGTATGATTTCGGGGTCAAAGGAAAAAATGAGGTTAAAGGCCTCAACAAAACCATTGAGTATGTAATCCATTGATTTCTCCATAATGAGATCCTGGAAGAAGACGTTTCTTCCAGGATCCCGGTTGAGTTTTATTTTTGTACGGCATTGGGGGTAAATAGCGGATCCCCGTTAATTTCGTATGAACCGATCAGTTCCTGGGTATCAGGTGAAATAATCCAATCCACAAAAGCCTGGGCGCCTTCAGCATTGATTTGATCATTGATGGTTGGCGACACGGCAATAACCCCGTAAGGATTACTCAGCATGGCATCGCCTTCACAGACAATTTCGAGGTTGGACATGGTATCTTTCATGTTGGCGTAGGTAGCCCGGTCAGCCAGGGTGTAGCCAAGCTTTTCGTTGGTAACCGTCAGGGTTTCGCCCATCCCGGTTCCAGTTTTTAAATACCAGTCCCCGGCGGGGGCAATGTTGGCGTCTTTCCAGATCGCCAGTTCCTTGGTGTGGGTGCCGGATTTATCATCACGGGAGACAAAGGTTGACGGAACTGCGGCAATGGCAGTAAATGCTTTAGCAGCATCAGCAGCTGCGCTTGTTTTTACCTTGGCCGGATCTTCTTTGGGGCCCAGCACCACAAAATCGTTGTACATAACATCAAAACGTTCTACCCCATAACCATCGGTTATGAACTGATCTTCCTGAGATCGGGCATGGACCAGAAGCACATCGGCTTCTCCAGCTTTTCCCATTTCCATGGCTTTGCCGGTTCCCACGGCGACAACTTTAACGGCGATCCCGGTTTGAGCTTCGAAATCTGGCAAAATCACTTCCAGCAAACCGCTATCCTGGGTGCTGGTGGTCGTGGCAAGAATGATCTCCCCATTGGAACCGGGCTCTAAATCTTTCTTTGCCGGGGTACAACCCATGGCACTGAGGGCAAGGGTGCAGATAAATAACACAATGACCAATACTGACAATTTTTTTTTCATTTTCTTCCTCCTAAAATAATAGATTAAAGAGAAAACTCTTTAATAACATTGTAGTGAGGCGATTCAAAAAAACAAAATGACTGCTCAAAAAACAGTCAGAAAATTCTATGAATTCCACCATCCTTTACACATTGGAAAGCACAGTCATTTCTAACTATACTCTATCGATTGAAAAACCATAGAAAACCGTAGGTTCATCAATTCGGATTGTATTGTTCTCATCAAGAAAACGTTATTCAATTATTTTGATTTTAGCAAAGATTATCGGCTTCGTCAAGGTTGAAGCCTGATTAGCTCATGAATCTCCAGATATTTGAATAAAATTCAGTTTGAATGAAAATTGGCGGAGAAAAAATATCCGTAACAGCTGGGAAAACCGGAGATTTTGGATAAATTATGAACGTTTTTTTATCCTTATTTTATTACACTTTTATTTTATGCCTTTTACCATGACATTTTTGCCCAACCGTTGACAGACAAAAAATCTGATGATACCATGAACCAATCAGATTTATTTAGAATATTTTTAAAAAGGAAAATGTGATGAAGACAATAAGAATATGTGTTGGCAGTTCGTGTCATGTAAATGGATCGTATAAGGTGGTTAAAGCCTTAAATCAGCTCATTGATCAGCGGGAATTAGGGGATGAGGTTGAACTGGTGGGGTCCTTTTGTATGGGGAAATGCACGGAGGGTGTGGCCGTGGAATGTGACGACATCATCTATGCCGTTTCAGTGGAAAATGTTGAAGAAATCTTCGAGAAAATTTTGGGGGGAAAATAATTGAGTATTATCAATTTTTCAAAAGATAAATGTCGTAATTGTTATAAGTGTATTCGGAATTGTCCGGTAAAAGCTATTAAACTGAAGGACAAACACGCCCAGATTATTCAGTCCATGTGTATTGGCTGCGGGGTCTGTATTGCAACCTGTCCTCACAACGCCAAAGAAATTCACAGTGATGTCAAAACCATTAAGGAATGGCTGAAAACAGAAAATGTGGTCTTGAGTTTATCAGCAGTATTCCCGACCGCTTATTATCTGGAACATCCCCGACAATACCTGGGGATTCTTCGGGAACTGGGATTTACCATTATTGAGGAAACCTCCATCGGCGCCGAGGTGGTGGCCAAAGCCTACGCCGAAGAGTACCGCAGCGACAAAAAGTTTGTTATTTCGTCATCCTGCGCGGCCATTAAAAATCTGATCGAAATTTATTATCCACAGTACTTATGGGCCCTGAGCCGCCAGGTGTCGCCGATGATTGCCCATGGTAAGATTCTCCGGGGAAAATATCCGGATGCCAAAATTGTCTATGCGGGTTCCTGCCTGGCTAAAAAAATGGAAGTTCATGATAAAGATGTGCGTGGTATCATCGATGGAGTCTTGACCTTTGACGAAATCGATGCCTGGATCAAAGAGGAGCAGATCGTTCCCAGTAAAATGCCAATGGAAGAATTTAATGCCATTGGCACCAATACCGGACGGCTGTATCCCATTACCGGAGGTCTAGCCAAAAACAGCGTTGAAAATCTGGACGGCAGCCGTAAAATTCTCCGCATCGACGGGGTCAAGGATTGCATGGCGTTTTTGGATGAAATTCACCAGCTGGACAAGAAATACTGGATTGAAATGAATGCCTGTGAAGAGGGCTGTGTCAACGGCCCTGGAAATCTTCACAGTCCCTTGTCTAAATATGAAAAGGTGGAAATGCTTCAGACTTATATCGATCTTAACAGCAAGAAGGATCCATCGGCCGATATGCCTCTAATCGATACTAAACGTTCCTTCCGTAAACGGCCGGTGCATCATCTGGGCGAAGTGCCTGAGAAAGAACTGGAAAAGATCTTAAACCAGATGTCCAAATTTACTGAGCGGGATGAGCTCAATTGCGGGACCTGCGGCTACGAAACGTGTCGCGATAAAGCCAGAGCAGTTTACTGGAATATGGCGGAAATGGATATGTGCCTACCGCTGATCACCAGTAAAACCGAAGCCATTTCTAATCTGATTATTACCACTACTCCCAATGCTATTGCCGTGCTGGACAAAAAATTCCGGATCATTGAGTTTAATGCCGCTGCCGAACGCCTCTTTAATATGAAAAAGGAAGACGTGATGCGTTATAGTTTTGTCGATGCCCTCGATTATAACCCCTTCCGAAAACTGGATCATGACCGGGGGAATACCTATACCGGAAAAGGTCATTATGAAAAAGAAAACCGGACCTTTATGGAAATCTTAACCTATATTCCAGAACAGGAATTATATATGGGGATTTTTATCGATATCACCAGGCAGGAAAAACAGGAGCAGGACATGCTGAATATCCAAGAAGAAACCCTAAAAATGGCCCAACGGGTTATTGATAAGCAAATGCGGGTTGCTCATGAAATCGCCGGATTGTTGGGTGAAACCACAGCTGAAACCAAGGTGACGCTGACCAAGCTCCAGAAAGTCGTGACCAGTCGGGAGGTTGAACTTTAATGCCTTTATTTATGGATATTGCCAGCGATAGTGTCAACAAGGTTCATGAAGAACTTTGCGGCGATAATGTGGAAGTGCGAATTAATGATGAAAGCGTCATTGTGGTGCTGGCTGATGGCATGGGCAGCGGGGTCAAAGCTAATATCCTGGCAACCCTGACCTCCACCATTGCGGCCACCATGCTGGAAGAAAAAATGGGGATCATGGATGTGCTGGAGACTCTCGAAGCGACCCTGCCAAAATGCAGTGTCCGTCATATGGCCTATTCCACCTTTACCATTGTTCAGGTTTTTAGGAACCGAAAGGCTTATATTCTGGAATTTGATAACCCACCGCTGGTGTTTATCCGGGATGGTGAGATTATCGAGCTGGAGCGAAAGGAAATCGAATTTCAGGGGAAATCTGTGTATGAGACCACCATGGAAATTGAAAAAGGTGACATTATGGCTTTTTTCAGTGATGGTGTGATTCACGCGGGGATCGGAAATTTTTTGAACTTTGGATGGCAATGGGAAGAAGCCTCGGATTACATCTTGGCCCGATCCTATGAGAAAAAAAAGGCCAAGGATATTTCAAAAGCACTGGTGGATACCTGTTATAATTTATATGGGGAAGAACCCGGGGATGATACCACCGTGGCCGTGATCAAGGTGGAAGAACGAAAATATGTTACCATGTTTTCCGGTCCGCCGCTGGATCAGGAAAAGGATGCTGAGATTAAACGGCTGCTGGAACGGGCCCGGGGCAAGAAAATTGTCTGCGGCGGGACGGCGGCAAACATTGTCGCCCGAGAATTCGGTGAAGAAGTTAAGGTTGATTTCTCGACCATGTCGGACCGAGTACCACCTATTGCCACCATCAAAGGTATTGATCTGGTGACCGAAGGAGTTCTGACGATGCAGGAAACCATTCGTTTATGTGATGATTATATCAATAACCGTTGCGGTCGGGAAGTTTTCCAATTAAAAAATGGTGCTTCCATGCTGGCTAATATGCTGATTAATGAAGCCACCACTATTGATCTGATCATGGGGAATTCCATTAATCCGGCCCATCAGAACCCGGATTTTCCGGAAGAACTCACTACCAAATGGCGGGTGACCCAGAAACTCATTGATATGCTACGTTATTTCAATAAGGAAGTTAACATCATTTATGTTTGATTTACATTAATAATCCAGGCAAAAAAGAGAAGCGGAACACCCCGGTGAGGGTGTTCCGCTTCTAAGTATATGCTTTGAGGAGAAAAGCTATATTAATTATATACCCAAGTTATTTTATTTAACACAGATATTAAAAAAATATTTTTTTTATTTTTGTTTTTTTAAGACGTTAAATTGGTAGTAGGCGTATCCCGCGCCAAAAACAATGGCGCAAATAGCAAAATAGACTCCGAATAGGGGATTTTGGATACCGCCGGAGAAAATAATCAGGGAACCGATGCTTGCCAGAATAGGACAGATCAGACCTCTGAAAACGCTTTTAATTTCTTTCTTTTTCCACAAAGCAAAAACCTTGTAATATAGGCCAAGATACAGAAGATAACTGGTAACAATGGCGATTTCCGAAATATCGGAATTGGGAAACAGGGTATATTTCTGGGAAAAATAATGAATGGTCAGCCAGAAACCGACTATCAAAAGAGCAAAAAGGGCTGAATTCACCGGGGAATCAAACCGTAATGAGATCTTAGTCATTGCCTTAGATTTGGGGATCATCTGATCCAGTGCTAAAGCATAGGGCATCCGAATCATGGCCATGACCAGGCCATTAAGGGTTCCCAAAACTGAGATAAAGACAAATAACATCAATATTTTTGCGCCGCTGGGACCGAAAATCATATTGGCCGCAAAATCAAGATGGGCATCTCCGGCGTTCATAATTTCAGTGGGACCGACCAGATTGGAAATCCCGACAAAATAAATAATGTAAAGAACCAGAATAATCAGTGGACTGATAACCAGAGCCAGCGGCAGATTCCGTTTGCTGTTTTTGATCTCGTATGCCACCGAGGTGGAAATAATCCATCCATCAAAAGAAAAAGCAATCGGTGCAATGGCGGCGATCCAGCCAGTTGAGCCGATTGCTGAAATTGCCGTGCTGGTGAAATGCTCCCCGGTGCCGCCAAACAGCAGGCCGGCAAAACCGATGATCATCAGAGGAATCAGTTTTATGACCATGGCGGCACTTTGAAAATGACCACCGATTTTGGCTGAAAAAATATTGGTGGCATAAAGCACCAAAAAACAACCGATCCCCGCCACTATCTGAATTTCCAGAGTTTGTTCAACATTAAAGAGGATACAGAAGTAGATGCCGGAAACCCAGGCCAAAATAGCAGTAATGGTAGGTAAATAGATAAAGGTCTGAAACCATCCATAAGCTGAACCCATACTGGGGCTGATAAATTCCTTGGCATATGAAAGAACTCCGCCGGGACGGTCCGTTCTGGCAGCCAGCTCGGCGATGGTCAAACAGCCAAAGACAATGCTGATGGCTGCAATAACAAAGACTAGAATACCTAATACGACACTTCCGCCGGTGGCGACAAGGATATTATCGCTTTTGAAAAAAATACCTGAACCAATAACGACGCCAACAATCAGAGCGATGGCGGTAAATAAATTGTATCGTGACTGTTGCATGGCAACCTCCGGGGTTTGGATTTCGGGCACATCAGAAAGGAGCTGATACTAGTTCTGTTTGCCTGAAAATTAATTTTAGAATTTATTTTGTACCAAAAAGTCGGTCGCCAGCATCCCCTAAGCCAGGCACAATGTAAGCGTGATCGTTTAAGTGATCATCAATGGCGGCACAAAAAATAGGGATCTCGGGATAAGCGGTGGTGACCGCTTTAATGCCTTCTGGACAGGCCAGAATATGAACCACCTTGATATTGGGGCAATTGGCTTCCTTTAAAAGGCGAATGGTATGAATCACCGAAACACCAGTGGCCAGCATTGGATCCACAATAATTGCTTCTCTTTCGGCGATGTCAGAAGGCAGTTTTTTGTAGTATTCCACAGCCTGAAGGGTTTCCGGATCCCGGTATAATCCGATATGACCGATTTTGGCTTTGGGGATAATATTGGTGAAGCCTTCCACCATTCCCAAACCTGCCCGCAGGATAGGGACAATGACCACATCTTTTTCGGCCAGAACTTTTTGGGTGGTTTTACAGATGGGGGTTTCGATCTCAATTTCTTTGAGTGGAAAATGTTTGGTAACCTCCCAGGCCATCAGGCTGGACAGTTCCTTCACCAATTCCCGGAACTCCCGGGAAGGGGTTTCCATCTTCCGAAGGTGGGTCAGTTTGTGCATGACAAGTGGATGATCCACAATGGTTACATTTTGCATGGGTAATCTCCTTTTATTGTTATTAGATTAATAATACGATAATTGACTGAATAATTCTACAATTATTTAAGAATTATTTGTTGACACGTGGGAAATAAGGGTTAAAATGAAATAATACGATTAAATTTAAGAGATGAAGAAATTTTAAAAAAGGAAGGTGACCTGAAAAATGAAAGAAATTAAATTATATAGTTGGTCCCACTGTCCATACTGTCGAGCCGCAAAAAAGCTTCTTGATGACAGGGGATTGAAGTATACGGAAATTGATATTTACAATGATGCGCAGACCCGTCGCCAATTGCAGAATCAGACAGGTCATTATACAGTGCCTTTTGTCTTTATTGGGGAGACATTTGTTGGCGGTTTTTCGGAACTTAAAGAAATTGAGTTTAACGGTAAACTCGATGATTTAATATAAAGTGAGGTTAAGATGGCAGCAATAACATTTAAGGTTGTAGAAGAAATCGGTGTTCTCAGCGAATTACCCAGCGGATGGCAGAAAGAACTGAATCTGGTGAGCTGGAATGAACGGGATCCCAAATATGATATTCGGGATTGGAATGCTGATCACGAAAAAATGCGCAAGGGAATCACATTGACCGCCGACGAGCTGGTCCAACTGCGTGATATCTTAAACGGTATGGAACTTTAGTAAAAGATACAGAAAAAAGCGTATCTCACCAGATGGGGAGATACGCTTTTTTTATGGTGCGCCCGGCATGGGCGCAATCTAACGGGTGAAAGTCCCGAGCACGGGTAGGTAGTGCCAAGTGCATAGCTTAAGGCAAGGGTGTCCCCGGCGACGGGGAATCTGAAGGAAGCCGGCGGCAAACTTCCGGT
>NZ_JBGSHG010000088.1:0-79435 GCF_041752335.1 Acetobacterium sp. | reverse complement strand
GGTTTCCAGTTCGATATCATCATCTACAGATGCACAGACATCAATATAATCTACGCCGGCTTCGGTTTGAATCTTGGCCAGATTTTTGATAAACTCGCCATCTTTTGCGGCGATTGCTTTCGCTGTGGAAGGAATCGCACCGTTAATTTTTTCTCCGATAATAATCATTTTACTCTTACCTCCTGGTAATCTTTATTTACTCAGTCTCTTCAACTGATTTCAAACTAATTGCAACTACTCAATTTTACGATACTTTAATGCGGTATCGACTCTGTCATGAGATATTGGGTTTGAAAATCAAACATTCATACAAGCACAAAGCACAGCTTTATTGATAAACACTGAGAAACAGCTTGTTCATCAGACATTTTTAAGGGTTTTTCGTAAATCTATGGCTCATCCTAAATTGTCACTGTCTTTACATTAACAATTATACATGCATAGTATAGCACCGCTGAAAAGGAACGTCAATGCTTTTTTAAATGCATTTAATTTTACTTTTTAATATGAACCAAGACGTAAAAATCACCATTGTATATTGGTTCTGAACCTGATTTTTCAATGGCTAAAAACATCGCTACCAGGGAGATGACCGCCTGGTCATTTTCCTGGGTGAAAGTCGCCTCTGCGGCCGACATTGAGTCTTTGATGATCTGATAATCGCCCCCCGGGGATGTATCAAAGTGATCAAAAACCTCTTTCATATCAATCCGCATCAACTCTGACCCGGTTTTATCGGAGAGGACCAACATCCCTGATACGGCTGTTTTATCTCTTGTAAGCGTGTAAGTTTTTCCGTTGTTTTCAAATTCTGTTATAACGGAATCCAGTTTTTCGTTATCAATATAGAAATTCGCCACTACAAAGGTCTCGTAATCAGAAATATCAATGGGTGACTGCTGATCCAGATTTAAATAAATAGAATCCTGACGGTATGCGTTTTCCTCGTAACGATAAAACCCAAAGATATCGAAGAAATCCTCGTAAACATCAAAATCCTCACCCAGATAGGAAATCTCTTGGGTGTATTCCATCATGGCCAGGTAATTGACTGAGTCGGAGATAATCTTCTTGTCCGCCTCAGATACCGAAGGATTGGGAATGGTCGTATTATTTTCCAGCATCTTGTTCTCAATCAGAGTATCAGTGAGGCGTCCAACCTGACTAGCTCGGCTGATGGTAAAAGCATCCCCTGGTGGAATAATGGAAAACAGCGAAAAACCGATCAGTAAGGCTGCGATGATCCCATTTTTTCGCACCGGTATAAAACACATCAGGATGCCGGAAGCAGCGGCAAAGATACCAAAAATAATCACATAGTAGCGGCCGTGGGTCACCCCGGTTTCCTGGATCCGCAACACCGAGGCGACAATCTGAAACAATACAATGGGGACCAGCACTTTGGGAAAGATTTTCCTGAACCATTCAGCAAATTTGTTTTCCAGGCTGCAAGCCAGAATATAAATCAGTATAACCGCAATAGCAAAACTTACCAACATCGGTTCCAGGCGGTTATCGGTCCAGAAATCACCGGTGATGTTTCTGGCGATATAAATTATTAAAATCACCGTATACACCGTCACCAGAGGAATGACAATATAGGAGATGAGCACCTCCAGAAATTTTGGGCACAGGCTGGATCGTTCAACTTTTTCGCGATTATGTTCTAATTGTTCAGAGGTCCTATTTTTATCCGCGACTCCGGAATAAACAGGAATCAACGAGAGAAAGTAAATAGGTGCAAACAACATCCCCACAATATTTAAGGTATGCAGATAAGCTTTGTCAGACACTCTGAAAAGCAGCAGATCAATGGCGGTGAGAATCAGAGTGATCCCAATAAACAACACGCCTGAAAAAAGTAGGGAATTGAAGAAAGCTTTGAAGGCTGCCATAAAGCTCTGATTGAAAGTGACTTTGCTTTTTATCACCGGAACCCAGATAAATGTAATCAGCAGCGCAAACAGAGCCACCGAAGTGCGAATCCAGGTCTCCATACTGGTGCTGTTGTATTGTCGAACTATCAGAAAATAACCCAGGGTCAGAACCAGACACAAAGCCATTCCACCGATCCGATAAGAAGTCTTGTCAGAAAATCGCTCCCCGGCCGCCTGGAGAGCAAACCCCAAAAAAGCACCAACCAGAAAGGTCAGTAAATATTTGCTATAATCGACATCCTGATGAATAGCCATGGCGTTTACCACTGCTGCCGCCGTCAGAAAAGCTACAGTAAGCGGATAACGGGAAAAGGCCTCAACCAGTCCGCTTAATTTTTCTTTGATCTTGTCAATTAATTTCATCATCGCTCCTTTTTGCCGGGTTTAAATCGATATTCAGTAAAATTTCCAAATCCTGGGCCGGCACCGGTTTACTGTAAAGATAGCCCTGGGCCCGATCTCCTTTAAAGGCCAGGATCGCTTCAAACTGATCCTTAGTTTCGATCCCTTCGGCGATGACGATCAGGTTCATACGATGAGCAATTTCAATGGTAGCCTTAATCACCACTTCCTCAAAACTTCCCGGCCTCATATCTTGAACAAATTGTTTGTCAATTTTTAAATGATCAATGGGTAATTTATGCAAATAATTAAGGGATGAATAACCTGTACCGAAATCATCTAAAGAGAATTTAATTCCGTGATTTTTAATCTTGTTAATAATTGATAAGGTATTTCCCAGGTTTTCCATAGCAATACTTTCAGTGATTTCAATATCCAGAAGTTCCGGACGCATCCCGGTTTTATCCAGTATTTCAAAAATCACTTCAATGATATCCTTCTGATTGATTTGCTTAGCCGAAAAATTGACGGCCATGGCCAAATTTTCGTAGCCCGCCTTTTCCCAGGCCACGCTTTGTTCACATGCTGCCATCAGAATCTGTTCACCAAGCGGAACAATCAGGCCTGATTCTTCAGCCAGGCCGATAAATTCAAATGGCAGTAATAATCCCCGCGTTGGATGCTGCCATCTGACCAACGCTTCCACGCCGCAGATCAAACCGGTTGCAAAATCTACCTGAGGCTGGTAATACAGTACAAACTCCCGGTTTGCGATTCCCCGTCGGATTTCATATTGAAGTTCAATTTTTCTTACCATCATTTCGTTGGTGCTATGATCAAAGAATCTGAACTGATCTTTTCCCTGTTCCTTGGCATGGTACATGGCCGAATCTGCATTCATCAACAGCTTATTGATATCCGTGCCATCCTCTGGAAACATGGTAATCCCGATGCTGCAGGTAATATTAAACTCGAAGCCCTCGATATTCCAGGGCTTGCTGATAATGCCCATAATCTCATTGGCCAGTTTGCTTGCTTCCATCATCGTGCAGTCTTTATCAATAACCACCAGTTCATCCCCGCCAATTCTGGCGATGGTATCGCAGCGAATGGCCTCAACCAATTCCCTGGCGATGTTTACCAGCACATGATCACCAATGGTATGTCCCTTGGTATCGTTGATTGCTTTGAAATTATCCAAATCGATATAGAGCAAAGCGCCACTTTTATCTGCCCGCTCCGGTTCGGCAAACAATTGATCGGATTGTTCAAAAAGCATGGCACGATTGGGCAATCCGGTTAACACATCATAGTAGGCCAGTCGTTGAATAGCTTCTTCGGCGTTAATGCGATCGGTAATATCAGTATAAAAACCGGAAACCCGAATCAGCTCATTGTTGTGATCGAGGATTCCCTTGCCCCGGCAGAAGAGCCAACGGGTTTCTCCCTTGCTGCCAATTACCCTGAATTCTATCTGCGCGAAATTTGTTTCATTTCGATAAAAACCCTGGAGATAATTCTCAAAATGGGATTGATCCTGGGAATGGATATAACATTTCCAGGCTTCAAGACTTATACTGCTTTGTTCCAATACGCCGATCATCTGTAAGCCCCGTTGGGAAACATAGAATTCGTTGCTCTGTAAATCCCAGTCCCAGATGGCGTCATTAGAACCCTCCACGGCATACCGGTAACGTTCTTCAGAAATACGCAGAGCCTCTTCCTGTTTTTCCAGTTTTTTATAATTTTCAGTTAATTTACTCCGGGATTCCTGAATATCATCGAACAATTTGTTAATGCGATCAGCCAGATTCTTTACTTCATGACTGTCTTTCACCTGGATCCTGATTTTTGTATCACCTTCAGAAAATCTTTTAACTCCAACTGCAATCTCATCAATCGATTCGGAAAGATTTCTGGATAAAAACAGGATCATCACCACAATGATTATACTGATGATTATGGTTCGGATAAAACCCAGAAAGGTGGCAAAGAAAATCGCCTGGGTTAAATAATAGTTAGTAAAGACCAACTTTATTTCACCGATTTTCTGATCATATTTATAAATTTCCTGAGTAAATGCCGGAAACAGATGCTTGCTTTGATAGGGTTCTGAATCCTTGCTGGTTTCAAAAACTACCTGATTCTCCGCGTCCACCATTGTGATGGCCGCTACCTCCTGATAGCTTGCCAATGTTTCGCCAATTTTGTTAAGACTCACATCGTTATATGTCCAAAAGGCTTCTTCAGTTGCATCGGCTGTCATGGTTAAAATACGCTCTGCCTCATGATTCAGATCGTCAGTCATTTGATTCTTTTGTGTCACCACATCAATAAAAGTCAACACTATCAGTGCCGCAAACACAGTCAGAATAATTGGCAGCAGTAAAGCAGTACTTAGTTTTTTCGTTTTAAACACCTTCATCAAAAACCCTCCGGCTGGTTTGAATTAAGTCCATTTTCGATTAAAATGCGATCAATGGTACCATTGTTTTTCAGCGTCTGCAATGCAGCATTGAATTTTTCCCGATACGACTGCGAATTGGGGTAATCTTTTGAAATGATTAGATAGTAATCATGCTGGGAAGCCGTGTTGGGAAGTGTGGCAAAAGCATCAATCTCTTCGGGAAAAAGCCGGGTAATGGCTTCATCAGCCACCCGTTGATCTTCAATCAAAAAGTCAATTCTTCCAGCATGGAGCATTTTTATCAGCGCATCGACATCATTGGCCCACTCGACCTTGACGCCACTGTTCTCAATGGTCGCTTTATCGCCATACCAATAGTCATTGGCACCGCCAAAGGTGAAGCTACTAAAATCGCTGATTTTAGAAAAACCAACCCCTTCCCGGGCCAGTTTCTCATTGGATTTTAGATAATAAAATTTGTGGGGGCTTTGAATAACAGCATCCGAATAATCGTAAACTTGGGCCATTTCATTTATATAGCCATAGGGAAATGAAGCCCAGGCTTCGCCGTTCTTAACCATCTCTGATGCTCTGGCCCAGGGATAAAACCTTACTTCACTTTCCAGTCCGCCTTCTCTTAAAACAGCCTCAACGATCTGAGTGAATGCCCCATAACCTACCACCGTTTCGGATGTATAGGGGGCGTATTCACCGGTGACGATGATAATCTTATCACCTGCCTGGTTTTCGTTGCTTGCTGTGCTTTCTATCCGGGAATTTGTTAAATCCGCAGGATCCTGCTCATTTTTTGCTGTCGTACATCCACCCAGACTGATTACTCCCAATAACAAAAAAATAATGATTAACCTGGCCTTTTGAAATTTATTATTTATCATGGTCATTCTCCTATGTCTTCAGTTATTACCTGAATTGAATCCCAACGGTGATTGCTATATAGTAGCGGCACGCACATTTGTCACATTTTAAAAGCATTGGCTATTTTCTTATTATACCCTTTTCATCCAGTTATAAATGTAAAATTTCGGACAACTCCTATTAAACCTCGATATGTTTATCTTCAACTCATTTTCAGTTAACAACCAAAAACAGACCAGCTTACACTGGTCTGTTCAACTTAGTTATCTTTAACTGGTTTTTGCCACGATCGCTTAAATCACTTTTCGATAAATGGGTTAACGGTCGATCCTGGAGCAGTACTGCCCTTGGGCACAATCTCAATGCGGATGCTTTCCAGACGATAGCCAAAACCAGCGGTTCCTGCTTGCTGACCATTGCTGGCCCAGCCCATCCAACCAACGTTCTGAGCATGCACCTGATAATAAACATCGAAAAGATCGGCGTCAGTACCAGTTAATTCGATGGCGATAGCTTCGAGTCGCAGGGATTTCCCTGCGGTTCCGCTTAAAGCGCCATCAGCGACAAAATTCTGCCAGCCGACGTTCTGGACATGAGTTTTATATTTCACCCCAAGGTCATAGTTTTGGGTAATGGTATTGATCTCAATTGCTTCCAGCCGCAGGGATTTCCCTACGGTTCCGCTGACCGCGCCATCAGCAACCAGACTTTGCCAGCCCGTATTTTGCACATGGGTTCGATATTCAATGGCTGGTGCCGCTTTATCTTTCACCACATAATTAACAATAGATTCTTTTAATGTATTGCCTTTTCCGTCCAGCACCTGCACCGACAGGGTATAGATTCCCGCCTCGATTGGCGTAAAGGCTGCCGTAGCAGCACTGCTATAATCCTGGATAGTCGTGATTTGGCCATTTAATTCATAATAAAACCCGTAAGTGTAATCCCCTTCACCGCCGCTGGCCGCGGCACTCAGGGTAAGCAAGGTGCCCAGGGTTTGTCCCGTTGGTTTATCAACCGTAAAGGTGTCGATAGTTAATGGATTGCTGGGTGTAACCCTGGCCATGGCCGCATCCAGCTGAATCATGCCGTAGCCATAGTAGTCATCTCTGCCAGCAGCGCCAAAATCCAGTGCTGTTTCTTTAAGCAGGGTTTCCACCTGGGTACTGGTCATCGTATGATCCGCTGCCATTAAAACCGCACAGGCTCCGGCGGTGATGGGACTTGAAAAAGAAGTGCCCGAAGCTTCTTCATAGGTGCCGTCATGATTAGTTGAGAATACCTTATAGCCAGGAGCACACAAATCAACCAGACTGTTATGTTGAGAAAAATAGGCAATTTTATTGGTGTTGTCAGTGGCGCCCACTGAGATGACACCATTATAGGAGGCCGGAACCGCCAGTTCGCCGCTGTAATTGGCGTTACTGCCTTCATTTCCCGCCGCCGCCACCAGCACCTTACCGGCATTGGTGGCATTTTCGACAGCCGTTCGCAAAGCCGCCGAAACCATATAGCCGCCAAAACTCATATTGATGACTTTTACATCTGGACGTGCTGCCGCATCATACAAGGCAGCGCAAATATAACCCACATCGAGATTCTTATCACCATCAAACCCGCCACCAACTCGATAGGGGGCAACCTTGATGTTCGCGGCACCAGTGATTCCGGCAATACCGATGCCATTATTGGCCACCGCTGCCACACAGCCCGCAACCAGTGTACCATGACCCGATAAATCTACCATGTCGGTGGTGCCATCAACATAGTCATATCCGTGTACCACATTATCGGCAATGTCAGGATGTAGGGTATTGAGACCCGTATCAATAACGGCCACCACCACCGTTTCTGAATTATTGACCTTGTTCCAGGTCTCATCGGTACCAATCCGTTCAAACTGCCAGGCTTTGGATATATCTGGATCATTTGGTAACGCGGAAGTCTGAATATAGCTGTTTTTTTCCGCCACCAGAACATTGGGGTTCTGGGATAACTGGGCGACGAGGGCATCCGGATCAGCAGAATCGACAACTTCGATGATATCCACCTGATCACTTAATGTTTCGCCGCCCTTAATGTCCTGGCTGGTTAGAGCAAGACTCCCAATCCTGGCCTGATCCTTATAAATAACGATGATCTGGTTATTAATATTTGAATTGTCGTCAAGATCTGAGACTTCATCCAGACTTTGAATGACCATCGACTGACCTTCTGCCATCACCCCCAGCGGACAGGAACTTCCAATTAAAACCATTGCCAACAGGAAGACGATTGCCTTCTTAAATTTCATAGCTATTACCTCTTGCGCTTTCTGTTTTTTTTACCAGGTGATTCTGTTTTGGGATTGCTCCTGCTTTTTTTACTTTGACCCGCGTATGTTCTTTCTGATATTAAATTATACCTGTAAGATAGCTTTTTATCAATCGCTAATTGTTTATGCTCTTCTAATTCTTATAATTTTTCCTGAAAATTACTGAATTCCAAGTTTCTCTAAAGGTTAGAAAGGTATTATTTAGACAAGAGATAAACATCTCCCCTTTTTCTTTTCATTCCTAATATAAAAAAAGCAGTGCATCCATCCGGGATCACTGCTTTTTTACTTGGAAGCTTTTTTATGGCAACTCATTCAAAACATTTCGAGATGTTTTTTTGCCATTTGTTCTTGAAATTAAAATATGATAAAATTGAAATCAACTGATTTCGGTTAATAAATCTGCTATGAACAGGAGTTTAGTAAAATGGCAATTGAAAAAGTGCGGGACTATTTTAAACAATGGGATCTGGATTCTCGGATCCAGGAATTTGAAACCTCATCGGCAACGGTGGAGCTGGCCGCCCAGGCCCTGGGATGTGCTCCGGAGCGAATCGCCAAAACCTTGTCGTTTAAACTGGCGGAAAAATGTGTGCTGGTGGTAATCGCCGGGGATGCCAAAATTGACAACGCCAAGTTCAAGGCTCATTTCAAAACAAAGGCCAAGATGCTCTCCCCGGAAGAAGTGGACCGTTGCATCGGTCATGGAATCGGCGGCGTCTGTCCCTTTGCCATCAATGCTGATGTAGATGTTTATCTGGATCAATCGCTGCAGCGCTTTAAAACTGTCTTTCCCGCCTGTGGCAGCAGCAACAGCGTCATTGAGCTGACAATTGATGAACTGGTAAAGTATTCAAACAGCATAGAGTGGTCCGATGTTTGCAAAAACTGGCAACCTAAAGAGATAGCCTGATTTTATCGTTACGGCAAAAGACCCCGATGATTAAATCATCAGGGTCTTTATTTTAAATTCAGTCATTACCAAAACAAATTTGGTCTAGGAGAATAAAAACATCACTGCAATTCCGGCAATGACACTACCGATCGCAATCGCCAATGCGATAAATTTTTCGTTTTTAATATCATCCAGCAATTCATCTTCTGACTTATAGGTCACGTGAGATGGTTTTTTGGTTGTCACCGATCGTCCCACATAAAGCCGGTTTCCCCGCTTATGAATTTCACCCAGAATATACATCGGCTGATCCTCGGGGAGAATTTCTTCAAAAAAGCGATAGCCCAGAAAACGTGATCCGCGGGAGTTTGAAAAGCTAAAATTGAAGTTATCTCTAACCCAGTTGGAGTCAGATGATTCCATGCGGTTGCAGCCTGGCATTAAATCGACATCGCCACCGAAGCTGGCCATATCGATATAGACTTTTTCATCTGAGCTGCTGTCTGAAAGATAAACCTCCACCGGACTTTTTTCGCTGGATAAAGAGCTTTCCACCTTATCGGTAATGGTTCTGGTGTTTCCTTCATCATCCCGTTCAGTTCTGGTTTCTTCATGAACGGAAAATACCTCATTTTCATAATAGGCCACCGGCCGTTGAGAAAAGGGTGCTTCCACATCCCCTGATACGCTGTGAAGGTGACCCTTCACCTCACTGTAATGGCGGTAATTTTCATCCAAACTGGATAAATCGCCAACAATATCCAAAACGTCTTTAATGCAGGTTGTTTGTTGAAACTGAATTTCCTGAGCTTTTGTCTTGCTTTTTTTCAACACGTAAAAAGCGTAGAAAATCCCGGCAACCATTATCAGTATTCCAATAATATAAGCCATGGTTTTATTCTATTCCCAATTCTGCTTTAAGCTTGGCCAGTTCATCATCAACGGCTGATGTTTGTTCCAGTGCTTCAAACTCGTCTTCAAGACTGGTATTTTCCCCAGCCATTTCGGTAAATGCCTGAGCTTCAGCTTCTTTGGCATTGACCTTCTGTTCCATTTTATCCAGTTTAGTAAAGGCGCTGGTGCTGTCGGTACTATTTAACGAGGTACTAACGCTTTTTTGGGCGTCGGCCATTTTAGAACGGGCGATCAGCATGTTCTGTTTCATCCGGGCTTCTTCCAGCTTAGCTTTTAATTGGCGCACCTGGTCTTTCAATTGGCCAACCTGCAAGCTCATGGAGTCATAGGCTGCCTGGAACTGAACCAAATCACCATCGACGCTGGTTTTTTGCGCCAGAGCTTTTTTTGCCAGCTCCTCATTGCCAGCCAATAATGCAGTTTTGGCTTTCTTAGCCCAGTCTTCTGAAGCTGATTTAGCCGATTCCAATTGTTTTAAAGCCTGCTTTTCACTGCCCATAGCCGCACCCAATGCCTGGGTGGCACTATTAACCTGTGCTTCCATGTCAATGATAATCTGTTTTACCATTTTTTCCGGATCTTCAGCCTTATCCAGCATGTCGTTTACATTCGCCTTTAACAAGTCACTAAGACGTTCAAAAATTGCCATTTCTTCCTCCTGCTATTTGTTTTTTTATTTCAGGGCAAAATGCCTGGGCTAATTGATTGTTTCTGACAATCGCCTGATTCCAATCAAATCGCCTTTTTCTGTATCTTCATCTTAACAAATCTGAGAAAATAAGTCTATTGCTTTTTTTGTTATAAGCTTAAATTAATACCACTAAATTTACGTGAAGCTGATGGTATTTTAACACTAGTATCTTTTTTAGATTATTCCATCCCCTGTCAAAAATAACGAATGAAATACTTCTTTACGGGTATACTAGTTAAAACGAATCTCTTTTCCTAAAAAATTCTATTAATTGACAGGATTCACCATTGATCAACCGGGGAAAAGAGGATATCGTGTGAAGTAAATTTTTAACTGATCCAAAAGAGATCATTCAATGGCAATCGGAAAAGATTATTTTTTACACAAAAGGGGTGGTATCAATGAAAAGCATTCGAACAAAACTGATGATTTATTTTTCCGGACTGATTCTGGTTGTCTGTGCCGTCTTTACCTTTGTCTCCATTAATGCATTAACTAATGCCGTGGTGACTGAAGCTGAGAAATCACTAAACACTCAGGCGCAGAATTCAGCTGAAATCATCAGCAGCCGCAACGAACAGAATTACATTTATCTCGAAGGAATCGCTTCCCGGGATAAAATTTTTTCTGGCAGCGTACCCATTAATGAAAAAATGGCAATGCTGAAAACTGACGTCAGCAGTTCCGATCGTTTCCTTCGCATTGGAGTTTCCGATCTCAATGGTAACCTTTACCTTTCTGACAGCTACGGTGACCGGGGGCAGATTGTGGATATCACCAAACGGGATTATTTTCATGATTCCGCTGCCGGTGAACGGGGAACCATGAATCCGGTTATCAGTGTAAATCCCGATGATAATGGCGCCTTGATCATGGCCTACTCGGTACCGATTTATGAAAACGGTACCATCACCGGGGTTTTGGTTGCGGTGGCCAATGCCTGGTTTTTAAATGACATTACTGATACGATGAAATTCGGCGAAACCGGCTATACCTACATTGTCGATTCAACCGGGACGGCGATCTCTCATCCCGACCGGGATAATGTTGTCAATCAGATGAATCCCATTACGCTGTCAGAAACAGATGCCAATTATAAAGAGCTTAGCGCTGCGATTGGATCAGCTCTGGAACAGGATTCGTTCACCACAACCTATACCCTCGACAATCAGGAGTATTACATGGCTTCTGCACAGGTGGAAGGTATGGATTGGACCGTAGTTCTGGCGGTCGAATCCGACGAAGTTCTGGCCGCCCTGCCTGGCGCCATCTTAAGCAGTATACTGATCTCCATCGCCGTTTTAGCCGTCAGTATTATCTTCTGCTATTTCATCGCTAAACGAATTACCGATCCGATTAAAAAAGTCAATCATATGATCAAAGAAATGGGTCTGGGTCATTTAAGTGCCCGGCTTAGTATGGAAACCAATGATGAAATCGGTGAAATGGCTCTGGCCATGGATAATTTTGCCGATAACCTTCAAACCGAGGTCATTGAGTTAATGAACCGGATTTCTGATGGCGACGTCTCGGCTACTATTGAAATCATCGACAATCAGGATGAAATCAAGCCGGCCCTTAAAAAGACTATTGAATCGATCCGGGGTTTAATTGACGAAACCACCCTGCTGGCCCAGGCCGGCGTGGCCGGACAGCTATCCACCCGGGGTGATGCAGGAAATTTCAAAGGCGGATTTAGAGACATTGTCGTCGGTGTCAATAACACCCTTGATGCGGTGGTAGGCCCTCTGAATGTGGCGGCCGATTATGTGGATCGCATCGGCAAAGGACAAATTCCAGAAAAAATCACAGTGTCCTATAATGGCGACTTTAATACTCTCAAAAATAGTATCAATGCCTGTATCGATGGCTTGGGAGCCCTGGAAGAAAGTAACCGGGTCCTTGCCAAAATGAGCGTCAATGATTATTCAGAAACCATGTCCACCAATTATCTGGGCATCTATGCTGAAATCGGCCATTCCATCAACGACGTCCATACCCGCTTAACCCGGATTGTTGAAATCTCAACCAATATCGCCAATGGCGATATGCGGGACCTGGAAGTGTTGACAAAAGTTGGCAAACGCAGCGACAACGATACCTTGATTCCAGCCCTGGTGAACATGATTCAAAATATCATCAATCTGGTGAATGAAACCGAAAAAATGGCCAGTATTGCCATCGAAGGTAATTTAAGCAATCGCGGCGATGTCTCCGGCTTCCCCGGTGAATACGGAAAAATCGTCACCGGCTTTAATCAGACCCTGGATGCCGTCATTGCTCCCATCGAAGAAGCTTCGGCTACCCTCACCCAATTGTCACAGGGAAATCTGCATACTAAAATGGCCGGCGACTACAGTGGGGATCATGCCCAAATCAAAGAAGCCTTAAACCAGACGATCAGCTTCCTGAGCCAATATGTTGGTGAAATAACCAGTACCCTGGAAGAAATGGGTCGGGGTAATCTTGATCAGGAAATCACAACTTACTATCTGGGCGATTTCCAGGCGATTAAAACGGCTCTCAACGATATCAATGCCAATCTCAGCCATACCATGACCGATATTGATGTGGCGGCCGGACAGGTTGAAGTGGGAGCCCGACAGATTTCTGATGGTGGTCAGGCGCTGGCTCAGGGCACCACCGAACAAGCCAGCTCGATCCAGGAATTGACCGCTTCGATCGAAGAGGTCGCCGGCGAAACTAAGAAAAACGCCATGCGGGCCAACGAAGCCAACGAACGGGCCATTGAGGTTCGCACCAATGCCGAAGTTGGTAATACCCAAATGACAAAAATGATCTCTGCCATGAGCGATATCAATATATCATCCAATGATATTTCCAAGATTATTAAGGTTATTGACGACATCGCCTTCCAGACCAATATTCTGGCCCTAAATGCCGCCGTTGAGGCTGCCCGGGCCGGACAACATGGCAAAGGTTTTGCTGTCGTCGCCGAAGAAGTAAGAAGCCTGGCTGCCAGAAGCGCCGAAGCTGCCAAGGAAACCACCGGTCTCATTGAAGGCTCCATCGACAAGGTCAACATGGGTACCCAAATTGCCGATGAAACAGCCATCAGCCTCAAAGAAATTCTAGATGAGATTGAAAAGGTCACCAGTCTGGTCGGCGACATTGCCCAGGCCTCCAATGAACAAGCTTCGGAAATCGCCCAGATTACTCAGGGCATCGAACAGGTTTCTCAGGTTGTCCAGACCAATTCAGCGACAGCTGAAGAAAGCGCCGCCGCCAGTGAAGAACTATCTGGTCAGGCTGAAATGCTCAAAGAAATGGTAGGTGCCTTTAAAGTCAAAGCCGCAACCCAAACTACCTTCACAGCCGCCGCTGTTTATAAACCGGAACCACCGGCTGCAAAATCAAACGCTGAACCGCGCATCCTTTTGGATGATATGGAGATGGATAAATACTAATGCCACACTATCGATGATTTAATATTTTTAAAAGAATTGTTATCAAAATGACTATTCACAGAATCAGTTTAGCTCAGATTATCGCTAAGCCCCAGATTGTTCGACCCGAACAGCCTTGGGGCTTAGTGGCGTTATTATTGTTGTGTTGATGCCTCATTTGTCAACCGCCTTCAAACGGTTTCTATTTATTTTTTTAAATCAATTGATTCTCTTTTACTGTTATTGTTTATTTGATTTGGGTAAATATCATCCGAAAGAGGAATTATTTTATCCTATCTTAAGGGGGATTCAAAAATGCAATGGATGCTTAACATGAAAATCGGAGCGAAACTCATTGTGAGTTTCATTATTGTCGCCTTGATCACCGGGGTTGTCGGTATCGTTGGAATTATGAATTTACAGAGTTTGCAAAACTCCAACAAATTACTCTACGAAAAGATGACCGTACCAATTGCTGAGGTTGGTCAAATTTCCACATCCTACCAACGGATGCGGGTTATCGTCCGGGATATGATTATTGAAAACAGTGCGGATTTGATCCAGTCCAACGCCGATAAGGTTATCATCCGCAACAGCGAAATCGACGAGGCCGCCGCCGCTTTTCAGGAAACCATTGTTGATCCGGAGATGCAGGCAGTCTTTGACGAATTAGTCGAAGCCCGAAAAGTTTTAGCCCAGGAATTCGAAAAAGTCAAAGCCCTGGCGATCCAGAACCGCGATGCTGAAGCCTTCGCCATGCTTGCCGATACCGGTGCTTACGAAATTGCTGCTTCAGTACAAATGGATCTGATCAATGAGCTGGTTCCGATGAAACTGGAAGAAGCTCAGCGGGCCGCTGAACAGGATGCTGCCACTGCCAACGCTGCTATGACAACCATGATTATTGTCACTCTGGCAGCATTTGCAGTTGCCATCGTCTTCGGGTTGGTGCTCCGTTCGATGATCAGCAAACCGCTGCAACAAGCCAATCATATGATCAAAGAGATGAGTCTGGGACATTTTATCATGCGTCTTAATATGAACCGGAAAGATGAAATCGGCGAAATGGCTGAATCTATGGATTCCTTTTCCGACGATCTCCAAACCGTTGTCATTGGTACCATGAATCAAATTTCCAATGGCGATGTCACTGCAAATGTTGAACCAAGAGATGCTCAGGATGAGCTTTCCCCAGCCCTCAAGCTGACCATCGAAACCATCCGAAGTCTGATCAGTGAAGCGACAATGCTGTCCCATGCCGCCATCGCCGGCAAATGGGATACCCGCGGTAAAGCAGAAGCTTTCCACGGCGGCTTTAAAGAAATTGTCGAAGGTGTTAATGCTACTCTGGATACTGTTGTTGATAAAATGGTCTGGTACGAAGCCATTATTGATGCCATCCCGTTCCCGCTTCATGTCACTGACAACGATATGAAATGGACCTTTATGAACAAACCATTTGAAGATTTAATGATTGCCAATGGGGTCATCAAGGATCGAACTTCAGCCTGCGGCATGGACTGCTACAATGCCAATGCCGACATCTGTCGCACCGAAGGTTGCGGCATCAGACGTCTGGTTGACCAGGGCTTGAACGACAGCTATTTCGAATGGGTCGGCCGCAGTAATAAACAGGATACCGCCTATCTCAAAAATAAAAAAGGCGAAAACATTGGCTTTGTCGAAATCGTCACCGATTTAACTCCCATTATCCGGGTTAGTGACTACACCAAGTCTGAAGTATCAAGACTGGGTAACAACCTGATCCGTTTATCAGCAGGCGATCTGGACTTCGATATGAATGTTGGTGAAGCCGATGAATATACCACTGAAGTCAGCGCCCAATTCCACGAAATCGGAAACACCTTAGGTGAAGTTAAAAATTCAGTCGACAACCTGGTTAGTGATGCTACCATGCTGGCAGAGGCCGGTATTGCTGGCCGCTTGAACACCCGGGCCGATGCCAGCCGACATCAGGGCGATTTTGCCCGAATTGTAGATGGCGTCAACGCCACCCTGGATGCCGTTGTCGAACCGGTGCAGGAAGCCTCAGCCACCTTAAAAGAACTGGCTCAGGGTAATCTGAACACCGGTATGGTTGGCCACTATAACGGCGATTATACCCTCATCAAAGATAATATGAATCAGACTGTTGCCTTCCTGAAACGTTATGTCGATGAAATTTCCCATACCCTTGAAGAAATGGGACGGGGCAACCTGGATCAGCAAATCACCACTGATTATCTGGGCGACTTTCAAGCCATTAAAACTGCCCTTAACGATATCACCAGTAATCTCAGTAACACCATGACCGAAATCAATGTGGCATCCGGTCAGGTGGATATGGGTGCCAAACAGATCTCTGACGGCGGCCAGGCCTTATCTCAGGGAACTACTGAACAGGCCAGTGCCATCCAGGAATTGACCGCATCCATTGAAGAGGTGGCTGCCGAGACCAAGCGAAATGCCCTGAACGCCAATGAGGCCAATGAATTGGCAGTCAATGTTCGAACCAACGCCGAAAAAGGGAATAGTCAAATGGCCACTATGATCAGCGCCATGGGCGATATCAATGATTCTTCAAACAATATTTCTAAAATTATCAAGGTCATTGATGACATTGCCTTCCAGACCAATATTCTGGCTCTGAATGCCGCTGTAGAAGCCGCCAGAGCGGGTCAGCATGGTAAAGGCTTTGCCGTAGTAGCTGAAGAAGTTAGAACCCTGGCGGCCCGAAGTGCCGAAGCCGCCAAAGAAACCACCGGCTTGATTGAAGGCTCCATTGACAAGGTCAGTGTTGGTACCAAAATAGCTGATGACACCGCCGAAAGTCTGAGAGAGATCTTAAATCAGATTGACAAGGTTACTGGTTTGGTCGGCACCATTGCCCGGGCTTCCAATGATCAGGCTTCTGAAATCGCCCAGATCACCCAGGGTATTGAACAGGTATCTCAGGTTGTTCAAACTAATTCTGCCACCGCCGAAGAAAGCGCCGCTGCCAGCGAAGAACTTTCAGGCCAGGCCGAAATGCTCAAGCACATGGTCGATGCTTTCCAGCTGAAAGCTAAAAGCGTCTCAGTTAAAACAAACCGATCAGCTTCTGCCCCGGCCATAAAACCAGTTGTGGCACCTATGCCAGAACCAAGCATCATCCTCGATGACATGGAGATGGATAAATATTAGTAAGGTATCAGCATCACATTTTTGAGGCCTGGTTTCTCCAATCCAGGCCTCATTTTCATATGCCACGATGGGGTCATAACGTGGTCGCGATTCATATTTCGCCCCCTTTGATTTCCATAAAATCCGTTGACATCAAGCGCATGTCTTGATTATAATGAAACCTAATCCATGGTTAACTTCGCAACGTGAAAGGAGTTCAAATGAAAAAAATGGTTCGCACCCTTGTTCTTATTTTTGTTTTTACCGGCATCTGGCTAATTCTAAATGAAAGTCTGGCCTTTTCACAGATCCTGATCGGCCTGTTTTTTTCAGCAATTTCGCTGCTCTTCACCAATCGTTATTTGCTGGAAAATGATTATCTCGATGCTTACGCCATCAAACCCGAAGTTCTCTTGCATTATGCGATGTACTTATTCGTTCAAATTTACCGATCAGGTTTTTCAGCTATTTTTAAAATTATTAAAGGTGAAGATGCCGTAAAGATCATCGAGTACGAAACCTGTATGCGTAATGAACTGGGTATCTGTCTGTTGGCCAATGCCATTACTCTGACTCCCGGAACCGTGACTATCGGCAAGAATGGCCGGCTGCTTCAAATCCTGGCTTTCCAGGATGAAAATACCTTTACTGATGTTACTGAAGGCAAAAGCTGTTCCCCCTATGAAATAATCCTAAGGAGTATGGATCGATGACCTTTTTAGAAATAGCTCTACTTGTCATCGCCATCTATAGTACCCTGGTGCTTGTTCGGGTCATTTTAGGCCCCACCATTTGGGATCGTCTGCTGGGTTTGAACGCCATATCAGCCAAAATTATCATGTCCATTGTCATTTTATCCATCATCACCGATCAATCCTACTTACTGGATGTGGCCCTGGTTTACGCGCTGTTGGGGTTTATCGGAACGGTCCTGATTGCCCGCTTTATCGAAAAAAAAGGAGACACCTCATGATCGATTTATTGGCTTATCTACTCATCACCATCGCACTTTTTTTTATGGCTCTAGGGGTCATTGGGCTGTTTCGTTTTAAAGATTTTTATTCGCGAATTTTAATATCCGCTAAAATTGAAACGGTTGGTTTTCTGACCATCATGATCGGTTTCATCATTTTATCCGGGCTCAGCTATGCTACCATGAAAATCCTTCTGATTACCCTGCTGGTGATGATCACCAACCCGCTGTCCACCCACGCCATTGCCCGATCAGCTTTTTTGAGCGGCTACACCATTAATCAGGAGACCCGACCATGACCGAAAACATCTTTCTGATCACCTTGGTTGTTCTGGCAATCGTCGCTCTGAATACTAAAAAACTGCGCCGGGCGATTGTCTATCTCGGTGTTTTTTCGCTGGTCAGTTCCTTTGTTTACCTACTCTATGGCGCCCCGGATGTGGCCATTGCTGAAGCCATTATCGGAAGCACTATCACCACGGTTTTATATCTGGTGGCACTGCGAAAATATCAGGTCTTTTCTATTTATTACGCCAACAGCGCCAGCAATCAGAATAATCGTTACCTTAAAAATAGTTCGAATTTTTTAAAAAATCTGGAAACTTTCTTGATCCAGCGCGAAATGGAACCTCAAATTATTTATTCCGGCGAGTCCATTGAAACTATTCTCGATCAGGAAAAATTTGATCTTGCCATCCATCATGCCGATCAGGACATTTGGATTTATGGCTGTGTTGAGGATTATCAGATTGATGCCGTTGAAGAATACTTACAAGCGAATTATGGCGACTTGAATATTCACCTGATTCGCTGTGCGGAAGGAGAAGATAATGAAGCGTAGAGTTATGACCATGATTTTTACCATGGCCCTTACCAGTCTAGTGCTTTTTATTAATTTTGATACCAATCTGGTCGCTGATCCGCTAATCGCCAATTTCTTTCTTGAAAATTTCAACGCTGACACCCATACTCAAAATGCCGTAGCGGCGATCTACCTGAACTACCGGGTGTTTGACAGTATTTTTGAAACCCTGATTCTGCTGATCAGTGTCTCGGCGGTTATTAATTTTTCCTGGAGGCGCACCGATGACTGACCACTCTGAAATTATTTCGCGAATGACCGGGCTTTTATATCCTTTTATTTTATTGTTTGGATTTTATATTATTCTAAACGGCCATGCCAGTCCTGGTGGCGGATTCCAGGGGGGCGCTGTGCTGGCTTCAGTTTTTATCACCCGATATCTAGTAGAACCGGACCGCTGCATCCGGCTCAAAACCTTAAAAACGGCAGAAAAGATCCTGTTTGTCTGCATTATTCTTTACCCGGCCTTTTTTTTATTCTCAACCACCGCCAACCACTCAGAACTGATGAACCTGACCTATCTTATCGCCATGAATTTTTTAATCGGCTTAAAAGTCTGCAGTGGTTTTACCATCATTTTTTTCAGGTTTGCCTTTTATGAAGGGGGTATTTGATGATTGCTATTAACGGAGAATCCATTAGTATTGTGCTTTTTTTTGTCGGCGTCTATGGCCTGATTGCCAGAAGAAACATCATCAAATCGATTATGTCCATCAGTATTATGCAAGTGGCGATTATTTTATACTTTATTTCTGCCAATATTGCCCCGGGAAGCGTCCCCCCCATTGGGGATGTGACCCAAACCCTACAAGTAGCTGATCCGCTCCCCCAGGCATTAATGATTACCGACATCGTCATTGGTATTGGGGTAACGGCAGCCGGTTTAACGATGTTTATTCATCTTTATCATCGTTTTGGCTCCACCAATTGGCAAAAAGTTATGAAAAAAAGGAATCACCATGATTAGTCTACATTGGGTAATTCTATTGCCGATTATTTTTGGTACCGTCGCCAAACTTATTTCCATCACAACAGCAAAAAAAATCATGGTTCTTTTTCAGTCTGCCTTATTGGTTTGCGTCACCCTGATATTTGTAGCGGTGCGTAAAAATGGCCCAGTCCTCGAAAACATTGGTGGCTGGCCGGATACCATCGGGATCACTTTAAGGGCCGATCTGCTAGCCTCTGCGATGGTACTTTTGACCTGCTTTTTATTCCTGGCAATGGTGATCTTTGTTCACAATAAACACTATGCTGATCACCTTTTTTTCTTTCTTTTTCTCAGTCTGGAAAGCTTGATCATCGGTATTTTTCTTTCAAATGACCTGTTTAACATTTTTGTTCTGATTGAAGCCGCCACCATGATCATCACCATTCTGATCATGTACAAGCAGGCCCATGTCGCTATTTATGATGGACTGATGTATTTTCTGATTAATGTAGTGGCGATGTCCTTTTTCCTGATGGGTCTGGGGATGCTTTATAAGAAAATTGGCGTCCTTGATTTTAATGCCCTGGAAACTGTGCTCAGCCAGGTCAAAGACCCCCAAAGCCTGATCCTGCCCTATGCCTTTATGATTACCGCGGTTAGCTTAAAGGCTGCTTTAATGCCGCTTTTCAGCTGGCTGCCAAAGGCTCATGGCACCCCCAGCGCTCCGTCAGTGGTTTCGGCCATCTTATCTGGATTATATGTAAAAACTGGCGTCTACGTGTTCCTCCGCTTGCAGATAGCTTTTTCACCCCTGTTTGATACCTCCGAACTTTTTGTGATCCTCGGCTTTATCACCGCCATCGCCGGTTTTATGCTGGCCTTAGCTCAAAAAGATATCAAACTCCTATTAGCTTATTCAACTGTTTCTCAGATTGGTGTCATTATGATTGGCATTAACCTGGACAATCCGGTGGCTTACTGGGGCGGTCTCTATCATCTGATGAATCATGCCATCTTTAAATCAACCCTGTTTCTTACTGCCGGGATGATCATCTCCGAGTACAAGACCCGGAATCTTGACGAGGTGAAGGGAGTTTTTGAACACATGCCGGCCGTTGGGGTAGCCACCATCTTGTCAATTCTGGGGATTATTGGAGCCCCATTATTTAACGGCAGTATCTCTAAGTATTTGATCGCTTCTGGTTCAAGCGGCACCTGGATTGAATATGGTTTAGTTTTTATTAACCTGGGAACAATGGTTGTCTTTATTAAATATGGGCAGCTTCTTTTTGGCAGCTCGGGCAAAAAAGAAACCGTTGACTCCGATATTTTGGAGAAAGCGGTTGTCTTAACTCTAGGTATACTGTGTTTTCTCGGTGGACTATTTGGCAGTGAACTGATCGCCATCCTTTTTAACATCGATTTATCTGTCGACCTTCTGTCCTACGGTATAAAAATGCTACTCTTCGTTGGATCATTATTCCTGGGATTGCTTATTTATCGCGGCTTATTCAAAAAATCAAATTGTCTGGCTTTTATCAATTCTTTTGAATTGGGTTTTAATGAAATCTGTCTCTCGATCACCCTGTTTTTTGCTTTTATGGTTCTTTATTTAAGAGTATCGCTTTAAATATCCTTCCATTTTTCTCAACACCAAAAATCTTAATCATTTTATTTTTCTTGACATTTTATCGTATTTGTTCATTTAACCTAAAGTAATTTCAGAAAATGGCGATATAAATAGTAAGAGCAAATGATTAGAAAATGAGATCATTACTCAAAAAACCACCCCGACTAACCAAGTCTCCCCTTACAAAAATAATTTAACAACTTAACAGGAGGTTCATAAAAATGAAGTGGATTAGAGACATAAAAACAAATACCAAACCATGGTTGACTTTTTTATCAGGATTTTCGATGAGCACTGTTGATGAACCAGATGATACTGCTATTATTAATGCCTACTTTGCGACTTACCTGCAAAATATGGCCGCCGATCGAATTAAAACTGTTTCCTGCGAAACTGATCTTTTCTACATTAAACACGACGATGCCTGTGAAGCAAATCTAAGACACTCTGAAAAACCGTTGCGAGCCCTGTCCCCCTTAAAACAGGTAGTATAAAAAATGTCCTTTCAGTGTCAATGCTGAAGGGACTTTTTTGTATTTTAATTATTTTAAAATTAATGTTATTTTTAGTTGAATTTTGTCGATATAGTTTAGAGAAGATCGTAACTATTTAAAATACTAAACAAGGAGGATGTTATGAATACAAATGCAATTGATGCGAACAAATCTCTGAATCAAGCGATTCAGACAAAAGGTGTCACCCAAAATGCCGACGTTAAAGTTGAGCCAGAGGCTGCCGATAAAGTCCAGCCAGTTATCCAAAAACTCGACTCCATTGAGCTTGGCACCGCTACTTCCGAAGACATTGGAACCTACACTGTCGACCGTAAAAAGATTGACGAAATCAAACAGGATTTTGCCCGTAATACCGAGTCATTCAAAAAAATGGTTGAAGCCATGATTGAAAAGCAAGGCAAGAAAGTCAATCAGGTTCTGAAAGATCTGGCCGCAGGAAAAGACGTGGAAATCACTGTGGATTCTGAAACCCAGGCTGCTGCCCAGGAAGCGATTTCTGAAGACGGCTATTTTGGGGTTAACAAAACTTCAGAACGGATAGTCGATTTTGCCAAAGCTCTCTCCGGCGGTGATAAAAGCAAACTTGAAGCCCTCCGAAATGCTTTTAAAGAAGGTTTTGAAAGTGCCAAAGAAGCTTTTGGTGGAGAACTTCCCGAAATCTCTCAGCAAACCTATGACAAAGTTATGCAGGGCTTTGATGATTGGGCCAAAGAAGAATAATAACAATTTTTTCTAAAGGTGTTCTCATAAGCCAAAGGCAAAGCTTTTCTAGCAACAAAAAGACAAGGATATTTTCCTTGTCTTTTTCCTTGTCTTTTTTCTTGGTTTTTTTATCTTTTTAGTTTAAATCGCGATATCATTTCCTTGAGCAACTGAGACTGACCAGATAATTCTTCGCTGGCTGCGGCAGATTGCTCGGCAGTTGCCGTATTTCCCTGAACAACCTGGGATACCTGATCCACACCCAGATTGATCTGGGTGATATTAGTGGCCTGATCATTGGATGCTTCAGCAATTTCCTGAACTAATTGGGCCGCTTTGGTAATTTCCAGGACAATTTCTTCCAGGGCATTGGCTGTTTCGTCAGCGATGGCGGTACCGCCTTCAGTCTTTTTCACCGACCCTTCGATCAAAACAGTGGTTTCTTTGGCTGCTTCGGCACTTCTGGCGGCCAGGGAACGAACCTCTTCTGCTACCACGGCAAAACCCTTACCATGCTGGCCAGCTCTGGCTGCTTCCACGGCGGCATTCAGGGACAGGATATTTGTCTGGAAGGCAATGTCATCAATGACCTTGATGATTTTCGAAATATTTCCCGAGGCCTGATTGATTTCATCCATCGATTCCTGGAGCAGACGCATGCTGTCGTTTCCTTTTTGAGCTTTTTCCTGGGCGGTGGTGGAAAGCATATTAGCTTCGCTGGCCCGTTTGGCATTATCTTTTGTTTTATCTGCTATTTCATCAATTGACGAACTCAGCTGTTGGATGGCGGCGGCCTGTTCGGTTGAACCCTGGGCCAGCATCTGACTGCCATCCGATACCTGAGAAGCCCCAGCTGATACCTGATCGGCTGCTTCGTTCATGTCTTTTAAGATCTTGTTGAAGGATTCAATAATGTGGTTAAGAGCCGTTTTAATTGGTTCAAAATCGCCTTTATAATCACCGGTGATGCTGACGGCCATATTGGAATTGGCCATCTGATCGAGAATTTCAGACACTTCATCGACAATCCCCTGCAAAAAGTCCAGGGTACTGTTTAGCGAATCTTTGATCGCCGAATGCTCACCCTTGTATTCCCCTGCCATTCGTAGCTTCAGGCTGCCATTGGCCACTTCTTCCAGCACCGTATTAGCTTCCTGAATCGGCGCCACCATTGCATCCAGGGTGGCATTTACCCCAGCGACAATCCGGGCATATTCACCGCTGTGTTTGTATGTGTCGGCCCGGGCATTGAGATCCCCGGCAACGGCTGATTCCACCAGACTGTTGGTATCGCCCACCAGCATTTTGATGCTGTCAAAGGTGCGATTAACGGATTCTTTGATAACGGCATACTCCCCTTTGTAATTGCCTTCCATGCCCCGGTCAAGATTGCCCTGGGCCATTTCTTCAAGTACCCCTGAAGCTTCTTTAATAGGCTCTGCCATTGCATCCAAGGTGGCATTGACACCAGCGATGATTTTGGCGTATTCGCCCTGATGTTTGGATCTATCGGCCCGGGTATCAAGTTCTCCGGCTACAGCAGCTTCCACTAAATGATTGGTATCGCTGACCAGCATTTTAATACTCTCAAATGTTTTATTCACCGATACCTTAATAACAGCGTGTTCCCCCTTGTAATTACCTTGCATATCTTTTTCAAGATTACCTTTTGCCATCGCTTCCAGTACCACCGAAGCCTCTTTTATTGGTGCAATAACCGCATCCAGAGTCTGGTTGACACCGGCGATAACCTTCTGATAATCACCGTTATATTTGGATGCATCAGCTCGCTCGTCCAGCCGCCCTTCAACCGCTGCACTAACTAGCATATTGGTGTCGGTAATTAGGGTTTTGATGGCACCCTGGGTATCCTGTAAGGCTGGTCCGACCTGATCATTATCACCGACCATGATAATTTCATCGTCCAAATTCCCCTGGGAAATATGTTCAAGCTTGTCGATCAGATTATCCTGAACATTTTGCTGCATGGTAGCCACGGCCTTCAGCATGGTACCAATTTCATCCTGCCGATTAATATATTTTGCGGCATTGGAATTTTCATTATGACTAAAGTCAAATCCAGCCAGACGGTTTAATTCTTCAGTGGTTGCCACAATCGGTTTTGAGATGGTGCCGCTGATCAGGAACACAGCGAATGCCGCAGCGATAATTGCCAGAATGATCACCGTAATAATCGTATTTCTGACTTCCGCCACCTGAACATCCAGCTCTGCCTGATCCATCGCCACTGACATAATCCAGGGACTGCCTTCAACCGGTGCAAAACCCACCAGCAGGTCTTTTCCTTCAAGGGTGTAGTCTCCAAAACCCGGTTCCCGGGCCATCATTTTACTGCGTACTAATTCTGCCAACTCCGCATAATCCGGGTTTTCTTCATCCGCTGTGGCAAAGTTAAACTGCTGCTTGACCAGATCCAGATTTGAATTACCAACGGCAACCCCATCATTATTTATCAATGATGCAAAACCTGTTTCTCCATAGGTAACCCCTTTAGTGATTTCACTTAATGAGGTACCCTCTTTTCTTCCATAGAGTACCGCAGCAATCACGCCGTTCTGATAAACCGGCGTGGCGTATAAAATAACCGGCTCCCCGGTAACCCGGCTGATGGTGATATCAGATGCTGTCGGTATTCCGGCGGCTGCACCTTTAAAATAACTCCGGTCAGCCACATTAACCGTATCACCGGCAGCATTCTGGGTAACCCCATTTCCTGCCAGATCTGCTAAGACATAGGCATCATATCCAGCTCTGGCGGCTTCCGCCTCCAAAAATGCTACCCGTTGGCTCTGGGGAATAGCACCATCAAGCAATATCGAATTCTGAGCCAGACTTTCCATATATTGGAGTTCCGCATCACGCTTCGATTCAATATATCGTGCCTGAACCACTGCCATGTTCTGTAATTGTTCATAAGTATCGGTTTCAAGAACGCTGGTAAATTGATTAACCACAATTACCCCCAGAATTCCTGTCACTACCAAAATCAGTGCGGAAAACATCGTAATAAGTCGTAATCTGATTGATTTCATCGTTTTTCCCTACCTTTTCATTTTTTATCATTCAGCTTCACAGCAATTCAAGAAGCATTTTATCGGCAATTCACAAATCAAACTTGCTTAATAATATACCACTTTTGATTTCGTGTAAACGTTTTTTATAAAGATAAATAGACAACTTTCATATTTTTTAAAAGTTTCGTTTATAATCTGGTTTTAAATTACTATAAGCAATGGCCTAACGGCAAAAAGACAGGTAAATTCCTGTCTTTTTTACCTACCAACTCAATTAGTGTTTCACTGATCTTTTAAACTAGATGGGGGATAAACATTTTTGTTCTTTTTATGTAATCCTGATACTCTATTCCAAATTCTTCGATCATATCGCGCTCTTCTTTTTTGGCCAGCCGCACATACATATAAACCATCACCGGATATAAAATGAGCAGTGGCAAGGTTACCCATTCCACCATCATCCCGAAAGATAATAACAACAGGCCGGCATACTGGGGATGGCGAATATATTTATAAATCCCGGTTTCCACCAGGGTTCCAGTTCCAGTTTCCTTGGACCAGTATTTTTTATAAATATTATACCAGCCAATCATGATTAAAAATATGCCGACTGTCCCACAGGCAATATTAATATACATCCCCCAATATCCGATGGTATCAAAAAGCGTGTGCCCCCATAAAACCCCTTCGGGCAGGTTTTTACCAATAATCCAGGAGATCACATACATACTAAAGGGGATCCCATGCATTTCGATGGCAAAGGCGATCACAAACGCAAGATAGGTGCCCGCCGGCTTCCGATCCATTTTTTTATAAAATGGCATAAACAACAAAATCACTCCATAAAGTACCGTAAAGAATATTACCCCAAACCAATTATAAAAATGACTGTCCAATGTTTCCAATTTCTCAACCTCCAAATTTTGATGGGGTTACATAAAACAGCTTCATGTAATCCCTTGCCATTACTATAGCAAGCGATTCATACATGAAGCTGTTCTTAATCTTAACTCGATCTTAACTCTTTGGCAAAAACAAAATAAATTCACTTCCAACTATGTTTTCAGTTGCCAGTTTGATGGTCCCGCCATGGGCTTCCATCACTTTTCTGATGATTGCTAAACCCAAACCGGTACCTCCGCTTTCTGAAGATCTAGCCGGATCGCCCTTCACAAAAGGTTCGAAAACTTGTTCACTTAACTCCACGGGGATTCCGATCCCGTCATCCTTAAAACGGACCTCAATCATGCCGGGATGATCCACCATAATCAGGTCAATCCGGGTGCCTGGCCGATTATGGTTGATGGCGTTATCAATAAGGTTTTCAAACACCCGACTCATCTGCTGTCGGTCCACCGCTGCGATAATCTTGATATCGGGAATATCAAAAGCATAGGATAATCCGGCGCCGTCCAGGTTTGCCACGGCTGCGCCCATTTGCTCCCGAAGATATTCGGTAAAATCGAGTTTTTCCTTAACCAGAACATAATCCGGGGTTTCCATTTTAGACAATTCAAAAAGATCGGTCATCAGACGGTTAGCGCGGTTACTGTTGTTATAGATCGTGGTCAGATATGCTCTGAGCTGTTCGGTGGTCATTTCGGTTTTTGTTAAACAGAGTTCTGCGTAGCCCATAATACTGGCCAGGGGATTTTTAAGATCGTGAGAGATATCCAAGATCAGCTTTTTGCGATTTTCTTCGCTTTGTTTTCTTAAGGCAATTTCTTTTTCAATTTCGTCGGCCATTTGATTGAAAATAGTTTCCAGCTCACCGAATTCATTATCCAGATTCAAGTCAACCCGAGATGTATAATCTCCTTCTTTTAACCGGCCGGCACTGCTGCACAACTTTTTAAGGGGATTGATGATGCTCAGTGAAGTCAGCTTTGAATAAATAACCGTACTGATTCCCAGCAAGATCAAATAAAATAAGGCGATCGCAAAAATGACCCCGGCAACTCGCTGGGTATCCACCGATAAAAAATCGGGATTATGAACAATGGCAAAATCAATGCGAACAGAGGTAGGAAAGGTGACCAACAACCAGAATTCCGCTCTGGGATTATAGGCAATGCTGTAACTGTAAGGGTTTCCCTTGGCTTGACTGGCAGTTAAAAAATCGGTGAAGGTCTCCGCAGTTAACACCTCCGGCAGGTTGTTAATTCCCTGGCTGAAAATGACCTCGTAATTCTTAGATACCACTTGAACTCCGCCGCCATTTTCCAGCACCGGCTCCATCTCCATAACCGAGAGATCATCGGTCATAATTTTTTCTGCTGTGTAATTATGATTAACCAGATTCTTTGAGATCACATCACTGGCAAAGCTTAGCAGCGTCACCGCAAAAACACCAATCAGGGTGGAGATTAAAAACATCAGCACATAATCAGCAACAAAACGATTTTGAATTCTTTTTTTCATCCTAGGGAACCTTGGGTAAATGAAATTTGTAGCCAATGCCACGAATCGTCTTGATATACTCCGGATTTCTGGGATCAGTTTCTAATTTGTTGCGCAGCCGACTGATATGAACCATAATGGTGTTGTCATCATAATAAAGATCTTCTTCCCAGACCTGCCGGTAGAGCTGCTTTTTAGTAAACACCTTGTCAGGATTTTTCATTAAGAACTGCAGTATCAAATACTCCTTGGCACTGAGTTCCACCAATGTCCCATCCACATAAATGCAGCAGCCATCCTCATCAAGAGATAAGCTCCCGACCTTCAACTGTGACTTTCTCATCTGGCTATTTTCAGCATATTCATAATTTCGTCTGAGCTGGGCGCCAACCCGGGCAATCAGTTCGGCCATACTGAAGGGCTTGACCAGATAATCGTCACCACCAAGTCCCAGCCCCAGAACCTTATCCATTTCATCACCCCGGGCCGTCAGAATGATAACCGGCATCTGACTGGTTTCCCGGATTTTTCGCAACAAATTAAAGCCATCCAGCCGGGGCATCATGACGTCAAAAATTCCCAAATTGATGGGATTATTTTTAAAAACGCCCAGGGCTTCTAAACCATCAGCGGCGGTAAATACAGTATAACCATTTTCTTCAAGATGTAGTTTTAAAAGGTTTCGAATATCTTTTTCATCTTCGGCAACTAAAACATTCATATGAAACTCCCTGAGTCAGATTATTTCAAACTTGTAATTCAAGCGATTGCATTTCTGCGATTTTTTGATTAGTCGTTACTAACTGAAAAAACATCCCGATAGTCGTTGTTTTCGGTCAGCACCTTTTCCGCATAAGAGCAGTAGGAGATAATTTTGAGCTTGTTTTCCCGGGCAAATGCCACCGCCTTTGCCACCAGCTTAACCCCAAGCTCCTGACCTCTGAGTTCTCTGGTCACATAAACATGTTCGATGATAAATAGATCACCTTCGATGTAATAATTCAATAAACCAATTGGTTCCTCTTCGTTGACACCAATATAAAATTTGTTTTTTTGTTCATGAATGGTTTCCATTTTGTTCCTCCTGTTAAATTCGCATTTTAGAATTTTCACTGGTAAAATCCAACCCGGTTTCAACCGTTATTTTTACTAAAGAATGGGCCTGATCAAATCGATCAAAACACTTTCATTTCAGTAATTCTATTATAGCGTCTGTCTGACAAAAAAGCGAAAGATTTACGCTTGATTAGAATTAAATCAGGCTTAATCTCAATTATTTAACCGGTTGCATTCAGAAATTGGCCATGTTATACTTAAGAAAAGAATCATTTTAAATAACGGGAGAAAAAACATGAATGAATTAAATAAACTAAGCGATATTGAACTCAAGAATAAACTGGCACAATTGAAAGAAGACCTGGAAGATGTCGAAAATGAACGCAGCTTTATTTTTAAACAATCTGGGATGCATGTATCAAGCGGAAAAATTGTCAGCCAAATGGAAGAATTTGATGCTGAATCAAAAAAACTCAAAGAATCTATCACTGAATGCGATGAAGAGATTAAAAACCGCTGTCTCTAAACAGGTACAAGGGGTTTGCTAACCCCTTGTTTTCTTTTTCAGAGAATTTATTTCATTATTCTGTTTCTCTCTGCAAACCTCTTGTTCGACTCGATTTCTGCCCCGCTCTTTGGCCCGATATAAGGCCAAATCCGATCTCAGCAGCAACTCATCAATGGTTTCTTTTTTTCGCAACTGGGCAACTCCGAATGAACAGGTTTTCTTCCCCACACCATTAAAATCATGTGCCGCCACTAATTTTCTTAGTTTTTCCGCTAATACTGTTGCCCCTTCCAGATCTGTATCGGTGCAAATAATAATGAATTCTTCTCCGCCCCAACGACCCAAAACATCTATTCTCCTGATCCCCTTTGTCAGAATTTCAGTGATCTCTGTTAATACCTGATCTCCCACCAGATGACCGTGTTGGTCGTTCACCAGCTTAAACATATCAATATCGACCATAATCACGGATAAATGGTGATCCCCACTTTCAGCCTCAGCCTTTTCTTTCATCAGTACTTCATCAATTTTGCGACGATTATAAAGACCGGTGAGCTGATCTTTAATGGCCAGATCTTTCAGTTCCTCTAACAGTATCTTCCGCTCAGTAATGTCCCGTTCAATATGAAGAACCCCGATTGCGTTTTTATTCTTGTCCTTGAGTATATTCGCATTGGTTTCACAATAAAACTGACTGCCGTCTTTTCGAACCATCAGATACTCTGCCGCACCAGTTAAATGACCATTGATCATTTCTGTTATGAAATAAATTGCTTTTTCGTGATAGTTTTCGTGAACAAACTCCATAATATTTCGGCCAATCATCTCATCCGACGAGTCATATCCCCACATTGCCACCGATTGAGCTGTAACAAACTCAACAATTCCGTCCATCGTTGAAATAGCAAGCCCGTCCGGTGACGTTTCGATAATTGTCTTCAGTTTTTCCTCACTGCTCCGGAGAGCCTCTTCGATATATTTACGTTCAATAATTTCATCCTGCAGACGCCGGTTTATTTCCAGACTTTTAGCATAAGCTTCCTTTTCTTTGGTAATATCCCTGAATTCAACGACTCGAACCGTTTTTCCCTTGTAGGGAATATTTCTGGCTTCCAGTTGGATTGGAAACAGTTCACCGTTTTTTCTTATTCCAAACGCTTCATAGGGCTTTTCATAGCCACTTGCGATGTTTTTTCCAACCAGTTCCCGATACTCAGGGGCAATCAGCAATAAGCCATTCATGCCAATCAGCTCTTCCATGGCGTATTGGGTCATTTCCGCCAAGCCCTGATTGCACTCTAAAATGACTCCCAGATCATGGATAGCAATGCCGCCAAATGAAGCATTATGAAGCGCTTTAAAACGTTCTTCGCTTTCTTTGAGCTTCGCTTCAGTCTGTTTGCGTTCAGAAATATCAAAAAGGACCCCGTTCCAAAGAGTGTCGCCATTAGGAAATAGAGTTGGCTCCGATTCAAAACGGATCCAATGGGTTTCTCCCTTAACACAACTGCGACCTTCCCAGCGAAAGCTCTGAAAACACCTGACCGCCTGCTGGTTAGCTGTTTTTAGCGAAGCCCGGTCATCAGGATGGATGGCCTGTTCAACCGCTTCGGTATTGCCCAACACCTCTGCTTTGGTCAATCCAAGCATTTCACAAAATTTTTCACTGCAATATTCAAACTGAGTTTCTCCTGAGCTTTTAATGCGCATAGTATAAATCCCGACTGAAATTCGCTGAACAAGTTTGTCATATCGGGCATTGCTTTCTGCTAAAGCCAATTCCGCTTTTTTACTCTCGGTAACTGTCCAGACAGCTTCCATTAATAGGGTAATGTTAAAAATATCGGTCTCATCATAATCCGTTTCTTTATTTGCCAATCCCACGACACCAACAATTTGGTTATTCTTAAAAACAGGAATCGTTAAGAAATTTGTCATTGGCACATGACCTTTGGGATAACCCTTTTTCAGGGGATTCTTCTCCTTAAAAGCATTGATTACTATCGGCTGCCGCTGTCGTACAGCTTCCCCCCAGATTCCCGTTTTATCCAATTGATAGGTCGTTTCCCGTTTTTCAACGTGGCACGCTTCCATCACCTCTTCAGACCAGGTGTTAAGAACAAACTCGCATGTCTCTTCACTATAATGATAAATATAGCCGATCCGGCTTTCGGTGAGTTCAATCGCCTGCTTTAATGCATAGTCAAGAAATTCCTGAATCGTATCGGAAGGGTGTTTTAAAATATCAACCAGTCTCCGTAAGCGGGCCTCATTACTCCGAGTCCCTTGATCACATGGTTTTATCTGGGTATCCTCCGTTTTCATTTTTCTCACCTTCCCGTTCGTTTAATACAAAAACCTTTTTCTGTTAATTATAAACCAGCAAATTTATAATGATCTCTTTACTGTCTTAATTATAATGATTTCCGTCAATATTTGCCAGCGATTTATTTGCATCGCTTCAGGCGATTTGTTAGCGTCTCTGTTTTGAATCTTTTTTGGATGCAAAAAACCAGAGGAACTGATCCTCTGGCTTGGCTGGTTCATTATCTTAATGAACCGCTTTCATATGGAATTTTAATCTTCTTTTTCAATCTCATCAATTCTCTTTTGTAGTTCTAGGGTTCGATTGATGGTTTCTTCATCCAGGTCATTAAAATCAATGTAGTCCCCGGTGACAATGTAAAAGACGGTTTCAAAAATATTGGTAGCATGATCACCAATCCGCTCCAGATAGCTGCCCACAAAAATGAACACCGAACCCTGATGGATATTTTTGGTATTATCGATCATGTACGCCAGACAGTCATGATGTATCTGAATGTTCAGCGCATCGATCTCGTCTTCCAGATCCACAACCTCTCTTAACCGGGTGATATCTTCGTGAACAAAAGCCTGAATCGCCAGCTTCAACAGTTTTTCAGCCAGTTCACAGGCTCTGGGAATATCAACCAGTCGCTTCATATAAACCACGTCTGATAATTCCAGCACCCGTTTGGAAATATTCACCGCCAAATCGGCAATCCGTTCCAGATTGGTAATAATCTTATAGGTTGAAGCCAGCCGTCTCAGATCGGTAGCCACCGGTCCCTGGGTGGCAATCACCTGACTGACAACAAGTTGCAGTTCAATTTCTTTGGCATCTACCAGATCATCCCGATCAATCACTGAGCGTGCCAACTCATTGTCTTTGCTTTTTAAGGCTAAAACTGAATCTGACAGCATTTTTTCGGTCATGGCCGACATCAGTAAGATCTCGTCTTTAATCATTCTTAATTCTTCGTTATACTCTATTCGCATGATTTATTCTCCTTATCAACCAAAACGTCCGGTAATGTAATCCTCTGTCCGTTTGTCATGGGGGTTTGTGAATATAATGGGTGTTTCATTGAACTCGACTACCTCTCCCATCAGAAAGAAAGCTGTTTTATCTGAGATTCGCCCAGCCTGCTGCATCGAATGGGTGACAATAATAATGGTATAGTCTTTTTTCAAACTGGACATCAGATCCTCAATCTTGGCAGTCGCAATCGGGTCCAAGGCTGAGGTTGGCTCATCCATTAAAATCACTTCCGGATTCATGGCGATGGTCCGGGCAATACAAAGCCGCTGCTGCTGGCCGCCGGATAACCCCAGAGCTGATTTATTTAAGCGATCCTTAACTTCATCCCAGAGCGCCGCCTTCATCAGGCTTTCTTTAACCAGGCTATCCAACTGGTTTTTATCCTTCATTCCCTGACATTTCGGTCCATAGGCAATATTTTCATAAATGCTCATCGGAAAGGGATTGGGTTTCTGAAAAACCATCCCGACTCGAGTTCGCAGATTAATTACATCAATCGTACCATTGATGTCTTGTCCGTCAAAAATGATTTCACCGTTAATTTTGACCGAATCGATGAGATCGTTCATGCGATTGAGACAGCGTAAGAATGTTGATTTGCCACAACCGGATGGGCCAATAAAAGCGGTCACTTCCTTCTCACGAATTTCCATATTGATTGACTTAAGGGCTTGAAAATCCCCATAAAACAAATCCAGATTTTTGGTGTTAAACTTTATATTTGTGTCCATATTACTCCTCATTTTTTATTAAAGACATCCAACTTGTCTGAAGTGAGACGTGACAAGATGTTCAGTACAATAACAATTACAATTATGACAATACCAATGGCACAGGCCAGTTCGATGTTACCTTCTTCTTTCGCCACATAATAGGCTTGCACCGTCAGGGTACTGCCAGGCGAAAAGAGGGTACCGGGAATTTGCGCTACCGTCCCGGCGGTTAATAACAAGGCCGCTGACTCCCCGACTACCCGACCGATACTGAGCAGCACTGCCGTGGCAATACCTGGTACCGCACAGGGTAACACAACTTTGAAAATAGTCTGCAGTTTGGTGGCCCCAAGGGCCAGGGACCCTTCTCTAAATGCCATCGGCACAGTTTTTAATGCTTCTTCGGTACTTCTGATGATGACCGGCAACAGAATGATTGCCACGGTCAGACTACCGGAGATCAGCGAGATCTGAAACTTCAGCGCGACCACAAAGAACGCCATCCCGAACAGACCAAATATAATGGACGGAATACCCGCCAGACACTCGGCGGCAAATCGGATTATATTTACCAGTCGCCCGGGTTTGGCATATTCGGTGAGGTAAATTGCTCCGAAAATCCCCAGTGGCAGAGCTACCACCAGGGAGAGCATGACCATATACAAGGTGGTGATAATATTGGATTTAATCCCGCCACCAGGCTGAACAATTTTTATTTTCAATTCCCCGGATTCATCTGCAATCGCTGCGGCCACTTCTTCCAGGGTCAATCCGGCAAAATCATTGCCATTGATACTTTGCAAAATATAGTCGGTGCTGATCGTAATATTTTTGCCGGTTGAATCGATAGCGCTGTGCAGCGGTGAATCTTTTTCAATGTAGGTGATGACGAACTGCTCCCGCTCGGTGCTGTGATTTTTATAGGCAACCTTAGCAATGGCAGCACCAATATTTTCGATATAAACGGGTCCTTCCAAGTGTGTCTCGTAACGTTTATCATAGGGAGTTTTTCCAACCAGGCTTTCTTCGTCAATGCTTAAAGGCACATCGTTGGACTCCATAAAGGCATAGACTACCTTTTCGTTAAAATCCCGGGTCAGAAAATCCCAGTTAACCAGCCCAATTCCTTTTACAAAGATGAACCCGACAATAAAGAGCAATACACTTAAGGTGATGCCGGTGGCCAGATAAATAACACCTTTGACTAATATATCTTTTGCTTTTCTACCCATCTAACTGCCTACCTTTGCCTTAACCAGTTTATTCACTGCCAGATTAATAATCATAATGAAGATAAATAATACCACCCCGGTTGAATATAAGAGTTCCTGATGCACACCAGATGCATAGCCCATTTCCAGGGCAATGTTGGTGGTCAGGGGCCGGATCTGATCAAACAGACTGGTGGGAATACCGGCGATGGGATTACCACAAACCAGCATAACGGCCATGGTTTCGCCGATGGCTCGGCCTATCCCCAGGATGACACCGGTCATAATACCTGATCGTGCAGCCGGTAGCACCACCTTAAAGATGGTCTGTATTTTTGAAGCGCCCAGGGCATAGGAGCCCTCCCGATATTCTTGTGGCACGGCGCTGATGGATGTTTCAGAAATGCTGACTACCGTAGGTAAAATCATAATCGCCAGCACCATAATGGTTGCCAGTAGGGATTCCCCCTGAGCCATGGGTGAAATTTTGAGCACATAGGGAACGATGATTCCCAAACCAAAAACCCCATACAGTACCGATGGGATCCCCGCCAATAATTCCACCGCAAAACGGATTATCTTGCCGATCCGGGATCCGGCCAGTTCTGAAATGTAGACGGCGGTCAGAATGGCTACCGGAACACCGATCAGAATAGCACCAAATGTTGCAAAAATAGATCCTACAATCATGTAAAAGATCCCATACATATTTGAACCCGGTCGCCATTCAACGCCGGTTAAAAAATCCCAAAGCGGATAACTATTGGAAATAAATGGTTTCAGTCCATTGTAAAAAACGAAAACTGTAATCGCCAGAACGCTGATTACAGCTACGAAAGCACAGATCAGAAAAAAGCTCTCGATTATTGTTTCTTTTTGTTTCTTACGTTTAATTGCCTGCAAAATAAACGCTCCTTTTCATACCCATGCTGGTCGCATCTGTCATGGGATTATTTTAATGAAGAGAGACTCCTTTTCAGGAGTCTCAGTTTTTTGGTATTAAACTGCGATACCGCCGTGTTCTTCAACAATGGCCTGTCCTTCGGTACTCATCAGGAAGTCAAGGAATGCCAGGGTTGCATCATCAACCTTAGATTTATCATACATTGCCAGGAAAGGTCTTGAGATTACGTAGCTTTTATTCTTAACATTGTCAACTGTCGCTTTTACACCATCAACATCGACTGCTTTAACGGTTTTGTCAACAAAGGTTAAAGAAACATAACCAATCGCATTGGTATTTCCGGCTACAGTGGTCTGAACATTACCATTACCTTCTTTAATAGTGGCATCAGGCTTCAGTTTTTCTTCAAATTTAACGAGTTCTTCAAATGCACTTCGGGTTCCTGATCCATCTTCCCGAGATACAACAACGATGGGTGCATCTGCTCCGCCAACTTCGCTCCAGTTAGTGATTTCGCCCATGTAGATTTTGCCAATTTGATCTTTGGTCAGGTTTGTTGCTGTGTTAGCTGGGTTGACAACAACAGCAATACCATCATAAGCAAAAACCAATTCAGTTAAGCTGCCTTTTTCTTCTGTTTTCAGTTCTCGAGATGCACAACCAAAAGAATAGGTACCGGCTGTCGCTCCTTTAATCCCATCAGATGAACCAGTTCCACTGTAGGTGAACTTGGCATCCGGGTTTAATGCCGTGAATTCTGCGCCAGCTGCATCGATAACTTTCTGTACTGATGTCGAACCACCGCCGTTGATTTCTCCAGAAATCGCTTCTTTAGTTGTTGAAGTTGTTGATCCCGTCGAACCGCATCCTGCCAGAGTCAGCACTGTTGCACCGACTAACAGTGACACTAAAACTTTTTTTAAACTTTTTGACATTTTTTTCTCCTTTAAATTTCCTTTATTTTCGTTGTTTGCATGGCTATCTTATCAAATAAAAAACCATAAAAGGTTTTGAGGAGGTAAAGAGATTGTTAACACTCTGTTAAATAGATCATGTTTAAATTCCTGTTGTCGATTACAGGCTTTTAAAGCAAAAAAAAGACAAAAGCATTCTGAGTTTTCCGCCTGCTTTTGTCTTTTTTATAGTTTTTCTTTTCGCTCTTTATGAGATTATTCCAGCTGGGTGACAAATACGCCACCTTGATTAGCGTTAAAATCCGGGATCTCACTTTTACAGTTTTTTTGTACTGCTTCCAGATCAATCACCCGCTCACAAATACGATTAATCAGCTTTTTTTCATGACTCACAATCAGGATCCCCATGTTCCGTTCCTTTGCCAGTTCCAGAACCACCGCCCAAATTTGAGCCTGGGTGATGGCATCCAGCATCGTTGTCATTTCATCGGCAATGATAAACCGGGTATCTGGAGACAGGGCACGGGCGACACAAAACCGTTGCAGCTCGCCACCGGATAATTCATTGGGCCACCGATCCATCCAGCTTGTTTCGATCCCCAGCCGTTTAAGTAAATCTTGATCGACATGCCAGCCTTCATTCACGGAATCCCTAATTCGCCAGCGCGGATTAACCGACTTTTCGGGATGTTGAAAAATCAGCTGTACCGGATTATAACCGGCGACTGATCCCGCTTTTCCATTTAGCTTGACCCGTCCTTCCCACGGCACTTCATACCCGGCCAGAACCTTGGCAAGGGTTGTTTTACCGCAGCCGCTGTTGCCAGTTAAACCGACTATTTCACCAGATTCAATGGCCAAACTGAGATGCTTGAAAATCCAGTTGTTTTTGTGATATCCAAAACCCAGGTTTTTTGCTTCAAGTTGCATGGATACACCTCACTTGTCCACCTCTGAGATCTGCCATCTTCGGTTTACCTGCTCGACATTCGGCGGTTCTCAATTGACAGCGGGGCTCAAATAAGCAACCGCTGGGCAGATCCGCCGGGGTCGGTTGAAATCCCGGAATCGGTTTAAAATCATTCTCCGGCAAAGCCATCCACAGGGCCTTCGTATAGGGGTGTCGCAGCGCTTCACCGTTGTTTTTAAAATTTTCAATCGGCGCTACCTCAACGGTTGTGCCGGCATAAAACACGGCAATCCGGTCGGCAATTTTCATGGCGGCCTCAATGTCATGGGTAATCATCAGCACCCCACAGCCCTGATTGGCCAGTTCTTTGAGATGGGATAGTGTTTCTGCCACCACTTCCGGGTGCAGTCCCGGCGTCGGTTCATCGGCAATGATCAGTCTGGCACCGCCACTAACAGCCGTTGCCACCAAAACCCGCCGGGCCATGCCGCCGGATAGCTGGAAGGGATATAATCCCCCCGCCTCTGTTGACAGCTGATAACGCGTGAATATTTTCTGTTGCAAGTCTTTGGCATCTTTTGTTTTGATGGTGTTTTGCACCTGTTCACCAACCTTCATTAGCGGATCCAGATAATTGACCGATTGCGGAATCAGACTGATTTCACTGCCGCGGATCGCTTTTTGACGTTCACTGGTCAGGACTTTTCCTTGATACATCATCGTCCCGGAAACCTTGGCATTAGATGGCAAGATGCCCAGAATGGCATGAGCCAGCAAGCTTTTTCCCGATCCACTGGAACCGACAATGGCCACAATTTCACCGCTCTTAACACTGACATTTAAATCGCAGATGACTTCCAGATTCCGTTGTTTCAAGCCACTCTCGTATTGAACAAACGAAACTGAAAGATCTTCTACCACCAACAGGTCATCCTTGCTGGCACTGGATCGATGACGTGATCGCTCGCTCAAATTGCTGAGCTGCTGATTTGTGGTATTATTTTCCATGTTCATTTTTCTCCTATCCTTACTCATGAGCACGATGCGGATCAAGCAACATTCGTAAATTGTCGCCGATCACGTCAAAGGCTCTGACAATAATTAACAGCGATAACCCCGGGAAAAACGCCAGCCACCACATCCCCGCCGCCAGATATCCCATCGACTCGGACAAAATCACGCCGATCGCCGGCAGATGTGGCGATAATCCAAAACCTAAAAAGGTAATCGATGCCTCATGCAAAATGGCATGGGGGAAAATCAGAATCAGACCCACAAAAAACTGTGGCAGCAGATGGGGCAAAATATGTTTGGTGGCAATCCACCGGCGACTTCTACCCAGGTGCCGTGAAACCAGCACATACTGTGAGCTTCGCACCTGCATCACCTCAGCCCGGATCACCCGGGTAAGGCTGGGCCAATGGGTTAATGCGACCCCGATGATAACGCCTTTGGCACCACCTCCGAGCACTACCGCAATCAAAATTAGCGCCACCAGATGGGGAACCCCCATAAATAAATCCACCAGCCAGGAAATGGCGGCATCGACTTTTTCACCCATCGTGGCGGCGCACATTCCTAACACCAGGGCAATCACGACGCTGACGCTGGATGCCAGCAGCCCAATTTGGATACTGATGGCCAGACCCTTGATGGTTCGGGTAAACATATCGCGACCCAACCAATCGGTTCCAAAAGGATGCGCCCAGGATGGCGCCAGATTTTGCTGGCTAAAATTGGTGGCAATTCCTGCGTTGCTCATTAACTGAGCCGCTATTATTATCCCAATCAGCAAGGCCGAACAAATGCCCGTGATGATCAGAGTTTTTTGTCGACGATTCAAGGAAAAGTTAAGGCTGCCGCTGGCGTTTTCGAGTACGGTGCTTTCTGCATCGGTTAACACATTCATACTGACGACCTGCCTTCCTTAATGCGGGGATCGACCACACTACAGATAATATCCCCAATCAGATTCCCGCTGAACACAAAAATAGCACTAATTAAGACAATTCCCAGCAACAATGGCACATCGCCTCGCAAGCCGGCTGAAACGGTCGCCTGACCCAAGCCCGGGTAGGAAAAAACCTGTTCGGCCAGCACCGATCCGCCAAACAATTCACTAAACGATGCAAACTGCAGGGTTACTGCCGGCAAGGCAATATTTCTTAAGCCATGCTTCCACACCAGTCCCACACCAGATTCCCCATTGGCTCTGGCGAACAGGACATAATCACTTTCCAGGACATCCAACAGTTTTTGCCGGGTATGCAACGCAATATTGGCAACCCCGACAATGCTGAGGGTCAGCGCCGGCAAGATCAGATGATAGATTTTTTCGGAGAGGGTGACATTTTCTGACAATACCCCCACTGGCACGCCCAGTCCAATCGGAAACCAGCCCAGCCAGACGGCGAAAATCATCAGCAGAATCAAGCCCAGCCAGAAGGTCGGCGTCGCTGCCAAAGTCAGACAATACCACTTGATCGCCCGATCAATCAGTTTCCCGCGGTTCATCCCGGCAATGATGCCCATCAGAAAACCAAATATCCCGGACAAAACCCAGGCGACGCCCATCAGCGCCAGGGAGGCGGCAAACCGCTGCCCGATCACTTCGATTACCGGCTCCCGGTAAATCATCGAGGTGCCAAAATCACCCTGTACGATAGCACCGGCCCAGCTTGCAAATTGCTCAACCGGAGGCTTATCAAGCCCCCAGTTTTCGGCAATCAATTCCCTTTGTTCCTCAGAAACCCGCATCATATCGGCGCCAATATAGGCCTGAACCGGATCAATCGGCGAGTTTTTTACCAGGATGAACGAAACCAGGCATAATGCAATCAGCAAAGAAACCATGCGCAGTGCTTTGCCTAAAACATATTTTGCAGAGTTCATGGTTATTTCCGGTGCCATTCGGTGATGTTCGCGGTAATCGGCCAGCCATGGCCGTGGGGTTCGGTACGGCTCTGGCCTATTTCCAACTGATCGCTGATCAGATAGATATGATCAATGTTAACCAGCCATGTCCAGGGCGCATCGCCAAGCGTGCTGAATCCGGTTTGTCCATCCCATTGCGCTTTCTGCCACAGTCCATTGGCGGCGGCCTCATCGGTCGTTGCCAGGGCCTGATTCATGTAGGCATCGACCTTGTCATTTTTATAAAAGGTCGGATCATTGGTCTCAACGCCGGCGTTGCCGCTATAGTAGATATTGTACATTTCGATCGGATCGTGGCTTCCCCAACCAAATAAAACCGCATTTGAAAACATCAGTTTATAAATTTCGTCCCAGCTTTTTCCTTCCACATTTACTTTAATCCCAATTGGTGAAATCATATCCACCACCGAAATCGCCAGCGATTGTCTGACCTTATCAGACGATGGGTAGTTCAGGGTAAACTCCGCTTTGACACCATTTTTTTCAACAATGCCATCCCCATCACTGTCAACCCAGCCACCATCGGCCAGCATCTTTTTGGCACCTTCAACATCGCCATCGGTAATCGCTGTCGCCGCATTCCCCCAGGGCAGTCCATCACTGACTGAATACGCTTCCGAGCCATAGCCAAGCAGCACGCCGTCGACCAGCTTTTGTCGGTCAATGGCATAGTTGATCGCTTTTCGGATCGCCAGATCTGATGTTACATCGTTTCCAATCGGGTAGCCTTCGGCCGTGGTAGTACCAGATTTTAAATATGGTAACGAGATCCCCCGGTTGTCGACGCTATCGACAGATTTGATGGTCATGCCGGTCACTTCCTGACTGGTCAACGATGGCACAATCGATGCAATATCGACTTCTCCAGCCTTGGCGGCTGCAAAGGTGGCTTCTTCACTAAGATACAAAAATGTCACCTTATTGAATTCAGGTTTAGTTCCGTAATAATAGGAATTGGCTTCCACAATCAGCTGTTGTCCCTTGTCCCATTGAACAAATTTAAAGGGACCAGAACCGACCGGATTTTGAGCATAATCACTGCTGTAGCTGGCCTTCGGGACAATTCCCAGCGCCGCGGTTGTATAGAGGAAGGTCGACTGAGGTTTATTCAGCTTGAATTCCACGGTAAAATCATCAATCGCTTTCGCACCGGCCATTACCGCCAGATCAACAACCGACCCACTTTTAGCGGCAGTCTCATAGGTGAAAACTACATCGGCCGCAGTTAACGGCGCGCCATCTGAGAACTTCACATCCTGACGAATTTGATAGGTCCATGTTAAACCATCTGCGCTGATCGTATAGTCGGTGGCCAGATCTTTAATGATCTGGAGATCATTGTCCCGGGTCAGCAAGGTACTCTGAAACAGCGGCGAGCCATAGCGGCCCCAACCCGTTGTCGGATCAAAGCCATCATCCGGTTCCCCGCCAATAGCTAATACCAGTTCATCCTTGGCGCGTTCAGTTTTAACCTGGGATGCACCGTTAACGGAACAACCTGCCAGCACTGATGTCAACATCAGACCGACCAATCCTAAACATAATAATTTTTTCTTCATCTCTTCTCCTGTTTTCTTTCAATTATTTCTTACCATCACTGATTTATATATAAAAAAAACCATGAAAAGTTAATCCCTAAGGGGAATAGAAACCTTCATGGTTGCATTGTTAAGACTATTCTCATGTTTTTAATTATTTTTGACCGGTTTTATTCGCAAAAAAAGCCATGAATGTGCTTGCACAACATTCATGGCTTCCAGTGATTTCATATCACAGTTTTTTTTAGTTTTTAATTGTTTAATTGGGTAACCTTATTCATATTAATGAACTGTTATGAATTATACTTGTATATAGCGGTTTTGTCAAGCCAGATAATTCCTTACACAATACAAGGAATTATCGTTAAACACTTCGGCTTTTTCAAGTTCTTAATTAACAACCCACTATTCTTCCGCTAGTCAAAGATCTCCTGAATCAATTCTTTTAATTCAGTATACATCGCTAAACCCTCCAGGGGTGCCAATGCATCGCGAACGCCCTGGTAATACCAGGCTTGTTTTTCCTTACCTCTGACAAAAATATCCCAGACATCCTCACCGATTCTGGCATAATCTGCTTTGACACTTCTCAAGTTGGCCAGTTTATCGGCACAGGCCAGCATCTGCATGTCCCGGGTTGCTTCATTTTTGAGAAAATCGATGGTATGCTGCTTGCGCTTTTCCCAGGGTAACAGTTTATTTTCAGAGTCGGAGGCGACCAGATCGGCCACCGCTTCGCCAAATTCCCGGCGAATGGTTTCCAGGCTGGTATCCGTATCTTCGACCGTATCATGGAGCAAGCCGGCACAGATCAGAGCTTCGTTTTTGTCCGGATCTACCGTCTCACCCAGAATTTTGGCGACCTCAAAGGGATGGGTAATATAGGGAATCTGAGATCCCTTCCGGAAATGGCCTTCATGGGCTTTGGCAGAAAATTCAACGGCTTTAGAAATTGACATAGACCCTCCTTGATTTTTAAATCTCAACTAAATAATTCCAAAATAGAAAGTAATGATCAACACTTGCTTAATATTTTATCATAAACCACCTGCATATGGGGTTCACTGACATAGTTTGCCAGTTCATTGATAGCGATCCATTTAACGCCACTGTTTTCATCCGACTTAATCGTCAGTGATTCGTCTTCAGAAGCCGAAAGTAAATAGGCCACTGATAAATGCAAATGCGCCGAAACCGGCAGATTGTTTTTAACATGACCCAAAACCGGTAAAATATCTAATGAAATAATTTTGTTCGTTATCGCTGTTACTTCTGTTAATCCGGTTTCTTCTTTGGCTTCCCTGATCGCTACCTGTAGCAGATCCGCTTCACCGTCAGCATGCCCCCCGGTCCATGACCATGATTGATAAATATTATGGTAAATCATTAACAGTTTATCCCGTTCGGGATTAAAAATCAAGGCTGAGCTGGTCAGATGGGCAATTTTATTTCCCCGGAGCAAGACATCGGGATTATTCTTGATGAACCATAAAAAGGTTTGCTGATCGGCCTGTTCCTGGGCTGATCCGGGCTTAAACTCGGTGATGGCGGTTAAATAGTCCATGGACACCTCACTAAATTATCTTACGTAAACCACTTAGCTTAACGTATTTTACCTTAATCACTAAATATAAATCAATAGAATCGACGAATCGGCTTTTTCCGGGCAACGGTAACCGGCTTATCTTCAGCCAGGGTTACCTTTCTGGGCCGCCCCTTAATGTTCCGGGTTTGCAGCTCTTTTAACACCTGGGGGCCTTTGTTATTCAGGATTTCCACAAAGGTGGATACATCCAGAATGGTGATCACACCGATATCCGCGGCGGTCATGCCCTCCAGGTTACACAGGGTACCAACAATATCTACCGGCCGCATTTTGGTCTTTTTGCCGGCATTGATATGGATCTTGGTGATTTCCCGGGTCAGATCATGGGCTTTGTCCAGCTTTTCCTCCGGTTTCTCCTGCATCTTTTCGATAAAGGCCGATTTTAGTGAATGAACCGTGGACAGAGTAGGACATTCTTTTTCAATAATTTCTTTGTCGGTATAATTCTCAATATCCCGGAATAAGCGGCCTTCTTTTGCCGAAACCAAGGTAATCGCTTTACCACTGGTACCCCGACGACCAGTTCGTCCGATACGATGGACATAGGTTTCCTTTTCCCAGGGGACATCAAAATTAATGACCAGCGAAATTTCGTGGACGTCAATCCCCCGGGCGGCCACATCGGTAGCGATGAGATAGCGAAAGGCACCCTTTTTAAAACGCTGCATGACCAGGGTGCGGTCATCCTGTTCCATGCCACCGTGAATCTTTTCACAGGCCTTATTGTTTTTTCCGAGCAGATTATAGATGGCATTGACCATTTCTTGGGTATTGCAAAAAATAATACAGCTGTCGGGGTTTTCCACCACCAGCACATCCTTTAGCACATCCAGTTTATCTTCATTACCGGTTTTATAAACAAACTGTTCAATAGCATCGGTTCGTTTGGCTTCGGCCTCAATTTCAATGATCTGGGGATCATTCATATATTTTTTTGACAGTCGCTGAATCTCGTTTTCCAGAGTCGCCGAAAACAACATCGTCACCCGATTTTTGGGCATCTCATTGATGATTTCCTCAACCTGATCAATAAAACCCATATTCAACATCTCATCAGCTTCGTCGATGACCAGATAACGGATCTCATCGGTGATAAAGGTTCCCCGCTCAATATGATCCATGACCCGACCTGGGGTTCCCACCACCACATGGGTTTTCTGTTTCAGCTCTTTTTCCTGCCGACGAATCGGTGATTTTCCATAAAGGGCTGATACCTTGACCCGCTTGAAACGGCCGATGTTAAAAATATCTTCATGAACTTGCAGCGCCAGTTCCCGGGTGGGAGTCAGCACCAGGGCCTGGGGTTTGTTCTCCTCCCAGTCCAGCAGCTCGCAAATCGGAATGCCGAAGGCGGCTGTTTTGCCGCTACCGGTTTGGGCTTTGCAGAGAATATCTTTTTTCTCCAAAGCAATGGGAATCACGGCTTCCTGAACCTTGGTAGGGTTTTCAAAATTTAGTTTTTCGATGGCTTTTAGCAGCTCATCGCTGAGTTGGTACTGATTGAACTTTTTATTTATCACGTTTCGTTTTCTGCTTTCTATTTTTATTTCTATTTTTATTTCTCTAATTAAAAAGCTGTATCCACAAAAGAGGAGATACAGCCAGTTTATCACTTGACATTTAATTATAAGCTAAATTCAGATAATGCGCAAGGGTTATTATTATTCCTCGACGATGAAAGGTAATATTTTTGATAGCCCGTTATTGACAAAAACACTCTCTTAAGGCTAACATTTGAACATGGCATCTATCTTCCAGAAAATTATCTATATCGGCGTCTTATGGTTAGACTTCACCTTGTTAATATTTTTATCGGAATATCTCTCTTCCGATAAAACAATCGTATCCGTTTCTATATTCGCCGTAAAAAACCATAAGCGCAACACTTCTTCTCCACAATCTCCTCAAACCGCCCATTATAAGTTTTTACATCTTTAACCGTAAATACCTTTAAAATATTATCCGTAACCGGATCATAGAGGTTACCGGTCGCCCCGGCCCCGATGCCGATGGTGGACTGGCATTCAGCCATCATCAGAATATTGTAAACCCCTTCATGTCCCGGCTTGGCATACCCAATGTTCTCACTGTTATCTCTGGTATATTTCAAGCGATAGAGGTAGTAGGGTTCAAACCCTTCACTGTTTAGTCGGCTTTTCACTGCCTGATAAAAGTCTTCACCATACCCCACTTTAACGACAATCCCGTTTTGATCTTTGATTCTGGAACCCTTTTTAATGGATAAATTATGGATGGTGATATTTTCGGGTTCCAACGCAATCACTGCTTCAAGAGATCTTAAAAAATCATCTGGGGTTTCATTCCCCAATCCCACAATCAGATCCATATTTAAGGTTTTAAACCCCAGGGATTTAATGCGTGCCACCTGCTTTTCGATCAACCCTTCTTCCCAGGGTCTGCTGACGCTCAATAGCGTTTGCGGGTTCATCGATTGGGGATTCAGGCAAATCCGCTCGACCCTGTGCGCTTTTGCAACTTCCAGTTTTTCCTGATTAATTGTTTCCGGTCGGCCCGCTTCCAGGGTATATTCCCTAAGATGGGATAAATCAAAACATTCTTCCAATGCAGACATCAGGGTATCCAACTGACTGGCACTTAACACGGTCGGGGTTCCACCGCCAATATATAAGGTATCAATTTGCAAATCACAAGATTTTAGTATTTCTCCAGTTTTTCGGGTTTCAACCAGTAGATGGTCAAAGTACCGCTGTAAATTCTCACCCTTCTTATCCACAATAGTGGATACAAAGGAGCAATAGTCACATTTGGACGGACAGAGGGGAATCCCCACATATAGGCTGATCAGGCGACTGCCCCCACGACCCAGTTCGCCGGGGATAAAATCAGCCTGTTTTTTCGCAATCTGCATCAATAAATCTGTCCGGTCGCTGCTGACCCGATAGTATTTTCCAAATCTATTTCTGATTCTCTCGGGACTCCAGCCCTGCTTAAAATATTTTTGCACCATTTTTACCGGTTTGATTCCTGTTAGTGTTCCCCATTTCAACGGTTTATCAAAATATTCACACAAAAAATCATAAAGAAACCCCTTGTAAATACTATTTTCAAAGGGTTCATCACTGTTATTGAATTGATAGGCCCGGGTTAATACTTTTCCATCTTCCCATGCCAGTGTGAGAATGACTTGATCTTTTACATTCCTCTGAGATAATACACCATCTGCTTCTCCCAACAAGATATTTTTCACACCCGGATCGAAGGCCTGATATAATTCGTGAAAATAATACTCCAACTCCGGTCGTTCTAAATCAAAACGCAGTACTCTCATTGGCTCTCTCCTAGAAACGCCCCTTTAAAAAAGGATTGTTCGTTTTTTCGTACCCAATGGTAGTATTCTCTCCATGTCCAGGCAATACAATGGTTGCATCATCCAGGATAAACAATTTCGATTCAATCCCATTTAGCAATTCGTTCAAGTCGCCATCAGCAAAGTCAGTCCGACCGATGGAGGTATTAAAAAGGGTATCTCCGACAAACAGCTGATCCTCAGCCAAAAGACAGATACCGCCCTTTGAGTGTCCTGGGGTATGTATCACCCGAAAAACAATATCACCTAAGGTAATGGTCTCATTTTCACTTAGAAGACCATCGGCCGGTTCCAATACCATCGATAGTCCTGCCAGAACCGAAAGGTTACGTCTCGGATCAAGAAGGCAATCGGCATCATTCTCATGAATGAGAACCTTCGCTCCGGTTAATTGTTTGATCTGATTGACACCACCAAGATGGTCAAAATGGCCATGAGTCAACAAGATATATTTAACCTGTAGTCTATTTTCATAAATGATATCATTAATCCGCTGGTCTTCAAACCCGGGATCGATGACAGCCGCTTCCAGCGTTTTTTCATCCCAAACCACATAACAGTTTGTGCCCATCTGTCCAAGAGCTTTTTTTATTACTTCCATAGTCTTTCCTTATCTATCTAAAAATTCTTTTCACTGTCCAGCAACAGAGTTACCGGGCCATCATTGACGATTAATACTTCCATTTCAGCCTGAAAAACACCGGTCTTTATTTTTTTTAGCGGCTGGCTTTTTAGTTTATCTACAAAAATAGCGTACTTCTTTTCTGCCTGATCAATCGGCCCACTGCGTGTAAAGCCGGGTCGTCGCCCTTTTCGGCAATCACCATAAAGCGTGAATTGAGAAATCAGCAGCAATTCCCCGTCCACATCTAGAATGGATCGGTTCATTTTGCCATCAGCATCTTCAAATATTCTCAAGTTAACCAGTTTATTTATAATATAATCCATGTCAGCTTCAGTATCATCGTCCTTAATCCCCAGCAGGACATTGAGTCCATGACCAATTTTCCCCACTGACTCGTTATTGATCCGCACTTCCGAAGACGACACTCGCTGTATCACTGCCCGCATAACTACTCCTTATACTCGGTAAATCTGGGTAATTTCTTTTATTTTATTCAAATTCTTTATCAATAAATTCAGTTCCCGACGGCTTTTAACCTCGAGGGTAGCCGAAAAGAAATCATATTCGTTTCGCTCATTTTTCGCATTCAGGGCTGTCACCGGGATGCCCATATCCAGAAAGGTCTTAGAAATCTGAATAATCGTTCCAGGGGATTCCCTGGCCTTAATGTGTATTTCAGCTGTAAACGAACCGGTACTATATTTATTCCATTCCACTTCCACAATCCGATTGGGATCCGAGAGATTTAACACATTGGAGCAATCCGCCCGATGGACAGATATCCCCCGACCTTTGGTAATGTAGCCGACGATTTTATCCCCGGGTACCGGGTTACAGCATTTGGCAAAATGAACATCAATTTCGTTATGTCCGGCAACGATCACGGTGCTGCTGGTTTTTTTGGAGTCCTTGATTGGTTTCTTGAGAACAATTTCTTCAACTTCTTCAGGAAATTCCTTAGGAAATAACAGTTTCATTTTCTGAAAAACAGTGCCAATTTTTATCCCATTATAGCCTATGGCAGCATAAAAATCGTTGAGGTTTTTATAACTGCACTTTTCAGCTAAGAGCTCCAGATTATTCAAATTTAATAAGTTTGAGTGCTGCAAACCCTCGCGTTTGATTTCACGTTCCAGAATACTTCGCCCTTTTTGGACATTCTCGTCTTTTTCTTCTTTTTTAAAGTACTGCTTGATCTTGTTCCGGGCATGGGCGCTTTTAACAAAGGTCAGCCAGTCACGGCTGGGACCATTGGAATTCTTGGAAGTCATGACTTCGACAATGTCGCCGCTTTTTAAGGGGCTATTCAGCGGAACAATTTTATTGTTTACCCGTGCCCCGACGCAACTGTTTCCGATATCACTATGAATTCGATAAGCAAAATCCAGCGGACATGATCCGGCTGGTAGAGGAACCACTGCCCCTTTGGGTGAAAAGACGTAGACCTCTTCGTTAAGAAGATCCACCTTGATGGTTTCCACCAGTTCTCCGGCATCCTCCGAGTCTCGCTGAAGCTCAAGCATTTGGCGCAACCAGGACATTTGAACCTCATATTTATTGTCCTTGGCATCCATTCGGCCTTCTTTATATTTCCAGTGGGCTGCAATCCCGTACTCTGCCGTTTCATGCATTTCTCTGGTGCGAATCTGGATTTCAAAGGGCTCCCCTTTGGGACCCATAACCGTTGTATGAATGGACTGATAGAGGTTGGGTTTAGGCATGGCGATATAGTCTTTAAATCGTCCGGGAATCGGCGTCCATTGGGAATGAACAACCCCCAGGACACCATAACAATCTTTTAGCGAATCCACAATAACCCGAACTGCGATTAGATCATAGATTTCATCGAAACTGCGGTTCTGACTTTTCATCTTTCGGTAGATACTATAAAAGTGTTTTGATCGACCATATATCTCAGCATGAGTACCGACTTTTTGTATTTCTTTGGACAACACCTCGATCACATCCGCAATATATGCTTCCCGGGCGCTTTTTTTGACTTTTATTTTTTGAACTAAATCATAGTATCCCTCTGGATCCAGATATTTCAGGGCCAGATCTTCCAATTCCCATTTGATCGTGGAAATCCCCAGTCGATTCGCCAGCGGTGCATAGATATCGAGCGTTTCCTTGGCTTTTTCGATCTGCTTTGCTTCCCGCATGTATTCCAGGGTCCGCATGTTATGCAGCCGGTCAACCAGTTTGATTAAGATAACCCGAATATCTTTGGACATCGCCAGAATCATTTTGCGAAGGTTTTCGGCCTGACTTTCTTCTTTAGATTGAAACCCAATCCGTCCGATTTTTGTGACGCCTTCCACCAGATCAGCGATATCCTGATTGAATTCTTCTTTAATATAATCGTAGGAATAAATCGTATCTTCAATTACATCATGTAAAATGGCAGCAACAATTGTTTCTGTATCCATTTGCATTTCAGCCAAAATGTAAGCAACAGAAACCGGATGAATTACATAATCCTCTCCAGACAGCCGTTTTTGATCTTTATGGGCTTCCCTTGCCAGGTCATAGGCCTTATCGATCATATCCGTTTGTGCATCTGGGTTATTTGCTTTTACCAGGTTTATTACATTGTCAATTTTTCCTCTTACTGCGTCATTATCCATATCGTTTCTGCCTTTTTAATTAATGAGTTGTATGTTTTAGTAGGGGTAGGTCACAATCGAGTGTACAAAATAATTCTTCAGCAGATCACGGCCCCCTAATTCGGTGAGTTCAATCAGCGTGATTATTCCCGATATTTCCCCACCTAAATTTTCGATCAGTTTGGTGGCGGCCATCATTGTTCCCCCGGTAGCCAATAAATCATCCACTATGATTACCCGGTCTCCCGGTTTGATGGCATTTTTTTGAATTTCGACAGTATTTGATCCATATTCGAGATCATAAGCTTGTGATGAGACTTCCCCTGGTAATTTGCCTGGCTTTCGGACCGGCACCAGACCTGCTCCAATTAAATAAGCCAACGGTGTGCCAAAGATGTAACCCCTGGCTTCCGGAATCACGATGATATTTGCATCAAGTGCTTTTGCAACCTTCGCCATTTCGTCAATGACATGCTGAAATGCCTTGGGGTTTAAAATCAGGCTGTTAATATCCTTAAAACTAATGCCTTCTTTTGGAAAATCTTCGTAAATACCAATATTTTCTTTTAGATCCATTTTAAATCTCCCTTATCAATCACTAATCATTTTTCCTAATTTTATCATTAGTTTCGTGTTTTGAATATCCTTTTTTTCCCTTGTTTCTATTATTTTGGAAAAAACCAATCCATCCTTAAGTCCATAAGCAATTAACCCGGCTTCTCGCAGTATTTCACATGCCATCAGTACGTGAAACGGAGACAGTTCTGGATTCTTTTCTAATTGAATGGGTAACCCGCCTCCATCTGCATTTTTGAGCAGAAGATAAACTCGTTTAACGGTCTCCCGCAGCAAACACAAGTCTCCGGGATTAATGTTGTTGGCTGACAAATCAACTTCTTTTTTGGGATTTTCTGAGCGGACAATCGCTTTTACCAACAGCATCGCTATTTTAGAATCCCAGATTGGATTCCGTCGGATATCTTTAATTAACAATTGCAGCGTTTTATTACCCCGATATTCATTAACATCCAAGCGACATAGTATCTCCACTCCCTGATAACCGTTTAGCGCCACACCTGGTTGGCCGTGATAAAAATCACCAAAGCCAAAACCGACTCCTCTGATGTCATTTCTCAAACAAAGCCGCAAATGATTGTTCTCCTTCCCCATGGTACCCATAGAAACGATATCCGGTTTGCTGATGACAAACTGTGCCCCGGGATTACCAAGCCCGCAGGGTTCAAAATGTGAACAGGCATTAAAAAGTTCCCAGGTGATTTCTCCTGCTTCGATAATCGCATCATAGGGTATTTTTTTGATCAAATGTTTTTTAATATCAACTGATTCGCCATATTTTTTGATTTTTTCAATCATTGAATCAATGTTTTCAGCATTAATACTAAAACCAGCGGCCTGATCATGACCACCGAAGCTGCTAAAACACTCACCACAGGATTGCAAAGCCGCAAAAATATTAAACCCTTCGATACTTCGACAGGATGCTTTCCCAATGCCATCAGCGACACCGATAACAATCACTGGATTGTAGTATTTCTCCTGAATGCGGCTGGCCACAATACCGATCACCCCGGTGTGCCAATTTTCTCCAACCACGATAATGATATCATCCTTGTATATTTCCTGGGATTCAATCTGAGCTAGAGCAGCTTCCAGTATGGTTGATTCCAGATCCTGACGCTTGCGATTTTCATCACTTAAGAATTGTGCCAATGCCATCAGTTTCACGGGATCAGATCCGGTTAGCAAGTCAACAATGTGATTGGCTTCTCCGAGACGTCCGGCTGCATTAATCTTGGGACCCAACACAAAGCCAAAATGCCAGGCTTTTACCAGCGTCAGTTCACTGACTTCAATTAATGCCCGAATGCCGGGATTTTTGGGGTTAGCGTTAAGATATTCAAGTCCCATCGAAACCAGAATTCGATTCTCGTTCTGCAGCGGAACCAAATCGGCTACTGTTGCCAACGCCACGCATTCCACAGCATTCTGTAAGTCAAAAGCTACCTTCAATCTGACACTTAATGCTTGAACTAGTTTAAATGCCACCCCCGCTCCGCATAATTCTTTAAACGGATAGTTCGAGCCAGGTAGCTTGGGGTTGATAATTCCAAATGCTGCTGGCAGTGTCCCGTGGCACTCGTGATGATCGGTGACAATAACATCAAGATTGTGCAAATTGCAGAAAGCAATCTGGTCGTTGGCTGAAATCCCATTATCGACAGTAATCAACAGTCCAACCCCCGCATCGATTAGGTCCTGCAAGGGATTAATGTGAAGTCCATAACCCGTGATCAATCGATTGGGAATAAAGTAGGAAACATAAAAGCCATTGCTTTTTAGGAAACTGAGCAGGATGGATACCCCGGTTGTACCATCGGCGTCATAATCACCATAGAGACAAATTTTTTCGTTTGACACTTTGGCCCTGGCGATCCGCTCCACTACTTTTTCCATATCTTCAAAGATAAATGGATCATGGAGATCATCCAGCGCGGGATTCAGATAGCGATGGGTTTCCGCAACTGAGCTCATCCCCCGATTGATCAGTATTTCAGCCGTTCGGCTCCCCAAGTTGAGATCCTGCATCATCTGATTTTTTATACTTTCATAATCAGATGCGTTTAAATGACTGCTTTTGTTTTTTCGTAATATCCATTTCGTTTTGACTGACATATTCACCTCAGGATTGAATCAATTGATTAAACTATCGGATGCTCTAATGTTTTTACACCCTAAAATGAAAGCGTCAGGGAGTTGCCTCCTTGACGCCAATCGTTTTGTTGCTAGTTTCTTATCGTATTTTCCTAAATTAGTTTTTAACCGCGGCTCTTTTACTAGCCTGAAATTCTTTGATTTTACACCAGAGCGCACTGGCAATAAAGATCGATGAATAGGTACCGCTGACAATACCCACCATTAACGGCAGCGCGAAATCCTGTACTGCTGGTACCCCAAAGGCATATAAGGCTCCGATTGCCAGCAAGGTAGTGAAGGACGTATTAATGCTTCGTCGCAGGGTTTGGGTTACGCTGGTATCGACTAAATTGGCAAAATCGTATTTGCCGAATTTGGGGCGATTTTCCCGGATACGGTCAAAAACAACAATGGTATCATTGATCGAATAACCCAATATCGTTAGCATTGCTGCGATCAACGGCGAATTCACTTGAATTTGGAAGATCGAATAAACACCCAATACAATGATCAGGTCATGGATTAAGGCAATCACAGCAGCCAAGCCAAACATAAATTCAAAGCGGAAGGTAATATATACCAACATCAACAAGACTGCTACCACTGCGGCAATCATCGAACTATTGGCCATTTCCGCACCAATTGAAGGACTAACCGTGTCAATAGATAACAGATCGGTATCTTCTAAATTATATTTTTCCTGAAATTTAGAGAATAAAGCCTGTCGTTCTGCGGTTGATAAATCTTTTTTTGTGGAAATAATCACCTGGGTTTTGGCTTCCCCAGCATAGGTCACGTCGGCGCTGGAATCATATTCTTCGATCAACGCCTTGGCATCACTGGTTTCAAATGGTTTATTCAGCTCAATAGTTACAATGGTTCCGCCAATAAAATCAATCCCAAAATTCAGCCCGTTTATAAATAAGGAGCCAATACTGATGGCAATGAGAATTAACGAGAAAGCAAACCATATTTTACTTTTTTCTGCTATTTGAATGTTCTTTTTCATTATGGTCTCCTTTCTATATTCCATAAAACGTATTGCTTTTAAACAATTCCGTTTTGACAAGTAAAATTATCAGCTGTTTGGTTATCACAACGGCGGTAAACATACTCACCATAATTCCTAAAATCAATGTCACGGCAAATCCCTGAACGCTCCCGCTTCCTAAAAAGAAGAGCACAAATCCAGCAATCAAGGTGGTCACATTTGAATCAAGGATCGTTTTGAATGCTCTTGAAAAACCGTTATCGATGGCCGTCAGTAAGGATTTCCCTAACCGCGCTTCCTCTTTAACGCGCTCAAAAATAATAACATTGGCATCCACTGCCATCCCAATCGTGAGGATCAGTCCGGCAATACCCGGAAGCGTCAGAGTAACGTTAAGTGCCGTTAAAATTATCATGAATATAATAATAAAAATAATCAGCGCCAGATCAGCAATGATTCCCAAACCCCGGTAAAAAACAAGCATAAAGATCAGCACCAAAGCAATCCCGATCATCCCGGCATAAATGCTTTTATCCAGAGAATTCTGACCTAATGTCGGTCCCACAGTTCTTACTTCAATCGGTACCAGCTTAACCGGCAGGGCCCCGCCGCGAATGAGGGAGGCCAGATTTCCTGCTTCTTCGATATCGCCAATACCTTCAATAACGGCTTCCCCGTTGGTGATTGCCACATTGACGGTTGGCGATGAAATGATTTCGTCATCCAGTTTGATCTGAATCACCTGGCCAATATATTTTTGGGTCGCATCGGCAAAAAGCTTTGTGCCCTCCTCACTAAATTTCAAGGTAACGACCGCTTTTTCTAAACCCGAACTATCGGTCTGCATAACACCCTTGGAATCCACGACGTCTTTCCCGGTCAAAATAACGGTTTCGTCCGGACCGACAAATTCCAGTTGGGCTGTTTTTCCAATCAGATCCAGGGCTTCTTCCTGATCGCTTACCGACGGAATCGAAACCCGGATGCGGTTATCACCCTGTTTGGTGATGGTCGGTTCTGAAACCCCCAGGGTATCAATTCGCTGCCGAATTGTCAGCATCGCTGATTCAATTTTTTCAGCCGTAACCGGGTCATCATCAGTTGCCTGGGCTTCCAGCACAACATTGACCCCACCAGTTAAATCCAACCCGTAGTTAATGTTATTGCTGACATTACCGATGTCATAAACACCCACTGATACCCCATTAAAGAGTATATATCCCACTAACGCAATAAACAGCGTGATCAGGATCAATTGAATGCCGCTTTTCGACTTATTATTTGTTTTTTGTTTACTCATGTACTTTCCTCCTTGTCTTATTTATTTATCATTGCATAATCGATGCCATTGACCTGATGCGGCTTAAAACCTCTTCTTTTCCCAGCACATCCATAATCAAAGTCAGATCCGGCCCATGCATTTCACCCGTAATCATAATCCGGCTTGGCATAAAGAGCATTTTGCCCTTTATTTTTTCTTCCTTTTGAATTTCTTTGAGGACGGCTTTTCCCCGAGCTGCATCTAATACTTCCGTCGCTTCGATCTTAGCTATCAGGGTCTGATAGAGACGTTTAGAAGACTCTTCATGCAATAACGCTAATGCTTCTTCATCAGCAATGACAAAATCACTTTTAAAGATCATTTCCAGTTCCTGAGGAGCCTGGGCAAAGTATTCAATCCGATCTCTTAAAATCTCCCCGATTTTGAATAGCCATTCCTGTTTGGTAACTACTTCTTCCTGGGTTATCACCCCGGCATTAACCAAAAATGGTGTCAGATAGCCAACCAATTCTTTAATTGGCAATTCTTTGATATAATGGGCATTCATCCAGTTAAGTTTGGCCCGATCAAAAACAGCTCCGGATTTATTGATTCGGGAAAGATCAAAGGCCTGAATCAATTCCTCCATCGAGAATATTTCCTGTTCATTCTCCGGACTCCAACCCAACAGCGCCAGAAAATTGACTAATGCTTCCGGTAAATAGCCTTTTGCCAGAAAATCGCCCACTGATACGTCGCCCTGACGTTTGCTGAGCTTCTTACGGTCATCATTCAGGATATTGGGCAAATGGACAAAATGGGGCATCTCCCAACCAAAACATTCATAAAGGTAGGCGTGTTTTGGAGTGGATGGCAGCCACTCCTCGCCACGAATGACGTGGGTAATCCCCATCAGATGATCATCGACGACTACCGCCATATGATATGTCGGAAATCCGTCTGCTTTTAACAGTACCTGATCATCCAAATCGTTGGTATTCATCTCGATAACGCCCCGAACCAGATCATCAAAGGTGATCACATGGTTTTCCGGCAATTTTAATCGGACGGTATAGGGCAGACCTGCCTCAATATTTGATTGGATTTCTGCTTTCGCCAATTCTCGGCACTTGCCATCATATTTAGGGGTTTCACCCTTTTCTTTCTGGGCATTTCTTACTTCATCCAGCCGCTCTTTGGTACAGAAACAATAATAAGCCTGTCCCTGATCCAAAAGTATCTCAATATACTTTTTATAGATTTCCAGACGTTGGGACTGAATATAAGGTCCACGCTGTCCTTTTTGAATCACGCTATCATTTTCTTTGATTAAGCCTTCATCGGGAATCACGCCGGTCATATTCAAGGCATCCAGTAAATTATCTACTGCGCCTTGTTCAAGCCGCGTCTGATCGGTATCTTCAAGGCGGAGCAAAAAATCCCCGTTCATTTTTTTAGCATATAAATAATTATACAGTGCTGTCCGTAGGCTTCCAACATGAACATTTCCAGTTGGACTCGGTGCAAAGCGATCTCGTACCATTTTTCCTCCATGTTTAATTAAAATAAATTAATAAAGTTCTTTAACTCAATTATTATAGCATTTAATCTTCAATTAATCATGTCTTTTTTTATTTTTCCAGATTAATTGGGCATTCCGGACAAGATTTTTTTTCCCCCGCCATCCACTTGCTGTGTTTCCATACCGTGTTTTGAAGCCCTTATTTGTCAGTGTCAAAATATCTTCCAGCGTTGGTGAGGCGGTGTCAGCCTCAGTCCAGAAAGCTTCTTCACTTGTTTGTTTCAGATGCTGATTATGGGGACACACTTTTTGACAGATGTCGCATCCATAAAGATAGGTCGTAATCCGCTTTTCTTCGTCCGCGGAAAGGGATTTTTTTTGTGTCAGATATGAAATGCATTTTGACGGATCCAGGCTGAAGCCTTCTCCAAGTGCCTGATTGGGACAGGCCTCCAGGCAACGCCGGCAAGTGCCACAGCCGTTTTCAACCAGTTGGGGCTGTTCAAAAACAATGTGACAGTCCACCAGAATTTGTCCAATAAAGAAAAAGGAACCTAATTGATGATTGATCAGGCAGTTATTTTTACCAAAGAAACCCAAACCCGCCCGGTATGCTGACCCCCGGTCAACCAGCGGACTGTTGTCAACAAAATCCTGGTAATGAATTGGTACCCTTCCCCAAGTTTTCATTTCGGCATTGACGGCTTCCATTAGCTCACTCATTTTTCGTCGCAGCACCCGATGATAATCTTCACCCCAGGAAACCGAAGCAAGCTGACCCCGAACCGGATCCTCCACCACTGCCTCAAACGACTGGTAATTGCTGATACCAATAGCGATACCAGCTTTGGCAGCCGGAAACGCCTTGTGATAATCAATCCTTTGCTCGGGTTCCCCACCCTCAAAACCAGTGGAAAACCCAGCCTGATGGCGTTTAATCAGATAGGGCAGACACTCCCTTAGCGGTTCCACAGAAAAGAAACCGATAAGATCAATTCCGTTTTGCTTTGCGAGCTTCCGAATTTTTTCTTCATCCACTTTTTCTTCAGTCATTTTTTCTTCAGTCATTTTTTCCTCTTCTAAGCTCACAGCAGAACTGCAAAAAGCTTCCTGATTAAAGGAAGCCCTTTTGTTATTCTAATACTTTTTCAATGTGTTCCCATACTTCTTCTTTTCCCAGCTTTGTTTCTGCTGAAAACAGAATCACCTCCCGGGAACTTCTCAGATTCAGTAATTTAGCAATGCGGCTAATTGACTTTTTCTGATTTGTCTTTGATATCTTATCCGCCTTGGTGCCAATAATCATGGGATTCAGACCATAATGTACCAACCATTCATACATTAATAGATCATCTTCGGAAGGATCATGTCGGGAGTCAATCAGCTGGAAAATCATGACGACGTTTTCCCGATTCCTTAGATACTTCTCAATCATTTTCCCCCATTTTTCCCGTTCCGTTTTTGATGCTTTGGCATAACCATATCCTGGCATATCGACAAAATGAAACAGATCATTGATCCGATAAAAATTCATGGTTTGGGTTTTTCCCGGTTGAGAACTGGTTCGTGCCAAACTCCGACGTTCGATCAGAGTGTTGACAAAGGTTGACTTACCAACATTTGAGCGCCCCAGCAGCACTATTTCTGGCAGATTGTCATCCGGGTACTGAGCTTCCGCCACAGCACTGATGACAATCTCCGCTTTTGTTACTTTCATTAATATCTCCATTTCCTGAGAGTGTGGTCAATCACGCTATTGCAACTGCGTAAAAACGATTTCGGTGACCTCGCTCATTTTTGAAACAGACTGAATATGTAAAGCCTCCAAAACCACATTTGGAACATCTTCCAGGTCTTTTTCATTTTCTTTTGGTAAAATTATTTCTTTAATTCCGGCCCGATGAGCTGCTGTCAGTTTTTCCCGCAGTCCACCAATCGGCAGTACCCGACCGCTAAGGGTTATTTCCCCGGTCATCGCCAGATTTTGTGGTACCGGCTTATTGGTCAGTGATGAAATAAGCGCCGTGGTAACGGTTATCCCAGCCGATGGTCCATCCTTGGGAACGGCGCCTTCCGGCACATGAAGATGAATGTCTTTTTTAGTGTAGAAATCAGATTCAATTCCCAGCACACTCGCCTGAGAACGAATATAACTGATACCAGCCTTAATCGACTCTTTCATAACATCTCCCAGCTGACCGGTAATTTCAATTTTTCCGGTGCCATCGACAACAATCACTTCAATTTGTAGAGTATCACCACCAACAGGTGTCCAGGCCAATCCATTGACCAATCCTACTTCTTTTTTATCACCAACGGTATCAAAGGAATAACGATGCTTTCCTAAGAACTTCTCGAGGTTCTTCTGGGTAATGCTGATACTCTTTTTCTTGTGCTCGACAATTTCTTTAGCGGCGACCCGGCAAACCTGAGCTATTTTTCGCTCAAGTTCACGGACACCTGACTCTCTGGTATAATATTCAATGGTATTTTTAATCACTGCTTCACTGAATTTACAGGTTGATTTTTTCAGTCCATGGATTTCCAATTGTTTGGGAATCAGATAACGCTGGGCAATTTCCACCTTTTCGCTTTCCACATAGCCGTTGACTTCAATAATTTCCATTCGATCGAGCAATGGTCTGGGGATCGAGGATAACGAATTGGCGGTTGTCAAAAACAATACCTGTGATAAGTCAAAAGGCAGTTCCAGATAATGATCGGTGAAGGTATTATTCTGTTCGGGATCCAACACTTCCAGAAGGGCTGAAGCAGGATCGCCATTGAAATCCTGACCCAGTTTATCAATTTCATCCAGCAGGAAAAGCGGATTTCTGGTTCCGCATTTTTTAATGTTATAAAGAATCCGGCCCGGAATCGCACCAATATAGGTTCGTCGATGGCCCCTTATTTCGGCCTCATCGCGCATCCCGCCCAATGACATCCGGACATACTTACGGTTTAATGCCCGGGCAATGGATTTAGCTATCGATGTTTTCCCAACGCCTGGTGGTCCCACCAGACAGATAATTGGAGATTTCAGGCTTTTTGACAGTTGAAGCACTGAAATATATTCCAGAATACGCTCCTTAACCTTCTTCAAGGCATAATGATCTTCATCCAATATTTTTCTGGCAATTGAAACATCGATGGTTTCTTCGGTTAGGGTATTCCAGGGAAGATCCAATATCCATTCAACATAGGTCTGAATTAATCCCGCTTCAGAAGAGCCCTGGGGCACTTTATTTAATCGATTCAGTTCGCCCAGAACCTTATCCCGGACCTCATCCGGTACATCCAACGCTGCCAGACGTTCCCGATAAACTTCCAGTTCATTTTGAACATCGCCTTCACCTAATTCATTTTGAATCACTTTTATCTGCTCCCGCAGATAATATTCGCGTTGATGCTTATACATTTCACTACGTACTTTTTCGTCGATATTGTGTTCAATTTTAATCATTTCCACTTCTTCGACTAAAATTTCGTAGGTAAGCACCAAACGTTTATTAACGTCAGTTTCCTGAATCAACCGTTGACTATCTTCCAGATCAAGGAATAAATTTGCTCCGATAATATCGATCAGCTGATCGGGATCATCTAAAGAATCCATTGCCAGTATCAGATCTGTGGCAACCTTTCTGGTAACATTCATATAGTTCGCAAATGATTCGCGAATCATTCTAATTAATGTGCGATTTTCTTTTGTGTCATAATAAACGGATCGCACCGGTCTGGTGGTGACCAGAAAATAAGGATCCAAGCTTTCAAATTCAAGGATTTCCCGTCTTTCCTGGACTTCTACCAGAACTCTGACAAGATTATCCGGCATTTTCAGTAATTGTTTAACCTTTACTCTACATCCAATATTATAAAAGTCTTCTGGATTAATGTCTTCTTTGATGACTTCTTTTTGAGTGACCAAAAAAGCCATTTGGTCACGCTCCATCGCAGCTTCCAACGCTTTAACAGACTTTTCACGCCCCACGTCAAAATGAACCACCATACCAGGAAACACACTCATTCCGCGTAGTGGTATCAATGGTAAGGTTTCTTTTTCCTGAACAAATAATTCTGGTTCAGTCATTCCCATATGGTCAGTTTTTTCTTCTGGAATTTCTTTTTTTTCGATACTCAAATTAATCAACTCCTTACCTTTCGTATTAAGAATGGCACTCTCTATGTTATTATTCCTATTTCGCATTTCTTGATTGCAAACTTTTAAAAAAAAGCCGAACAAAATTTCAAATACACGGTATTTAAATACCAAAGAGTAGTTGGTCTTTTGTACGGCCATATAATAGAATCTAAGATACTACATCATTTTTTTCATTTTTGCGTTCACTTTTTTGTCCCAAAATCATAATCGGTTCCACTAGATTCTCAACGACTTCTTTGGTAATGATAACTTTTTCGATGTTCTCATTTGAAGGTACTTCAAACATAATATCGAGCATGATGTTCTCAATGATACCTCTTAGACCTCTGGCACCGGTTTTCGTATCCATCGCTTTTTTAGCAATTGCTACCAAAGCATCCTGATGGAATTCCAACTCGACCCCTTCAATCCTGAACATTTTGATGTATTGTTTCACCAATGCGTTTCGTGGTTCCGTCAATATTTGAATCAGTGCCTCTTCGTCCAGATGTTCAAGCGAAGCAATCACCGGGATTCGTCCAATAAACTCAGGAATCAGGCCATATTTCAACAGATCCTGGGGTGTCACAGAGCTCAGATTGTCATCTTCGATTTTTTCTTTGGAACTACGAATATCCGCTCCAAATCCCATCGAACTTTTTTCTGTTCGCTGCTCAATCACCTTATCCATACCGTCAAATGCGCCGCCGCAAATAAATAGAATATTATTGGTATCAATCTGAATGAAATCCTGGTGGGGATGTTTACGTCCGCCCTGAGGGGGAACATTAGCTACTGTCCCTTCCAGTATTTTTAACAGGGCTTGTTGAACACCTTCGCCGCTGACATCCCTTGTGATGGAGGGATTGTCGCCTTTTCTAGCGATTTTATCAATTTCATCGATGTAGATAATCCCTTTTTCAGCCTTGGCGACATCAAAATTTGCTGCTTGAAGTAGCTTTAACAGAATGTTCTCAACATCTTCGCCAACATAGCCGGCTTCAGTTAATGAGGTCGCATCAGCAATTGCAAAGGGAACATTTAAAACCCGCGCCAATGTTTGTGCCAGTAAGGTTTTACCTGATCCAGTTGGACCAATTAAAAGGATATTGCTTTTCTGCAATTCAACTTCGGCATCATTTTCATCCATAGCAGTAATCCGCTTGTAATGATTGTAAACTGCCACCGCCAGCGCCCGTTTGGCACGATTTTGAGCAATGACATATTCACTCAGTTTTTGTTTTATTTCTCTGGGTTTGGGGACATCGTCAAAGACGATATCTTCTGGCATGGTGTCCACGTCCATGATTTCTTCGCAGAGCTCAATACATTCATTACAAATATAAACGCCTGGACCCGCGACCATTCGTTTTACCTGAGATTGGCTTTTACCACAAAAGGAACATCGTGCATTTTCGATGCTATCTTCATTTCTCGCCATTTTTAAGCCTCCTATCTCGACACAATGATCTCATCAATCAATCCGTAGGCCTTGGCTTCGTCAGGATCCATAAAATTATCGCGATCAGTATCTTTAGCAATAGTTTCCAGGGGTTGGCCTGTCTGTTCGCTAAGTATTAAATTCAATTTTTCTCGTGTTTTGATCAGACGTTTTGCATATATTTCCACATCTGTGCTTTGGCCCTGGGCACCTCCCAGCGGCTGATGGATCATAATTTCGCTGTTTGGCAGGGAAAAACGTTTTCCCTTTTCTCCGGCTGCCAATAAAAACGCCCCCATTGATGCTGCCATACCCACACAAATGGTGGACACATCACAGCGGATATAGTTCATGGTATCATAAATGGCAAGACCTGCAGTAACAGCTCCACCGGGACTGTTGATGTAGATCTGAATATCTTTTTCGGCATTATCCGCTTCTAAAAAAATTAATTGTCCTACAATCAGAGAAGAAAGATTCTCATTTATTTCTCCATTTAAAAAGATAATACGTTCTTTCAGCAACCGTGAAAATAAATCGTATGATCGTTCTCCGCGGCCAGTTTGTTCAACAACCATGGGTACCAGGTTATTAGAAATTAGCGATTGTGTTGTTTTACTTGTTAGCATGAATTTTTTTTCCTGCTTTCCTATTTATTACTCAGAAATTTTAGTAATAGCCGCATCTACCAGCATATCCACTGTCTTTCTTCTGATAATATTTGCTTTGATATAGTCTAACATTCTTTCCTGAAGTCCTTTTTTATATTCTTCGAAATCGTGACCATAGGCATCGGCAAATACTTTAATTTCTTCATCCACTTCTTCTTCAGTTGCTTCTAAAGCTTCCATTTCACCAATTTTCGAAAGAACTAACTCGGTTTTAATATTTCTTTCCGCGTCTTCTTTCAAATTGTTTCTGAACTCATCGCGATTGACATTGGTGTATTTAAAGTAATCATCTAAAGAGATTCCCTGTTGTTGCATCTGTGATTCAAAGTTTTGCAAATTATTATCCACTTCTTCTTCGATCATCAAATAAGGCACATCAATTTCGGCATTTTCCACTGCAAAATTAACGACCGCAATTTCTGCGGCTTTTCTCAGTTCAGTTGTTTTTGCACCTTTTAATCGTGTTTCAACATCTGCTTTCAGTTCATCTAATGTGTCAAATTCACTGGTATCTTTGGCAAAATCGTCGTCTAATTCCGGCAATTCTTTTTCTTTGATTCCCTTAACCGCAACTTTAAACACCACCGCTTGACCTTTTAGGTTTTCGGCATGGTATTCGTCCGGGAAGGTTACATTAACGGTGGTTTCTTCGCCGATTTTGGCACCGACTAATTGCTCTTCGAAGCCTGGAATAAAGCTACCGCTGCCGATTACCAGATCATGATCGGTATCTCTTCCACCGATAAAAGGTTCATCATTTAAGAATCCTTCGTAATCAATGGTAACAGTTGCGCCGTCTTTAACTTCGCCTGTTTCTAAAGTAACCAGTCGGGCATTCTGATCTTGCATTTTGGCCAGATCTTCAGCAATTTCTGCGGCTGTGATCTCAGCTTCTAAAGAATCAACTTCAGCACCTTTATATTCGCCAAGTTTAATTTCAGGTTTTACCCCTACCTTGACGATAAAGGTTGCACCCTCTTCTTCACTGATCTTTTCAATGTTCTCAAGATCAGGTCGGGTTACCGGTTTAATTTCGGTTTCTTCCAGTGCACTTGTGTAGGCAGGTGCAAAAGCGAAATCAATGGCATCTTCCATAAATACATTTTTTCCATAATAGGATTCAATGACTGTTTTAGGAACTTTTCCTTTTCTGAAGCCAGGAACTGAAAAACGTTTTTTATTTTTATCATAGGACTTTTTGACAGCCTTTGAGTAATCCTCCGGACTAATTTCAATTTTTAAGGTTGCAATATTTTTTTCAATACTTTCTACTGTTGCGCTCATGTTATCCTCCGTATCTTTCACTATAAATTATATTCACATTCAATTTTAATAGTATATCATAGGTATATTTTCATATCAAGGATGAAAATTAAGGTGTTTAAGAAAGTTATGGGTGTTATGCAGGCAAATTTAGCAAAGATACCCTCACTATTAAAAAACTGCCTCAATCGAGACAGTTTTTTAATCAGCCACCTAAATAGGCTTGCTGAACTTCCGGATTTACTAACAGCTCTCTGGCATTGCCAGAAAGTTTGATATATCCGGTTTCCAGAACATAGGCTCGGTTGGCAATATGTAAAGCCTTGTTCGCATTTTGTTCCACCAGCAATACGGTGGTTCCGGCATCGTTAACTGTTTGGATCATGTTAAAGATCTCATCAACCAGCAGCGGCGCCAAGCCCATCGATGGTTCATCCAGTAAAATCAGCTTGGGTCGAGTCATCAGAGCCCGGCCCATGGCAAGCATTTGTTGCTCCCCACCGCTCAAGGTACCGGCAATTTGTTTGATTCGTTCTTTAAGCCGCGGAAAATTAAGAAATATTTTTTCCATGTCTTCCTGGATCTGTTCCTTATCTTTTCTGATATAGGCTCCCATTTGCAGGTTTTCAAAAACAGTCATTTCTGCAAAGATACGCCGTCCTTCCGGGACATGAGCTATTCCCATTACCGGAATCTGATGAGCTGGTATCTTGTTGAGATTTTCACCCTCAAAAGATATCATCCCTTCGCTGGGTTTCAATAGTCCCGAAATGGTCTGGAGAATAGTGGTTTTCCCGGCACCGTTGGCTCCAATGAGGGTAACAATCTCACCCTCATTTACCTCAAAGCTAATTCCCTTGATGGCATGAATTTTTCCGTAATGTACATTCAAATCTTTTACTTTAAGCATCTGCGGCCTCCTAATCTCCTAAATAAGCACGAATAACATCAGGGTTGTTCTTGATTTCATCGGGAGTGCCTTCGGCAATCGTTTTGCCATAATCCACCACAATAATTCGCTCGCAAATCCCCATAACTAATTTCATATCATGTTCGATGAGCAAAACGGTAATATCAAACTTATTTCTGATAAAGTGAATGGTTTCCATCAGTTCCGCTGTTTCATTGGGATTCATTCCCGCCGCTGGTTCATCTAACATCAATACTTTAGGATCTGAAGCCAATGCTCTGGCAATTTCCAGTTTTCGCTGTTGTCCATAGGGCAGGTTTTTAGCCAATGTATCAGCGTACTCACCCATATCAAAGATATCCAGGAGTTTCATACATTCTTCATGGGCTTTCTTTTCTTCTTCCCAGAATTTTTTTGTTCTGAACATCCCCTGGACCATGTTATAGTCGATAAAATTATGATAGGCTATTTTTACATTTTCAACCGCCGTCAGATCTTTAAACAGGCGAATATTCTGGAAGGTTCGGCTTGCACCAAGCTTAACGATTTCGTGGGGTGTTTTTTTGATAATGCTTTGATCATTTAGAACGATCTCACCCATAGTTGGTACATATACCCCGGTGAGCATATTAAAAATCGTTGTTTTTCCTGCTCCATTGGGTCCGATTAAACCAACCAGTTCGTTGGCGCTTAATTCAAGATTAAACTGATCAACGGCAGTCAAACCTCCAAATTGCATGGTAATATTTTTTGCTGACAAAACGGTCATGATGCTTCACCTCCGCCAATGGAATTCTTGACATTTTTACGTTGAATCAATGATTCAATGAAGGTCGTCAGCGAAAATTCGGATCGTCCGAAAATTCCTTGCGGTCGGAAAATCATCATAATAATCAGCACCAGCGAATAGACCAGCAACCGATACTCGGCAAAACTTCGGAGCATTTCCGGTAGAACCGTCAGTACAATAGCTGAAATGATCGAACCAGTTAAGCTTCCCAACCCCCCTAAAACCACAATAACAAACATTTCAATTGAGAACATAAAGCCAAACTTGCTGGGCTCCAGAAATGATTGGTAATGGGCATACAAAGCGCCGCCTACCCCGGCAAAAAAAGCGGCCAGTGAAAATGCTAATACCTTGTAGCGGGTAGTAGGAATCCCTGCCGCCTCTGAAGCTATCTCATCTTCTCTGATTGAGATAATTGCCCGTCCCTGCTTAGAACGTCCCAAAGTGAAAATTAGAAAAGCAACGATAACTGTGACCCAATATACATTATGAAAATTAACCAGTCTGGTAATTCCTTTTAATCCTGCCGCACCACCAGTCGGTCCAAAATTAATAAAAAAGATACGTATTATTTCAGAAAAACCAATGGTTACAATCCCTAAATAGTCCCCCCGTAGCCGCAGTGTTGGTGTCCCGATGAGGAATCCAAAAATCCCGGCAACTATACCGCCGACAATCATAGCTAGAATAAGAGTGACCAGATGGGGCAATGGTAATCCGCCATCGATCAGTGCCATGGAAAAGCTGGCCGACGCATAGGCGCCGATGGCCATAAAACCGGCATGACCCAAAGCCATCTCGCCCAAAAAACCAGCGACAATATTCAGGCTCATTGCCATGATAATCATAATGCAGGTCATGATTGCGATTCCGACAAAATAGTTATTCATGGTTTTTGTCTGGATTAACACAAAGAATACCAGATAGAGCGCAACAACGGCAATTGTATTGACTAAATATGCTTTTTTCTTATTATGATCCATTGTCTATACCTTCTCTCTCGTATTTTTACCCAGAATACCGGTTGGTTTGAAAAGAAGAACAATGATCAAAATTGCAAAAACTATGGCATCTGCCCAGGTTGTTGAAAGATATGCTTTTGTCATTGTTTCGACCATCCCAATGATAAATCCACCCAGCATGGCCCCAGGGATGATCCCGATACCGCCTAAAACTGCCGCAATAAAAGCTTTAAGTCCCGGCATTACGCCCATTGTCGGATAAACTTGAATGTACGCGACACTGTAAAGAACCCCTCCCAATGCGCCCAGAGCTGAACCTACAGCAAAGGTAAGCGAAATGGTTCGATTTACATTAATACCCATCAGAATCGCAGCATCCTTGTCTTCTGATACGGCACGCATGGCACGACCCTGCTTAGTTTTGCGGATATAAAGATCCAGTAAAACCATAAAAAACAATGACAAACCTATGGTAATCAGAGTGGTTGAGCTGATTTCGATTTCACCAATTTTATAAATGGTTTCAGGAAATATTTTTGGCATCACCTTCGGATCTGGCTTGAAAATAATCAGTGCCAGATTTTGCAAAAATAAACTCACACCGATGGCAGTAATCAGAGCTGATAAACGGGGTGCATTTCTCAGTGGTCGATAGGCGATAAATTCGATGGCTACACCAATAATGGCCATAATAATCATTGACGATAAAAGTACCGCCCAAACCGGCAAATGAAAGCTGGTGGCAGCAATGAATGCAAAATACGCGCCGAACATCATGATTTCACCATGGGCAAAGTTGATAAGTTTAATAATGCCATATACCATGGTATAACCGATTGCGATGAGCGCATAGATACTCCCTACGTTTAGCCCGTTGATCAGCTGTTGCAGAAATAAATTCACGATGTATCCTCCTTTATAGAATAACATAAAATGGATATAGAAGAGATTACCCTCTCCTATATCCCTTGTGCTTTTTTGAATTATTGTAGTTTGTTAAATGCTATTTATTAACAACCGTAGAATCGAATTTTAATTGACCACCGTCTATTTTAATAATAGTAACTTCTTTGTCTTTGGGATTTCCTTCATCATCAAACTTCAAGGTTCCGGTAACGCCGGGGTGATCTGTTGCATTCAATGCGGTGATGATGTCTGCTGGTTCAGTTGATCCAGCTGCAGTAATCGCTGCAACCATAGCATAAACGGCATCATAACCTAAAGCTGCAAATGAGTTTGGCACTTTATCATATTCCGCTTTGTAAGCAGTAATAAAGTTCTGAACTGTTTCAGATGGTGAATCCGCTGCATAATGATTGGTGAAGTAATTCCCCTGCGCGGCATCAGCATATTCTTCCTGAACGCCATCCCAGCCATCAGCTCCGACAAATTTTGCAGTAATTCCCATTTCTTTTGCTTTTTGAAGAATTGGTCCAACTGTTTGAACATAATCAGGAACAAACACGACATCCGCATTCATTTCCTTGATCTTTGTTAATTGAGCACTGAAATCTTTATCAGCAGTACCATAAGATTCGCTGCCGGCAATTGTTCCGCCTTTGGCTGTAAATGCCGCTTTGAATGCTTCAGATACGCCTTCTGAGTATGGATTACCAGTTCCGATTAATAACGCAGCTGTTTTTGCACCTAAGGTAGTAGCGGCAAAGTTAGCAGCGGCCTGTCCCTGATAGTCATCCAGGAAGCACGCTCTAAATACATTGGGCGCGTCTTGAGTTACTTCAACTGCTGTTGCTGTTGGCGATAATACTGGCATATTATCCTGAACCATAATGTCTTTCATTGCCAAGGTTTCACCACTTAAGGTTCCACCGATCACTGCAACGACACCATCCTGGTCTCTTAATCGATTATAAGCATTGATTGCTTCAGTTTGATCTGCTTTTGAATCATAGGCAACTAATTCGATGTTTTTTCCGTCAATACCACCAGCAGCATTAATTTCAGCTACGGCTAATTGGGCACCTTCTTCTGCTGAGCTTCCGTAAATGGCTGCATCGCCAGTCATTGGCCCGATAAAGCCAAGTTTGACAACATCTGCATCGGCACTTCCACCGGATGTTGAGCATCCTGCAAATGCAAAAATAGAAGCGGTGAACATCACTACAAGTAAAACACTAACAACTCTTTTCTTCATTTCTTTTCCTCCTTTTTCTTTTCAATGATTATTTATAGTGATTATCATAAACCATTCTTAAGAAAAACACAAGAAATAATTGTTCTGATACTATGCTTCTTTAAAATTCTGACTGCCAAAAACGCAGAGACTTAGCAAACTACACCCGCTGCAATTAGGATTTCTTGCCGTACAGCATTTTCGTCCATGCCAGATGAGCCAATGATGCGCCTGAGACCATTTGTCTTTCGGGATGCTTTTCATTAACTCTTTTTCAACTTCCAGCACGGTTTTTCCTGCGGCCAGACCAATTCTTCGGGAAACCCGAAAAACATGGGTATCCACGGCAATTGCCGGGATATCAAAGGCATTGCTCATGACCACATTGGCGGTTTTTCGACCAACCCCCGGAAGTGTGATCAGTTCATCCATTTGCTTGGGCACGATGCCGTTATATTCCGTCAGCAACCGGTGGCAGGTCAAAATGATATTTCTGGTCTTCGTTTTGGCCAGACCGCAGGTTTTTATTTTTGCCAGCAGACCTTCTTCTCCCAACAATAAAATAGCTTCTGGGGTATTGAAGTTTTCAAACAAATCCCTTGTGACAATATTCACCCTGACATCCGTACATTGCGCCGAAAGGATGGTGGCGATCAGCAATTCAAAAGGGGTATCAAAATCTAAGCCACACTGTTCCTGGCCGTAAAGGCTTTCCAGTGTGGCTAAAATTTGTTCGATTTTCTTTTTTTTCACGCGTTTTCATTGAGGATCAGTGCCATAAACACTAAATCCTGATCACCTGTATTAATGACACTATGACTGCTTTGATCAGGAGTAACCATCACATCCCCGGGGCCGATTTCAGATTCCCTGCCATTGTCAACAACAATGCCTTTTCCCTGTAAAAAATAAAATATTTCTCGTTCACCCAGATGCTGATGTTCCCCGATTGAATCTCCGGGTTTTACTGTGATCTGGGCAAAGAGTCGGCAATTTTTTCCAAGGATTTCACTATCGGTAATATGGGTAATCGCAACATCACCATTGCCCCCCCGCATATTCTGTTTTATTTCCTGTTTTTTCAATTTCGTTTGTACAATCATCATAATCCTCCATTAGGTAGTAGTTGGTTCAGTTGGTGTTGTGGGCTCCGTCGGAGTTGTCGGTTCAGTTGGTTCGGTCGGTTCGGTTGGAGTCGTTGGCTCAGTTGGAGTCGTCGGCTCTGTTGGGGTCGTCGGCTCTGTCGGCTCAGTCGGCTCTGTCGGAGTGGTTGGGGTTGTCGGCGTGGTTGGCTTAGTTGGACTCGTTGGGGTTGTCGTTGTCGTATCGGTTTTTGTTTCCTCTTCTTTATCCGTGGTACTGGTACCTGAGTCGATGGAGGAAGCACCTGAAATGTCCCCGTCATTTGAAGTTCTTTCCATTTCTGTTATGGTCAGCAAGTCCTGATCGATAACCATGCTTAAGTAATTACCATAGATACCTGCCGCCCTGGCACTACCGCCGTAAAGCACATCATTTTCTGGGGTTCCCAACCAAACTGCAGTGGTAAGATTTCCGGTGATTCCGGTAAACCATAAATCCTTATTATCATGGGTGGTCCCGGTTTTCCCGGCTGTCGTATAAATCTGACCCGCCGATGAACCGGTTCCATAACTTACTACACCTTCTAGAATACTCATCATATTTGTCGCTGTGGTATCTGCCATGACTTTTTTTGATGTCGCACTGGTATCACTTTTGGTATAAAGCACCTCACCGTTGACCTGTTCCATCTTTGTTATAAAATAGGGTTTGTTATATACACCGCCATTATTGAACACATTAAAGGCCGCTGACATTTCGAGCGGTTTGATCCCATAGGTCATCCCACCCAGGGCAGTTGCAAGATTGTAGTCAGTATCTTCAAAGGTCGAGATACCCATTGTTTGCATAAATGCCACGGCTGCTTCGGGACCTACCTTATCATATACCTTAACTGCCGGGATGTTATATGAGTTGACCAGCGCCGTCCGGACAGTGACTGTACCATGATAGCTTCCGTCATAATTTCTCGGTGCGTAACCGCCAAAATCAGTATAAGTATCCGATATCGTTGTCGAAGGGGTGATTAATCCTTTATCCATGGCAGCCGCATAATAAAGAGGCTTGATATTTGACCCTGGCTGTCTTGGCGTATTCGCCATATCTATTTGAGTGTTCCCGCCATAATAGGCTTTTACAGCACCATCCAGATCCACTGTTACGATGGACCCGGTTTCATTCGGTAAGTCTCCGTCCAATCCATCATTCAAGCTCTCGATCGCATCCCCCTGCATGGCAGTATTAATGGTCGTATAGATACGATAGCCGCCATTAGCAATGTTTTCTTTAATATAATCAATGGCCTGATCTTCTGTTATCCCACGTTCCTGCATAACTGCCGAGGCTTTTAATCGTGCATATTCATCCAGCGCCCGGCCTACGTACGCTTCGTAATTGTCGACAATCTGATCATTATTGCTAATAGTAGCCGGATCGCGAATAACCAATTCTAATGCATACGCGGCGTCTGCTTCTTCCTGAGTGATATACTTTTCCTTAACCATTCGCGTCAGCACTTCCTGCTGACGTTTTTTGGCTGCTTCAAAATCGGTATTGGGAGCATATGCACTGGGTGCCTGTGGCAAACCAGCCAACATCGCAGCTTCCGCCAGATTAACCTCAGAGACCGGTTTATTGAAATAGGTTTGAGCAGCTTCTTCAATTCCATAAGCACCGGAACCGAAATAGTATTCATTAAAATACATTTCCAGAATTTGCTCTTTGGTATATTTTTCCTCCAGCTGCAACGCGATCGATATTTCCTTCAGTTTCCTCACCAGAGACTGATTAAAATTCTGCTCGGTTGCAATATCCGGTAAAAAGAGCACCCGGGAAAGCTGTTGGGTAATGGTACTGGCACCTTCACCGATACCATTACTGGCAATATTTGAGAAAAATGCCCGAACAATCCCCAGTAAATCGATCCCAAAATGATCGTAAAACCGCGAATCTTCTACCGATATCAGTGCCTGTTGCAATTGCAAAGGAATCTGATCGATGGTAACATTGGTACGATTTTTTGTGTACAATTCGGCAATCAGAGCATTGTCCGCTGAATAAATCTCGGTTTTATCCTTCGCCTGATATTGATAATCTGAGATATCCATACGATTTGCAGCATAGATTGAGTACATTACCCCAACTCCCAGGATGCCTAGTACTAAAAGAACAATAAGTACCTTTACCCCAATGTGTTTTTTCTTTTTACGTCTTTTTATCCCTTTTGTTTGCTTTTCACTCATTCCATCACCTTTTCTATTTATTATCTTTCAGACGCTTGCGAAGGTCTGTTAATTCGCTGTTATATTCAGCCTGGACGCGTAGATATTTTTTTCTAGGAAGCGATAACTCCAGGCTCCTTGCATGCAGAGCCTGATGCGACATTTCAAAACAATTAACGGTCAAGTCATCGCCATGATATAAAGGATCCCCGATTATCGGATTTCCCAGATACTTTAAATGAACCCTGATCTGGTGGGTTCGTCCGGTTTCCAGAATCAACTCAACCAATGATGCGTTCTGATACTCTTCCAACACCTTATAGCGGGTAACCGATGGTTTTCCCTTATCCATCACAATCCGATGAATACTATCTTCATAGGGTTGTCCGATGGGGGCATCGATGATTCCTTCGGCACAGGAAAGTTTTCCATGAACAAAAGCATGATATACCTTTCTGACCTTGCCCGAATTCATATCATTTTGCACATAATGATGCACATACTTATTCTTTGCTATGGCCACAATGCCGCTAGTATCCCGATCCAATCGATTGATAAAACGAATTTTCGCGGAAATCCCTCGATCATGCCAATAATAGCTGATATAATTTGCCAGGGTATCCAATTGATGGCTCTTGGTGGGATGGGTCACACAAAAAGGTGGTTTGTTGATGACCAACAATTCATCATCTTCGTAAACTACGCTAAGTTTGCCTGACACTGGCGTTCCATCAATATCTTCCTGTGGCATTTTAATCTCAATGATATCCCCTGGCTTGATTTGCTGTCCCAAAAAACACTCTTTTTGATTTAAACTGATCTTTCCAATTCGTTTGATTTCTCTGATTAAACGGCTGGAGTAACTATAACGATTGACCAGTTCTTCCCTGACCAGCTTTTCATGATTTTCTGATATATGATATGTATAAACGAGACTGATAATTCTACCCCCGGTTCTAATTCAATTCGAAAAAGCTTAGCTTAATCAGTTTTTGATGTGCCTGATTGGATCTATTTTTGATTGTTTTATTTAAATCACGCAACAATAAAAACATGCATACTATTATACCCTAATTTTCAGGAAGACGTTAGGATTTTTTTAAATTTAAGGTAATTACAGAAGTTTTTCCTGCTTAAAGCTCAGATATGTCTCTCGGCCAATGATAATATGATCTAACACTGAAATGCCAATGAGTTCTCCTGCATCGACCAGACGCCTGGTGATATTTTTATCTTCTGCACTGGGTTCGGTATCACCAGAGGGATGGTTGTGTGCCAGGATAATCGATGCTGCGTGCTGTTTGATCGCCTTCACAAATACCTCTCTTGGGTGAACCAGAGACGAATTAAGCGTACCAAGACTAATTTCTTCAACCTTAATCACCTTGTTCTTAGTATCCAACAAAATAACTTTAAAGCACTCCTGTTTGAGGTACTGCATCTCATCCATTAGTAATCCTACCACATCCTGGGGCGAGGTAATTTTAATTTCAGGGAGATCCTTCTGTTTCATCCGACGGCCTAATTCAATGGCGGCTTTAATCTGACATGCTTTAACGATGCCAACTCCTGATAGCTTTGGGTTTCGTTTCAGTTCTAAAACATCCATTTGATGAAAGTAAGACAGATCATTGTCAAGGTACTCAATGATTTTCCTGCCAACCTCTACTGATGTGGCACCCCGGGTTCCGGTGCGAATAATAATAGCTAACAATTCTGCATTGCTCAAGCTTCCCACCCCATGACGAATCATTTTTTCCTGGGGCTGTTCATCCTCAGGAAGCTCTTTGATCGATGCGTGATAGTCTGACTTTTCGTTCACTATAAGCCTCCTTATATCAACAATATCATCATTTTAACAGAATCTGAATTTATTTTATACATCTTTCCTAAAATTCTCATTAAAATTTTACTCAAATACTGAATTGTCATAAATTATTAAGAAAAAAAGGCTCCTCATTTTTCAATGAAGAGCCTTTTAAGATTTATCATTTATTTTGTTTTATTTGGTCGCATTTCAATTGCATTTTTCTTACACTTATCAAAACAGATTCCACAACCAATACACATGTCGTGATCGATAATGTAAGGAGGCTTTTTAATTTCTCCAGTAATTGCATTAACCGGACAATTTTTTGCACATAATCCGCAGGCAATACAATTTTCTTCAATGATATAAGCAGTCGATTTTCCATATTCCACATCGCCAGAAATGCAGTTCATCGGACACTTGTCCACACATTCATAACATTGACGGCACTTATCATAATCGATCACTGCACAATTATTAACAACTGTAATCGCGTCAAATCTACATGCTTTAACACACGCGCCACAAGCAATACACGCAGTTGTACATGACAATCTGGCAATTTTCCCTTTATCCAGATTATGGCATTTTACAATAACTTCCTGAACTGCCGGAACCAGATGCATAATTGATTTTGGACAGGCTTCCACACATTTCCCACAGGATGTACATTTTTCAGGATCAATTTTAGGTAGTCCATCTTCACCCATAACGATGGCACCAAAAGGACATACCGCTTTACAAGTTCCCAATCCCATACAGCCATAACGACAACCTTTTGCCCCACCAGAAGCGATCATCGCTTCACGACAATCCATTTCGCCATAATATTCAGCACGGTTTGGTGCTGTTTCACAGGTTCCCTGACAAATTACAGTAGCAACCTTTTTAATAGCACTCCCTGCTTCCATACCCATAATTTCAGCAATAGCAGCAGCACAATCAGCTCCACCAACCGGACAGGCATCAATGGCAGCAGCCCCATCAACAATGTTAGAAGCCAACGCATCACAACCAGGCAGACCACAACCGCCGCAGTTAGCGCCGGGAAGAGCAGCTCTTACCATTGGTACGCGCGGATCTTCATAAACTTCAAAAACCTTGGCTGCAATCGCAAGACCAATTCCAAATACTAAACCGAATACACCGAGGATACCGACTGGAACTAAAATCGCATTTAACATTTCCGTATCCCCCCTAACCTAACTTCATTCCGGAGAATCCCAAAAATGCAATCGCCATTAAACCGGCTGTTAATAATGCAATGGGAAATCCTTCCAGTGCTTTAGGCACTGCCGAAGTTTCAAGACGTTCGCGAATACCGGCGAACAGAACAATGGCAAGGGTGAAACCTAATGCCGCACCGACACCATTGAAAATAGTTTCAATGAAATTGTATTCATTTTGAATATTGATTAACGCAACCCCAAGAACCGCACAGTTGGTTGTAATCAATGGCAGATACACGCCCAGCGCCTGATATAGCGAAGGGCTTGATTTTTTGATAATCATTTCTACTAACTGAACTAATGCCGCAATGATTAAAATAAATGCAATTGTCTGCAGATAACCAAGACTCAATGGATCAAGAATTGAATATTGAACCACATAAGTAATCGCAGAAGCCAGAGCCATAACAAAGGTTACTGCAACCCCCATACCGACGGCGGTTTCAACTTGTTTAGAAACCCCTAAAAACGGACAAATACCTAAAAATCGCGACAGTACAAAGTTGTTGACAAAAATTGCACTGATCATTATAAAAATTAAAGTCATCGATATCTCCCCCTATGCCTTTTTCGTTTTCCAGTTAATGAGGCCAATCAAAAGACCAAGGGTTAAAAATGCCCCAGGAGGCAGGATCATTAACAATACTGGTTCATAAGCTGGACCAAATAATGAGAATCCAAAAATACTGCCGGCCCCTAAAATTTCACGAACCGAACCTAAAACTGTTAACGCCAGAGTAAATCCTATCCCCATTCCGACGGCATCGGCAAATGAGTCCGCAATACCATTCGAAAATGCAAAGGCTTCTGCCCGAGCCAGGATAATACAGTTAACAACGATCAAGGGAATAAAGATCCCCAAAGCCGCATCCAGTGCCGGTACATAGGCTTTCATTAACATCCCAATGATGGTAACAAACGATGCAATAACAACAACAAAGGCCGGGATTCTGATATTATCTGGTATTACTTTTCGCAGCGCTGAGATAGCTACATTCGAGCCAATCAACACCGCCATGGTTGCCAGGCCCATCCCCATCCCATTTATGGCTGACGTGGTCACCGCAAGGGTTGGGCACATCCCCAAAACAAGAACAAAGGTGGGATTTTCTCGTATGATTCCACGAGTAAGATTCTTCATAAAATTCATCTTTGTATTCCCTCCTATTTCGACATATTCTGGTAAACTAGATTTGACACGTTCACCCCTGATGTAACTGCCTTAGAAGTAATAGTAGAACCTGTAATGGCCTGAATCTCATTACTTCCTTCTTTTGCAGTACCTTTTACCACTATCAATTCTTCCTTAGCTGATTTTCCGGCAAATTGATCCTTCCATTCGCCGGCAGCTAAAGCGCCTAAACCTGGGGTTTCATTATGTTTGATGATGGTAATGCCAGTAATCACACCCTCTGTTGAAATACCAGTTAAAACCTGAACTTCGCCACTAAACCCACTGGTAGGTCCGGTTTTTACTGTATATCCGACAACTTCACCACCATTTGTTCCTGTATATACTTCCAGAAGCTCTTCAGGTTTTTCCATCCCAATTTCTTTCGCCAGTTTTTCAACATCTTCAGCTGGAACTTGTTCAAACTCTGTTGCGTCTGAAAGCACTTCCTGACGCGCTAAAGTGTTTTTTTCAATATTCATTTGTTCAATGGTTCCGGCCGTAACTTCATTGGTTAACGCCAGCGCACAGGCGGCCACAGCAGAAATGACAAACAAAATTATTCCGAGTTTAAATACGACTTTCCAGTCGATTTGTACTTTTTCTTTGGTTTCCATTATGCTTTAGCCTCCTTCTTGACTTTAGTCACACCATAGATACGTTCTTTGGTGAAGCGTTCAATCAGAGGTGTTGCCACATTCATCAGCAGAATTGAGTAAGAACATCCTTCTGGATATCCGCCATAGATACGAATGATCATCGTAATCAGCCCACAACCGACGGCATAAATGATCTGGCCTTTTGCTGTTACTGGTGAAGATGCATAGTCAGTTGCCATAAAGAAGGCACCCAACATAACACCACCAGATACGATATGGACAATTGGATCCTGTCCAACTAGCAACGCAAAAATTCCCACCGTTAATAAATAGATGGTTGGAATTCTCCAACTGATGATGCCCTTAAAAATGAGATACAATCCCCCGATTAGTAGAGCAAGAGCTGAAATTTCCCCTATACATCCATACACGCCGTTTAAACCGAGAAATAAATCCATGGTTGAAGGCATACTTGCCGCTTCTCCAGCCTTCAACAAGGCCAATGGGGTAGCTGTAGTTACTGTATCTGTAACTGGAATATAAGCGGTACTGGTCATATGTCCTGGCCAGGACGCCAACAGAAAAGCTCTTGCTGCCAAGGCCGGGTTGATAAAATTCTGTCCTAAACCACCAAAACATTGTTTTACAATGGCAATAGCAAAAACAGAACCCACTACAGCGAGCCACCAGGGTGCGTTAATCGGTAAGTTGAATGCTAAGAGCACTCCTGTTACAACCGCACTCCAGTCATTAACTGTGATTGGTTTTTTTAGCAGCTTTTGAATAACCGCTTCTGTAACCACTGACGAGATAACACAAATAGCTACTAGTGCCAATGCCCATACCCCAAAAACAAATCCTGCGACAGCCAATGCAGGTAACAAAGCAATAATAACATTTTGCATAATATTGGCTGTGGAATGTTTTGCCCGGATATGAGGGGATGATGACACTGTAAGATTTAATTCATTCATCAATATTCCTCCTAATTTCCTTTTCTTCGTTGTGCGATAATTTCACGTTTAGCCACACGAATTGATGATACCAGGGTTCGTTTTGCTGGACAGATGTAAGAACAGCTTCCACACTCAATACAATCCATGGCATGATTTTCTTCGCATTTATTCCAATTATTCCGTTGCGAATACTCAGCAATATAAAGTGGCTGCAAATGAATTGGACAGACACCCACACATTTACCGCAGTGAATACAATTTGACGGTATCGAAATTTTAGCAGATTCCTTAGTTAAACATAAAATTCCTGAGGTTCCCTTCATCACCGGGATGTCGGTATCAAATTGAGTAACACCCATCATCGGTCCGCCGGAAATTACTTTTCCAGGTTCAGCGGAAAACCCGCCACACTGGTCGATAACAGATTGAAAAGGTACACCCACCCGAATTTCGATGGTTTGAGGGTTTTTAATAGCATCCCCTGTACAAGTCAGATAACGTTTATACAATGGCATGCCCGTTGTCATGGACTCTGCTATTTGAGCTGCAGTTCCTACGTTCATTACCACAACACCGGCATCTGCTGGGAGAGCACCCGATGGCACTTCACGGCCTGTGATTGCCGCAATTAATTGTTTTTCAGCACCTTGAGGATACTTAGTATGCAGTGAGTAAACTTCCAGTCTGCTATCGTTTCCAATTGCTTTAACAAGGGCTTCGATAGCATCCGTTTTGTTATCTTCCACGCCGATAAAACCCTTTTCAACGCCAACTGCTTTCATGGTTGCTTTTAATCCCATAACTACCTTTTCAGCCTGATTCAGCATCAAATGATGATCGGCAGTTAAATAGGGCTCGCATTCAGCACCGTTTAAAACAACACAATCAACTTTTTTGTCCGGTGGAATCGCCAGTTTTACGTGAGTTGGAAAGGTTGCCCCGCCAAGACCGACAATACCAGAATTCAGAACCATTTTTTTAATGGTATCTGCGTCCATTTCTTCTAAAGTACCATATGGTTTGATACTTGGATCAATAGTATCCAAACCATCCGATTCGATAACAACCGCCATGACCCGATCTCCCGATGCATGCGGACGCTCCTCAACCGCAACAACTGTTCCAGAGACACTGGCATGTACTGGTACGGAAACAAAACCATTTGGTTCTCCGACTCTCTGGCCAAGAAATACCTGATCGCCTTTTTTTACGATCGGCGTACAAGGTGCCCCAATGTGCAGCGACATGGGTATGATCACCATTTCCGGCTTTGCGCCAAAGCCCAGAGGAACTTCAGCAGTACTTTCCTTTCTATAGGGTGGGTGGATTCCCCCCTTAAAGGTTCCATGTTTTACATTC